>JBGTNL010000019.1:0-335664 GCA_041743085.1 Flavobacteriaceae bacterium
CCTATATTTGATGGGACAAACAAAATGATAGAGCAACAAGCTCTTGTTATGGCGCTTGTGAATATGATCACTCATAATCACAAAAATACATATCAGCACGCTACCCCGAGGCAGAGCCTCGAGGAATTCTATTGATTAAAAGTACTGCCCAATTCCAAAAACGATCCCCCTTGAGGCACCTTTTGTAATCCCAAAGCCATAATCGATCCTAAAAATAGCATTGAAAATCCTCTTATGGATAAAGCGAAGCCCCACTCCCGGATATACCCGGATATTCTGATTATCACCGAAATCGCTGAGATCCCCACCCGGATTCCGCCACGAGCCCCCATCGACAAAAACATTGCCCTGAAATACGAACCAATCCCTGTCCACCAAAGTATGTCTGTATTCCGTATTGAGCACTATGGCGCCCGTACCCCTGTCAATGGCGTTACCCACTCCGCGGATATTCAGATTATTATCTACGGTAAACGGGGCAAAGGGTGTATCCACATTGCTTGCCAAACCGATGCGTAACCGACTGGCCCAATTACCCTTTTCCCCGATTCTCCTAAACCATGCAAAATCGTTAAACCCGATCAAAAATTCCGGCAGACTGGTATCCGAGCTACCCACATACTGGAAATTCAGCGTACTGCGAAACCCGGATAAGTACTGATAATAATATGTAATGTTATTATAATTATAGAGGAATTTCAGCAAGTGCTTTTTCACTTTCAGATCCTGTGGAACATCCGTGCTCGTGGCTCCGAAAAGATACTGATAGTCTTCGGTGAACAGACTTCCCCCCAATTCTATCCCATTCTTCAGATTGATTTCATACAATCCGAGAACTTCATATCCGTTGTTGTTGTATTTGTAGTCTGCCGTGTTATCCTCAAAAAAGACCGGTTCCTGAGTGGTAATGTCATGATAATTTAGGGCAAGCCCAAATCGGTTACCAAAGAGATAAGGTGCCCTAAGACCAATGCCATAGGAATTAAAAACGTCGTACTGGTAGAATCCGCCCAGGGTAATATTCCTGCCTAAGAAATTAAACTCCTGCAAGCCAATCCTGAAAGCGAACTCGTCATTTGTGGAGGTGTATACATTGGCGTAAGGTATGAACGTAAAATTTTCTTCAATGTGGTAATAAATAGTATACCTGCCATCATCGGTGGAAAATACCTGAAAATAGGCATGGGATACCGACGGTAATTGCTTCAGACGTTTGATATCCGCATCCATAATAGTGGAATCAACATCCATTCCCGTCTTTAGCAACAGGTATCTTTTTAAAAAGGAAGCATTGATCCTTTTGGTGCCTTTGACCTTTACATCTGCAATGGTCTTTTCCTGGGAATACCCGTTGGCAAGAAAAAGAAGCAACATAAAAGGAAGTACACTTTTGAACATCATCGGTAATTACGCCCAAAAGATAGTATATATACCTTGCAGAAAGTTCACAGCTCCAATTTATTAAAGTGAGGGTGAACAGCGGTAAGATGATTTTAATGCATTTTATAGAAATCTTCAATAACTTTTTGAGCCGGTTTGTTCTGAGGTGTAAACCTGTTGTCATTGGCGCCACCTACGCCTTTATGGTCAAGGAACCATTTCCAGACGAACCCTCCCGCAAACCAGTCCTCTCCCCAGAACACCTCAAAAATGGCCATTTTGGCGTTTACCTGCCCGCCTAAATTTACTTTTTCCTCATTTTTGTCCACCAACCATGGCTTCTTAGCTGTATAGTCCATACTCCGGTAACCGAATTCAGTAAAAAGCACCGGTTTGCCAATTTGCTTTGAAAGGGCGGCAATTTTGATCTTCCAGGGCTCCCAGGCCAGTTTTAGTTGATCTACGGTAGGGGTTTTTTCTTCGGACAGCGGGAAGTAGGCATCAATGCCTATATAATCCAGATCCTCCCAAAAGGGAACTCTCGTATATTCGTCCCAATTGGCGGCATAGGTAAGCTTGCCCTTGTACACCCGCCTGATCTTTTCTATCAGACTGTCCCAATATTCGGGCCGGTTCGTGACAAATTGTTCCAACTCTGTTCCGATGCACAAAACCTCCGTATCGGTTTCAGCCGCCAATTCGGCGTAGTTGAGAATAAAGGAATCATAGGAAGCTTCAAGGGTTTTCCAATCTTCTTCGGTGGGCATTTTCAGTTTTCCGGTAAATTCGCCCTTCCAGAGCCATATGTGTGGCTTTACCATCACTTTGATATTATTCCGGTGCAGTAATTCAATGTATTGCCTGGCTCCTTTTCTGGTTTCGCCAAACCACTGTCTGTCGGTATCATAAATAATCTCGGGGGAATTGATATCCCTGATAAAGCCAAAAGGCATAACGGAGGCGTAATTGGCATGTACTTTTGACACCTCCTCCACATGTTCCTGGGCCGCTTCGTTCCTTGAGGCAACAAAACTCACACCTTTGATCTTTTCCGGGATCTGACTGCTGCATGAGAATTGTAGTAAACACAGAAAAAGAAGTCGCGGAAGTTGCATATAGAGCCGATTAAGGCTTCAAAAATACGTCTTTTAACAAAGAAGTGATTCAAAAAAAGAAAAGTTTAGCGGTGAATATCAATCAAAACCATCGGTGTTAAATTGACAGCAATATTGCCCTATTGCATTTTAATTGTCCCCTACAAAGCAATGGGAAGTTCCCCTTTCTAAATCAACTTAAAAAATAGCCCTCAGGCCAATGTTAAATGTTTCGCCGAGACCGGTATTGCTTCCCCTTGCAAAATTGGTGTACAATGCCTCCAGATTAAGTGCATCCGTAAGCTGATATTTGGCCCCACCTCCCAAAGCGGTAAAATCCTGGGCAAAACCCCCTCCAAGATCCAAACGTTGTGAGTGCTGGGCAAGAACCAGGACAGTAAATCCGGAACTCGGAAAGTAGCTCAGAAAAACGCCCGGAGTTAGGTTAAGACTATTATTGGCAAAACTTTCCGCCTTATCCCCAAAACTTAACTCACTGTTCAACTCGGTAAATAATTGCCATTTATTCCCCGGAAATGTATGGTCATAGAAAAAGCGGTTCTGCCATATAAATCCTTTTTGGTCCAGAAATACATTATTCTCCGTTTCATTATCGACCAGTGGAATAAAAAAGGAACTTTGAATGGAAAAATTGCTAATTGTGGCGAAAGGCACAAATTTCACCGAAGGCGCAATGGAAGTTAATCCGGACCGGGCAGTCCCTTCCTCGCCGTCAAACTTAAATACATCCAGGGTCTTTCGTCCATTAACGACATTGGACCGGAATTCCAAAATAGCCCCCACATTCCATCTGTTTTTGTCACTTACTCCGGTATAGGTTTCCAGGGTAGACGTGAAAAAGGTCTGCCTGGGCTCTTTGCCATCCGAAAAAGTACTCTCTGTTTGGGTGTATAAATTATTGAACCATTTAAGGTCCCACTGTCCTTTACCTATTAATTTGGAGGGTGTGTATTGTTGAATATTACTTGTTTGTGGTATTGTGTCCTTCGTTCCTTTTTGATCGGTACTAACCTGTGAAAAGCCTGTGGCCGATCCTAATAGGACTAGTATGATTTTAACAGCTGATTTCATTTTTACGGTTTAGTCGATTAGCACCTATGTTATATTTATAAAACTTCATTCAATGTCCAATCATATGGATAGTACGAGATCTTCGAATCTTCCGGAAGTTTATCGGTTCTGTATAGATTGATAAAATCCTTTAGATCCCCATCATCCCCGGTAAAATCACCCTTGTACCACTCAAAAATTTGTGAAACTTTCACTTTATTTTTATCGATTCGGATGAAATTCGGATCATTCAACGCCTTTTTGGTCTGCTCTTCCAATTGTGCATCCAGGGTAGAGGGCAAATAAGCCTGGTTAATAATAGGCGGACAACTCAGTCCTGCACATACCAGAACAAAATGGAAACGGGGTTCCTTGGGAAATTTGCCACGCAACAACTTATTTTCAAGAGTGTTAAGGGTAATGCTGGTTCCCCCTATCTTACGCTCCGTTTTATCAAAAAAGCCTGCGACCTCAAGTGGCGATTTTATGGGATAGTTATCTACAATGCCTTTAATTACAAGAAGGTTGTAACCGTTGATCCAAAATGCCTGATATTCCGAAGTATTTTCTTCGGAAACAGAAATCGTTTCCGCCATGGTCACCAGTTCATTGAGAGTTACAGGATCGGATTTTATATCCTTGTAGGCAACTCTGCCCTGCCTTACATAGGTCTTAAAAAAGGTATCTGCCTTAGCAAAGAACCCAGAATTATCCTGCCCATATGTAAATGGGGCAAATACTAAAACTAAAATTTTCAGGAATAATAATGCTTTCTTCATAATTCGCATTTTGTTAGCGTAGAACCAGGTGTTAGGTCGATAGGATCTTAGCAACCCTACAGACGACAAAAAGATTTATGATTTATTTAAGATTATAGAAATCAATAGCTTAACATTTCAAAGAACACCTATAAGTATCACAGATTTGTAACGAATATAAATTATAAGTGATTTAAACTTTTTGGATTGAAGCGAAGATTGATGGTTTTGTGCCCAGGTGAAGGCTTTTTTTGAGCTGCATGGCAGGGCTACGGAGCAAGAAAAAGACAAAATATGGACGCAAAACGGCAATTTTTTAGCCAATTTGTAAAAGTTTAAATCACTTCTTATTGTACAGATTAAGTTTTTACCTTTAACTGCGACAGAATTCAGAACAACGATTAAAAAATTTCTTGAAAGTTTACCTGCCTCTGGCTGGCGACTATCCCAGACGTAAAAATCGGGGAATTATTAGATTAAAATTTTATGGAACACATTGTCATTATAGGAAATGGAATAGCCGGTGTAACTGCCGCCAGGCATATACGAAAACTTTCGGACAAGAGAATTACCATTATATCTTCGGAAACCGAACATTTTTTCTCGCGTACGGCACTCATGTACGTTTATATGGGCCACATGAAGTTCGAACATATTAAGCCGTATGAAGATTGGTTCTGGAATAAAAACCGATTTGAATTGGTAAAAGCAATGGTGACGCGCATAGATACCGGGAAAAAAGAACTGCATTTAGATACTGATCAAATAATTTCATACGACAAACTAATTATTGCCACCGGTTCCGTTACCAATACCTTTGGCTGGGATGGACTGGATCTGAACGGGGTGCAGGGGCTGGTTTCCAAACAGGACCTGGAAACACTCGAAAAAAGCGCTCCGAATAAAGAGGTTTGCCCGAAGGCGGTTATTGTGGGCGGTGGATTGATAGGGGTAGAACTCGCAGAGATGTTGCGTACCCGGGATATTGAAGTGACCTTTCTGGTACGGGAGGCTGCATTCTGGACCAATGTACTGCCTATGGGGGAAGCTAAAATGATATCGCGCCACATTCAATCCCATGGGGTAACCCTGTTGCATGAAACCAACCTCGATAAAATTCTTGGAGATAAAAACGGGAACGTCCGTGCCATTGTCACCAAGGAAGGGCAGGAAGAGATTGAGTGCAATCTGGTAGGAATTACAACCGGGGTAAAGCCCAACATTGCTTTTCTGAAGGACAGCGGAATAGAAACGGATAGAGGGGTCCTTGTAAACAGAAAATTGGAAACCAGTATAAATGACGTGTATGCCATAGGGGATTGCGCTCAGCAAAGAGAGCCTATTGGCAACAGGGCTCCGGTAGAAGCGGTGTGGTACACCGGCAGAATGATGGGAGAAGCGCTTGCGCAGACCATCTGCGGCAATACTTTGGAATATAACCCCGGACATTGGTTCAATAGCGCTAAATTTTTTGATATTGAATACCAGACCTATGGATGGGTGTTCCCGGAGGAAAGGAGAAAGGACTTTGAGGTTCATTTTCATTGGCTGCACGAAGATGATGATAAATGTATCACGGTAGCTTATGACAAAGAAAGCGGTAAATTCCTGGGCATTAATACCTTCGGTATCCGTTTACGCCACCAGATTATTGATCAATGGCTTACCGAGGGCCGCGAAATGGACTTTGTTATACAGAACCTGGCCCTGGCCAATTTTGATCCGGAGTTTTACAATAGGTACGAAAAGGAGATCTTTAATGAATACGATCAACAAAATATAATCGCTTAATAATATGGGTACCATACAAAGAGACATGTCGCTTACAGGCCAGCCGCCGAAGACCATAAATACACAGCAAAAAATTGCAACTGTTATCGGTTTAGTTGGGTTAGCCATATTATTTATCGCATTATTCAATGTAAATTTTCCGAATAAGGCCCTTTGGCTTGGTATTTCGCTTGTCTCTATTGCCGTGGGGGCCATCTGGTTCGCCAGAGCGGCGTATCTCCAGGAACACGAGGGCATCAAAAATAACGGGGTATATTTTAAATCATTATCCTCACGTGGCTTTTGGGCATGGATCTTAGGCATCACCATGACCTTGTTCTATGTTGTTCTTTATTGGTTTCCACAATACCTGGGAGTGGTAAATGACGGAGATAACCAGGGGGTTGTGGCCTTATTCGACCCTTTGAGCAAATTACTGAGCGGTAATCCCGCCAGTCAATGGTTTGTTTATGGAACACTTTATACTTTGGCCATACTGTCTTTTGGGGTCAAATTTATGCTGAAATACCGGCACAATAGGTATGAAGTGTTGCGAACCCTATCCGTGATGTTCTTTCAATTGAGTTTTGCTTTCACCATTCCCGAACTACTGGTGAGATTAAATCAGCCATACTATGATCTGAAAAATGTCTGGCCCCTTAATTACGACCTTTTTGCCGGGTATAAGATCAATGAGTTTTTAAGCGCAGGGAATGTGGGCCTCATTATGCTGATCTTTGGGATTTTATCCATTTTCGTAATCACCCCGATCCTGACCTATAAATATGGGAAACGCTGGTATTGCAGTTGGGTTTGTGGATGTGGAGGTCTTGCGGAAACAGCCGGCGACTCCTTCAGGCATTTAAGTGATAAAAGAATCTTTGCCTGGAGAGTAGAACGCTGGGTAGTGCACAGTGTTGTGGTGTTTGTTACTGTAATGACCACAGCGGTTGTATTTTCTTATTTACGCGGCAATGAATCTGCTTCCATAACAAAATACAGCAGGTTAGAGGATAAAGTCGTTTTTATAAGCGAAACAAACGGCGGACCCCTCAGCGAAAGAATCCTGACTGCGCAGGAATCCGGGGCGAAAGGAGCGGTATTTATCGTTAAAAATTCCTCAAAACCCCCGGTTATTGAAAATTCGGAAGAGATCTCCATGGATTATATTGTGATTTCCGAAGCAGAAAATCAGGAAGCCCTGGAGAGAATCAACAGTGGTAAAAGCGCTACATTGGTCGACATCAATGCCAACGGACAAAATTTTACAGTAGCGGAAAAACAGGAAGTTCAGCATTATGATAAGTTCCCCATCTCCAAAGAATTCTTCATATGGTTCGTAATAGGCTTGCTGACCCTGGTATTTGTGCTTGTTATGCTTTTTAGACGCAAGGAACTTGCCAAAGATGCCAGGTATGGGGCTATTGGCTATTTTGTGGTCGTAATTTCCATTCTTCTTTTTACCTATTTCAGCGAACCGAATAAGTTGTTCTTTTTTGATGCCTATCAACTTCGCCAGAGCTACGGTTTTATAATTGGCGCACTTTTCAGTGGTGTTATAGGCGTTGGTTTTTACCCCATTTTCGGGAGCAGGGTCTGGTGCAGGTTTGGCTGCCCCATGGCCGCAATCCTGGGTTTCCAGCAACGTTTGTTTTCAAGATTCAGAATAACTACCAACGGAGGACAGTGTATCTCCTGTGGCAACTGTTCCACGTATTGTGAAATGGGCATAGATGTACGGGCTTATGCACAAAAAGGTGAGAACATTGTTCGTTCAAGTTGTGTAGGTTGCGGTATATGTTCCGCTGTTTGCCCCCGTGGTGTATTAAAGCTGGAAAACGGGCCGCTGAAAGGCCGCATTGACGGCAATGAGGTTTTGTTGGGCAACGACGTTAATTTGATGGAATTGGTTAATCGGGACTAATATGAAAATTCACCTCCGTAACAACAAAATTTAAAAATGGCAGTATGCTTTCCCGGATACTCTTACTAATTTTCTCATCAAGTATATTGCTCTCCGGCAAATCCGCTACGGAACCCACCTACCACAGGGTGTATTATGAGAATGGTATTTTAAGGGCTGAAGGCTGGAAAAACGGCGCTTCCAAAGACGGGTACTGGAAGTTTTATTACGACAGCGGGATATTATCCGAACAGGGCCATTATAAAAATAACAGAAGGGATAGCTATTGGTATATGTATAGAAAGGATGGGGGACCGGAAAAGGAGGGTCATTACAGCAACGGCAAAATGGCCGGTTGGTGGATCCTCTATGACGCTCATGGGAGTATCAACCACAAATGTCAACTCAGTGAGGGCGAAAAAAACGGGTATTGTCTAAAGTACAAAGACGAAAAATTAACCTCTGCCGAAAAGTACGCCCGGGGCAAGAAGATCAAGGAATGGAATAGCCTGAGGAGTTTTAAAAAGGAAAATAACCTATCCGATCTGAAATAATGGCAAATATAAAAGTCATTATTCCCGCTTTCAATGAGGCCGATTCTATTGCCAAGGTCATAGGGGAGATACCCAACATTGTTTCCGAGATAATCGTAGTAAGTAATGACTCCACGGACGAGACAGAGATGAAAGCCTCGCAGGCCGGGGCCACCGTGTTATTGGAGAACAGGAAAGGCTATGGCTATGCATGTTTAAAAGGAATGGATTACGTGTCCAAACAGTCCAACACAACGGATATTATCGTATTTATTGACGGAGACTATTCAGATTATCCGGAACAACTCACGGAGGTTGTAAGACCAATTTTAGAAGAAAACATAGATTTTGTAATTGGTGCCCGGGTTAAGAGACTAAGAGAAGACGGTAGCATGACTCCGCAGCAGGTTTTTGGGAATTGGCTGGCTACCTTCCTTATGAAATTGTTTTTTGGAGCGACATATACGGACCTTGGCCCGTTCAGAGCCATTAAATACGATAAATTGCTACAGTTGCAGATGGAGGACAAAACCTATGGCTGGACCGTAGAAATGCAGCTAAAGGCGTTAAAAAAGAAACTGACATATACCGAAGTGCCAGTGCGTTACAAAAAAAGAATTGGAGTATCCAAAGTATCTGGAACGATAAAAGGTAGTATATTTGCAGGCATAAAAATCCTGGGTTGGATATTTAAATATACTTTTAAATAAAATGGGCCTAATAATCGCTTATCTCATCATCGGAATTTACAGCCTTGCGCTGGTGCTTATTTTCTTCTATAGCCTTGCACAGTTAAATCTTTTGGTAAATTATTTGGGGCACAAAAAAATGATAGAAGTTTCTCCTAAATTTAATCTTCTAGACCCCAGGGAGATTCCCTTTGTAACCATTCAACTTCCTATTTATAATGAGGAATACGTAATGGAGCGTTTGTTGGAAAATATTTCTAAAATAGAATATCCGAAGAGCAAATTAGAGATTCAGGTTTTGGACGATTCAACCGACACTTCCGTTTTTGATACAGCCGAAAGGATCAAAGTACTGCAGGACAAGGGATTGGATATTACACATATCCGAAGGGAGAACAGGGAAGGTTTTAAGGCCGGGGCCTTAAAAGAAGGGCTGGAAATAGCAAAGGGTGATTTTATCGCCATTTTTGATGCCGATTTTCTGCCCGACAGTGACTGGCTAAAGAAAACGGTGATTTATTTTAAGGATGAAGAAATAGGAGTGGTACAGACCCGTTGGGGACACATCAACAGGGATTACTCTACCTTGACAAGAATTCAGGCCTTTGCACTTGATGCACATTTTACCCTGGAACAGGTGGGAAGGAATGCCAAAGGACATTTTATAAATTTCAACGGCACCGCCGGGATCTGGCGCAAAGAATGCATATTGGATGCCGGGAACTGGGAAGGCGATACCCTTACCGAGGATTTGGATCTCAGCTACAGGGCCCAGTTAAAAAATTGGAAATTTAAGTATCTGGAGGATGTTGAAACCCCGGCCGAGCTTCCGGTTGTCATCAGTGCCGCACGTTCTCAACAGTTCCGATGGAACAAGGGAGGGGCGGAAAATTTCAGGAAATCTGTTTTGAATGTTATCTCGGCAAAGAATATCTCTTTCAAAACCAAGTTTCACGGGGTAATGCATTTGTTGAACAGCTCCATGTTCCTTTGCGTTTTTACCGTAGCGATCCTTAGCATTCCCATGTTGTACATCAAAAATATATTCGCCCATCTCGGATTGATTTTTCAAGTCACCAATTTCTTTATCATAAGTACCATCATCTTCTTTATCTGCTATTGGTTTACCTATAAAAGCTTACAGGGAAGCAGCTTTGACAAGTTTGTGGACTATATCAAATTGTTCTTTACCTTTTTCTCGGTGGCCCTTGGATTTTCATTGCACAATAGTATTGCGGTCCTGGAAGGGCATATGGGCAAACGAAGTGAGTTTGTAAGGACCCCGAAATTTAACCTTAACAGCATAACGGATAGCTGGAAAGATAATAAGTACCTGGCCAAAAAACTGTCCCCTAATATGATCCTCGAGTTTGGACTGATGATGTATTTTCTTTTTGGAATGTACAGTGCCATTCCGCTAAACGACTTTGGACTGTTCCCATTCCATGTAATGCTTTTCCTGGGATTTGGTTTCGTCTTTTTTAAGTCCCTTACCGCCAGGGCTTAGCCATATTTTCTAAAATCATTTTGAACTATAATAAAAAAAAAGGATTTTTTGTCTTTCTGCGCTCCCGGCAGCCATTTTAGATAGGATTTTGGATTGTGGGCAGCCTTTGGGAAAAGGTTCGGGATTTCCGAGTAGGACCCCTTAACTCGGGTAAGAAAGGAGCTCTTTTTATTTGGCGCCCGGCCAATGCCCTCCTTGAGGATTCTGAAGGAGTGGTTTGAAGAAGAAATGGCGGGTACCGTACCGCTCAGGGATATTTCGGACCTTTACCTAAAAGCTAACTTCCCGTTAAGCAAAATGGTGCATCAATCCAAATATTTGTTTCCAAAAATTCCGTTATCTTTCAGATACCTTGTATCAACCGAACTTCAAAGAACGATGCCCAACCAACTTATATCTTATTGGAATCTCCACAGGTTGCCAATACTGATGGTTTTGGCAAGTTTACTTTTCTATTTTGATTTCGCCTATGACCTGGATCGGACGGATTTTATAAAACTGATCACGCTTTTTGCAGCACTGTTTTTTCTCTGTTTTAAATTGATACAATTTGAAAAATGGAATTTCAAATTCCTGTTGTTCGCCGGGATTCTTTTCCGTTTGGTTTTTATCCTTGCACAGCCCAATCTCTCGCAGGATTTTTATCGCTTTATATGGGACGGGCAATTGGTGCTCAACGGGATGAATCCTTATTTGCACCTCCCGACCGAGCTGATTACACGGAGTGATGGTGTGATCGCCAATGCCCAACGGCTCTATACCGGAATGGGGGAGCTCAGTGCCCGGCATTACAGCAATTATCCGCCATTGAACCAGCTTATTTTTGCTTTGGCCTCTGCCCTCGGGGGCAAAAGTATTTTAGGTCCGGTCATTGTTATGCGGCTGATCATCATTTTGAGCGATATTGGTATTTTCTACTTTGGAAGAAAATTACTAAAACAGCTAAATCGCTCTCCCCATCTTATCTTCTGGTATTTCCTGAATCCTTTTATACTAATTGAACTTACCGGGAACCTGCACTTTGAGGGCGTTATGCTTTTTTTCTTTGTTTGGTCCATGTACCTGCTCTCCCTTCACAAGTGGACCTGGGCGGCGTTGCTCTATGCCCTGTCCATTTCCGTAAAGCTCGTACCCCTAATATTTTTACCGCTGTTTTATAAGCATCTGGGGCTTAAAAAAAGTATGGGGTTCTATGCACTGGTCGGAACAATCACCCTTGTATTTCTGCTGCCATTTTATTCCTCTGAATTCTTTAGGAATTATTCAGATACCGTAGGGCTATGGTTCTCAAACTTTGAATTTAACGCCGGACTTTACAATGCTATAAAGAAAATAGCGATCCAATTTGATGCGAAGCCCTGGGAACTTATTAAAACTTACGGAAAAATAATACAGTATATCATCATCGCACTGGTATTGATCCTCACTTTTTTCAGAAAGAATCAGAAACTGGCTGTCTTGCTCTCCTCCATGCTCTGGACACTTGCATGTTATTACTTTCTCTCGGCCACCGTACATCCATGGTACCTTGCATTCCTGGTTGTTCTGACTATTTATACGGATTTTCGATTCCCGCTATTTTGGTCGGCTGTTGTCATTCTCAGTTATTATGCCTATACCAACCCGGAGTTTAAAGAAAATCTCGGATTGCTGTTTATTGAATATTTCATAGTCTTCGGTTTCTTAGTTTATGAAATTGTCAGATTAAAAGGCCAAAAATTATTATATCGCAAAAACTGAAGGCCAAATTATGCAGTTTCAATTTAATTTGTACATTTGAACCCTGATGAAAACAAAAGTATACATCCCTGCTGTTGACCGGACATACGTTTCGGCACCTGCTTTTGTTCCAGTACGCCGCCGCCCGTAAGGGTGCATTCCAGTTTTGGAAATAGGTGAGTCCATTTCCGCAAAATCCATATCCTTTTCGCTTTAATTTTATTTTGTTGAATGCCCATGGCAGTAAATGGCATTAAACCCCAGGGCATCCCGATAGCCATCGGGACTGGACCCAATAGAAGGAATCTACCCAGGGGTCGAGGTATTAAACCTAGACCCCGCTGAAAAAACGGGATTGTTAAAATGGGGTTTCACTAATAAATATTACCAGATGAAAATCCTAATCGCTGATAAATCACATATTAAATACGCCCAGATAATTAGCGATACCATCTCGGAATCCGCTAAGGTCCGCGGGACGGGTATCGCCAAACGAACGCCGGAGTATATCATAAAGCGACTTGAAAACGGCAATGCGATCATCGCTTTGGACGGAGATACCTTTGTCGGCTTTTGCTACATTGAAGTATGGGGACATAAAAAATTTGTTGCCAATTCCGGGTTGATCGTACACCCCGATTACAGAAACCAGGGGCTGGCAAAAAAGATCAAAAAAGCAATTTTTGAGCTATCGAGAAAGAAATTCCCGGAGGCCAAAATATTCGGAATAACCACCGGCCTGGCGGTCATGAAAATGAATTACGAGCTGGGATATAAACCCGTAACGTTTTCAGAACTCACGGACGATCCCGAATTCTGGAAAGGATGCCAGACCTGCAAAAATTTTGATGTCCTCACGCGGACAGATCGGAAAATGTGCCTTTGCACGGGAATGTTGTACGATCCCGAAAACAGGACTAAGATTAAAAGGGACAAGATAAACAGTAAAGCCTTCGACAGACTAAAAAGCATAAAGGAACAGCTGTTCCTCAAAAAGAAAAACAATTGAGCATTTTCCGTTTACGCGGAAATAAAAAAATATACTAATGAGTAAATTGGTTTTGGCCTACAGCGGTGGATTGGATACTTCGTATTGCGCCAGGTATTTGTCCGGGGAAAAGGGTTTTGAAGTTCATGCGGTAAGCATAAACACCGGCGGATTTTCCCCTGAGGAGATCACAAAGATCCGGGAAAAGGCATTGCAACTGGGCGCCATAAGCTATACTTCTATTGATGCCGTACAGGCCTTCTACGATAAGGTTGTGAAATACCTCATCTATGGAAATGTACTCAGGAACAATACCTATCCCCTATCGGTAAGCGCCGAACGAATTGTGCAGGCGATCGAAATTGTAAAGCACGCCAGAAAAATTAATGCAACCCACATAGCCCACGGCAGTACAGGGGCTGGTAACGACCAGGTCCGGTTCGATATGATCTTTCAGATACTGGTGCCCGAAATTGAGATCATTACCCCAATCCGCGACAACAAACTTTCCAGGGAAGCAGAGATTGCCTATCTGAAAGATAACGGTGTAAATTACTCCTGGGAGAAGGCGAAGTACTCTATAAATAAAGGGCTTTGGGGTACCTCTGTAGGTGGGGCCGAAACCCTCACTTCACATTTTCCTTTGCCAGACAAAGCGTATCCAAGTCAATTAAATGCGTCGGAACCTAAAGAAATAAAACTGACATTTAAAAAAGGTGAATTGATTGCATTGGACGGGAAGCTAAACACACCGGTAAATAACATTACCAGGCTTAATGAATTAGCTTCATGCTTTGCCATTGGACGGGACACCCATGTAGGGGATACCATTATAGGGATCAAAGGCAGGGTAGGTTTTGAAGCCGCAGCCCCCTTGATTATCATAAAAGCCCATCATTTGCTGGAGAAGCATACCCTGAGCAAATGGCAGCAATATCAAAAAGAACAACTGGGGAATTTCTATGGCATGCTGTTACACGAAGGGAATTATCTTGATGAAGTCATGCGAAATATAGAAGCTTTTTTGACCGATACCCAGAAAAATGTATCGGGAGATGTTTTTGTTGCCCTCCACCCTTACAGGTTTGAATTAAACGGCATCTCTTCCAGACATGATCTGATGAACGCTTCATTTGGCAGTTATGGAGAAGTGAATAAGGGTTGGACGGCAGATGATGCCAAAGGATTTATAAAAATCCTTTCAAACCCTGGAAAAATCGCTAACCACGTAAATCGGGATCATGATTAAGGCAGGGATTATAGGAGGATCGGGATATACGGGAGGAGAATTGATCAGGATTTTGCTGAATCATCCCCGGGCGGATATCGATTTTGTATACAGTACAACCAGGGCAGGTAAAAAAGTGACTTCAGCACATCCCGATCTCCTGGGAATAACCGATTTAAACTTCACGGGAGAATTAAATCCCGGGGTAGATATCGTTTTTCTCTGCCTAGGGCATGGGAATTCAACAAAATTCCTCAAGGAACATCTGTTTTCCGGCGACACTAAAATAATTGATCTGAGCAATGACTTCAGGTTACAAAAAAATGCAACTTTGGAGGGCATGAATTTTACATACGGATTGCCCGAATTGTACAAAAGCAAAATACAATCCTCCAATTATATAGCTAACCCGGGTTGTTTTGCCACCGCTATTCAACTGGCGCTTTTACCGTTGGCGAAAGGCGGATTTTTAGATAGATCCATACATGTAAATGCAGTAACGGGGAGTACCGGTGCAGGGGTCAGCACTTCCGATACTACCCATTTTAGCTGGAGAAACAACAATGCCTCATGGTACAAACCCTTCACCCATCAGCACCTTGATGAAATCAATGAAAGTCTGAACTTTCTTCAGGACAACAAGGGCGAATTGTTCTTTTTGCCTAACAGGGGCAACTTTACGAGAGGCATTCTGGCTACCGCCTATACGTATTTTTCGGGGGACCAGGCCGAAGCCATCAGGCTGTTTGAGGACTTTTATTCGGACGCACCCTTTACACAAATCTCCCGGGAGCCCGTTCATTTGAAACAAGTGGTGAATACGAATCAGTGTCATATTCATCTGCATAAACATAAGGATACCCTGCTGGTTACATCGGTCATAGACAATTTATTAAAGGGGGCATCCGGGCAGGCGGTACAAAATATGAATTTAATGTGCAACTTTCGGGAAGTTGAGGGATTGTACCTGAAGGCAGGTGTGTTTTGAGGTTAAAATCAAACAGTAAACACGAAGTTAAATAACAAGTAACCTAATAGTTAAATAATGAAAATAGCCATCATCGGGGCGGGAAATTTAGGGTTGTCCATAGCTAAGGGCGTGTTGCACAGTAACGGGGCAACCTCCATGTACCTGACCAAAAGAAATATAGAGAACATAAGGGAATTTGAAAAATACGGAAATGTATCGGTTACTTCGGATAATGCCGAGGCAGTAAAACGGTCAGACATCCTCATATTTGCGGTGCAACCGGGACATTTTGCGAAGATACTTGAGCAAATAAAAGATCTCCTTACAGAAACACATGTGATCATTTCCACAATCACAGGTTTTAGCATAGACAAGATGGAATCGATCCTGGGCAAGGACAAATACATTATCAGAAGCATGCCGAACACCGCTATTTCGGTGGGAAAATCCATGACCTGTATCTGCAGCAATGAGGCGGGCAGAAAAAGGATAGATCTTGCAAAGGCTATTTTTAATAGAATGGGGCATTCCATGGAAATTCCGGAAGAACAAATGCAGGCGGCCACAGTCATTTGTGCCAGTGGCATTGCTTTTTGGATGCGCCTTATCAGGGCCACTACCCAGGGCGCCATCCAATTGGGATTCGATGCCAGAGAGGCCCAGGAACTGGCCATGTATACCTGTGATGGAGCGGCCGGACTGTTAATAGAATCGGGCAATCACCCCGAAGAGGAAATTGATAAGGTAACCACCCCCATGGGCTGCACTATTCAAGGGTTGAATGAGATGGAGCATCAGGGCCTTAGTTCTTCATTAATCAGAGGAATTGTGGCATCTTTCGAAAAAATAAACGAGTTTAAGACTAATAATTAACAATATGCCGATCGTGCCAATAAAGGCTAAGCGATGAACGTAAGGCTTCTGGCGCAATGCAGAATTTATGAAACTATTCGACGTTTACCCACTTTATGATGTAACTCCGGTTTCTGCCAAGGGAATTGTACTGCAGGACAACCGGGGGGAAGAGTATCTCGACTTTTACGGGGGACACGCGGTAATTTCCATAGGCCATTCCCATCCGCACTATATTGAACGCCTCAAAGACCAGTTAAATAAAATCGGGTTCTATAGCAACTCGGTTCAAAATCCATTACAGGTAGACCTGGCCGCAAAACTAGGAAAGCTTTCGGGTTGCGGGGAGTACCAGTTGTTTTTATGCAATTCCGGAGCTGAAGCCAACGAAAATGCCCTGAAAATGGCTTCTTTCCATACGGGGAAATCCCGGGTAATTACTTTCAATAACAGCTTTCATGGAAGGACCTCCGCCGCAGTGGCTGTAACGGATAATCAAGAGATAGTTGCCCCGATCAACAAACAACAAAAAGCGACCTTTTTACCTTTTGATGATAGTGAAGCCTTTAAAAAAGAAATTAAAAAAGGCGATGTCTGCGCGGTTATTATTGAAGCAATTCAGGGAGTGGGGGGCCTGGACGAACCTTCAACGGAATTTTACCGGCAAATAGCAAAGAACTGTAGGGAAAATGGGGTTGTTTTAATTGCCGACGAAGTGCAATCCGGTTTTGGCCGGAGCGGGAAATTCTTTGCCTTTCAGCATCACGGTATTCAACCAGACATCATTAGCATGGCCAAAGGAATGGGCAACGGCTTTCCGGTGGGAGGAATCCTTATACACCGGAATATCAGGGCATC
The DNA here is from genome assembly GCA_041743085.1 of Flavobacteriaceae bacterium. GTDB lineage: Bacteria > Bacteroidota > Bacteroidia > Flavobacteriales > Flavobacteriaceae > JAFMPW01. The sequence goes on from JBGTNL010000019.1 coordinate 17,321, forward strand.
TCACGGGCTGTTGGGAACAACTTTTGGAGGCAACCATTTGGCCTGTGTTGCCACCATTGCGGTTTTGGAGGTATTGGAAGCCGAAAGCTTAATTGATAACGCGCAAAAGATGGGGACTTACTTTAAAGAAAAGGCAGCTTCCATTGCACAGGTGAAACGGGTGAAGGGAAGAGGTCTGATGCTGGGGCTTGAATTCGATTTTGAAGTAGCCGATCTTCGAAAAAGATTGATCTACAATCAACACTTGTTTACCGGGGGTGCCAAGGATGCCCATATTTTGCGTATTCTGCCCGCATTGAATATTACTAAGGAGCATTTGGATATATTCTTTGATGCTTTAAAAAAAGAATTGTAGCGGACCTTATGAAAAAAAATAATTTCTCCGGGAGGCCAGGCGCTTTGAGATAAGCGATATATATGCATTAAACGGATTTGAACCATTGTCATAGGACATCTTAAAAATAATAAAACCAATGCAGTTCTAATGAAGCACTACCTCTCCATAAATGACATAGACTCCCTTTCTACCTGGGTTGCTGATGCCAGGGTTTTAAAAGAAAATCCATGGGATCATAAGCAACCGGGTAAAAAGAAAACCTTGGGATTGTTATTCTTTAATAACAGCCTCAGGACCCGCTTAAGTACGCAAAAAGCGGCTATCAACCTTGGGATGGAGGTTATGGTGATGAATTTTGATAAGGAGGGGTGGCTGCTCGAATACAGGGATGGGATCACTATGGACCAGGGTTCAGCGGAGCATATTAAAGAAGCCGCCCAGGTGGTTTCCCAATATTGCGATATCATAGGCATACGTGCTTTTGCGTCGTTAAAGGACAAAGAAAGGGATGAAGCAGAGCTGGTACTTTCCGGTTTTAAAAAATATGCAACCGTACCCATCGTAAATATGGAAAGCTCTGTAAGTCACCCATTACAGGCACTGGCGGATGCCATTACAATCGCCGAGCACACATCGGGCTCAAGGCCGAAGGTGGTCCTTTCGTGGTCACCCCATCCAAAAGCACTGCCACACGCCGTTGCCAATTCTTTTGTGGAAATGATGAAACTTAGGCAGGCCGAATTTGTAATCACGCATCCTGAGGGCTATGAGCTGGATCCCCGAATCACTATGGGAGCCAAAGTTGAATATGATCAAAGCAAAGCTATAAAAGATGCCGACTTTGTATATGCAAAAAACTGGAGCAATTATAAAGAATACGGCAAAGTAGTATCGCAGGATAAAAACTGGATGATCACCACTGAAAAATTAGGCGCTGCCAAATTTATGCACTGCCTGCCGGTACGGAGAAACGTAGTGGTAGAGGATGCAGTATTGGATGGCCCGCACTCCCTGGTCATTGAACAGGCAAATAACAGAACCTTTGCTGCCCAATTGGTGTTAAAGAAGTTGTTGGAAAGTCTGGAATAGATGAAAAAAAAATTAAGCATAATCAAAATAGGCGGCAACGTCATAGAGAACAAGGACGAACTCTCCCTTTTCCTGAAGTTGTTTGCCGATCTGAAAGGACAGAAGATCCTGGTGCATGGGGGTGGAAAGAAGGCCACTGAAATTGGAGAAAAACTGGGGGTAAAATCTCAACTCGTCGGTGGCAGGAGAATTACAGACGCAAAAAGCCTGGAAGTAGTGGTCATGGTATATGCCGGACTTGTAAATAAACACCTTGTGGCAGCTTTGCAGGCAAACAATTGTAATGCAATTGGCCTTAGCGGGGCAGACGGGAATACAATCTTAGCACATAAGCGCCCCCTTAAAGATATCGATTACGGATTTGCAGGTGATATTGATCATGTTCATAGCAGCGCTATTTCAAAATTACTGGAGAGCAAATGGGTTCCTGTGTTCTGTGCCCTTACACATGATGGTCGTGGTCAATTGTTGAATACCAACGCGGATACCATTGCCTCTGAAATTGCCATTGCAATGAGCGATACTTACGAAACCACTTTGTATTATTGTTTCGAAAAGAAAGGTGTTCTAAGCGATATTACGAAAGCCGATTCAGTAATAAAACATATGGATGAAAACTCCTATCAGGACGTATTAAAACAAGGGATCATTGCGGATGGGATGCTTCCCAAACTCGAAAATTGTTTTTACGCACTTCACAGAAATGTGGGCAAAGTCTGTATAGGGGATATCAGCATGCTTCAACCCGACTCAACTCTTTTTACAACCATCACCTTATGAGACAGGAACAACACATGCTCACGGAAAAAGCGATCGATCTGTTAAAAAAACTTATCGCTACCCCATCTTTTTCCTCTGGGGAGGATAAAACCGCAGATGCGATGGAAGAATGGTTTAAAACTTTTGATATTCCGTCTAAACGAAGAAAAAACAATGTGTATGCCTTCAATAAGTATTTTGATAAAAGGAAACCCACTTTACTACTCAATTCGCATCACGATACGGTAAAACCCAATTCGGCCTATACTAAAGATCCCTTTAATGCCCATATTGAAGGGGGAAAATTATATGGTCTTGGAAGTAATGACGCAGGGGGATGTTTGGTTTCACTGATCGCAGCTTTTACCCATTTTTATAGTGCCGAAAGCCTAAATCACAATATTATACTCGTCGCTTCGGCCGAAGAAGAAACTTCCGGCCCAAATGGATTAAACAGTATGTTGCCACTACTTCCAAAAATTGATGTGGCCATAGTTGGAGAGCCCACTTTGATGGATTTGGCCATAGCGGAAAAAGGGTTGGTTATTTTTGACGCAGTCGTAAAAGGAACACCTTCCCATGCAGCACATCCCAATGACAATAATGCTATTTACAATACCATTAAAGTCCTGGAATGGTTTAAGGACTATTCCTTTAAAATGGTTTCCGAGGTGCTCGGAGAAGTAAAATTAACGGTAACCCAGATCAGCGGTGGCAGCCAGCACAATGTGGTTCCGGCCCAGGTGGATCTTGTGATCGATGTACGTGTTAACGATTGCTACAGCAACCAGCGGATAACCGATATTTTAACAAGGGAAGCACCGTGTGAGTTAACACCCCGTTCGTTAAGACTTAATTCCTCCTCCATAGATCAAAATCATCCCTTGGTGCAATCGGGGGTAAGGCTGGGTAGAAAAATGTATGGCTCGCCCACACTTTCCGACCAGGCGACCTTAAGTTGCCAGTCCCTGAAATTAGGGCCAGGGGATAGTACGCGTTCCCATTCTGCGGATGAATATATTTACGTGAAAGAAATTGAAGAGGGGATTGATTTGTATATTAGGTTATTGGAAGCGTTTCTTGAAAAAGGATCAGGAGACTAGAAACAAGATAAAACGCGCGGTAGAGGCAGTTGGCAACAACAATAATGTACAAATATATAAACACCTGCCTATTGCAATTGGGACAGTTACAAAATAAAAATAAATAAAAAATTTCTTGAAAGTTTACCCGCCTCTGGCGGGCGACTATCCCTGCCTACCGGCAGGCAGGCCCTAGGCAAAGCCATAGGGGAATTACTTAGATTAAGGTAAAATTGAGCTTGAACATGAAGTTTGATGCTGAATACTGAATACTAAAAAAAATGAAACTCTGGGATAAAGGATTTAGCACGGATAAAAAAATAGACCATTTTACAGTGGGGAACGACCGGGAACTGGATATTGTACTTGCCAAATACGATATTATTGCATCAAGGGCGCACGCCAGGATGTTGGGTAAAATCGGTTTGTTATCATCCTCGGAGGTAAACGCCCTTGTAAATGAATTGGATCAGATAGGAGAATCCATTAAACAAGGCAGTTTTACCATAGAGGATGACTTTGAGGATATGCATTCGAAAATCGAGTTTTTGCTGACAGAAAAACTTGGGGATACCGGGAAAAAAATTCATACGGCGCGTTCGCGAAACGATCAGGTTTTGGTGGCCATGCAACTCTTTCTAAAAGACGAATTGACCGAAATTAAAGCGCTGGTCAGGACGCTTTTTGAGTTGTTGCTGGATTTGGCTGAAAAGCATAAGGCTGTCTTACTTCCCGGATATACGCATCTTCAGATAGCTATGCCGTCTTCATTTGGCCTTTGGTTCTCCGCCTACGCCGAAAGTTTGATAGACGATCTGTACTTTATTAATGCCGCCTATAAAATTGCCGATCAAAATCCCCTGGGCAGCGCTGCTGGCTATGGGAGTTCATTTCCCGTAGACCGAAGTTTTACTACAAAAGAAATGGGTTTTGAAACCTTAAAATACAATGTTGTGGCAGCACAGATGGGACGAGGTAAAGTAGAAAAGGCCACGGCATTTGGGATGGCGGGTATTGCCGCAACACTGGCCAAACTCGCCATGGACATTTGCCTTTACATGAGTCAGAATTTTGATTTTATTTCCTTCCCGGATGAGCTGACCACCGGTAGCAGCATCATGCCCCATAAAAAGAACCCTGATGTTTTTGAACTCATTCGTGCCAAATGCAACAAAATTCAGGCGGTCCCTGGCCAGTTGACACTTATTACAAACAACCTTCCCAGTGGCTATCACAGGGACTTGCAGCTTGTAAAGGGAGTAGTTGTTCCGGCCATCCAGGATATGAAAGCCAGTTTAGAGATGATGGCCTTCAGCATAAAAGAGATAAAAGTGAATGAACATATTCTTGACGATCCGAAATATGATTACCTGTTCAGCGTAGATACCTTAAACGAGCTGGTTCAAAAAGGAATGCCTTTTAGGGATGCCTATAAAAAAATGGGAGGGGAAATAGAAGCAGGCACTTTTAAACCCCTTAGAAATATAAAGCATAGCCATGAGGGGAGTTTGGGGAATTTAAATTTGGAGGAAATTCGGAAAAAAATGGAGAAGGCTATCTAAGGAAAGTTGAGGCAGGATTGAAACGTACCTACGGACTCCAATAGCTGAATAAAGAATTTCTTAAAAGTTTACCGCCTCTGGCGGGCAACTATCCCTGCCTTTAACAAATAACCGGCTATTCCATTTTAACTCCCGCATTCTTCAATTTTTAACAATTAAAACCCCTCAAAAGCGTTATAGAATAGTACCCCTGTTCAAAAAATCGATCAAAGGTGTATGTCGAATTTTAACAGATTCCCAATTCACGGATTCTGTAATTTTGACTACATTAAAGTAACCGGAAGCATAGATGAAACCAATCCTGATATTTTTACTTACCACTATTATTCTTACTGCGAAATTAGCTGCTCAAAAGGACTTGCCGATAGAAATATCGGATGCCAAGATTCAGCCGTTGCGAAAACTTTTAGACAGTTCGCTTCAGGCTAAACTGGAAAAGGAACTGTTGGCTAATCCCAAATGGAATAAATTACTCCTTCAAAAGAAGATGGCTGTTGGGGTAGTAGATTTGAGCGATCCTGAAAATGTGAGATTTGCAAGGATCAATGGCAATCATATGATGTATGCCGCAAGCCTGCCTAAAATTGCCATCCTGTTGGCCTCAATGGACGCTATTGAAAAAGGGGAACTAACCGAAACACCGGAAGTCACAAAAGATATGCATTTGATGATCAGCAAATCCGATAACAAAGCTTCCACCAGAATGATAGATAGATTGGGATACGAAAAAATTGAATCGGTCATGACCAATCCAAAATATGAGTTTTACGATGAGGAATTCGGCGGAGGGCTTTGGGTAGGTAAACGTTATGGCGGTGGAGGAAACATCAACAGGGAACCTCTTAAAAATTTGAGCCATGCCGCTTCCGTGACCCAGGTCTGCCGGTATTACTATCTTCTTGCGAACGGGAAATTAATCAATAAAGAGCGTTCAAAGCAGATGTTAGCCATTATGGAGAATCCGGCGCTGCATCATAAATTTGTAAATACACTGGATAAAATTGCTCCAAATGCCCGGTTATTCAGAAAATCCGGTTCCTGGCGTAACTATCATTCCGATTCTGTTTTGGTTTGGGGCGAAGATCCCGGCAGGCGCTATATTTTAGTCGCTCTAATCGATGATCCCGGCGGGGAGCAGATCATCAGGAACCTGGTAAGACCTGTGGAGAAGGTTTTAAAAAAGGGCATACCTTTGGCCACCAAATAGATACCGTGTTCCAAAAAGCGATATGCTTAGAAATTTAATACAAAAAGTTTTTGACGTCAGGGAAGGGGAATTCAAGGTTTCTTTTTGGATGCTTTCCTATATTTTCCTCATTATTGCCGTATTACTCATTATCAAACCCACGGTAAACGCCCTTTTTCTCTCAGAACTAGGTGTGGAGCAATTGCCATTCGCTTTTCTTTTGGTGGCCGTCACAGCAATTATCAGCTCCTTTTTCTATTCCCGGGCACTCGCGAAATTCTCCCTGAACAAAATTGTGAAAGTTACCCTGTTAGGGTCGGTAACGATCCTGATCGCCCTCGGAATTCTTCTGAAAGTGAATGTCCTGGAAGGATGGCTGTTATACTTCTTTTATGTTTGGGTGGCCATCTATGCAGTGCTTAGCGCCTCCCAGTTCTGGGTTTTGGCAAACCTTGTCTTTAACGTCAGGGAAGCGAAGCGCCTGTTCAGTTTTATTGGCTCCGGAGCTATTATGGGCGGAATTTTCGGAGGATACCTTACTTCTATACTGGCGCCACTCATTGGCAACGATAATATGATATTCCTTGCGGCATGTCTGCTGCTTTTATGCATTCCCCTGCTAAGTAACATTTGGAAATCCAGGGTTAAAATATTGGGAGATTTCAAAAAGAAAAAAAGAACGCATTTAGCAAGCGGTAGACCGTTACACCTCATCAAAAAATCAAAACACCTTACGTACATAGCATGTATTGTGGCTGTTAGTGTCCTTGTGGCCAAATTAGTGGATTATCTTTTTAGCGATTTTGCCTCGGCAGCCATACCGGATCCGGAAGACCTTACCTCTTTTTTTGCCTTTTGGTTTTCAACCTTTAACCTGCTTTCATTGGGAATACAACTATTTTTTACACACAGGATCGTAGGTATATGGGGCGTTGGTTTTTCATTATTGTTATTGCCTATCGGAATTTTTTCCGGGTCTCTTTTCTTCTTAATTCTTCCGGAACTTTCAGCAGTCGTGGTCATAAAAGCCATGGATGGGGTATTGAAACAATCCGTACACAAAAGCGCTACCGAACTTTTGGCCTTACCCCTGCCATTTGAGTTAAAAAACAAGACAAAATCCTTTATTGATGTCGTAGTCGACAGTATGGCCACCGGTGTTGCGGGTTTTCTTTTGATTTTTGTTGTTCAGGGATTGCAATTACCCTCTGTCTATATTTCTGCCCTTATTATCCTCCTGGTAGGCCTGTGGGTCTTTTTTATTCTGAAGGTACGTACGGAATACTACAGGACATTTCGGACCAATTTAGAGTTAATAACGGAGAAAACGGGGAAAACCCGGGAACCAGCAGTGAAGAAAACTGCCGTAATAAAGGGTATGCGTACCGTCTTTAATAATGGAACGGAGGAACAGATCCTTTTTATGTTGAAGAAATTGATGGAGATCAACGATAAGCGTTTTGAAACAGACGTCCATAAATTATTGTCGCATCCATCTACGGAAGTCAGGACAGCGGCCATACAAAATCTCTATTTTCTGAACGGTTCTTCAATGGTCACGAACATCCCGGAACTTTTAAATTCGGATGATAATGGCCTTACCCTGGCAACTCTGGAATACCTTCTATTACACGCCGGAAAGAATAGCGGCCTCGTATATGACACCTATTTAAACCATTCTAACAAAAAGATTGCGGATGCCGCGCTCTACTGTCTTGCGCGGGAAGCCAGAGATAATTATACCCTTAAGACCAGCTACCGTTTACGCGAGCGGATTTCGGAAAAGTTAGGGGAATTGAATACATCTTCCCAAGATTATTTATCCGTTCAGGTCCTACTAAAAACTATTGGTGCAGCAAATCTTCCGGAGTTTTATCCCTTTATTTCAAAACACTTTACCCATGAAAAACCCGATCTGGTGGAAACCGCGATAGAAGCGGCCGGCATGAGTGTGCATCCCGATCTTGTGAGCTACCTGCTCTCCTTTCTACAACATAAGTACCATAGAAAAACCGCAATTGAGGCCTTACATAACTACGGTTCCGGGATGGTTGCAGTACTCGCAAACACCGTTAAGGAGCGACTGGCACCGGTAGATATCTGTAGATTTATTCCAAAGGCACTTGAAGTTTTTAACTCGCAGGAGGCTGTCCGGAATCTTTTCCGGCTTTTAGACGATATTGATCTGGGGGTGCGCTTGGAGGTGCTGCGCTCCCTAAGCGATATCCGAAAAAATAATCCCGATCTGAAATTCAACAAGTATAAAATAGTCTCCCAAATATTTGAAGAATGCAGGCTGCATCATCAGACATTATCCGCCATGCATACGCAAATAATAATCGCCTATCGCAACCGCAAGAAATCGCTAAAGGAGATCAGCGATGAGGAACAGGATGCCCGAACCAGTCTTTTGGAGCTTTTGGAACGCAGATTGGATGCAGGGTTAGAGCGTATTTTTAAACTATTAGGGCTTCGGTTTAAGCAAAAGGATGTAGAGATTGCCTATGAAGGAATAGTCAGTGATCAGCAGGAAGCCAGGATCAATGCGATTGAATTTTTAGACAACCTGCTCACAGGTGACCTGAAAAGGAGGTTGTTGCCCATCATTGAAGAATCCGCACTGGATATTTCCTCCGAAGAAGGGCTTCAAAAAATTAAGCACCAGGTCCCCACAGAAATGGAGTGTTTCCAACTTTTGTTGGATGGAAAGGATCTGAAGGTAAAACTGGCGGTCCTATACCTCATTAAACAGCAAAAAGATATACGATACATTCCCATGATAGCGAATTATGTAAAAAGCGATGATCTTAAACTTAGAACTTTTGCCAAAGAAGCGCTGGAATCCCTGGAAAATCCGGTTACTCCTTCCTGATGAGCCTATCAATATTACCTGCCAGGTACATATGATCACTTGCTGAATTCTTACGCAATACGTTGGTCATAAGAACCACGATATAGGTACAATTATCTGGGTGTTCCACTATGGCGACGGAGTTCATGTAGTTCACCACATTCCCCATATATTTACCGCAGGCTTCTCCCTTGCTACGGTCGCATTTATATAAACTGCCCGATTTAAAATACACCGCGGCGTCCTTTAAAGCCGGGGCTTGCGCATAGCGTATCCTTCGGTCCGTCATGTACATCAGGCGCTTCATTTCCAGACTGCTGGCTTCATCTACCACCTTCCCCTGCTCCAGCTGAACCAGAAATTTCATCAGGCCTGAGGGAGTGCCGATGCTTCCTCCCTTGTCCCCCACATAGGTATTTGCTCCCTTGGTAAAGAAACTGCCCAGACGCCACTCATCAGCAGTGATGCCCAGATCTCGCAGCGGTAAGTTTACCACATCATTGCCTAGATCGGTCAATTCCTTCCTTGGTGTTTCCTTAAAATAGGCTGCTGCTTCTTCCTTTGTGAGGTCGGGATATTTTTCTCCAAAGGCCGCCATCAGAAGGGTTTCCCTCCAAACGATGCTAGCGGCTCCGTTGTTACTGACGGAGAGCATGTGATCCGCCCATTCGTAAAGGGTAAAAACATCACTGGCGATGACCTGTCGTTTTACAAGGGAATTTTTTTCAATATTATAGATAGGGATGGTATGTTCATCTGTCAAACCCCAAACTCCCGCCGGAACGGATTTACTCCTGAGAAGTTCGGTTCGCTGTTCCCAGGAATCCGGATATATTTTAGCCAGTTGCGTAAACAAGCCCGTGAGCACCGCTAGTTTGCCCACGCTTCCCGGCTGGTATCCCAAAGTGGCATTTCGTTCCGCGTAGCGGATATGGTTACCGTCCGAAATATCGAGAATAGCAAGTGAATAACTTTTGTCCAATCCTTTGAACAAAGTGTTGACCTCGGCCTGGAATGCTTCATTCCCCGTTAAAAATTGCCCAACGCTATCTGCCCTTCTTGAAAGTAAGTTTAGCTGAATTTCATCATAGGATTTCATGGCGCCGACGGGCAGGGGATTGGCGTCTTTAATCTCACCGCTCCTGATCCGTTCAAGCCTTTTTAACCGCTTGATGCCAGTATGCCCATAACCGTCTATAGGATAGGGATTATTGGTAATAAAAGCGGTGCAAAGTATGTACAGAAAGATGACGGTCAGTTCTTTTTTCATTGGAGCGGTGTTGAAAGAGGAATTTCTTTTTTGATATCGATTTTAGGTGTTATGGATTCCAGATACCCGGAACTCAAGGCTTTTTTATTTTCCACGAACGGCCGTATCTGAAATAGCCAAAGTTTATTGTCTTTAAAACCCAATTCCACATCATAGGCTCCCTTATAGTCCGATTTGGTTTCCCTTGGCAACGTTTTGCGGATGGTTTGTGCCAGTGCTCGTATCTCCTCTATATTTTTTTGGTTCAATACGGGTTTTTCAAAGGTTGCCGTTCTTTTTTCAGTTCCCCCCGCTATAGGCAGACTGTTATAATGGGTTTCTCTGGCCGGGGCCAAAAGACGGTAACCACCTTCGGATTTAATAGTATACGTTTCGGCGGATTGGCCATCAACCGCCCCGCCTGCGCCTCTGTTAAAAGCAACGGTCAGGTCCTCTTCGTTGCCTGAGGTAATCCCTTTGGTGATCAATACGCCCGAATAGTCCACATCCACGCTAGGGATAACCAGGATGGACGGAAACACATTCTCGGGATTCAACAAATATTTTTGCCGCCATTTAAAACTCCGTTCTGTATAAGGAGAGGCCCAGACCTCTTTAATGCCGTTCAGGATCTTTTCCCTGTCCGCCACATTAAATAGCGTGAGATTAAGGCCCGCCCCGGTAAAATCCTTCAGATCTTCCATGTTGGTATCGCTCCGTAGAAAAACGGGGATTTCCCCGAGGGATTTACCGAGGATGTCGTTAAAATCCTTTTCCAGTTGAGAAACAAATTCGGTTTTCAAAGGCATTTTCTTTATTGCCTCCCTTAGGATTTGCAGCTGTCGCAATTGATAATTTTCCACTTCGGCTTCGGGAACGTTTTGACTGCGCATCAGCTCTGCCTCGAGAAATATATTATTTAAAAACTTCCAGTAGGAAATTTTTTCACCCGGCATCATCTGGTCCATGTGCGCCCTGAAAATACCGAAGGGAATAACCAAACCCTCCACCACCCTTTCAGGGAACATTTTCTTTAACTGTCCCAGATTAGCTGCCTTGGGGCCACATAATTGTCCCGAATCAGAAGCGTCAACATCTCGAAGATTCAGGATATCTGTCCGGTGCAAACGGATATTTGCAATAGGAACTTCAATCTTTTCAGCACTGCGCTCCTTTTTTGCAAAGAGTTCCTTCTCCTGTGGCGTCATCTGGGATTCCGGTTTTAAAATGACATTTCCTTTGTTTGAAACCGCGTAAAAAACGCGCTGGCCATTAAACTTCTTCAGATTTTCCAGGTTATCATCTGATAACGCCGCATTGGGAATTCCGAGATTGCGGGCCAGCAGTTGTACGTGAGAGACCATATTTCCCTCCGCAACGGTGGCAATTCCCGCAACAGGTTTCAAATTCGACGGAGAACGCTGAAAAACATAAATTTTATCGGAGTCCACATCAACATCTTCGGGAGAACCGGCCACTACCATCAAATCGCCGAGCGCATAACCGGGATTGAGCCCACGAACCGTGCTTTGGTTGGGAATGTTCATGACCTTATTGGTCAATGCGGATTCTCTCGAAATAAAATCCCCTAATTCTCCGACACTTTTGCCCAAATAAAGGGCAATAGAGCCGCGGATCCGGTCATCAATAAATCCGTAGGCCTTGGGTTCAAATCCTGAATAGGTGGTCACCACCTCCTGATAGTTTGCCTTTACCATGGCAGCACTCCATTCTACCAAACCGCGGGCGCTTTCCAGGACAGCGGTTAATTCGGCCAGGGATAACTTATTTAAATCCGTTGTATTCTGTATGCTATTCATCTGCTCCCATTCCCAAAGTTCCAGATATCCCGCACCAACCGAAGCCATGCCTAAATTGCATATTTTAAATAATTGCTCCTTCAGGTTTTTGGGCTGCCATTGCGGGGCATTTTTGAAAATAATTTCTTCCAGTTTCAAAGAAATATCCAATAGCTGAAGTCGCGCCATAGGGCGTTTCTCATTCAAAATATTCTCCCTGATGTCCAACAACATTTCTGCAGTTGCGGGAATAAACACGGCCGGTTCTATTTCCGAACCATTATGGGAGGCATAGGTTTCCAATGCATTTCCCAAAGGCGTGTTTTGAAGCAGGGACGCTTTTTGCTGAAGTTTACCAATATCCGTCGGCTTAAAAAATTCTGTCATGGTGGCTATCAGTGCATCAAACCTTTTGTTCAATTCCCCTGTTAGTTTAGAACTGTTCTTTTGCCGGAAGGATCGTACCCTATCAATATCGGCAATCTCGGGTTGCCCATGGAACTTTACTCTCAGATCCATAAAAGGAGTATATTGGTCCGAGATCAATTTGGATTGGCTCCGCATCCGTTGGGCAAGGTTATCATCCCCGCTATGCGGAATATCTTTCAAAGACTGTCGCACCAGAAAATAATGTTCTTTTAAGACATTGTCCTTTGCCAGCAGCCATTTATAGAAGGCTATTCCCCATGCCTCCTCGTCTTCCGCCTGGACGGCACCCCGGTAAAATTGCCCTTTTTGTAGTATCCATCCGTTATCCACCGAGCGCAGGTATTTATCTAACTGGTACTGTTTTAAGCGCGAATGGTCATTTTCCGCATCCCAGAATTCCTCTTTATTAGTATAGGTGAGAATCTGTCCGAAAAACAGGTGATTATCCTTCCCCAGAGTTATCACTTCATCCTTATAACGGGCATGTTGCACCCCCGGGCCGATGTTCTCCGGACAGGGGTCTTTGGGCGCACGGACACTGCCGTCCGTACAGAACCATCGAATGTCCTTATAGGGTCCCCTGATGTCATTCTTGTAGATAGCTACCTGCTTTGCTACATAATTATTATTAACCTTCTCTTGTGCAAAAGTTATCGAGGGTAAAACGGTACATATAACCGCGCAGAGTAAATATCCCTTCATTTGAATTTATTGAATGATACAACTATCCATCAAAAGTACTGCCAAATTTCAATTCGGGGGATATAGTACGACGGCAAGATAAAAGTTGTACCACCTCCAGTGTAGCAACCACTAAATTCATTCACTGTTTTCACCCCTCTTTTTCCTTGCGGCCGCGTTAAAATTTTTAACCGTAGCCCTGTTATGCTTTAAAATTTTGCCTTGCATAAAGAAAAAATAGCAGCAAAAATTTAGTAAACTAATTTAATGATCGCTGCACTAGCCATATCCTGTTGAAATTAATTTTTATTCGGACAGCACCCCTATAACGAAATAGGTATTGAAAGATTGCGAAACGATAAGGGAGTTTTATCCGGATAAAATAAAGGGTTGGAAAACAATGAAAAATTTCTTGAAACCGACTTTCCTAGAGGCAGAACCATCTGGGAATTACTGAGGTTAGATTGAGCCCGAAATCAGGAGACTTTGGATAGTACGACTGGGCAACTGCCGGTTTTGTGTGAACTGTATCGGCCGTTCGCATCACTTGATCATCCCCAGATTGATCACCTCCTGGTCGTTTAAATGCCGCCAATGTCCGCGTGGCAGGTCTTTCTTGGACAGACCCGCAAAAATTACCCTGTCGAGTTTTATGACATCATACCCTAAATGTTCAAAAATGCGGCGTACAATCCGGTTTCTTCCGCTATGGATTTCAATCCCGACTTCCTTTTTAGGTGAATTCGCAATATAACTTACCTCATCCACGTGTATCGGGCCGTCTTCAAGAGTAAGTCCGGCCTGAATTTGTCGCAGGTCATCGGCTTTAAGGTTCTTATTAAGTTCCACATGGTAGATCTTCCGCACTCCATGCTTTGGGTGGGTTAATTTTTTGGCCAGATCCCCATCGTTAGTAAATAGCAATAATCCGGTGGTATTTCTGTCGAGTCGCCCTACGGGCAACAATCTTGCCTTAGAAGCATTCGAAATAAGTTCCATCACGGTACGCCTTCCTTTTTCATCGTTTGTGGTAGTAATAAAGTTCTTGGGCTTGTTCAGTAATATGTATTCCTTTTTCTCCGGATTCAGCAGCCGGCCGTCAAATTTAACGACGTCCCCACGGCTAACCTTGAAGCCCATTTCAGTGATGGTTTTGTCATTGACCTTAACATTGCCGGCCGCAATGTATATGTCTGCATCCCTGCGCGAACAGACGCCGGAGTTGGCAATATATTTGTTCAGCCTGATCAGTTCCGGATCTGATCCCTGTGTCGGGACTGTATTCTTTTTAAGGGGGGCATTCCCCCTTGAGTAGCTTTTTTTTCTATAATTCCCCCCTTGCCTGCCCGAAGCCTTCCTATCCTTGTTAAACCCGGATCTGCCCATCTTCTCTATTTTTGACAAAGGTAGTGATGCAAGATGGGATCTGTAGGTAATGTCATAAACAAATTTTCGGGATGTAGAATGAGCCAGATGCTCAGGTATATTGACCTTTCCTTTCGAGGCCGTGCCAGGGCCGCCACCCCTCTTCCGATGGCCATAGGGTTAAGGATCAGAGCTATTATTTTTTAATCTTTAAATGTTACGGTTGACTGTCTTTCCCTGTTTACAACCAACCTTGTGACATCTGGTCTGGCATAATGACCTGCCGGGTCAAAATTTTGACGCTCTTCCAACACCCTGTTGAAATCCAGTGTTTGATATATAAGCCCTTCCTTGTCCAATACGGGTTCTTTGATCCATTCCCCATCCGGCCCTGCAATACAGGAACCTCCGTTGGCAAGTACGCCAGGCGCTTTTTTTAGAATGTTTCCCAGGTGAGGTGTATCATTCGGAAAATCATCTTTCCGCATCAAAGAGGAAACGGAAATCACGTAGCTCCGGGATTCCCTTGCTATGAAACGGGTAATGTCCCGGGTATTATTTTCATTGCCAGGCCAAACCGCGACGTGCAAATTTTCACCTTGTCCATAGAGCGAAGCCCTGGGCAGGGGCATCCAGTTTTCCCAACAATTTAGGCCGCCGACCGTAAATTGTTTTAAGGCATGAACCTTTAAACCATTCCCGTCACCGGGAGCCCATGTTAATCGCTCATCATAGGTAGGTTGTAATTTCCTGTGCACAGACCGTATCCCACCCTTTTCGTCTACAAATGCTAAAGAGCAGTATAAACTGTGTCCTCCCCGGTCCCTCGCCCTTTCAATAATCCCAAGATATATTGCCATCTTATTTTCTTTGGCCAGCTTGCATATACCATCTAAATCCCCGGCTTCAATCTGAACGGCATTTCGCGTGTAATGTGCATGAAGCTCTTTATTGATTTTCAAATCCCATGAAGCACCATCGGTATAGGCAAGCCAGAAGGGATACCCTGGTAAGAGCGCTTCCCCAAAGACTATTAATTCGGTTTTTTCTGCCGCGGCTTCAAGCAATACATTCTCAACTTTTTCAATGGTTGCCTTCTTATTGAGCCATACCGGAGCTATCTGGGCCAAAGCTACTTTTAATTCGTGTTGCATTACAGGATTCTGTTTAATACAAGATCAATATCGATCAATAAGATACTGAAAACACCGACAATGATAATGAATTTGAGGATATTATGAAGCCAAACATAATGTTTCTTTGAAACTGATTTCCACAACAATAAAAGAAACACTATAAGTAAAAAAATACTTCCGATAAAATAAAGGTACATATATCCAACATCAAAATTATTGATCAGCAATAAGGCAGGAATTAAGGTAATCAATACCAAAACACTGATGCAGGTCTTGGAAAAGCGCACGCCAAACAGAATAGGAACGGTCTTATAATTTTGCGCCATATCTCCCGCCAGATTCTCCATATCCTTTATCATTTCCCTGACCAAAATCAAAAGAAAAAGAAAGATGGCATGCACAAAGATCACGGTTTCGAAATTTTTGTAATACACGAACACGGCAAAGAATGGGGTAATGGCAAGAACGGCCGAAACCATATTCCCGACAGAAGGTATTCGTTTAAGTTTATGAGAATACAACCATATTCCAAAAATGTAGGCCGAGAAAAAGATAACCGCCTTGAAAGACACATAACTTGCCAGAAATACTGAGAGAAAATTAAGTACAAAGTAGGCAGATAATTTCGTGCGCTGACTCACAAGCCTGTCGAGCATACTCTTTCGAGGTTTGTTGATCAGGTCTTTCTCGGAATCATAAAAGCTATTGATGATATATCCGGCAGCTATTACCAGAGTTGATGCCAAAACCAGTACAAAAAGGTTCAAGTCTAAAACTACTTTTCTTAGAGGTAAGTCTGGCGCCAGGATGTAGATAGAAGCCAAATACTGGGCAAGGGCGATCATTAAAATATTATACCCCCTTACGATGGAAAAGAGACTCAGGAACTTTAAAAGCAGGAGTTTGTTTTTTCTGCTTAGCATGAAGCCTCCCTTTAGAAATTGTAGACCACCTCCAGATTATAGCCCTTTAACGCCTTTTTTGCTTTTTCAATATCCTGGGTAAAGCCTAAAATATAACCGCCACCACCAGAACCGCATAATTTCAGGTAGTAGTCGTTGCTCTCTATACCCTGTTTCCAGAGTTTATGAAACTCCTTCGGGATCATAGGCTTAAAGTGATCCAGGACCACATGGGAAAGTTGTTTTAAGTTCCCGAAAAGGGATTTTACATTGCCACTGACAAAGTCCTCCACACAGGCATCCGTATGTTTGATGAATTGATCTTTTAGGATTTTTCGAAAGCCTTCGTGCTTCATTTTCTCCATAAAAATTTGCACCATGGGCGCTGTTTCGCCAGAGGCACCACTATCTAGTAAAAATACGGCGCCCTTCCCGTTCCTGTGTTGGGAGGGTATGCTGGTAGATTCAATATTGTCTTTGGAGATAATTAAAATAGGAAGGCTTAGATAACTGTTCAGGGGATCCAAACCGGAGGATTTCCCGTGAAAGAAAGATTCCATCTTCCCAAAAATGGCCTTAAGCTTCACCAATTTCTTTCTTGTAAGGTTTTCAAGAACGGTGATCTTTTCATACGCATATTTATCGTAGATCGCCGCAACAAGAGCTCCGCTGCTGCCAATCCCATAGCCTTGCGGAATGGAGCTGTCGAAATACATCCCTCCCTCTACGTCTTTTCTTAGACTTTCAAGGTCAAAGGAAACCAATTCAGGATCTTCCTTTTGAAGGTTTTCGAGATAGGCGGCAAACTTTCGTAAACTAGCATTGGATTTTCTTGTTTCCTCATCGGGCTGATCGTCAGTCTTCAGCGCCCCTTTAAAAAAGTTGTACGGAATGGAAAGTCCTTTGGAATCCTTTATGATCCCATACTCCCCAAAAAGCAGAATTTTAGAATAAAAAAGTGGGCCTTTCATTCATTTATTGATTACAACTAGTAAATTAACGTTTTTATGGCGAATTTATGCAAAAATCAGCCTTTTTTAGCGCCAACACCAATTTGGTCGCAAATATACTGCCCCTTTTCACAAAATGCAACCAACTCATCCTGAATAAATTGAAAAACAATTTCCTTCTCATTTTCGGGGTATAAAACGTGAACATTTGCTCCGGCATCCAAAGTGAAGCACAACTGGGTCCCGGATTTTTTTCTAAACGCCCGAATGCGCTCAATGATCCCTAAAGTATTGGGTTTCATAAGAATAAAATAAGGATCGCTGGTCAACATCATGGCATGAAGGCTTAATGCCTCGTTTTCTACTATCTGTACAAAGCCCTGAAGATCACCTGTTTCCAATATTCCCTTTAATCTTTGTAAATTATCATTGGCTTGTTCAAACCGCCGCAAAGCAAAAGGATGATTGCGCATCAGGTTGTGCCCCGCAGTACTACTTACGTGTTTTCGCCCTTTGTGCACCAAGAGAATAGTGTCCTGATAGTGTTTAAATATGTTGTGAACTTTATACGGGTAGGGTATTCCGTAGAGATCAGAACTGCCTTCAACCGACGGGTGGCTCCCCCATTCCATTACCTCCCCCTCAATACTCCGGCAGGCACTCCCGGATCCCAATCTCGCTAGAAAAGACGCTTTTTTTACAAAGTACGATTCATTCATTTCAGGGTATAATTCCTTTTCCATTTCCATAACGCAAAGCGCCAGGGCTGCCATCCCACTGGCAGAGGAAGCAATACCGCTGCTATGCGGAAAAGTGTTGGAGGTCTCGATCCTTAGATGATATTTCTTTAAAAATGGAAGATACCTCTCAATCCTTGTAAAAAAGGTCTGGATTTTTGGTCTGAAATCCTTATTGGGTTTGCCGTCAACAAGAAGATTGAAAGAAAAATCACCCGTTTCTTCTGCAAGCGGTTCGTACAAAACTGTGGTGGTTGTGCTGCAGGCATGCAGTGTAAAACTTAAGGATGCATTAGTGGGTATCTGCTCCGGTTTTTTGCCCCAGTATTTCACCAAAGCAATATTACTTGGAGCCATCCATGTTGCCTCGCCCGATGCGGGATACTTTTCAAGGAAGGCAGGAAAAAAGTCTTTTTCGGTCATGCACCAAAAGTTTTGGCAAATATAGTTTTTACATGCTTTTGCTAAGGATACAGTTAAAATTAATTGTTAATTTAGGGACTTGACCCGTTTAAAAGTGAAAACCAAATTACTACATATTCTTATTGCTGTCAGCATCTGCCTGCTTATCGGTTTTTTAACGGGTTTTGCAACGCTTAGTTCGGTTAATGACTGGTATCTGTCGTTGAAGAAGCCAGACTACAACCCGCCCAACTGGGTATTTGCCCCGGTCTGGACCCTGCTTTACATTTTGATGGGAATCGCTGCCGGACTTATATCCGCCAAGGGATTTTCCCATAGAAGTGTAAAAACCGCCTTATACTATTTTGGGTTCCAATTGCTTTTTAATGCCCTTTGGAGTGTTGTCTTTTTCGGGTTTAAAAGTCCTTTTTGGGGCTTATTGGTCATACTGATCCTGTTGGCGCTCATAGCAGCCACCATTCAGTGGTTTGGCGTGGTGACCAAACCAGCGGCTTACTTACTTGTACCTTATTTAATCTGGGTTTGTTTTGCAACCGTTTTGAACTATAAAATCTGGGAAATGAATTGAACCTGTAGACCGTGGTTACCTCCCCGTTGCCCGGTTCCGGATCATTAGTCCTCCATGGAAATTTCCAGTAGCTTCATCATCGTTTTATGATTTCTGGTGGTAGCGGCGACTTTTAGCTTTTTTCCAGAAGGTTATTATTGAGTTTGGCCTTGCCCATCCCCTTAAAACAAACAAGATATGCACAATCACCGGCAACAACACATTCCTCATTTTCATAAATCTCTTTTTTAAATGTTTTGATATTTTCTTCTTCCGGAAGTTCTTTCAAAAGCACATAGTACAGGTTATTACCTTCGAGCAAAGCGGGACTATTGTATGGATTGGAATGAAGAATGCTTTCTATTTGCTTGCTGGTCTTAACCAGGACCGACACATCGTAACCAAAACGGTCCGCAATTGCGCTGTGAATTTCCTTTTCTAAATGGTAGGCGGCTGTTTTTCTATTCTTAAAGACAATATTCCCGCTCTGGATATACGTTACCACCTCTTTATACCCTAATTGCTCAAAAAGCATTTTCAGATCCTTCATTAGCAATTTCTTCTTACCACTTACATTGATGCCTCTTAAAAGAGCTATGTACGATTGCATGTCATTTGTTTTATCAGGGCACAAAATACGCGAAAATTACCGATGATAAATAGCCCATTATGAAGTGTAGAATTTTTAAATTACATTTATTCCCCCCGGGCATCAGGATTAACTGATAGTTCTCAACTATAAGATAAATGAGCCAATACATTCTTGCGCTAGATCAGGGTACCACCAGTTGTCGTGCTATCATCTTCGACAAAAAAGGCGGTATCGTTTCTACTGCCCAAAAAGAATTTACACAGCATTTTCCGAAACCTGGATGGGTGGAGCACGATGCCCTGGAAATATGGTCAACCCAGGCAGGCATGGCTGCTGAAGCCGTTACTAAGAATGGCTTGGAAGGCAGTAGTATAGCGGCTATTGGAATAACCAATCAGCGGGAAACCGTAGTGGTCTGGGACAAAACAACTGGGAAGCCGGTATACAATGCCATAGTATGGCAAGATAAAAGGACCGCCGATTATTGCGACCGACTGAACAAAGAAGGAAAAGCCCAAATGATCCGCAAAAAAACCGGATTGGTCATTGATGCTTATTTTTCAGGGACTAAAGTAAAATGGATCCTGGATCAGGTGGAAGGAGTTCGTGACCGCGCCGAAAAAGGGGAGTTGCTTATGGGAACTATAGACACCTGGCTCATCTGGAAAATGACCAAAGGAGCGCTGCATATAACCGATGTCACAAATGCCTGCAGAACACTTTTTTTCAATATTAATACCCTTGACTGGGATGATGAGCTTCTGGAACTTTTTGATGTTCCGAAAAATATGTTGCCCGAAGTAAGGCAATCCAGTGAGGTCTATGGCCATACCAGCCCTAATTTTTTCGCTGCTAAAATACCCATAGCCGGAATTGCAGGGGATCAGCAAGCGGCCTTGTTCGGGCAGATGTGTACCAAACAGGGAATGGTTAAAAACACCTACGGCACGGGATGTTTTATGCTGATGAATATTGGGGACAAGCCGATAGTATCTAAAAATAATTTGCTTACCTCCGTCGCCTGGCAAATAGACGGTAAGACCCAATATGCGCTGGAAGGGAGTATTTTTATTGCAGGAGCCGTAGTTCAATGGTTACGGGATAGTCTTAACATAATTAAAACTTCGGCAGAGGTGGAACAACTGGCGTGTTCTGTAGAAAGTTCAGAGGGGGTATATTTTGTTCCCGCCTTTGCCGGCCTTGGGGCTCCTCACTGGAACCAACATGCCCAGGGAACTATTTTTGGCCTTACCCGAGGCAGCACCGATGCCCATATTGCCAGAGCTGCATTAGAATCCATCGCCTATCAGACAATGGATATTTTAAAAGCCATGGAGGCAGATTCAGGGATTTCCATTAAGGAGCTGCGGGTAGACGGGGGGGCTACCGTAAACAATATGTTAATGCAGTTTCAAGCTGATGTCCTCAATACCGAAACGGTTCGGCCGAAAATTGTAGAAACCACGGTAATGGGCGCCGCTTTTCTTGCCGGACTGGCAGTAGGTTATTGGGATAGTCTTGAGGAAATTCAGGAAATATGGCAGACCGATGTTCGTTTTACCCCGACTGAAGATAGAGAGCAAATTGAAGTAGGCATCAAGGGGTGGTACAAGGCTATTGATGCTTTGGAACATTGGACTAAGTGAAGGAAGTGATCAGTGATCAGTGATCAGTGATCAGTGATCAGTGATCAGTGATCAAAAATAAATTTTGAGTTTCGAATAACTAATCAGAAAACCACCCTATGACACCATTTATTGCAGAAATCATCGGAACATTTTTACTTTTATTGCTAGGGCTCGGAGTTGTGGCCAACGTAGTGCTTAAACAAACCAAGGGAAACAGTGGCGGGTGGATAGTCATTACCACCGGATGGGCACTTGCCGTTTATGTAGGTGTGGTAGTGGCCACACCGTATAGCGGAGCGCACTTAAACCCTGCGGTAACCCTTGGGCTGGCCACAGCGGGTAAATTTCCCTGGGAATCGGTATCGCTCTATATCTCGGCCCAGTTTATCGGCGCAATGTTGGGCGCATTAGTGGTGTGGTTAATTTACAAAAAACATTTTGATGCCACGGAGGACATGGCTTCCAAAAGAGCTGTTTTTTGTACGGCGCCGGCAATCCGTAATACGTTATCCAATATATTCAGTGAGGTCATTGGAACTTTTGTACTTGTCTTTGCAGTGCTCTATTTTACGGATGCCACAATTACAGATTCTGAAATGGTCATCGGTTTAGGTTCCCTGGGGGCACTTCCCGTAGCCTTTGTGGTGTGGTCCATTGGACTTTCTTTAGGAGGTACAACGGGATACGCTATTAACCCGGCACGGGACCTGGGGCCGAGAATTATGCATGCTACATTACCTATTACAAATAAGGGAGACAGTGATTGGGGCTATAGTTGGGTTCCAGTTGTTGGCCCAATTATCGGGGCCGTTTTGGCTGCTTTATTGTCATTGATTCTCACTTAATATAAACAGTATGTTCCCATTTGATGAACTCCGGGAAGTACCGCGGCTAACTTTTTCAAACCATATCATTAGTTAGAGCGGTCCGCAATAGCTCTGGCAGCGATATATGCCCCGGTCCAGGCATTCTGAAAATTAAACCCCCCGGTAACCGCATCCACATTAATAATTTCACCCGCAAAATAAAGACCGGGAAATAATTTGCTTTCAAACGTCTTAAAATTGATCTCCCTGAGATCAACCCCCCCGGCCGTAACAAATTCTTCTTTAAACGGGCTTTTACCGTCAACGGAAAATTCAGATTGCGTAAGCTGCATTGCAAGCTCTTCAAGCTGTTTTCTGGTAACCGCACTCCATTTCATACCCCTGGAGATCCCCGAAGCTGTAACCAAATTG
Organism: Flavobacteriaceae bacterium; assembly: GCA_041743085.1. Taxonomy (GTDB): domain Bacteria; phylum Bacteroidota; class Bacteroidia; order Flavobacteriales; family Flavobacteriaceae; genus JAFMPW01. The sequence goes on from JBGTNL010000019.1 coordinate 39,863, forward strand.
ATCCATAACCTTCGGGGAAGATCCAGCGCACGGGTCCTGAGCACTGTTTTTTTTGATTCCACTTCCTTAATTTGCATGAGATGGGATAAAACCCCCGCCTTGTGGTAATCGGGCACCCAATTTATTCTGATTGTGAATTTGTACTTATATTCGTTTAACACTTTCGCTCCCCAGGCCGACAATTTAAGAATTACGGGGCCACTCATGCCCCAATGTGTTATTAGCAATGGCCCTTCAGAAACCAGTTTTGCGGTTCGCTCGATTTTGCTTTTAAGACGTATCGAAATTTCCTTGCCCAATAGTTTTTTTGGTATTACCTCAACCCGGGCATTGGTACTGACACCATGGATACCGGAGATCCTTGGATCCTTAATATTAAAAGTGAACAACGATGGTACGGGATCAATTATAATATGTCCCAGTTCCTGTAACAAACGCCACATCTTCGCATTACTTCCCGTGGCAAGGAGTAGCTTTTTGGCATGGTAGGTTTTTTTTACAGAGACTGTTTTCCATCCCCCCTGTGGAAATTCGCTACACTGAGGGATTGGACTTATATCCACCACCGAACTATTTCTTAGAAGCGTTATCCCTAATTTTTCTACCTCTTTTAATAAACAATCCAGTATGGTTTGAGAGGAATCGGTGAGCGGAAACATTCTTCCGTCTGCCTCGGTCTTCAGGGGAACATTGCGTTTTTCAAAGAAAGCTACGGTATTGTTGGTACCGTGAGTATAAAATGGTCCAAGAAGTTCTTTCTCCCCTCTGGGATAATTTTTGGTAAGTTCCACAGGGTCAAATTGTGCATGCGTTACATTGCAGCGCCCGCCCCCGGAAACTTTCACTTTGGATAACACCTGCTTCCCTCGTTCAAGAATGGCCACTTTTAGTGTGGGATCAGCTTCGGCAATGTGAATTGCCCCGTAAAACCCGGCTGCGCCACCCCCAACAACGATTACATCAAAATTGTACATTAATGCAGTCGTTCCGGAAAATTGGTGAAAATTCCGTCCACTCCCATATTTTTCATTTGAAGGATATCATTGGGCTCATTAACGGTCCAGGTATAGATCTTAAAGCCCTCTCCTTTTATTTTTTGTGTATTTTCCCGTGTTAACTTCTTAAAATGAGGATTAATGGCAACTGCGTTTAATTCTTTGGCAATCGGGATAGCGTCGGAAGGACTGTCATCTGTAAGCACAGCAATGGCGATATCCGGATTTATTCTTCGCATTTCCCGAAGTTCTTCCCAATTAAAACTTGAAATAATGAAATTATTCGGGTCCCACCCCCTTTCCCCTATATAGTAATTTATAATAAAATTTACGCGGTTGGCAGTTTTTGCCCCTTTCAATTCAATATTCAGTGGCACTTTGTTATCTATCAATTTCAGCACATCCTGGAGCAGGGGAATTTTGTGGTTTCCATGCAAAGTAAGCTGTTTTAAAGCCACAATGTTATAATCTTCTATATTCCCGCCCCCATTTGTAAGTCGGTCTACCTTCGCATCATGAAACACTACAATCTCCCCACTCTCAATTTTAAAAACATCTATCTCAATCATGTCCACATCCAACTCCATGGCCTTTGCAACAGAGGCCAAAGTATTCTCCGTCTCGTGACCCATGGCACCGCGATGACCAATTACCAAAATTTTATTCGAGCTGACCATATCCCCGCAACTTACCAAAATTAAGGTTACATATACCAATACAATTTTCATTTCAAAGAGATTTCCTGCCGCCAAAATTACGATTTGATGATGAGTTTAACAGATCACATAAGAAAAGATTCCAAAAGAAAAGTTAAAATAAATGGCAATAAAGAATTTCTTAAAAGTTTACCCGCCTTTGGCGGGCAACTATCCCTGCCTGCCGGTCTTTAGGCAGGCTCGAGGCAGAGCCATCGGGGAATTATTTAGATTAAAGCCTGACTGTTAAAGTCTCAAAATAAATGATTCCAGGGGTTTTATCCGTATAGGGATTTTACCAAGCCCGCCGGCAATGGTCAACAAATGGGTTTCTGCTCCGTATAAGGCTTCGGTCATTTCAAAAGACCCGTCGGTCAATCCCCATTTTTCAATGATCGTTTCCGGTATTTTTAGATCAAAATCATAGGTCTTTCCGGTATCAAAATTGGAAACTATTATAAGTTTCTCCTCTTCGGACCATCTCACATAGGAAAGTAGCAGGTGGTCGTAATTCTCCGTGTTGGCCCTGTTGTACATATGAATATCTTCATAGCTTCCCATCAGGGCCGTACTGCTGCGGGTAAAATTTAGGAGGCGCTTGTAAAAATGCCTCAGTTCCCTTTCAGGATCGGTTAACTGCCCTCCATCAAACTTCTTGTCATTTATCCAGCGTTGATGATGCGGAACCCCTATATAATCAAAAATAGAGGTACGGCTAGGCGCTCCGTATCCGGCATCTTCAGCGCCCGGTTCTCCCACCTCCTGGCCAAAGTAGATCATGATTGGGGAGGTACTGATGGTTGCGGAGACGACCATAGCCGGTTTTCCCTTCGCAGCATCCCCCGCAAAATCCGGACTTGCGATCCGCTGTTCGTCATGATTCTCAAGGAAATGCAGCATATGATGTTCAATATCCTGTAAACCCGCTTGAATTTCCGGGATGTGGTCTGTCCACCCATACCCCTGCATGATGTGCTTCAGGCTGTCGTACAATTCCACTTTATTATAGAGATAGTCCATTTTCCCCTTGTATATATAATCCCTGTACAACCATGGTTGATAGACCTCGGCAAGAAGAAGGGCTTTGGCATTTTTTACCTTAATATGAGAATTCAGATAACTCCAAAATTCTACCGGAACCATTTCCGCCATATCAAAACGAAATCCATCCACCCCCATATCTAACCAATAGATGGCAATATCCTTAAATTTTATCCATGAATCGGGTACCTCTTTGCCCTTCCAGAAGGCATGATGTTCTTTGTAATTCTTGTCCCTATACGCCTCGGGAAGTTGGTCAAAATCCATTGAACCATCCGGCCGAATGCCATAATTGATTTTCACCGTTTCATACCAATCGCTTTCATTTGGTTGGGCCAGGCGCGATCCATTACCCGTCCATTTAGCCGGGTTTTCATCAAATTTGCCATCAGCCAGCGGATGGTCCTCGCCCCCCAGCGGAAGATACCCATTCTGCCATTGGGGCAACCTAAATGCTTCGTTAGGGATATAATAAAAATTATTGTCGCGCTTATATTCTACGGAAGTATCATCCGACGCCCCAAATGGTTCTAAACCAGGCGGGGTTGACTTACCTTCATACTTTCTGGCTACGTGATTGGGGACAATATCGATCAGTAATTTAAGGCCCGCTTTATGTGTACGTTGAACCAACCCCTTAAATTCTTCCAACCTTTTCTCCGGATCAACCGCGAGATCGGGATTTACATTGTAATAATCTTTTACGGCGTACGGAGAACCTGCACGTCCCTTAACAACGTCAGGGTCATCCATGGAGATCCCAATTTCAGAATAGTCGGTAACCAGGACATGGTGGGGCACACCGGTATACCATATGTGTGTGATCCCCAGGTCCCTGATTTCAGATAACGCCTTCCTGGAAAAATCAGAAAATTTTCCTACCCCATTTTCCTCAGGCGTTCCCCAACGTTTATTCGTGGTATTTGTATTTCCAAAAAGCCTGGTAAATACCTGGTAGATTACAATTTTTTTGTCATGCACATTGGATGGCCTAATATTTTGATTTTCTTTTATATCTGGTTTACAGCTGATAGTTGCGCTCACCATGAAAGCCAGCAAACACTTTTTGAACATTTTTGTTTGAATGAATAGAAACGGTGCAATGCAACGTTTCTCAATTTTATGTGGAAATAACTTTGCTAGGCTTTAGTGCCAGTCGTTCCCCATTCAGCCTAACAGACATTTCTTCCTTCCCTTCCAATTCAAAACTGGTCTTCTCGTGGGTAACCATTACCTTAAGAATTCTGTTTCTAAAATTGATTTTAAAGGAATAGGCCTTCCATTGTTTAGGAATCTTTGGGGTAAATGATAATTTATCGTTAACTATTCGCATACCCCCAAAGCCTTCTACAATGCTCATCCAGGTACCTGCCATAGAGGTGATGTGCAGGCCTTCTTCCACTTCCTTGTTATAGTCGTCAAGATCCAGGCGGGAAGTCCTTAAATAAAAGGTATAGGCCTGTTTCATCCTATCCAGTTTGGCTGCCTGGATACAATGAACACAGGGCGATAGTGATGATTCGTGAACGGTATAGGGTTCATAGAAGTCGAAATGCCTTTCTAATTCTTCCGTACTGAAATGATCTTCGAATAAATAAAACCCTTGGAGCACATCTGCCTGTTTTATATAGGGTGACCGTAATATCCTGTCCCAGCTCCATTTTTGGTTTATAGGCCGCTGCTTTTTATCCAAATCCGCAACGGTTATCAATTGCTTATCTAAAAAACCATCCTGCTGCAAATAAATTTGAAGCTCTTCCGAATAGGGGAAATGAATATTATCCGCAATTTTTTTCCATTGCTCCGTTTCCGCTTTGGAAAGTTTTGTCTTGCCGATGATCTGGTCATAATCTTCCTTATAACCGTCTTTTACTTTTTGTAATTGTTCCAGCGTATATTCCATACACCACTTTGCAATATAATTGGTATACCAGTTATTGCTTACATTATTTTCGTACTCGTTGGGTCCTGTTACTCCCAGGATCACATATTCATTCTTCTGAGCCGAGAAGGTAGCGCGCTGCATCCAAAAACGGGAAATGCCGATGAGTACCTCCAGTCCCATCTCAGGGATATAACTATAGTCTCCCGTGAACCTGAAATAATTGTAAATGGCAAAAGCTATGGCGCCGTTCCTGTGAATTTCCTCAAATGTTATTTCCCATTCATTGTGACACTCTTCCCCGTTCATCGTTACCATTGGATAAAGTGCCGCACCATTGCTAAATCCCAGCTTTTCTGCATTTTCTATTGCCTTTTCCAGATGGTTGTATCTGTACTTCAACAATTTTCTGGCTACGCTTTGATCTTTTGTTGCCATATAAAAGGGAATACAATAAGCCTCCGTATCCCAATACGTACTTCCACCGTATTTCTCCCCCGTAAATCCTTTAGGGCCAATGTTCAATCTGGAATCTGTTCCAAGATAGGTTTGATTCAATTGAAAAATATTGAAGCGGATCCCCTGTTGCGCCTTAACATCTCCTTCGATAGTAATATCGCTCCTTTCCCAGATTTTGGCCCATGCCAGCTTCTGTTTTTCAAGCAATGCTTCAAAACCAGTTGTAGTGGCCTTTTCCAAGGCACTTTCCGCTGCAGCAATGAGTTCTGTAGCCTTGTGGTTTCTCGAAACGGTATAGCCCCCATATTTATGCAGGGAAACCGTTTCTCCCCGGGCTGCTTCATATGTGTACTCCTGTCCTATCCATAGCTCTTTTTTTAATTCAGAAGGAGCAACCTTCACCTCTTCGCCCTGGTAAAACAATTGCGCCTCCATAAAGGTACAGGTGTTGAAATTAGTCTTCATGGTATGCGCTTCAATGAATGCGCGCCTGCCTTTTGAAGTGACATTTGTGGTATTCCAGAATTTATCGTCCCAATTGCTGTCTTCATTCGTGATCCCACTGTCCAGATAAGGGGCGAATTTCACACTTACATCATCGTCTACCGCCGTTACTTCATATTTAATTGCCCCTACTTCATCGATATCCAGACTCAGGAAACGGGTTATTTTAACCTCAATTTGAACATCACTCGGTAAGGTTGCAACAAATGCTCGCTGATACCAGCCCTCTTTCATATTAAGTTCCCTGCGAAAGTTTTCAACTTTCTTACAGGTATTGAGATCTAATGGAGTCCCGTTGATTTCAACATTAATTCCTATCCAGTTAGGGGCGTTAAGTACTTTTGCAAAATATTCCGGGTATCCGTTTTTCCACCATCCCACCCGGGTTTTATCGGGATAGTAGACTCCGGCGATATAACTTCCCTGAAAGGTCGGTCCCGTATAGGTTTCCTCAAAATTGGCCCGTTGCCCCATAGCGCCGTTACCAATACTGAAGAGGCTTTCCGAAGATTTGACGCTGTCTTTATCAAAGCCTTCTTCAATAATAGACCAGGCATCGGCTTTTATATAATCTTGATTCATTTTCTATCTGTTTTTTGTTAATATGTCCGGGAGTTGCAGTTAAGTGAGATCAAAGAGTAGATAACTACTGATTATTGATTATTTCGCGCAAAGCCCGCAAAGTATTTGGCAAAGACAAACAAAGAAAAGTCTTTTTAACTGAAGGGCAAAAATACTTCCCGATAGCTATCGGGACTAAACTCCGCTTTTGGTGCAAAAAAATTCCTGCGTTATCATTCCAAACAGAGTTATTAGGGGGTGCCCTGAAGACTATTCGGCCGCACCTGTATACCGCGCACTGTTCATTGTTCATTGTTCATTGTTTACTGCCCTATCAAAATAGCTTCTATGAGGCTGTTTAAAAAATCTTCCGTTATTTCGGTAAAATCATTAAAATTATATCCGGCCTCGGTGAGAACGTTCGGATCTCCGATGCCAACGCTCATCATGTCAACGCTATTTGCCGCCTGGATACCTGCAAGCGCGTCTTCAAAGACTACACAATTTTCGGGTTTAACTTTCAATTTTTCCGCAGCAATTAAAAAAACTTCGGGATCTGGTTTGGCTTTGGTAACCGCATTTCCGTCAACAACGGTATTAAAGTAAGAAATTAACCCCACTTTTTCCAAAATGGGCATTGCATTTTTACTTGCCGAACCTAATGCCATTGGAATATCCCTTACTTTTAAAAAATTCAAAACCCTGGGGACATCCGGCAGGATCTCAGATTCATCCATTTTTCCGATATACGATAAATAATCCTCATTTTTCCCCGCCAACCATGTATCAAATTGCTTCTGACCCACTTCTATCTTTCCCATTTCCAATAATATTTCCAGGCAACGTTTTCTGCTTACCCCTTTGAAGCGCTCATTCTGTTCCTCTGTAAAATCAATACTGAGCTGGTCGGCTAATTTTTTCCAGGCCAGAAAATGATAGCCGGCAGTATCAACAATAACGCCATCCAAATCGAATATAAATCCGGGTTTTTTCATGCTTCAACGAATCAATTTAAAAGAGTAAAAAAAATCAGCTGAAAAGGATTTTAACGTAGCTTTCTGGTTTCTGGCCACTGTTCGGAATTGAATTGCAAAGAAATACAATAATTTCTAAAAATACTGTTCTAACCCTGGTAATCGCTATAGCGTTAAATTGACAAATTTTCAAATTTCCCAATTCAATTAACAGTGGATTCTCTTTCAATTAAAGTGGCCTTAAGGACTTCAGTTCTAAAGGTCTCTTTGCCTTCTTCAACTTCATTTTCCACTTTATCAATCAACATTTGGGCCGCAACCTCCCCCATTTTCTCTCCATGCTGGGCCACCGAAGTTAATCTTGGGGAAGCAAACCTGGACAAAATCCCATCGGTAAAGCCTATAAAGGAAATATCTTCAGGAATTCTGAGGCCTCTCTTTTGAGCATGCCTCATGCACCTGACGGCGAAAATTTCATTTACGCAGAGTACGGCATCTATTTCCCTGGTCGCAAAGAACACTTCACTTTCCTGCTCATCTTCAAATTGATACGGTAATCTCAGCACAAGGTTCTCATCTATCTCCATTTGGTGGTCCTTGAGCGCCTGGTAATACCCCTGGGCCCTTTTTTCACTTACGTTCAGATAGCTTTCCGTAGTGATCAGGGCGATCTTTTTTCTGCCATTATTGATGAGCTTCTTAACAGCCATATATGCCGCTTCCTTGTCATTGATAACCACCTTATCACAAGATATTTCGTCCGTTATACGGTCAAAAAGCACCAAAGGGATTCCCTGTTCCATGACCTCCTTCAAATGGTTAAAATCGTTCTTCAGCTGCGTTTCGGCAGATAGTGCCATGATAAACCCATCTATGCTGCCATTGGCCAGCATTTCCATATTAATGACTTCCTTATCAAAAGATTCATCGGAAACACAGACAATCACGTTATAGCCTTTGGTATTGGCATATTTCTCTATGCCTCTGAAAACAGTAGTGAAAAAATGGTGGACAATATCAGGAATTATAACCCCTATATTCTTGGTACGCTTGTTCTTTAGGCTAATGGCAATATTGTTCGGTTTATAGTTGTAAAGTTTAGCAAATGCCTGTATTTTTTCTTTGGTATCCCGGCTTATTTCGTCACTGTTTTTCAAAGCCTTGGAAACCGTGGAAATAGACACTTCCAATTCACTGGCGATGTGTTTAAGTGTTATTTTTCTTTTCAAATTTCCGAAGCTAAAAATATTAACGTGTGAATTTAAGTATAATCCAAGGAAATTCTAAAATTTTGATTTAATTAACAATTACAGGGAAGGCCGCTAAAGTTAATTGGCAAGAGACTGTGACGTCTGAAATAAAAATAATGTATATTTGTTCCGGTTTTATTAAAATTTACACCTCATAAGTAAGGATTACATAATAAATGTTACATTAGGTTATGGGTTCTACTATTTCTAAAAGTTATTAACACGAAACCGTTTTCGTGGCCCCGCAATTAATAATGTATAGGTTTTTAACGATTTTTTTACATATGTTTAATGTTGGAATAAAATTAACTCAACTAAAATTAACTCTTTATGAAGATTACGCTACTAAGAAGCCTTATTCTTTTGGGGGCATTTCTATGCTTTGCAATGGTGGAGGCACAAGATGTATCAGGTACCGTTAGCGACCCAAATGGTCCGCTGCCAGGTGCCAGTGTTGTAGTCAAAGGCACCACCAATGGTGCACAGACCGACTTTGATGGCAACTATACCTTAAGCAATGTTGACAGCAATGCAACATTGGTATTCAGTTATATCGGTTATGCCACGCAGGAAATTGCCGTAAACGGACAAACTACTGTTAATGTAACCTTGCAGGAAGATGCGCAGGCATTGGATGAAGTGGTCATTATCGGGTATGGTACCACTACAGTGAAAGATGCCACTGGTGCGGTCTCCGCGGTAAATTCCGAAGATTTTAACGGCGGGGTTATTTCATCTCCGGAACAATTGATCCAGGGTAAGACCGCGGGTGTGCAGATCACACAAACGAGCGGAGAACCAGGTGCGGGTATTGAATTCCGTATACGGGGTACAAACTCCGTGCGTTCCAACAATAACCCGTTGTTCGTTGTTGATGGGGTGCCCCTTGCAGGGGATGATACCCAGGCAAACGGACAAAATGTTGGGCTGGGCTCCAGTCCTTCTAAAAACCCATTGAACTTTTTAAATCCGGCAGACATTGAAAGTATCAGCGTTTTAAAGGATGCCTCAGCGACTGCCATTTATGGGTCCAGGGGCGCCAACGGGGTGGTGATCATTACTACCAAGAGCGGTAGAGCGGGCACCGGGGTATTTGAGTTTGCCTCTTCCCTAAGTATTTCTACGCCCGCTGATGAATATGACCTGCTGAACAGGCAAGAGTTCCTCGCCGGAGTAGCCCAGATCACTGGCAACCCGCAGGCTGCCTCTGATCAGGACTTTGGCGCCAATACCAACTGGCAGGATGTGGTGACCAGAACAGCGGTATCCCAAAACCAGAATTTATCCTGGTCTACCAATTACGGAAAAGGAAATGTACGGGCCACCTTTGGGTATGGCAAACAATTTGGTGTCGTGGAAGAATCTTCTCTCGAAAGAATTACGGGCCGGCTGAACTGGACACACCGTTTTCTGGACGATAAGCTTACCCTTAATTTACAAACAACGCTTTCCAGGGTAAATGATGAAGCCCCACCAATATCCGGCAGCGCTGGCTTTAACGGGGATTTGTTGGGCGCGGCCTATTCCGCTAATCCGACATGGCCTACGAGCATAAACTTTAATCCCGGGGGTGGTTTATTAAGTCCGTCTAACCTATTGGCAGTTTACCAAAGCACCGGTTTTACCGACAGGTTCCTGGGTAATTTTTCAGCGGAATATGCCTTTATTCCGGAATTAAAGGGTAAGGTGACCGTTGGCTATGATAATTCAAAATCTACCCTGTTTACAGGGATCAGTAAGGATGTTATTGGGTTATCAAATGGCGCACCGGGCAATGGTAGAGGTTCTGTTAACGACATCAATGTTGAGAACAGATTGTTGGAAGGGACACTAAACTACAACAAAGAATTCGGAAATTCCTCCCTGGATGCGCTTGTTGGGTATTCCTTTCAGGATTTCCACAGGGATGGCAGGAATGTTCAGGGATTTGGATACAGTACCGGTGAGCTGAACCAAATGGCATCAGACCTGGAAGACGCTGCCAATGCCATTGAGCGCACCATCAGCGGGCGCTACCAGCAATACGGTATCGGCACCAACCAGAGCCAAATTTTTGTTAACCGGCTGTTCCCCGCTCCTGTCACCGACATGATCGCACCAGTGAGCATTCCTGTTCAGTCTATTTTTACTGATACCTTTGATACCACGGATGAACTACAGTCCTTTTTCGGGAGGATAAATTATTCTTTGGCCGATAAATATTTATTTACCGCCACGATCCGGGCAGATGGTTCTTCTCGATTTGGCCCGGAAAACCAATACGGATACTTCCCGTCCGGGGCCTTTGCCTGGAAGATAGCCGAAGAAGATTTTATGGGCGACGGAATATCTACCTTAAAACTCCGTCTTGGAGGTGGGATAACAGGAAACCAGGAAGGTTTGGGTTATGGTAACTTTGTGCGCCGGGAACGCTACGGCGGATCCAATATTCAAAATGGGGGAGAAATAACCATCTCAGGTACAGGCCCACAATCTTTTGTAAACCCTGCGCTTAAATGGGAAGAAACTTTGTCCTATGGGGTTGGGCTCGATTTTGGTTTTGGCAATGACAGGCTAACCGGTTCTATTGATGTTTATCGCAAGGAGACCAAAGACCTTTTGTTGCGTATTCCCGCGGCGCAGCCGTCCCCGCAGCCGTTCTTCTTCCAGAACCTGGATGCAACGGTGCTGAACGAAGGTATTGAATTTGCCATTGCCTATGATATTGCGCAATCGGAAGACTTTAACATGGATGCCTCGTTTAACATTGCCTATAACTTTAATGAACTGCAGGATTTTGCAGGGCAGATCCCGGCAGGGACCATCCGTGGTCAGGGATTGTCGCTGGCATTCGCACAGATCCTGGCAGGCGGCAGACCGTTATTTTCTTACTTTCTAAGAGATTTTCAAGGGTTCGACGCCAATGGCCAGCCCATCGGGGATCTTCAGATGTTTGTTGACGAAGATGCTTTACCGGATTACAATGCAGGTTTCTCCTTAAATGCAAGCTATAAGAATTTCGATTTCTCGGCATATTTTGCAGGGCAGTTTGGGTTCTCCGTATATAACAACACGCGCAATGCCTTCTTTACCGCCGGCTCTATAGCGAACGGCCGGAATGTTACGCCGGATGTGCTGACCAGTGGTGAAAGTGGTGCCGCCGCTGCCGAAGTATCTACGCGTTTCCTGGAAAAAGGCGATTTTGTACGGTTCCAGAACGCAACCCTTGGCTATAACTGGCCTCTTAGTGGTGAGGGGGCTATTAAATCGTTGCGGTTATCCGTTACCGGGCAAAACCTGTTCCTGATCACGGACTATAGCGGGCTCGATCCTGAAATAAGTTCTCAGCCTGCTTCGGGTGACCTGCTTAACAATCTTCCCACTGCGGGGATTGACTATGCCGGTTTCCCCAGACCAAGGACCATAACCATTGGCTTGAATGCAACATTTTAAAAAAAATATCATGAAAAGAAAACAATTTAGATCTTATTTCTTACTGGCGTTGGCCGCCTTATTTGTACTCTCCTGTACGAACCTGGAGCTAGAACAAACAGATTCCATTATTGATGAATCTACTTCGGGCGGTGGCTTTAACGGTGTCGAAGATCCTGCAACCTCTTTGGATAATATCTTTAACGGATTGAACAGGTTGGGTGACCAGGCCAATTTCTTTGCCTTACAGGAAGTGGCTACGGATGAACAACTGGTCCCTACAAGGGGTACCGACTGGGGCGATAACGGCATCTGGAGAACACTTCACAACCATACCTGGGATCCCGGGCATGCCTATATCCTGAATACCTGGAATGACTGGAACCAGACCATTTTTCTCGCTTCGGAGCTAATTGATTCCAGGAGTAATGCTTCAGCAGAACAAGTTGCACAGGCAAGTTTTGTACGCGCTTTTGCCATGTGGGTGATCATGGATATGTTTGGGCAGGTGCCATTCCGCGAGCCTGATGAAGGACCTGAAATAGATCCGGTTATATTGACCAGAAGCGAAGCCCTTGCCTTTGTGTTGGCTGATCTTGACGTCGCAATTGCAGGCCTGCCAACTATATCGGCCGGTGATATCGCCAATCTTAACAGGGGAACAAAGTCTGCCGGGCGTTTCTTAAAGGCAAGAGTACTTCTAAATTCCGGGGTTTATAACGGAACAGGTACTCCGGACAGCTTAAGCGAGGTTGTATCGCTGGTTGACGCTATAGCCGCTGATGGGTTCGCTTTAGAATCCGGATATTTTGATATCTTTAAGCAGGATGCGGATAATGAAACCATTTTTTGGCTACCAACAGGTGTAGGCAACCGTATCTGGAACGGAATGCACTACAATCAAAATGCCCCTGATAATGAAGGGGGAGGCTGGAACGGCTTTAGCACCCTTGCCGAATTTTATGACCTCTTTGAAGGAGACCCAAATAACAACACTGTTGGCAGTGGCCAGGAAGAGCGAAGAGGTTTTGTGCCCGATGCCAGTAATGCAGGCCCGGACAACGTTGGAATCGGTTATGGCTTCCTTATCGGACAACAGTACGATACCGATGGTTCCAAACTTAAGACCAGGCCAGGCCCGGATCTTATACTTACCCGTGAATTTCCGGGGTTGGTTGGAAACGGGGAAGCAACCGGTATACGGGTAATTAAATACCATCCGGTAAATGGATCGTTTACAAGTCATGAAATCATCTTTAGGTATGCAGACGCCCATTTGATGAAAGCGGAGGCCATTCTTCGTGGCGCCAGTGGCGGCGATGCCACGGCACTTGTAAACGAACTTCGGGTCCTCAGGGGGGCAACTCCTCTTGGTACGGTATCCGAAAGCGATGTACTGGATGAAAGAGGAAGGGAGTTATATGTGGAGGCTATCCGAAGGACAGATATGGTGCGGTTTGGACAATTTACCAGGGATTGGGAATTTAAAAACCCGGAATCCGTTGGCGATGCCGACAAAAATTTATATCCCATTCCAACTAATGCCCTGCTCTCTAACCCTAATCTGGTGCAGAATCCCGGGTATTAAGAATTAATTTTAAGTGTTTAAAAAAGCCCTGAAATTTTCGTCAGGGCTTTTTTATTTACACAATTTGTCCCCTAACCCTAAAAGCAATATCTTAAACGCAATTTAATTTCCATACTTGTTCATGTATACTATAGGTTATGATATTGGCAGTTCGTCTATTAAGGCGGCCCTGGTTAAGACCTCCACAGGTGAGTGCGTTGCGGTTGTCACTGAGCCAAAAACCGAGATGGAGATGACAGCCGTAAAAAATGGCTGGGCAGAACAGCATCCGGACAGCTGGTGGGCCCAGGTCTGCACCGCCACTAAATCACTATTAAAAGAAAATAAAATTCAACCGGAAGCGGTAACCGGCATTGGAATATCCTACCAAATGCACGGCCTTGTACTGGTCGATAAAACTGGACAGCCCATAAGAGATGCCATAATTTGGTGTGATAGTCGTGCAGTGGCAATAGGACAACAGGCCTTTGATGAATTAGGCCATGATAAGTGCGCCGAACACCTGCTCAACTCACCGGCCAATTTTACGGCATCCAAACTAAAATGGGTAAAGGAAAACGAGCCTGATAATTACGGCGGTATTCATAAATTTATGCTTCCCGGTGACTATATCGCTTTCAGGTTAAGTGGGGTAATAAATACCACCGTCTCAGGCCTTTCGGAAGGAATTTTCTGGGATTTCAAAAAAAATGATATCGCATATTGGTTATTGGACCATTATGGGCTGGACAGGGAACATATTCCGGAAATTAAGGAAACATTTTCGCTACAGGGAACTGTTTCAGAAAAAGGGGCAAAGGAATGCGGATTGGCAGTTGGCACACCTATTCTGTACCGGGCGGGTGACCAACCCAATAACGCCTTATCCCTCAATGTTTTTAAACCAGGGGAAGTAGCGGCCACAGGGGGAACTTCGGGCGTAGTTTATGCTGTCACCGATAGCCCTTCTGTAAAGGAGAGCTCCCGTGTAAACAATTTTGCGCATGTAAATTATATCCTAAAGGAACCCCGCATTGGTAAATTACTGTGTATCAACGGTGCAGGAATCCAGTACCGCTGGTTGCTAAATAATTTGAGTGTTTCAGGCTATGAAGAAATGAACGCCCTGGCCGCGAACATCCCTATCGGGTCAGACGGTGTTATTATGCTTCCATTTGGCAATGGAGCGGAACGAATGTTAAATAACAAAGATCTGGGAACCCGGGTTTCCAATCTAAATTTAAATAACCACACCAAGGCACATCTTTGCAGGGCCGCGCTGGAGGGTATTGCTTTTTCCTTTGTTTATGGCATGGAGATCATGAAATCCGATGGTATTGAGGTAAATGTAATTCGTGCCGGGAATGATAATTTGTTCCGGTCCGCTATCTTCTCAAAGTCCATTGCTACATTAATTGGGTACGAAATAGAAATTTATAATACCACCGGGGCAATAGGAGCTGCACGGGCCTGCCAATTGCACAAGGGAGATTTTGGGGCTTTTGGGGAACAGATCATAAATAATGATTATGTTATGAGTTATAAACCTGCTCCCGAAAAAGAGGCCTACCAGGCAGCGTATAAGGCATGGAAAATGGAATTGGAGGTATTGTTAGATAATAAATGAAAAAGTAGATTACAACCGTCATTGCGAGACACGAAGCAATCTGTTGAGGATTATATAAAAGTTGAACAAATTGCCGCACTTTCGCTCGCAATGACGAATTAAAATAAGAACACATTAACCTAATAACTTAGATTATGGCACTAATAGGAAACAAGGAATATTATAAAGGAATTGGTGAAATAAAATTCGAAGGCAAGGACTCCGATAACCCTCTGGCCTTTAAATACTACAATCCGGAACAGAAAGTGGCCGGAAAAACGATGCGGAAACATTTTAAGTTTGCGGTAGCTTACTGGCACACTTTCTGTGGGCAAGGAGCCGATCCCTTCGGCCCTGGAACACAAAATTTTCCATGGGACCAACCAAAAGATGCCGTGGAAGCGGCTAAGGAAAAAGCCGATGCGGCTTTTGAGTTTATCACTAAACTTGGGTTTGATTATTTCTGTTTTCATGATTTTGACCTGATCCGGGAAGCGGATAGCTTTTCCGCTTCCGAAAAAAGATTAGTGACTATTGTAGATTACATAAAAGAAAAGAAAGTTGCCTCCGGAGTAAAGTTGTTATGGGGAACGGCCAACTGTTTTTCCAATCCCAGATATATGAATGGCGCTGCCACCAATCCGGATTTTAAGGTACTTGCCCGCGCCGGGGGCCAGATTAAACTGGCGCTGAACGCCACCATGGAACTGGACGGTGAAAATTACGTGTTTTGGGGCGGTCGTGAAGGTTATATGTCTTTACTGAATACCGATATTAAAAGGGAGTTGGATCACATGGGCCGTTTTCTTGGTCTTGCCAGGGATTATGCCCGTGGACAGGGGTTTAAAGGTAATTTCTTTATTGAACCCAAACCCATGGAACCCATGAAACATCAGTACGATTTCGATGCCGCTACTGTTGTAGGATTTCTACATCATTACGGGCTTCAGGATGATTTTAAATTGAATTTAGAGTTTAACCATGCTACCCTTGCCAGCCATACCATGCAGCACGAAATGGAGATCGCTGCTGCACACGGGATGTTGGGAAGTTTGGATGCCAATAGAGGTGACTACCAGAACGGATGGGATACGGACCAATTTCCAAATAACATCAATGAAGTGACTGAGGCGATGCTCACCTTTTTAAAAGCAGGCGGATTGCAGGGGGGTGGTATCAATTTCGATGCAAAACTGCGACGAAATTCAACCGATTTGGAAGACGTCTTTCATGCCCATATTGGTGGGGCCGATGTCTTTGCCAGGGCTTTGCTTATAGCGGAGAAGATCATTTCTTCCTCCCCCTATGATTCGCTCCGTAAAAAGAGATACAGCTCCTTCGATTCCGGAAAAGGCAGCGATTTTGAAAACGGGAAGTTAGACTTGAATGATCTTTACGAAATAGCAAAAGAGAATGGGGAACTGGAACTTCAGAGCGGGAAGCAGGAGTTGTTTGAGAATATTGTCAATCAATACATCTAATTGAGACCCGTCAGGTTTCAGCTGCCAAAAAAGGCAGAGGCCAGACGGGTCTTGTCTCTTTTCCGATATCCTATTTTGCAAAATAAATGTAGATGCAGACTACGATCAGTACTACGGCTGTCCCAACCTGCTTTACATATTTAAAAGGGGTGATCTCCACCTGTTTGGTATATTCCTGAACATAAGGAGTTGCCCTTGGATAAAACTTACCGATCAGCAACATAATTCCTGCGTTCAGCACAAATAAAATAGCCATAACATGCAAATAGTGTGGATAGGCATCGGCTTGGATAATCGCCAATTCGGAAGCATCCGTTACACCCCTCGCGCCTGCTTCCCCGAGTGCTTTGCCTATGAAAGTAGGTTGCATCCAAAACTGACTTATTATATAGAGTACCGAACCAGAGATAATTCCAATCTTGGCCGCAATTGCAGGCACCCTTTTGGTTAAATAACCTACCACAATAATTGTTAAAATTGGAATACTATATATCCCGTTAACTTCCTGAAGATAGGCAAATAAGCTTCCTGCGTCCTTAATAAGAGGGGCAATAAACATGGCTGCCAGGGCTAAACAAACCCCGAATATTTTTCCATATTTCACCACCGTTCGTTCCGGGGCGCCTTTGTTGATGTGTTGTTTGTATATATCTATTCCAAACAAGGTAACCGAGCTGTTGAGCACGCTATTGAAGGAACTTAATATGGCCCCAAAAAGCACTGCGGCAAAAAAACCGACAAGATAATTGGGCAATACCGCTCGAACCAGTTCCGGGTAAGCAAGGTCGCTCGAAGCCAGGCCGCCGTCAAAATAATGATAGGCGATCATTCCGGGTAGCACTAAAATCAAAGGTCCCAAAATCTTTAAAAAAGAGGCCAACAACAATCCTTTCTGACCCTCGGCCAAATTTTTTGCTCCCAAAGCACGCTGAATGATCTGCTGATTGGTGCCCCAGTAAAAAAGTTGTACCAACATCATCCCGGTGAATATCGTAGAAAATGGCACCTCTTGCCCGGGTTCCCCTGTTGAATCAAATCGTTCCGGGTGGGTAGAAATCAGTGCTTCCAACCCGTCCATAACGCTTCCGTCACCTATTGCCATTAATCCGAAAACAGGTATCAGGATCCCCCCAATGATAAGACCGACAGCATTGATACTATCAGAAACCGCCACAGCTTTCAAACCTCCGAAAACCGCATAGATAGAACCTACGATACCGATCCCCCAGATACAGATGACAAGTGCAGAATCTTCCGAAACCCCCAGAAGTTCGGGAACATTGAACATACCGCTAATGGCGACAGATCCCGAATACAGTATAACAGGTAAAAGTACGACCACATAACCGGTAAGAAACAGGCCCGAGGTGATGGTTTTTGTAGTTACATCAAACCGTTCAGCTAAAAACTGAGGAATGGTCGTTAACCCGCTTTTTAAATACCTCGGCAGTAAAAATACTGCGGTAACGACCATTGCAATGGCTGCCAGGGTCTCCCACGCCATAACCGACAAACCATCCGTGTAAGCGCTGCCATTGAGCCCTACGATCTGTTCTGTGGAAAGATTGGTTAATAGAAGTGACCCTGCAATGACGCCCGCTGTAAGACTTCTTCCGGCAAGAAAATAACCGTCCGAAGAATTCTCATCGGTTTTTCTTGTGGCGATATAGGCAATTATGGCAACCATTAGGGTAAAGCCTACAAAAGATAATATCCCTATCATTTCTGTTTAATTGGTTTGATTATGTCCCTAAATATATTGGATTATTCCCAAAAACAAGCTCCAATCCCCAAATAATACCAAAATCAAATTCACCATTCGTCCATACTGCTTAAATTGGGATCGGCCATTAAGAAATATTAACCTTTTGAACCTTCCGCATTGCGCAAAGATTCTATATATTGTGAGGCGATCCTTAACGGAAAATGAAAAAGATCATCGGACTCGGCTTATTATTGGTTATCCCTTTTTTTTCTTGCTCTAAAAAAGAAGAAAAACGTTTTTCAAAGTTATCTTCCAAGACAACCGGAATTACTTTTATAAATGAACTCAAGGATACTCCCTCATTAAACATCCTTACATATCTGTATTACTACAATGGTGCAGGGGTTGCCGCGGCCGATTTTAACAACGATGGACTAGTTGACCTCTATTTTACCTCCAATCAGAATGCTGACCGTCTATATATTAACCGGGGTGATTTTAAATTTGAAGAGGTAACAGCGGCTGCAGGAATTGATAATAGTGATAACTGGACGACAGGGGTTACCCATGTGGATATTAACGGAGACGGTTTACTGGACATTTATGTCTGTAGGGTGGGGAATTACCAAAGCCTTAGTGGTAAAAATCTGCTTTACTTAAACCAGGGTATCAACGACGAAGGCATACCGTTTTTCCGGGAAGAAGCCTCCAAATTCGGTCTTGATTTTTCAGGTTTCTCTACTCAGACAGCGTTTCTGGACTACGATTTGGACGGTGATCTTGATATGTATCTCATGAATCATTCCGTACACCCTAACAGATCCTATGGCAGGGGTAGTTTGCGAAAAGTCATAGATTCGCTCTCCGGTGACCGTTTATACCGAAATGATAATGGGAAATTTACAAATGTTTCTTCCCAGGCGGGAATTTTTCAGGGCAAAATAGGATATGGACTCGGGCTGGGGGTAAGCGACCTCAATGCAGACGGCTATCCCGATATCTATGTTGGAAATGATTTTTTTGAAAACGATTACCTTTATTTAAATAACAAAAACGGGACATTCAGGGAAATTATCTCTTCCGATGAAACAAAACTGGGTCATACCACACATTATTCCATGGGCAATGACCTGGCAGATATTAATAACGACGGGCTTTCGGACATCATCTCGCTCGACATGCTCCCAGAAGATTTGCAAACCTACAAAACTTCGGGGCTGGAATATCCATACCCGGCCTATCAACAATATTTAAATAATGGTTATGCTCCGCAGTTCATGCAAAATACCTTGCACCTTAATCTGGGCAATGAGAATTTCAGTGAAGTGGGAAATTTGGCCGGCATTTCGGCGACAGAATGGTCCTGGGGGGCACTTTTAGCAGATTACGACAATGACGGGCTTAAGGATCTCTTCGTTTCCAACGGTATCAAAGGGGCTACCAACGATATGGATTTCATCAATTTTATCGCCAATGATAACATTCAGCAAAGAATAGGGAAAGGTATGTCCGCAGAGGACATGGCATTTATAAGTGAACTCCCCGAAAAAAAAGTTCCTAACTATTTCTTTAAGAACAATGGGGGTTTTTCCTTTTCAAATGTAACGAATGGCTGGTATAGAAAGGAAAATTCATTTAGCAATGGCTGCACCTATGCGGATCTTGATAATGACGGAGATCTCGACATTGTGGTAAACAACGTAAATGAAGAGGCGTTTGTTCTGAAAAACGCTTCAGATAAAATGAGCAGGGAAAACAATTATCTCGAAATAAGTTTTAAAGGGAGTGCCGGCAATACCTTCGGAATAGGCGCTCAGGTAATGGCCTATACCCCAAAAAATGTGATACGACAGGAAAACTTTGTCTCCCGTGGATATCTTTCTTCCGTACCGAACGTAGTACACCTTGGAGTTGGAAAAATTTCCATATTGGATTCCGTACAGATTATTTGGCCTAACGGGAAGCATCAGACCCTAAAGTCCGTACCTGTGAATCAAAAGCTGGAAGTTCTTGAAAAGACGGCCAAGGGCGATTTTTTTGCCTCCCCGCATTCACAACAGCATTCTTATTTTACGCAGGTAGATTCGCTGATCGGCTTTGAACACCGGGACGGCACTAGTATAGATTTTAGCAGGGATCCATTGATCCCTTATGCAAATACCAATAACGGCCCTGACATTTCCGTTGCCGATGTGAATAATGATGGTCTGGAAGACCTATTTATCGGGGGAGCAAAAGGGCAGGCCTCCGCTCTTTTTTTACAGGACGATTCGGGCAACTTTAACAAAATGCAGGAAAATCTCTTTGAGGCAGATGCCATGAGCGAGGATGTTTCACAGGTCTTTTTTCATGCCAACAGGGATAATTTCCCTGATCTGCTAGTGGTAAGCGGAGGTAATGAATATACCTCTGGGCCACAATTGAGGCCGAGGCTATATTTGAATTTTCACGGAACATTTGCATTAGACACCACGCAATTCGCCAATGTAGCGGCGAACGCGTCGAAGGTAGCGGCTGTTGATTTTGACAATGACGGGGATATGGATATAACAATTACCTCAGATCAAATTCCGCATAAATTCGGCTACAGCCCCGAGCAATTTATTTTCCGTAATGATGGCCTTGGCCATTTTAATAATGTTACATCCGAACTGGCAGAAGAATTCAGGATTTTAGGCAATGTAAAGGATTTTATATGGGCTGATCTGGATGGCAATGGATTTAAGGATCTTATGGCAGTAGGCGAATGGATGCCCGTTTCTGTTTTTTTAAACAATGGTAACCAACTGCAGCTACAGAAGAACACTGGCCTGTCCGGTACAAATGGCTGGTGGAGCGCCGTGGTAAGTGCAGATTTCGATAAGGACGGGGATACCGATCTTGTAGTTGGTAATTGGGGCCTTAACAGTAAACTGAAGGCCTCAAAAGAAAGGCCCATTACCTTATACAGTTATGATTTTGATAATAATGGCTCCGTAGAATCCGTGGTGACCTATTACAACGGGGATACGGAAACTACCTTTGCATCCAAGGATGAATTGGTAAAACAAATGCCGTTTCTGAATAAAAAATTCCTGTCCTACAGGGACTTTGCCAACGCCTCGGTCAAAAGCCTATTCTCCAGGGATAAGCTGAAGAAATCGTTCAAGAAAAAGGTGTTCGAATTAAGAAGCCTGTATCTGGAAAACGATGGAACCGGTAATTTCAAAATAACACCCTTACCAACAATTGCCCAGGCATCCAACATTCAGGATATGGCTGTAGAGGATTTGAATAAAGACGGTTTTAAAGATTTGTTAATTGTGGGCAACAATTATGAAATTAGCACTCAATTGGGTAGGATGGACGCTTTTCATGGCTTAATTTTACAAAACGATGGAAAAGGTGGGTTTTACTGGGCACAAGATCAAAACTTTAATGTTTCAGGCCCCGCCAGGCATCTGCAAAAAATTAAAATTAAAGACACGGAGTACTATGTTATTACTATCAATAACAATGCCCCGGTTTTTCTGATGAAACAAACATCGAAAATTTAAAGAATTACTTTGCCAAAGGGAAGGTTAACCCTGAAGCAATGGAATTCTAAATTTTTTAATTATCTTATTTTCATTTAAATAAAATTTCGCCAACCTATTGATTTAGTGTTATTTATATCGGTTGGTATTGCCCATTTTTTAATTAAATGCCCATTATGGGCTTTCAGATAATTAAAAAAATAATGCTAGAAAAGGAAAGCGTAAGCAATATGATGCTAATTAGGATGAAAGGGACGATGAGTCTGCTGCTATTGCTGTTATTCATCTCCTGCACTTCAGACAAAAAAGAGGAAAATAAGGCAGTTAAAAAGGACAAAAATACACTGTTCTCTTTACTTCCCTCTGACAGGACCGGCATTGATTTCGTAAATAAGGTGGCCAATCAGAAGGATTTCAACATTTTCAAATACCGGAATTTTTACAACGGAGGCGGGGTGGCAATCGGGGATATAAATAACGATGGCCTGGTTGATATTTACTTAACCGGTAATATGGAGCCCAATAAACTATACCTCAACAAAGGAGATTTTACATTTAAGGATATTTCCGCTTCCGCAGGAGTTGAAGGAAATAAGCCATGGTCCACTGGGGTAAACATGGTAGATATAAACGCAGACGGCCTTTTGGATATTTACGTGAGTAATGCCGGCAACATGGAAGGGAATAACCATGATAATGATCTGTACATCAATAACGGTGATCTTACTTTCACAGAGAAGGCGAACGAATACAATCTGGCCAAAACAGGATTCTCCACTCATGCCACTTTCTTCGATTATGATAAGGACGGCGACCTTGATGCGTATATTTTGAACAACAGCAACATTCCTGTCAGCAGTCTGGGTTATGCCGAGCAACGGGAGGTGAGGGCTCAGGATTGGGAAGGGGTACCCGATATTTTTAAAGGGGTTGGAGACATGCTTCTTAGAAATGATAATGGAAAGTTTGTGGATGTTAGCGAAGAAGCAGGCATATATGGTAGTCTCATAGGTTTTGGCCTCGGCGTTATGATCGCAGATATCAATAAGGACCTGTACCCGGATATTTATGTATCCAATGATTTTTATGAACGGGACTATTTGTACATAAATAATCAGGATGGGACCTTTAAGGAAGATATAAAAAACTGGACCTCTCACCTGTCGTTATCGGCCATGGGGATCGATATGGCCGACATCAATAACGATGGTCATGCCGAGATATTCATAACCGATATGCTTCCTGAGGCCGATCAACGGGTGAAATCTGTGATGACTTTTGAGGGCTATAACGTTTTTAAACTCAAACAAAGCAAAGATTTCTACCAGCAATACATCCAGAATACGCTACAATTGAACAACGGAAATGGCACCTTTTCGGAAGTAGCCTATTTCAGCGGCGTGGATGCCACCGATTGGAGTTGGGCCGGACTTCTTTTTGATATGGATAACGACGGGTTTCGGGATATTTTTATTACCAATGGGATAAATCATGACCTTACCGACCTGGATTTTGTAGACTTTTTTGCGAATGAGATCATTCAGAAAATGGCCTTAACCGGAAGAAAAGAATCAATAGATTCCATCATTGACAAAATGCCCATAAGACCGCAACCCAATTATGCCTATAGAAACAATGGTGATATCACTTTTTCCAAGGCGAATAGCGATTGGGGATTTGAAATTCCCAGCATGTCCAACGGTGCGGCTTATGGAGATTTGGACAACGACGGTGACCTGGATCTGGTTGTCAACAATGTAAATATGGAGACCTTTGTCTATGAAAACAGGGCCAACGAACTTACTGATAATCACTACATAAAATTAAAATTCACAGGGCCTGAAAAGAATAAATTCGCCATTGGGGCCACGGTAATGCTCTACTACAACGGGAACGTTGTACTGCAGGAACTCATTCCATCACGGGGTTTTCAATCATCTATGGATTATGCTATGACCATTGGACTGGGAACCGCTAACACTATTGATTCGCTGAGAGTGATATGGCCCGATGATAAAACACAAAAATTAGATGAAGTACAGGCAGATCAACTGCTCACCTTAAAGCATTCTGAAGCTCGGGAAAAGTACAGGCCGTCACATAATAAAGTAAAAAAAGCCTTACTCCGTGAAGTAGACAACAGCCCCCTGACTGCGCATAAAGAAAACAATTACAATGATTTTGACTATGAAGGGTTAATCTACAAATTACTTTCCCAGGAAGGCCCTGCCCTGGCTACCGCGGATATTAATGGCGATGGAAATGAAGATGTGTTTATCGGAGGCGCCAAAGGGTTTCCCGGCGTCATCTATTTCCACAGTGGTAATGGCAAATTAAATGCCACTTCGCAAAAATCCTTATCCGCTGACGCCGGTTACGAGGATACCGCCGCCGCGTTTTTCGACGCTGACGGAGACAAGGATATGGATCTTCTTGTTGGGTCTGGCGGCAATGAGGTTGGTGAAGCCAAGTCCTACAAACCGAGGCTTTATCTGAATAACGGAAAAGGTATTTTCAGTACGGAAGTAACCCTGCCGGCCAACTTTAAGAATACCTCAATAATCGCCCCCGAGGATTTTAACGGAGACGGCGATGTAGACCTCTTTATAGGTTCCAGAAGCGTGGTGGGCACTTACGGTGTAGATCCGGATCATATGTTACTTGAAAATAATGGTGATGGAACCTTTAGCAACAGTACAGAACGTTTGGCCTATGACCTTAAGGATGGCGGAATGATCACTGATGCCCAGTGGATAGATATGGACGGGGATGGGAAAAAGGACCTGGTTACTGTTGCGGACTGGGGTACGCCTAATATTTATAAAAATTCGGGGCGCAGATTGTCTAAATTCCCGTCGTCCCTGGATAGCTTGAGCGGCTGGTGGAATGTGGTTGAGGCGGCAGACCTTGATAAGGATGGCGACATGGATCTCATTCTGGGAAACCAGGGAAGCAATATACATTACAAACCCACAATGGAAAACCCTATGAAAATGTGGGTGAACGATTTTGATAATAATGGTACCATAGAACAAATAGTTACACAGAACTATGGGGGAAAGGACTATCCCTTACATCAGAAGAAAGAGTTAACAACGCAGATGGTGGCACTTAAAAAAAAGAATCTGAAGGCTTCGGAATATGCCGGAAAAACAATTGATGAATTGTTTCCCTCTGCCCTCTTTGAGAATTCGATTATGAAAAAAGTGGTGACCTCGGAGTCGGTTATCGCAGTAAATGAAGGGGGAGGAAAATTTACTATAAAAGCACTTCCCAACAGGGTACAGTTATCCTGTATCTGCGGTATAGCTTGTGCCGATGTTAATCAGGATGGGAATCTGGACCTGATTATGGGGGGAAATAATTTTGAATTCAAACCCCAGTATTCGAGGTTGGATGCAAATTATGGAAATGTATTGTTAGGTGACGGACAAATGCATTTTAAATGGCAGGATTATGATACCAGTGGATTTTTTATACGGGATGAATTAAAACATCTGAAACAATTTAAGGATAAAAACGGGAAAACTTTCATGATTGCGGCCATCAATGACAGCAAACCCAGGATTTATGAAATCGATCCGTAAAACGTGAAATAGGCAGGAAGGGAAGGTTTTGAAATCCCAGGCCTGAGCCAAATAGCGAAAGCCTTTTAGTACCTGCTGAGGCGTGGGCTTTCTAACGCTCCTTGCGCCAGTCGGCGGAAACCCCTCTTCATCCGGAAAGGGGAGCCGTTTTTAAAAATAATAATGAATAGAATATTTCAATTTATAGCTTTCGCCCTGTTGTTATCCGGTTGTTCCCGGGAAAACAGACTATTTGAAAATCCTTCACCGGAAAAAACCGGAGTCACTTTTGAAAATAACCTTACCGAAACAGATGATCTCAATATCCTGGATTATTTATACTTCTATAATGGAGGCGGGGTGGCCATAGGCGATATTAACGGGGATGAACTTCCCGATATCTATTTTTCCGGCAATCAGGTAAAAAACAAGCTCTACCTGAATAAAGGCAATCTTGTTTTTGAGGACATTACGGATGAGGCCGGTGTGGCGGGCAACAGCAGCTGGAACACGGGAGCGGTTATGGGCGATGTGAATGGTGACGGCCTGCTCGATATTTACGTATGTGCCGTTGTGGGAATAAATGGTTTTAATGGATATAACGAACTTTTCATCAACAATGGGGATGCCTCTTTTACGGAGAGCGCAGCCAGGTATGGCTTGGATTTTGATACGTATAGCTCGTCGGCCGCATTCCTGGATTATGACCTGGACGGGGATTTGGACATGTATCTGCTGAACCATGCTGTGCATACTCAAGAGTCCTTCGGAAAGGCGGAGTTACGGTATAAAAGGAATTTGCAAACAGGGGACAAACTGCTTCGCAACGACGGCGGCAAGTTCATCGATGTAAGCGAAAAAGCGGGTATTTATGGGGGAGTAAATGGCTATGGTCTGGGGTTGGCGGTAGCGGATTTCAACGTAGATGGCTACCCGGACATCTATGTCGGTAATGATTTTCACGAAGACGATTACTATTATCTAAACAATGGGGATGGGACTTTTACTGAAAGTTTAAAGCAATATTTTGGCCTTACTACTCGATTTTCAATGGGTAACGATGTAGCTGATCTCAATCACGACGGATGGCCGGATATTCTTTCATTAGACATGCTCCCGCAGGATGAAACGGTGCTTAAATCGTCTGAAGGTGATGACAATATTCAAACCCAAAAACTGCGTACCGAAAAATATGGGTATCATTACCAGTTTACACGAAATATGTTGCACATAAACAGGCCTGGCGGCCCTTACGCCGAAACTGCATTGCTCAGCGGAGTGGCCGCCACCGACTGGAGCTGGAGCTCCCTGTTTGGTGATTACAATCAGGATGGAGAACAAGACATCTTTATTTCCAATGGCATTATTAAACGTCCCAATGATCTTGATTTTATCAATTTTGTATCCGATGAACAGATAAAGAAAAAGATAAATAATACAAAACTGGTAGATCAACAGGCATTGAATATGATGCCTTCCGGAGCTGTTCATAACTACATGTTCAAAGGATCGGATAGCCTCTATTTTAAGGATATGTCGGGCATGTGGATCTCAAAGGACACCATTATTTCGGGAGCGAGTGCCATGGCTGATCTGGACAATGACGGAGATTTGGATCTGGTTACAAATAATAGTAATGGCCCGGCAACACTGTACATAAACAAAACGGATGATACCGCAAACTACCTGAAATTAAAATTCAAATACGCCAAGCCGAACAAATTCGGGCTGGGCACAAAGGTATATTCCTACCAGCAGGGAAAATTGCAATACAAGGAACTGTATACCGTTCGAGGCTTTCAATCCTCTTCGGAACCACTGATTCACTTTGGTTATGGCAACTCAAAAAAAATAGATTCGCTTAAAATTATATGGCCCGATAAAACCTGTCAGATCATAAGGAACCCCCGTGTAAATCGAACATTGACAGTAAGCCCACAACATACAAAACCTTTTAAATATGACGTGCCGGGGCGTGGATGGAAATCGCGGTTCAAAAAGGTAAAAGGAAATTTGGGAATAGATTTTACACATGTTGAGGACAATTACCTGGATTTCAACCGGCAAAAATTAATCCCCTATGAATTTTCGGACCGTGGTCCCGCCACGGCTGTCGGCGACCTTGATAATGACGGCAAAGCGGATGTTTTTTTTGGCAGCTCTAAATTCTTTCCTTCAAAAATATACCTACAAAAAGACACCATGTATGTTGAGCGAAAAATTCCGGAAATTACCAATGATTCCGTAAAGGAGGAAGTGGTGGCCGTTATAGAGGATTTTAATATGGACGGAAAAAATGACTTGTTTATTGGTTCCGGGGGGGCTGATTTTTACGGGGCCAGGGATCCTTTATTGGACAGTTACTTTATTCAAAAGGATTCCATTTTTGAAGGGATTAAACTCCCGGAGTATTTTGAAAATGCCTCGGCAGTGAAACCGTTTGATTTTGATGGTGACGGTGACCTGGATGTTTTTGTAGGCAATCAGGTGGTAACCAATGATTTCGGGAAAACGCCCAATTCCTATCTCCTTAGAAACGATAATGGTAATTTCTCCATTCTTGAAAACAAAAAACTGCAACAGGCCGGGATGGTCACCGATGCATTATGGACAGACTTTGACGGAGATGGGGTAAAGGATCTGGTGGTGGTTGGAGAATGGATGTCCCCGAAATTTTTCAGGAATACCGGAAGTAATTTGGAAGAGGTAAATACGCTGGCCCATGAAATAGAAGGGCTTTGGCAAAGTATTGCTCCTTTCGATATTGATGCAGATGGGGACACGGATTATGTTTTAGGCAATTGGGGGAATAATAACAAATTTAGGGCCTCCCGTGAGACGCCCCTTAGAATGTACTATGCCGATTTTGATTCAAACGGAAGTACAGAGACCATCATAGCCATTAATAAGAATGAAAAATATTACCCAATAGAAGGGCTGGGAAGTTTAGGCGGTCAACTGGAAAAACTTAAAAAGAAGTTTACCTCCTACAAAGAATTCGCCGGAAAAAGCATGAATGAAATCCTGGATAAGGAAGAACTGAACAGAACTACTGTTTTCGAAATTAACGAATTGCGTTCGGGTTATCTCGAAAATAAGAATGGGAAGTTTACCTTTGTGCCTTTTGGAATGGAGATGCAGGTAGCTCCCATTACTTCCCTGTTAGTGTATGATTTTGACGGCGACGGTAAGGAAGAAGTATTGGCGGCCGGTAATTATTTTGGGGTAAAACCTTATCACGGAAGATTCGGGTCTTTTCCGGGCGCTATGATAAAAGATAAAAAAAATGTACTTTTGGGGCACAAAATAGGCTTAGACCTCACCCGGAAATCTGCCAGGAACCTAAATATAATTACCCTGCATAACCAACCGTATTTACTTGTGACCTTCAATAGCGAAAAGGCACAGGTCTATGAATTGACAAATAAAAATGAAGAATGATGAAGAAAATAGGTGTTTTACTAGTGGCAATTGTATTTTTTGCGTGCAATAAAATGTCAGAACCCATTGTGGTTTCACCTGATGAATTGCACAAATCTATTGATAAGGTAACGGAGATCATGATTCATGATATCTTTTCACCTCCGGTGGCAAGCAGAATTTTTGCCTACCCCAATATTGCGGCTTATGAAATAATAGCATTACATAACGATGACTATACCTCCCTGGTCAACCAGGTAAGGGAACTAAAGACAATACCGGAACCGGACAGTACCAGGCAAGTGAACTACAGGCTTGCCGCCCTGATAGCACATATGGACATGGGCAAAAGGCTTATTTTTTCCGAGGAGACATTGGAAAAGTTCAGGGATAGTTTATACCAGGGATGGGAATCCAAAAACGAAGAGGAATTCACGGATTCAAAGGAGTATGGTCTTAAAGTTGCGGAGCACATAGCGAAATGGATGAGTACGGACAATTACAACCAAACCCGTACTATGCCCAGGTTTACCGTTAATACGGATGATCCCTCCCGATGGCAACCCACTCCGCCCGCCTACATGGACGGTATTGAACCACATTGGAGTAAAATAAGGCCTTTCGTAATAGATTCCGCAGGGCAATTTAAACCCAGTCCTCCCCCCCCGTTCTCCATGGAGGAAGGAAGTGATTTCTATAAGGAGGTAAAAGAAGTGTACGATATCAGCAATGAAATTACTAAAAAAGGAGACACTTCCGAGGAAATTGCGATTGCCAAGTTTTGGGATTGCAACCCTTATGTCTCTGTTACCCGTGGACATTTAATGTTTGCCACTAAAAAAATCACTCCGGGAGCACACTGGATTGGTATTACCAAGATCGCCACCAAAAAGACAGACAGTGATTTTGACAAAACCGTTTATGCATATACCAAAACCTCACTGGCCATTGCAGATGCATTTATCAGTTGTTGGGAAGAGAAATATCGAAGTAACCTTATCAGACCTGAAACTTTGATCAACCAGCATTTTGATGACAGCTGGCAGCCCGTTCTGCAAACGCCCCCTTTCCCGGAATACACAAGCGGGCACAGCGTGGTTTCCGGTGCGGCCGCTACTGCGCTTACGGATATATTTGGAGATAGTTTTGCTTTTGACGATGATACCGAAGTTCCCTACGGCCTCCCTACACGTAGTTTTACTTCCTTCGATCAAGCGGCCAGCGAAGCCGCTATAAGCCGTATGTATGGTGGCATTCACTATCGCATGGCCGTGGAGGTTGGTGTAAAGCAGGGAAGGGATCTTGGTAAATTTGTTGTGGACCATCTTAAAATGTCCCGCAATTCGCACCTCGCATCCAATTAAACCAATGAAGAAGATTGTCTTTTCCGTGGGCATTATTCTCTTGGCAACCCTTGCCTGGTACGTTTTCTTCAAACCCTATGATTATCTTGTAACCTTTAAAATAAAGGCCCTACCGGGAACTATCAATCAAAGTATAAAAACCTGGGGGACATCGCTGGAGAATTCTGTGGACGTGAATGGTTCAGATCCGTTCAACTTAAAACAGGAATTGCATTTCAATGATTCCATACACCGTTATGAATGGAAAATAGTCCCTTTAAATGACTCCCTTACAAAAGTTGAGGTTTATGTAAGCGACTCTGAACATGGCATTAAAAATAGAGTAACCATTCCTTTCGCCGATACGGATTTTGAAAAGCGTACCAGGAAAACACTTTTGGAATTCAATGAAAAATTAAAAGATCATATTAAAAATTTTCGGGTAACAATTATCGGTGAAGAAGAATTAAAAGCCACTTATTGTGCATGTGTTCCGGTTAAGACCACACAAATTGGGAAAGCCGGGGGAATGATGAAAAATTTCCCTTTTCTAAGTACGGTTTTGGCCGGGAACGAGGTGCAGCTTAATGGAAGGCCCTTTTTGGAAATAACCCGGTGGAACAGGGAAAAAGATAGCATTGAATACAATTTTTGTTATCCCATTTTAAAGTCCGAGAATTTACCCCAATTCCCCGACCTTGAGTACAGGGAATTCCCCTCTAAAAAGTCGATAAAGGCCATATATAATGGCAATTATATAACTTCAGACAGGGCATGGTATGCGTTGTTGAAACATGCGGAAAAAAATAAAATCCAGGTAACCGGTCTCCCCGTGGAGGTATTCTTTAATAATCCCAATATGGGTGGCAATGAGATGGAATGGACCGCTGAAATTTACATGCCTTTAAATGAAACTGCTGATGATTAAGGTAATTGTCGTTCTTATAGCTTTATTCTTTATCGGTTGTTCTAACTATGGGCAATTGACTTTTATAACAAAACTCCCAAAAAAATTGGATGAGAATTCCGGAATTGTCTCCCTCGAAAATTCTAAGATCTGGCTCATTGAAGACCGCGGCAATACGGATCACATCTATGAAGTAAATTTCGAAGGAGATTTACTCAAGGAGTATAAGGTTAAAAACGCAAAAAACAGGGACTGGGAAGATCTAACCAGCGATGAGGTGGGAAATGTATATATTGGTGATTTTGGGAATAATAGCAATAAAAGAAGGGATCTTACTATTTATAAAATCCCAAACCCCTCCCTGGTACCCGGAGATAAGATAGCTGCCGAAGCGATACGGTTGAGTTACCCCGAACAAAAGGAATTTCCTCCTAAAGCGGAAAATTTCAGTTATGATGCCGAGGCCATGTTTTACAGGAAGGGATACCTTTATATCATTACAAAAAACAGGGCAACTCCTTTTAACGGAAAGGCTCTTGTATACAGCGTGCCGGCCCGGCCCGGAGTGCACCAGGCACAACTTATAGGTACGATCACTACCTGTGAAGAACCGCGGACATGCATAGTAACCTCAGCTGCAATTTCCCCTGACGGGAAAAAGGTGGTATTATTGGGCTATGGCAAACTATGGATTTTCACGGATTTTGAAAAGGATGATTTTACCAAAGGAAAAATGAAAACAATAGATTTAGGTGCCACTACCCAACTGGAATCTGTTTGTTTTATGGATGATACTACTTTATTGCTGTCTGATGAGGCCAGCCATGGAACAGGAGGAAATCTGTATTCATTTGAACTTAACAAATAGCACTAAACACAACCGCATGGTGTGAACCCATGGAGTAGACGGGACTTTGCCGGTTCTCCCTGTCCTTATATTTCTAAAACCCAAATCCCAGTCCCATCAGAAATCTTGGCCCTTCTTCGCTGTAGAATAGCGATAATCTGGCCGACAGTATATCTGCCCCGTTCAGAAATAGACCCCCCCCATAGGAAGTGTGCCATCTGTCCAAGTTATCATTGGCATGCCAAACCCTGCCGTAATCAAAACCGCCGTACATCCCCAATGAGACGGGCAGCAGACCTGTTCTCATTTTACGTAACCTGAGCCTGATATCCGTATTCTGATAGTAGGATGTTTTGCCAATAAAACGTTGATTTCTGAATCCTCTTGGGCCATCGCTCGCCCCGATACCCGCACCTTGATAAAATTCGTATCCATTCCCTATATTGAACTGGGCCTTCCACTTTGTGGCCAACACCAATTTTCCATTGGGAATAAGCTTATGATCTAGTGAAAGGCTGGGTATTATGTATCCGAAGTTCCCTCCATCCTCGCTTACGTTCGCCTTAAAACCTACCGCCAGCGAGGAGCCCATTCCCAAGGTGGGAAACGCAGAATTATCCGTATTGTTGTAGGCATATTCCGTTCCAATCCCGAAAAAGGCATTTTTGTTAACCTCCCCGTTCTCCACATAAAATATATTTACAAATCTGTTTTCGGTTTCTTCAACCGATATGTCTTCGTAAGACAGCCCCATTTTAAAACTGGCCCCCAGAGGCCCTCTCCAGATTACCCCGGGTTCAAAACTTAGATTTCTGATCTTTACCCTGTTATAGTCCATTCCACGTTCATCATCAAAATTTGGGGTATCGTTTCCCAGGCCAAAAAAGTTCGTACTGAAATTAGGGCTTGTGAATCTGGCGGCCAAAGCAAAGTTCCAGTTCTCAAAAATATGGGCAAATTCACCGGTATAATGAAGATCGAATCCGCTGGTAGCAAAATAAAAGGAGCCGTTTATTGTATGCTGCGTGGTAAAAGGATTCTGCCGAAAGCCATAATGCGTAAAGGTATTGCTTATCCCTAATCTTAAGCCATCATCGGGATTAAAACCAATGTTTGGGACAAGCTGGTTCTGACTTTTGATTAATTTCAGAGGTTGGTAGGTGTTCATTTCATAATCATCGGTTAATTTTACCTTTACCCCTTTTTCTCCCTTAATGAAATTTTCTTTGGTCCTGTAATCATAAATGGACACGTTGTGACTATTACCAATATCGTAGGTGTCTTCTCCGTTCCCACCTACCAGTTTTATCGTAATAGTGTTATATGCCCCTCCCTTTGCTTCAAAGTAATCCCCGTCATCCAATCCATATATCCAAATTTCCTTGGTTAGTTTATCGTCAAAGATTTTATTATAAAACAACCGGGTAGTATCCCCCTTAATTATTCTGTAGGCCTTTATCTGTGTTTTTCCCTTATCCAGGCTTTCGATCTCAAACCAATCATCTTTATCTGTACCGGTCACTACGGTAAATTTATTTAGGGCTTTAAAATAGTCATTGGAGATTTTAGGCAATTTTTCCAACCTTGACAGCAAGACCTTTTTGATTTTAACCATTGTTTCATCCCTGACTTCTTTTGGAAATAGTTCAAAGGAGGCGTAAATAGCCTCTTCGGTAAGGTTTTTTTGAAGAAAGGCCACCTGTTCATCCCACTGTTCCCGGACCGTGTTACTTAGCAATGCCATATCCAGGGAGAACGGATTTGAATTGAAGGTTTTTACGTTCCTGATGTTCTCTTTAAAACCTTCCATTAATTTTAGGGAAGGAATGATACGGGTGGCGATATTCATCAGCAGCCCATCCCCCATAATAGAATACACCTGATCCCTGTCCCTGGGTATGGGCTGGAAAATGATATTACCCGTAGCCTTATCTTCTTTTTCTGCCCAACGCCACTGATCCGGATGCCTGTCCCAATCCCCTACGATCATGTCAAATAAACGGGCACGGATATACCTATCGGTGTCCATGAGATATTTTTCATCGGATCGTAATTTATCCAGCAGGTCATGGGTGCTGATTATTTCCTCGGCATAGCCAAAACTTTCCAAATTTTCGTGTCCTTCCGACACCTGTTCTTCAAGGAGATACAACTCATCTCCGAAATCCGAATTAAAATCCCCCAACGCCGGCTGTTTGGGAATATAAAATAATTTGGGATTCGTATGGTAGACGTCCACTGCATCCGAGAGTACACCAAGGGTAAAGGGCGCATATGGATGCGCTCCGGTATAAAAATCTTCCAGGATACCCTCCGTGAAGGTGTCTTCAAACTCGCCGATGATGTATTGATCCTTAAATGCCATGGCCTGTAAATATCGCTCCGCCTCTTTCTTCAGGGCGCGCATCACATATTCCTTTCCACTCTTATGACGTAATCTAAGGGATTTGGATTGATGCCCCCCTCCCTTCCGGACAGGAGTTAAACCGCCGTAAAGAGTATCGAGATCCACAGTGGGTGCTGCTACCTTAACTCCGTAATACTTTCTATAGCGTTCTCCCCATATTTTTCTGAAAAAGGCACTCTTCTTTAATTCCTCTTCCGTATAGACCGAAGCTTTTACCTCTTTGAGGAAACTGTCGGGGTATTTGTTCTCATTCACAGTGGTGTCTCTGGAATATACTCCGCTGGCAAATAAGAATTTTTCTTCTTCTGCCTTTGTTAGCCCGTAAAAACGAACTCTTGATGAACCATCTTTATATATTTCCAGGGTAGCATAGCCTAATTCACCAGTGGAGAACTTACTGCCGTTCAGTAGGTTGGTTGCTCCCGTTTTGGCTCCTGAACCGCTTACAATTTGAGGCACATTTTGTTCTACGATATATTGGAGCGCATGCTCATGACCGGAAGCTATGATGACTTTTTCGGCATATTGGGCCAAGGTCACTATGCGATTCCGAAGTTCCCGATACCTCTTGTTCTGCATATCTTCTATTGACGCTCCGGCAGTCTTTCTGAAGAGGTTTACCAATGTTCCCAGGAGCGGCAGGGGGCCTATCCTGCTCTTGGGATAAAATTGCTGATGCAAGGTATATTGCCCGCCGTGGGGGCCATAACTGAAAACCGGGTGATGTTGGGCCAGAATAATTGTTTTGCCCGCATTCTTTTTTATTTCACTTTCCAGTTCCTCTAAAAACTTTTCACGGCTTTTTATCTTGCAGTCTTCGTTAATTGAGGGCCGTTTGTCCCAATTGGTTAAGTACCATTCCGTATCCATGGCGATTACGACAACATCATCGTTAATATCTACCACTTCCAGAGGGCACCCGTCCTCCGGTATGAAAGCATCTTTCCGGTCTATTGATTGTTCAATATATTTCTCCTGTCTTTTAAGACCTATCAATCCCTCGGTGTACCAATCATGATTCCCGGGAATAAATACAACCCTGCCTTTATAGTCCGTAACGGTTTGTAATTGTGCATCCAGATGATTCCGGGCCCTTCTGTAGGCTAAAGTGGAATCTTTCGGATCTGGTAAGCCGGCTGGATAGATGTTGTCCCCTAAAAAGATAGCGGTGCTATTTTCGGATGCATGGGATAATTTATCCTTGAAAATCCTTAAGGCGGGGTTCATTCCCCCCATTGGAGAGAGGCCGGCATCACCAATAAAGTAAAAAGTATGGGATATTTCCTTTGTAGTCGCTATATCTGTAGCTTGTTCTTTTTTCGAATATTTTGCTTCATAAGTGGCACACCCAATAAATAATAAGCTGAAAATAAGAAATACAAAATGTTTCTTCATAACGT
Source organism: Flavobacteriaceae bacterium (assembly GCA_041743085.1). Taxonomy (GTDB): domain Bacteria; phylum Bacteroidota; class Bacteroidia; order Flavobacteriales; family Flavobacteriaceae; genus JAFMPW01. The sequence continues at coordinate 75,399 of JBGTNL010000019.1, forward strand.
TAATAGGAGAATCTAAATTTTCGTAATTTGAGTGCGAAATACCAAACTTATGTCAGATATCATAGCCAAGACGGAAGATTTCGTTGTTGATTTATTAGATAACAATTTGGACCCCAATTATTTATATCATAATCTACGCCATACGCAAAGAGTTGTTAAAAGTACTAAAGAATTGTTGGATCACTATGATCTTAAAGATAAAGAAAATGAGGCAATTGTATTGGCTGCATGGCTGCACGATGTAGGATACACAAGGGGTCACAAAAACCACGAAGAGGCAGGTTGTGAAATTGCAAGGGATTTTTTAGCCGGGCAGGAATGTGACGAGGGAATTATCGAAAAAGTATGCCAGCTAATAATGGCCACCAAACGGCATTATACCCCTCAAAATTTATCGGAAGAAATACTGAAAGATGCTGATGCCTCGCATCTAAAAAGTTCTACCTACGTACAAACATCTGATCTTCTAAGAGAGGAGTTAGCTAATCTGGGGATTGCTAAATTCTCCCAGGACGCATGGCGGGACGAGAATATAAATATGTTCAGGACGGAACATCATTTTTATACGGATTATGCCAAAAAGAACTGGCAGGAAAATAAGGACGACAATCTGAAAAAACTTATAAAAAATCGGAAAAAGCACAAGAAACTCGTTAAAAAGGAACGTCTAAAGGCTCAGTTCAAAACTAAATTCAAGGACAACAGTCCGGAAAGGGGGATACAGACCATGTTCCGTGTTACCATGCGGAATCACCTAAAGTTAAGTGACATAGCCGACACCAAGGCGAATATTCTGTTATCCGTAAATGCCATTATTATTTCATTGATGCTTGCCAACCTCATTCCCAAGCTAGACGATCCACAAAATGACTATTTAATATACCCTGCAGGAATATTTGTGCTATTTAGCGTTATATCCATGATTATGTCGGTATTAGCCACAAGGCCTAATGTCACCAGCGGGGAATTCGATAAGGAAGACGTTAGGAAGCAAAAGGTAAATCTGCTGTTTTTTGGCAACTTCCATAAGATGAAACTACCGGACTACGAATGGGCTATTCAGGAATTGATCAAAGACCAAACCTATGTTTATAAATCCCTGACCAAGGATTTATATTTCCTTGGTGTTGTCCTGGACAGAAAGTATAAAATATTAAGATGGACCTATACCATTTTCATGATTGGAATGATTCTTTCCGTGATTGCTTTTTTTGTAGCCTTGAAATTTTTTGGTCCGGAAAAGATAATCGAACTTCCTACCTAAGCGTTCAACTCCTGCATAAGGTCCTCGTAGGTATAGGTTTTTTCAGGCTCCTTGTCCTTGGAATAGAGAATTTCGGCCCGTATTGCCTTGAGCCCGGATACCCCCTGCAGCCCTTCCAGTTCCACAATCTCAATATTATTCGTAAAGTACCCTTTGGATTTCAGGAAAGAAATGTAGCGCAAGTATTCCAGTTCATCCTTTTTCTGGGAATAGACGATAGCCAATTTTCCTGTTTGGGTAAGGCGCTCCTTAGTACTCTTTATATAGGATTTATCTATCCTTTTTTTCATTACCTCATAGCGCGCATTATAGGTGCCGTCCACATCAAAACGCTTTTCATCCATACGGAAGCGAATAGACAGGCTCGTGTTGTAAACCAAAAGCATGGATGCGACATCAAGTGGCAAAGAAAGTTCTGATTTTAACCGGTAATGCGCGTTTTCCATCTCACACATCACCTGTAATTGCCACAATCTAAGATTGCTCAGGAACAGCCGGTCGAACTCTTTTTCCCCTATTATGGAATTCCCGATATACATATTGTGTTCTACCCCATCCGTTTTATATCGTTCAAAATAGTGAGGGAACATTTCCTGGGCCTCCACTTGTTTTTTATCAATAATAGCCGCTAATTCCTTATTGATACGCATAACACTCTCATCATAATTCCTCCTATGATCGTAATGAGATTCTGTGCCCATGTCAATTTGTGATTCATAGGAGGCTACCAGGGCGTTTAGCTGATCGTCTATCTTTTTCAGATGTTTGAAAACCGGAGTGACTTCCTGCTTGACAAAATCAAAAATAGCCTGCTCGCTATTGGTGTGCAGTGTTTCTTTGATCTCGTTCAGATGATTGTTTACCCTAAAAATCAGTTCTTCATAAATAGGCAACTTATTTTTTTTCCAGGCCATCTCCAATACACTATTTATGACTGATAACTGGATCATCAAGTCGCATTGAATTGCCGTGTTCCTTGCAGCAGAGGAATCCTTAATATCTATTTGTCCATATAGCGGGTAAACATCCTGGAAGACGATCTCCTTAAAAGAGGGTTGCCGGTCTTCCAGATCATCAATAATAAATTTCTTCGCTTCTTCCTGAAACCGCCATAAAACGGAGGAATGCACCGTGGTGCATTCATGCTGGATAATAGCATCGATCAAATTCTCTTCCTCTATTTTAGACCTTACGACTGCCGCTTCTATATAGGGCATTACATCTTCAAGCTTTTGTGCATTTACCCCGTTCAGATCGTTTTTCTTGGTAGAAACTATTTCCAAAACCCCCAGTAATTCGCCTTCGGAGGCAATAGGCGCAAAAATAGCGCTTTTAATCCCCTGTTCCCGCAGGCCTTTGTAAGGAGGGCTGGCTTTGGAAAACTTATAATATTTATCCACATCGGAAATAGTGAAATAGGTCTTTTCTTTTATTAACTTCTTATAAGATCCCTGGCAAAGCGCGTCTTTACAAACCTCCAGATCGTCATCCCTGAGAATAAAACTCTCTATCCCCTTCCCGTAGACCCGTTCAAACTGGTCTTCTTTCGGATTATAGGTAACAAAACCCACCTTAAGATCCTTTAATTTGAAGAAAGAGCGAAAAGTATCCTGAAGCTCAGAAATAAAATTCTCACTTCCTCTTTTGTTACTTGCAATAAGCCCCGATTTAATTTCCGATATGGCGTGTTCCGTGGTAACATCGAACATGTTCGAGATTACAAAGCCCTTGGTAATAAAACTTTGGGGAGGAATTTTTTCTTTCCACAAATCCAGATTGTTCGGATTTTCCAGAAGTTCATCCACATCATCCTGAGTGATTTCCCTCGATTTCCCAGTGGCCGATATCTCGAGAAAATCAGCGTTGTAGAGCACCCGATAATGGCGTATTACCCCATTGGCACCTGGAATATCATAGAATAAAGGCCTGCTAAAATCCAGCTTAAATCCGTAATGAAAATTTAGGATCACTGTGCATCCCATGATATAATCCATGCCCTCTTCCTTATCCCGGATAAGGGGTTTATAATCTGGCCCGGCCTTTTCCAAGATCCTTTGAAAGCGTTTTGAGGAATTAAAAACAACATCGTAGTACGGCAGGGTTGCCGCTTTTATTTCATTCTCGGTAAGTACCTCGGCAAAACAATCCTGAAGTATAATTTTAATTACATCTTTATACTCCTCCAGCAGCTTAATGTCAGTAAATCCTTTTCGGAGCTCCGGATAGGGCGCCTCTGCCTTGAGAACTCGTTTTGCCCTGGCCGCTAATAAGGGATCCTTACTTTTTGCCATTTCGTCATACCTACTCAATAGCTTATTAAAGCCAATGAGGTGTTTCATAGGCATAATCTTGTCTTTCCCTGCCATCATGACTATTTCATCTTTAATTGTAAGATTTAAAATTACAAAAGAAAAGCGAATGTTTTTGTTAAAGGAATATTTACGTTATTCCACACTTTTTTAGGATATTTAATAGCTGTAGCAACGACTTTAAATATAATTCCAAAGTTGAATAGAACGAAACGCTTGTGCCGATTATCCTCGGAAAAGACCCTGTTCCATACAGAGGCAGTTGTAAACAGTGCGCTTTTTGCCGAATACTTCATATAAATTTAACGTACAACCAAAAATGTCATCAAATTCAAGACTAACCCGGGCCTACAAAAATGCCAAACTCGTTACTTTTGATGACTCTTCCAAGTTTATTTTATTCAGTGACTGCCATAGGGGAGACAACAGTTTTGCAGACGATTTTGCCAACAACCGCAATATTTATTACCATGCACTGAAATATTATTACAACGAAGGATTTCAATACTGTGAGCTGGGAGATGGAGATGAACTCTGGGAAAACCTTCATTTTGAACCTATTTTTGAAGCCCACAAAAATGTATATGAGCTGCTAAGGCAATTCCACCTGGGGAACAGGTTGCACATGGTATGGGGCAATCACGATATGGTTTACAAAGATCAGCAGTACGTAAATAAGCACCTGTCCAGTTATTTTGAACCCATTGACGGAAAAGACAAAGAACTCTTTGAGGGCATCACCTATAACGAGGCTTTGGTGCTGAGGCATACGCAAACAGCACAAGAAGTATTTTTGACCCATGGCCATCAGGCAGATTGGTGGAATTACAGGTTCTGGCGATGGAGTCGGTTTTTGGTCCGTGTGTTATGGACACCGCTGCAGATCTGGGGGATTGCGGATCCCACCAGCCCGGCAAGAAATTATAAAGAACTTATCAAGCTGGAAAAGCGAATAAAAAAATGGATTCTTAATAATGACCTCGTTATGACCATTGTGGGCCATACCCACAGACCAAGATTCCCCGAGCCGGGCGATATTCCTTTTTTTAACGATGGGAGTTGCGTACATCCCAGAAGTATAACCGGGATAGAAATTGAAAATGGTAATATAGCACTCATAAAGTGGCAAATAGCAACTACGGAAGACGGTACCCTGAGAGTAGTCAGGGTTTTGCTGGAAGGGCCTCAGAGGCTGATAGATTATCAGGGACATTAATGCCAATCACCAAATGGATACCGCACAGCATATTATTGACCAAATCCCGATTCGACATAATGGGGTTTCTTATTTTATGTTTCTGGGAGTTTTTCTTGGCCTTTTTCTGGGATTGGTGATCCTGCTTCGTGCAACAGGCAGAAATGCAACTTTAAAATTGTTGGGATGGTTTCTTATTACCCATTCGCTGGTACTGCTCGATACCTTTTTGTGTTACACCGGTTTAATGAAATATACCATCCGGCTTAATGATTCTACAGAGCCCCTGGTGCTATTATGGCCACCGCTTATCTATCTTTTTATTCAGAATCTTTTAGAAGGAAAACCTTTCACCTTCAAACAACACTGGTTTCATTTCGTGATCCCCGTACTGTATTTCTTCACGCAATTTGGTTATTACCTTCATCCTTCGGCGGTAAAACTAAATGCTTATCTGAATGCATATTTTCCGGAAATGGTAAGAGCCCCGGAACCAGACGACCTTTCCTTTGGATATCAAGTCATAAAAGATGAGTTGCGCCGGATTATCCTGATTAGTTCTATAGTTTATATAGGATTGTCAGTACGGGTCGTTTTAAAAAATAAGCACAGGCCATATTTTGCCCGTAAAAAACAGGGAATCAGCAAATATTCCTTTTCAAAAAATACGGTAGGCATATTTATAGGGTTACTCTTATTTATTTTTACCATCTTTTGGAAGTTTGAAAACGATCTGGGGGATCACTACATTGGAATGCTTCAAACACTTTTTGTGTTTTTCGTAAGCTTCACCATGCTATCCGAATCCCGCTTTTTTGAAAATTCCTGGATCGCCGAAAAATACGAAACCTTAAAACTTAAAGGGGAAGCGCTGTCTGTTCAGGAAATTAAGAAATATGTTGAAGAAGAACAGTATTACCTTTTATCATCAGCTTCCTTAAAGGATTTATCTGCCCGTTTAAACACCAACGCCAATTATTTATCCAAAATCATAAATGCCGGTACCGGGGTAAATTTTAATGATTTTATTAATCAATACCGTGTCACTGAATCCGAAAAAAGACTGTTGGATGAAAACTATGCCCACCTGACCATAGAAGCTATTGGTAATTCTGTGGGTTTTAAATCCAGGTCGGCCTTTTACAAAGCTTTTAAGAAGTATAAAAACACTTCTCCATCCCTGTACTTACGGACAAAAAAGGCAACAACTTCTCGCTGATCTTGTCCTGAATTGTAATTAGAGACGTATTCCGTGATAATTATTACAGGATTTAGACTTCTATATTTCAAATTTGTCCTGAACTAGTAAAAAAGCGTGATGGATAACAAAAAAATACGCAGATACGATTTGGATTGGTTACGGGTATTGGTATTTGGTTTGCTGATCATATATCATATAGGGATGTTCTTTGTGCCCTGGGATTGGCATATTAAAAACAATGACATCAATGAAGATCTTGTTTGGCCAATGGCATTTGTAAATCGATGGCGGTTACATATCTTATTCGTTATCTCCGGGATGGGGACTTTTTATGCATTGTCTTTCAGAGGTGCAAAACAATTTTCCTGGGAACGTATTAAAAGACTTGGCATACCCTTGCTTTTTGGCATGCTTTTTATCATTCCTCCACAGGTGTATTTTGAGCGGTTGGCGAAAGACCAATTTTCCGGTTCGTATTTTTCTTTTTTTACCGCCGAAGCCTTCAACCATGGCGCATATCCTGAAGGAAATATTAGTTGGCATCACTTATGGTTCTTACCCTATCTCTTAATTTTTTCCCTCATACTGATCCCGATCTTTATTTATATGAGAAATCATCCTCAAAACCGCTTTATCCGGTGCATAAAAAAAGTGATCGGCACTCCCTGGAAATTATACTTTTTCGTAGTGCCTCTTTTTTTCGTTGAAGCCTTAATAGAACCATTTTTCCCGGTGACCCACGCTTTGATAGGCGATTGGTTTACGTTTATTAACTTTCTTATACTTTTTTTCTATGGATTTGTAATGATCTCCGCAAAAGAGGATTTTTGGCGGGCTTTGGATAAAATTAAAAAAACAGCCCTGCTCATAGGCATTCTTTCTTTTTCAATACTTGTAATCTTATGGAGTTATGAAGACACGGTGCTCCGCCACTTTACAGAAGCCTTTATAACAGTTATAAACTTTTGGTCTTGGATCCTGGCAATTTTCGGTTATGGGGCAAAATATCTCAATAAGGAAAGCAAGCTATTGGCCTATTGTAACAGAGCAGTATATCCATTCTATATCCTGCATCAGACAGTCATCATTATCCTGGCCTACTATCTGATGACTATGAACTGGACTTTCTGGTCTAAATTTGTAATCCTTACAACAGGAACCTTTCTGGTAAGCTGGTTCATTTATGATATTATCATACTACGGATTCCTTTTCTTCATCCGTTTTTTGGTTTAAAAAAAATCCGTAAAAGGAATCAGACATAGAATATCGGATCGGGAAATTCACATAGAAATAAACTTCTCACTATAATCTCAGTTGATCACTTGCCCTTCAGCGTTAAATGCAACATCCGTCTTCTCACCATACCTTCTCAGTTCAACATCATAAAACAACCCTTTGGAATGATGATCCACCTCTTCAATCTCCACTATCTCAAACGCATCATAATCTTCTTTTAACTTCTTGCGAACAGCTTCAGGCAATTGTTTCTTCTTAATACTTCTTTCGGTCTCTATCCAACTGCCATCAGGACTGAAATCCGCTTTATAGTGCGATCCGTCTTTCTTAAAATTCGATTCAAAATTATCATTCTGATCCCTATGCCAATCAGGATCGCTTTCATTGGGATATTTCTTCTGGAAGGCTGCTTTAACGACTTCAGGGGTACTTTCCTTTTTAGATGACTGGCAAGTAATGAACAGCGTTATAAACAAAAGAAAAAATACAGGTCTCATTGTGTTAGATTTCCCTAAAACTAGGGATTTTGCTAAGATAGACATAACCCAATGCAAACTTTGTTTGGCCCATCTGAATAACTATAATTGCTATTGGGAAGTTTTATAGTATGAAAGCGTTATTCTTTTAATGAAAAAAAGCAGGCGTAATTGCCATATTTTGTATACTTGCTAGTCTTCAAGTGACGGTAATGAGTATTTTAGGATAAAGCATCGACATTGAAAAAAGTGAAAAAAATAGTAGTATGGGTTCTTCTGTCACTTCTTACGGTTGTGATCGTCACCGCTGTTACACTACAATTCATGGCCAAGGATGCTGTAATGAATTTCCTGGAAAGAAAAATCCCCTCGCATATCGATTTGGCCTATAAAAATATGTCTGTTAATCTCCTCACAGGGACTTTAGAGGTAGATGATCTTTCTGTGACCCTATATAACAGGGATAGTCTCACAAGCCATACCAAGGTGTCTGCCGATAAATTTATTTTGGGGGGCTTAAATTATTGGCAGTATTATATGAATAACACGATAAGTGCGGATAACATTCTTGTGCAAAAACCAAATTACATTTACTACCGTCATAAAAGGACCGCTAAAACGGATACGGTACCCGGAGGGGTGGTTAATTTGCTAAAGACCATTAAAGTAGGCAAAGTTTCCGTTGAGAATGGACGATTTATCATATTTACAAATGAGCAGGATAGCGTACTGGTAAAGTCTGAAGGAATTAATTTTGTGCTGATGAACGGTAGGACCGATACCGAGATCATCAAGAAAAAAATTCCAATAGAATACAAGGGTTATTCTTTTTCGGCCGGTACTGCTTTCGTAGATCTCGGACCTTATGAGGTTCTGAATATCGGGGGCATAGCGGTGGAAGATAACCACATCAACATCAATGACATTATATTGGAGTCAAAATATAGTAAGACCCAAATGTCTCGTATTTTAAGGAAGGAAAGGGATCATATAGCACTTAGTGTGCCTCAAATAGCAATTAATAATGTGGATTTCGGTTACCACCGGGAAAGGTTTTATATCAATTCGGATAGCGTTGAGATTCTAAAACCAAATCTTGGGATGTACCGCGATAAATTAGTGGCGGATAATACCTCCAGCCAGAAAATGTACGGGCGCATGTTGAGGCAATTACCCATTGACATAGCTGTACCCCTGGTACGTATAATTAATGCGAATATGGTATATGAGGAACGGATACACCCAACTGGCACGGCTGGCAGCCTTGACTTTAATGATATTAATGCAGAAATCAGCAGCCTTCGAAATTCGTCTTCAGATGGCAAAAACACCAGTATGGTCTCCAGCGGTAAATTAATGGGCACTTCTGTGCTGCATTTTGAATACAGTTTTGATGTTAATGATGAGCACGACCAATTTTTTGCCTCAGGGGCTCTTAGCGGGTTGCGGGCAGATCATGTAAATTCCTTCCTGAAGCCAAATTTGAACGTAGAAGCCGAAGGGATTATTCATCAAATGTATTTTACAATACACGGTAATGCGGTAAGTTCTTCCGGGGATATGAAAATGAATTATGACAATTTTAAATTTGATGTCCTCGCTAAGGACGGGGCAAGAATAAACAAACTTCTGACCGCTGTTGGGAATCTATTCATAAATGATGGTTCAAAAGCGGATGCGGAAGGCTTTAGATATGGTGAAATTGATGTGGAAAGGGATGTGCGTAAATCCTTTTTTAATTATATGTGGATCAATATGAGGGATGGTATAGTGAGCACCCTTACCGGTGATGGAAAAAAACAGCGGTAAAGATAATTATAGGTAGAATTTAAAATCCGGGCAATGGCAAAAAAAAGATCCCGAATAAAGAAGAAAAGGTATTGGATCCCGGTTTCCTTACTGCTCCTATTGATACTAGTGAGGTTGTTTTTGCCCTTTTTTGTGAAGAATTACGTGAATGGTGTATTGGCAGATATTCCGGGTTATTACGGGGAGGTAGCTGATATCGATATCGCCTTGATCAGAGGTGCCTACGTAATTAATGGCCTATACCTTAATAAGGTGGATGCGGGATCCCAGGTGCCCTATTTGGACTTTGAAAAAACCGATATTTCCGTTGATTGGAAAGCATTGTTGAAAGGGAAAATAGTAAGTGGGATTATAATGACAAGGCCATCATTTATATACGTATTTGAAGACCAGCAAAAAGGTGAAGAACCGGACCCGGAATTCGAAGATTGGACAAAAGCCCTAACCGACCTTGTCCCCATAGATATTAATCACTTGGAAATTATAGATGGTAAAGCTGCCTTCGTTGAGTTAACCGCTGATCCCAACATTGATCTGAATTTGCACAACATACATCTCAATGCCACCAATCTTCAAAATGTGGTCCAAAAAGAGCGTACCCTGCCTTCAGAAATTTATGGGACCGCAGTGTCTATCGGTAACGGTACGGTAAAATTGAATGGGAAGATGAACCTCGTTAAAGAGATTCCGGATATGGATATTTCTTTTTCTTTGGAGAACGCAGATGCCACTGCATTAAACGATTTTACCAATCATTATGCAGAGATCGATTTTGAGGAGGGCAATTTTAATCTTTACAGTGAAGTGGCAATTGCCGACGGATTCCTGACGGGATATTTTAAACCGCTTCTAAAGGACTCCAAACTCATAGGAAAAGATGATGGTTTCCTGGCAACCTTATGGGAAGGTTTCGTGGGCTTTTTTAAGTTTATCCTTAAAAATCAAAAGAACGACACCCTGGCTACCAAGATACCCATTGAAGGAGATCTCAATAACGTACAATCTAAGGTTTGGCCAACCATATTCAATATATTCAAGAATGCCTGGATCAGTGGATTCCAGGGAGTGATTGATGGTGAAATAGAATTTGAGGATGCCGAAAAAGGTGCCGATGAAAGTAAGGAGGATAAAAAGAAGAACTAAATGAGTTTAAGCAAATATACAAAACGCGCCATTACGGGAGGCATCATTTCTATGGTCGCTATGGGTTCGGGCGCATATTTATTAGGGGAATTAAGTGGTTATGAGGCCAAGGTGCTTATTAAAGGTTCCCTGGATGGTCTCAATACGCTCTGCAACACCATTGCCCTGGCCTCCGCCACCATCCTAGCCCTGCTCCTGACATTGCTGGCATTGAGCTCCAACTCCAAATCCAAACTAAAAGAAGATCATTATAAACACGTATTGCAAATAGCCCAGTTAGATACGGCGGTATTTATTGCCTCTGTAATATCTTTTTTATTATTTAACCTGCCTATAACGGAATCTGATGAAGTTCCCTCCAATTATTTTAGCATCATCTACTATATCTCCCTGGGTATTTCAAGTGTTCTGAGCGCGGCTCTCATCGTGGTAGTGCTTATGCTGTATAACACAGTGGTCAACATTATAAAAATTGTGGGGTTGGGAATGACAGATCATCCGCTGGCGGAAAATGAGGATGAGGATGAGAAAAATGAGGATGAGGATGAGGATGAGGATGAGAAATGTATCGAGAAAATAAGAAGATAATGGAAAAATGGTTCACCACATCCTATATCAATGTTCTGGCAATTTGCCTTACTGCAATTGGTATTTATATTGCCATTCTGGTACTGACCAGAATTTCCGGCAAAAGAAGTTTTTCAAAAATGTCGAGTTTTGATTTCGCGATGACCGTAGCCATTGGATCTATTGTGGCAAGCACTATTCTGGGGGCGTCTGTGAGCCTCGCAGAAGGAATTGTAGGGATGACCGCCGTTTATGCGTTGCAAATCTCGGCCGCCGCATTAAGACGCTTTGAATGGGCACAGAAAATTCTGGATAACAGACCCGTTCTTCTGATGGATGGATCTAAGGTTTTAAAGGATAATCTGAAGAAATGCCATGTTACTGAAGCCGATCTGTTCTATAAACTGAGAGAGGCCAATGTTACAAAAATATCCCAGGTGAGGGCAGTAGTCTTTGAAACTACAGGAGATATTTCGGTTTTGCATAGCACCGATCCGGAGCTTGTCCTGGAAAACGAATTACTAAAAGGAACAATGCGCTGAGGCGACTTCCCGTAACTACTTCCCTGAAGTTTTTCCCAATTCCTTTAACCTGTTCACATGGTTCTGCCTAAACTCTGACGGCGTAGTACCATAGTGTTCCCGAAAGATTTTTGAAAAGTAACTCTTGCTCGACAAGCCAATGAGATAAACGATCTCTGAAATGGAATAGTCAAAGTTCAAAAGCAACTCCTTTGCATGGTCCAGCCGCACGCCCTGGATGTAGTTATTTACGGTTTGATTGTACAAGTGCTGAAAACCTTCCTGTAATTTTCTCGTATTGAGACCTACCCGCTCAGCAATAACGTCAATTGTTTCCAATTTAGCGATTTCGTCCTTAATCATTGTAGCGGCCTCTTTAATTAACTTAACCTCAGATTGTCTCAACAAACTTCTGTTTTCTACCTCTTGCAAATCATCCTGATATTGTCTCACTTGCTTTGTCAGCATTTGATAGGCCTTAGCTTCCATATTGAGTCTTCTGAGAAGCTCATCCTGACTGTAAGCCTGCATTTCCTGAAATAGGTCGGCCAGCTCAAGGCTGTAAAAGCCTTCATGGTAAAAGACGGATGTAGCGGTTATATCCTGAAATAATTCCTGGTGTTCCGATTGCATGGAACTAAGTTCACATTCAATCTTCGGCAAAAATTCCTTACGGTCAATCTCAAGGCTGTTAATTATTGAACGTACTTCCGCATCAAATTGTAAAATATGGCCCTTATATTGTTCGCTTGCCACAATTGCCGATTGGTATTGATGAATGGTGTGATAGCTGTCGTCAATTTCAAAACGATGGTCCAATTTACCTTCGAGGCAGTATAAAAACTTTAAAGGATGAACTTTATTTACAATAAATTGTATTTCTATATCTTCTTTGAAAGTGCAATCGTATTGAATAATTCCCAAACCTCCTTCAAAATTTATTGCCCTGATAGTACCTCGGCCTACTTCTGGTGGCAAGTCCAGGTAACATTCCTCACATTTTTCCTTGTAATTAGTGCTCAGTGCTTCCGCAATATCCCGTATTACTTCTCCCAAAGGCAAAGAATTCACTTGAATAGATCTCATTTCGTTAAATTAATATTTTTAAAATGCGGAATTTTAATTGCTATCCCGGGGTTTTAGGCATTTGCAGACCTACACCTCTATTCACAATCAAAACATGCCATAAGTCCTTTGGACAGTTGAACATCCTCAGAGCCCTTTAATGGTTCTGAAAGTTCGGGCATTTCATCAAGGGCATCTTTAAAACCCACCGAATACGCTAATAGATCGTTCCTTCTTATCTTAACCTTGGCCGCAATATCCTTGGCGTCCAGGGAAGAAATTGAGGACGGCCACACCTTAAAAGAATTGTCAATAACTTTATCGGTTAATAATTCCTGTAATTTTTTAGCTTCATTCACAAAAACTTCTTTGGGCACTCCTTTAAGAAAATAAACATCGAACGGCATAACAAGCCCGGGCAAATAATCAATATCCTTTTCGAAGGATTGCAAGCCGGGAATGATCTTTTCGTTAGAAACGAGGGTAGGTACGATCCCCTCTATTTTGAAAAACGCATTGTCCCTGTCACAGGCCAGTGGAACTGCTATGAGCCGCTGGTCCACCTTACATATTACCCAGCCCCATTGTTTTGCGTGGCGGTCCCAGTCCCCTATGACCAGATCAAATAAACGGGCTCTAACCAATGCCTTATGGTCTACGGACGCACCCTGATGATATCGGAGTTTTAATTCCTGCAACCCTTTGGTATCGGTAATTTTAAGGACGTTGTCATAGGTGGTCCAATTACTGTCATTTTCAGCTTCGTATTCCAATAAATAAAGCCTGTTTCCATACTTTGTATTATACTTCCCCAATACTTCCTGTCTGGGAACAAATACGATCTCAGGATGAGTGTGCAAGAGGCCGGCTGCTTCTGCCAACGCGGCCACAACTACTGCAGCATAAGGATGCTGGGCAGATATTCCGTCGATCACAATATTTTGAAGCCCTAAAGTTCGGGCAAATTGAGGTACCAGTTTTTCAGGATCTTTGGTAATGCTCCGTAGCGTGTAATGTATGCCATCCGCGGCTTCAAGCTCCAGGGAATGGGTTTGTTTTCCACCCCCTTCATCTATTATTTTCATTCCGCCCATCAGGGTATCGAGAAAAATGATGGGTACTTTGACAGGGGTGGCCCAGGCCTTCCTGTAATTTGCTCCCTGCATAATTTCTTTTAGTGCATTACCTTCATATAATGTACTTGCGGCAACCAAAACCGAATCGTATTCCTTAAAATTGATGGCTTCAATACCCTCGCCGGTTAATATCTCACAAGTGGAAAACTCCTTAGAAGTACCGGAAAGGGAAATATACAAGGCAATAATAAAAAAGATAAGCAAAAGACCAAGAATAATAAAAAGTTTTTTCATCATTAAAGTTTAGTGATGAAATGCCATCCGGACCCCATCCCTATTTCATTGGTAAACGACTAAACAAGTTAGGCATAATAATCAGACCTTTTTCCTTAAATTATACACGATAAAAATGAAGTGATCAAATGTAAAGTTAAAGTCGGATCCTTTCGGACCAGGGGGGCAGTATCTAGAAAGGATGCCCCCACCCCGGAGGCACCCCCCAGTCTATAAAACAGACTTAGTGCGCCGGCTCTCGCCGGCGGATTAAAGGTAAGAATGATGCTATTATCTCATTAACACTATCGATCCCAAGTTTAGCAATATTCATCTATTTCCGTCATTTATTGTCATTACTCCTTCCTTATCAGGGGTTATATTCCGTGAGATAATATAGAGAATATTTACAAAAATGTCAGAATTCAAATGAAAAAGGGTAGACAACCGTCTACCCTAGCGTTAAAAACAATTGTAAATAATCAACTAAACTAATTGTCGTCAACAGCGTCCTCTACTTCGTCACCAACTTCTTCTGCGCCTTCTTCAATGTCATCTCCGACTTCTTCCATCCCGTCTTCCATCTTGTCCTCAGTAGATTTAGTATCCCTACAACTATTCAGGGAAATCGTTGAAACAAATAAGAATAAAAGGATATACGTTAATTTTTTCATCATTTAGGTTTTTAATTATTATAATAATTTTTTTCTCCCGGTCACCAGTGAAATTACCACCAAAACCAGAAAAATATAGAACAAGATCTTAGCAATGTCTGCAGCTCCCTCGGCTATACCTCCAAAGCCAAAGATCGCGGCAACAATTGCAAGAATAACAAAAATAATCGTCCAACGTAGCATAGTTTAATCTTTATGATTACTACTTATTATTAATTCATATCCCCGGACCCTCCGGCTAACATGTTTTGTAAAGTTGATAAAACTGAATGAGGCTCTTTAGCCGAATCGCTTTCAATGTTAACGCATATACGATTTAAAAGCGGGGTTAGTTCAACCATCCATTTTAACCGCTCCCGCTAAAAAGCGAGATTATTAAAATGGGGTTTCACTAATAAATTATGTTTACTTTTTCTTATAATTGATTAAACAGCGCAATACAGTTAATCTAAGTCTCAAAATTGTTAGCCGCTTAGCTCAGCAAATAATTTCTTTGTAAAGCCAACTAGCGTAAAAACATTTTGGTGTTGTAATTGGGTTATAGGTATGCGGGAAATAGAAATTGGCAGTACTGAAGGCGAGAAAATACTTAACTGTCTTAAACAGCGTATAAATGGCGAGCTGTCTAGTGAATGGGGGGAGCATACTTTAGCGTTTAGTAATAATTGGGGTAATGGAAATATAAGATGTATTGAGTTTGATTGGGGCATCTCTCTAATGAATTTTAACGTTTTTTTTAATGAGGATGTAAAATTCGTTTTTAATTTAAAAGATGAATCCCCGGTTGAATTCATCTTCATTTCCGAGGGAACTATCCGTCTGGGAATGGAAGAGCGGAAATGCATAGGTCTGGACAGGTACCAGAACGTTATTATTTCTCCAAAAAAATACTCCCGCAAGGAGTATTTTTTTTCTAAGAAAGTTAGAACCAAAATTAATTTCATAAGCATCCTTAAAGAGAAATACGCCGAGAAGAAAAATAATAATCTCCGCTCCCTTAATGAGATTATTTCGCCTTTATTCGATAACGAATCTAAGAATACCTTTGCTCATATCGGAAACTATAATCTGAAAATAGCTGATGAGGTTCAGCAACTATTCAATTCGCAGGAATCCGGAATAGCCCGTACCCTCTCGCTGGAAGGCAGACTGTATTTAATTCTTGCCATGCAGATAACGGAGTTTCGGAATTTTGAAAGTCAGCTTGCCATTCCCGAATCCCTTTCCAAAGAGGATATTGGTAAGATCCATAATCTCTCGGAATACATTATTGAAAATATTTCCGAGCCGCTTACAGTAACCGACCTATCCCTGGAATCCGGACTGAGTCCTAAAAAATTGCAGCTGGGTTTTAAGGTCCTCTATTCAAAATCCGTCAATGAATACGTACGGCTGAACAAGCTGGGGATTGCCAGGGATCACCTGAGAAATACAGATCTTTCCATTTCTGAAATTGTATATAGAATCGGTTTTAAAAGTCGCAGCTATTTCTCTAAAATCTTCACTGATAAGTATGGAATGCTTCCCACGGAATATAGAAAAAAATTGAAGAATATCCGCTAGCTTTCCTTGCAGGGTGGAATGTTGGCAGAAGTAGCCTCCTAACCGGCTATCATAGCAAAATTTGATTGTACAACTCTTTTTTTAAGTTGTGCGCTGCCCGTAGAACCCTTCAGATATTATGATGCATTTATCTTTTGACATCCTAAGATCTAACTATTTCTATTGAACACCCTTGAAGATGAAAAGAGATATTGACAATAAAATATTAGGATAGCGACCTAGGCGGTATAAAAGCCCGTCTACCTCCAAGGCTGTTACCCATTAATTAAATTTCAGGGATTGGTACTAAAAAAGGATGCAATAGAAACATTGCATCCTTTTTTTGATCAACCTAACCAATTAAAAAATTATCTCAGGTCCTCCAGCCTTTTTATTGTTGCCAGACCTTCTTTAATTTTATTTCTTTGCTGTGTTAAAAGTTGTTGAGTGCTTGGAGGCAAAGTAGTTTCCTCCAATACATCTCCATACTCATCCACGGAAGCCTTTTCTCCACGTATAGACTCTTCGAGCATTGATTCTGCATCGTCAGCGGAGAAAAATGCCTTAACATCCATCCATGTTCGGTGAACGGCTCCGGTGGCGCTACCTCCTTTATCCACTTCCTGCCCATATTGAGTGATCTCCTCTTTTAGTTGATGGCCAAAATTATAGCGCTCCTGTGCTTTCCTGCTAAAATAGGCCTTCAAATTCCCATGGTCGGTATTCTCGGCGGCCTTTTTAAAACCCTTCTCTGCATCATAGGTTTTCTCCAACAGGTCATTTAACTTCTCTCCTACCTCTTCTGTATACGTACTCATTGTTTTTAGATATTAAAAATTATTAATGGTGACTTTTATTTAAAGGTGCTCACCGGTTTACACGTTAAAAAAAATAATTTTCATCTAAATTACACCTCATAATCTGCAAACAGTAATCCAATTCAACCAAGATTTGACTCCATTGCATACAGGAGATTTTTCGTTTAGACAAATAGGCTAAAATTAATTCCAATATGGATAAAAATAACAAGATAATAAGAGGATATTGACCCTGTAATTTGTTCTTGTTAGTTACTTTTATTGAATTTGTGCCCCTTGTCAACAAAAAAAGGCGTCCCACTCTTCCCCTATAGTCACTGTCCATGTGACGGATGGGTGGGAGGCACAAATTCTGAGATACTTACATTTATAATCACTAATGTCCGGTTAAAGACGTAAGACCTCTGCGTTACAAATCATAAGACGTACGACTTGCTTGTAACCAGCTGAAAATCATATACCAAAGGTACGTTCATACTTGTTGGCAATGTATGAAAAGCAAGCCCTTGGATATGGGAACGCCCCATATACTTGCAGTTTTGGCATTATCGGACAACAATAAAATTTAATATTGAGATAATTCTTTTACGCCACTCACAGCATCTTAACCCTTATCCTTTTTGCTGCATAGATTTAATCACTCTTAAAGAAATGCTGTCATAACTTAGAGTATCGCTGTGGGTATGCCAATAAGCGCATTTGTTTTATATATAATGCCTTTCTCATAAGGTTTCTGAAATTTTGACAGTAGGGCCAAACAGTGGAACCCCGACACAGAACCATCGGGGAATTATTTAGATTAAATATAAAAATGGTCCCGGACATTGAAGTTCACCGGAACCATTTTTGTACAACCAACCTAACCAATTATAAGGAATGGATATGATCATATCCTTTTCCATTTATTTCTACATTTTCACTCTTTAAGGCAGCTCTTTATACAACTATCAAAACTTACCCGTGGCAAAGAAAGTTGATCTATGCAAATTCACTGTGCTGTATGAATACAATAATTGACTGATTTGAGCGATTGTTTCTTAATATTCAAATATCTCACAGATTTCCCGTATAGGGCAAAGAATTTTGTACATTGAGCGCCAACTTAAATCAGGTTTTATACATTTTTGTAAACTAATTCAACTCTAATTCAATGGAAGCCTTGCCTACCCTACTTTGTATTCCTGATATCAGCGGATTCACCAAATTTATGAGTGGGACCGATTTTAAATTAAGTTCGAAGGTAATTCCTTCTTTACTCAATAAGATTGTCTACTCCAATGAGATTGCACTTAAGATCTCTGAAATTGAAGGCGACGCGGTCTTATTTTACAGAAATGGTGAATTACCACCTATCAAAGAATTGGTAGACCAGTGCAGGTTCTTTTATACGGAATTTTATAAGCAACTACATTCCCTGAAAGCGCGATACAGCAAGAATTCAGATGCCGATATCATTCCGGAAATGTTGGGGCTAAAAATAGTGCTGCATTACGGGGAAGAAGTGGGCCAGGTGCCTGTAGGCAAACGGATAAAATTAATTGGCGAAGATGTCATCACTGCGCACAGGCTCTTGAAAAATGATGTTCCGTATGATGAGTACATCTTGTTATCCCAGGATGTGATGTCTCACTATGACAGGGAGGAGATCAACGGAAATTTTGATTGGAGTTTACTTGAAGAAGGCCATTTGGAAGTGGAACATATTGGTAAAGTAAGCTTCCACTACATTAACCTGGCGCCTTTATCAGACTAGGTGGTGGCTATCCGGTCTAAAATTCCACCTGGATTTGACTTATATCCGTGGATCAGACCAACTAAGCTATAGTATACGCTATGCGCTAAGAAATTTATTTCTGATCAAAACCTTTTTTTCTTGCCGGGTATGTCATGTATGACTTAATACTAATGATCTACTTAACTACGTTAAAATAAAGAGAAGAAAATACCGAATTTGCAAAAGAAGGGAATGATAGCTCGGAAAATTATATCTTTCAGAAAAACGCCAAAACCGAATCGGGTCTTATGATCCTTTTAATTATCCTGGTAGAAATTGATGTTTATAATTTTTATCACTAATGTCCGGCTAAAGACGTAAGACCGCTGCGCTACAAGATATAAGACGTAAGACTTGATCGTGACCAACCGAAATCATATAGTTGATTTCAGGTGCTTGTTGGCAATGTATGAAAAGCAGGCCCTTGGATAACAAATATAATGGGAACGCCCAATATACTTGCAGTTTTGGGATTACCGGACAACAATAAATTTTTATTTACTATTAAAAATGTTGAAAATCAACAGTTTAATTAACAGAAACATCCTTTAATGCATCAACAATACTATTTTTTGAGGCATTTGGATTTAGATCAAATGATTAGTTTAGGCCTGACTTTAAATAATTATAAAATGGTAAAAATGAAAAAATTAATGCTAATGATCTCGCTTTGCCTTGTTGGAATTCAGATGGTGTCCGCTCAGAAAACCACTCAGGATTTAGGGGCATTTGATGAGCTTAAGGTATTTGACCAGATCAATGTAACTTTGGTCAAATCAGACAAGAATCAGGCGGTCCTCACCGGTGACGATGTAAATGAGGTATCTGTTGTCAACAATGATGGCAGGTTAAAGATCCGTATGGAAATAGACAATGTGATGGACGGGAACGAGACCTTCGTTACCCTGTACTACACAGATGATCTCAATCTTATTGATGCGAACGAAGGTGCCAAAATAACAAGCGAGGGTGAACTTGAAGCCAAATACCTTACGCTTAGAGCGCAGGAAGGGGGAAAATTGAATGTGTCCGTTAATACGAGGAACCTGGACTCAAAGGCGGTCACCGGCGGAAAGATTGAAATTTCCGGTAAGGCTGCCAACCAGGAAGTCACCGTCCGGACGGGTGGGGAGTACCACTCCAAAGATCTCATAAGCGACAGAACCGATGTTACCGTTTTTGCGGGCGGCAAAGCTTTTGTATATTCAAAAGAATTTGTGGAAGCCAATGTAACAGCTGGCGGAACAATTGAGGTTTTTGGCAATCCTGAAACCTTACAGCAAGACAAAACGCTCGGGGGCTCTATAATTCTTCGAAATTAATTAAGATAGTTAGGTTTGCACAACAACGAGACCGATAAATGAGGGGGCTAAAAGGAAATATTAGCCCCCTATTTGTAACCAATCAGGATTTTCCTACGAAGTGCAATTGGGCAATGAGAATATGAAGAATCGCAAAACAAACTTTCCCAACCAAAATATTTATGTCTAAATTCAATAGTTACACCCGCTATCTTAGCTTGGCCGGGCTTATCTTAACAAGTTCCTGTGCCACGTATGCCCCGCAATTAAAACACAATCAGGCCGCCAAGCGGCCAAACGCCGGGATCGCCCATACATTTTATATCGCCGGAGGAGCTGGTAATATGAACAATGAAGCCAATAATAAAGTGCTCGATCTGCTAAAATCCCAATTAGAAGAAGCAAATGAGAATAGTACTTTAATATTTACCGGAGATAATATTACAGAAGACGAAAACGATTGGAATAAGGATAAATTGCTTCTGGACCAACAATTAGATCTGGCTAGAAATTTTAAAGGTGAGACCTTGTTTATTCCCGGAAATAATGAATGGAAAAGCTATGATACCAATAAAATAGAAGAAGTAGAAAAATATATTGATAGCCTGGAGAAGGAAAATATAAAATTTTATCCAAAAAACGTTTGCCCAATAGAACACAAGGTAATCAACGACAAGTTGGATCTTATTTTAATCGATTCAAAATGGTTCATTTCCAATTGGTCCCGGATAACGGACATGAATAAAAAATGTACCGATATTATTACCAGACGCAGGTTTATTGAAGTACTGGAAGGGTATATCAATGATGGGCAGGGAAAGAATATAGTCATCGCTATGCACCATCCCATATTCAGCAACGGCAGGTATGCCGGAAAAGAGTCTTTTAAGAGCCACATGAATCCAATTCCCATAGTGGGATCACTGGTAAACGGTATTAAAGATCTGGGTGCCTTTTCCCCCGACCGGCTCAACTCCAGAAGATATAATTATTTGAGGATCCTTGTAAGTGCACTTGCAAAAGCATCGGATAGAATTACGGTAGTCTCCGGCCATGAGGAAAGTTTGCAATATTTAACGGGAGGCGATATACATCAGGTCATCAGCGGTTCGCTGAGCAGGAAAACCCCTACTCGCCGCTCCAAAGACAGGATTACGACTATCGGGGGGTCACTGGATTATAAGGGTATCTTTACGGAAGGTGAAATAGGCTTTGCTAAATTGGATTATTTTGAAGATGGTTCTTCTCAGGTTACCTTTATTAGTGAAGCAGGTATCCAAAATACTTTGGATGTATTACCGGAAACTAAATCCAAATCACTTCAAAAAGAATTTCCGGAACCCTCTGATGCAACAAAGACAGACGCTGTTCTGGATAACAAGGAGACCCTCGATAAATCCGGTTTTTACAAATTTCTCTGGGGAGATCGTTACAGATCATATTTTGGAAAATCGGTCACGGCACCGGTAGCACTGTTAGATACGCTTTATGGTGGCCTGAAAGTAACAAAGAAAGGGGGGGGGCACCAATCGTATTCTATCAGACTTGAAAATAAGAATGGAAAAGAATATGCCATGCGCTCCCTGCGAAAAAATGCCCTGAAATTTTTAAAATTCAAAATAAAGGGCATTGCATATACAAATGATGAATACAATGGTACCCTGCCCGAAAAGATCGTCACGGATTTTTTCACCACGGCGCATCCCTACATGCAATTGGTGATAAATCCCCTGGCACAGGCTGTCAATGTGAATCATTCCAGCCCCGTTTTATTTTATATTCCCAAACAGCAAGCGTTAGGCGACTTGAACGATGAATTTGGCAATGAACTATATTTTATAGAAGAACGACCCTCAGAAGAGCAATTGAATTTTAAAGGTTATAGAAGAGCGATCGACGAGGCAGGTGAGATCAAGGATTTCGAGAGCACCACAGATATGCTGGAAAAAATTAAAAGCGATGAGTCTTATTTCGTAAGTGAAAGAGATTTGATAAGAGCCCGGATTTTTGATATGCTGATCGGGGATTGGGACAGGCATCAGGATCAATGGCGATGGGTAGAATATGAAACCCAAGAAGATGGGGATAAGCTCTTTTTACCCGTGCCCAGGGACAGGGACAATGCCTTTCCCAGATTTGACGGGGCGGCTATAAAGCTCATAAAGCTCTTTGTACCTAACAGCCGGCGTTTTCAATCCTATGATGCTGAAATTGAAGATGTGAAATGGCTAAACATTGGCGGCAACAGATTAGACCGAGTTCTACTGACAAAATACGACGCTCGGATATGGGAGGAAGAGGCAAGATTTATTCAGGAAAACCTCACGAAAGCTAAGATTGATGCCGCCTTTCTGAGGTTGCCAAAAGAAGTCAGGGATCAAACTTCCGATCTGTTAAAGAAGCATTTGGAAGACCGGCTAACCAAGCTACCGGAGCATGCAAAACAATATAGTGCCTATTTGGATAAAATAGTTTCCCTGCATGGCACGGAAAAAGATGATCTTATAGAAATTACAAGAATGCCCCAGGGCAAGACTAAAGTGGTTATTAAAAGATTGTTAAGCGATGAAACCAACGAGCTTATTTACGAGCGTACTTTTGAAAGAAACAAGACCAGGGAGTTATGGATTTACGGCCTTGGCGACGCCGATAAATTTATAGTTACCGGCGAAGGTAAGGAGAAAACCTTTATTCGTTTAATCGGCGGTTATGGCGATGACCAATACACTATCGCCAACAGTAAATCTTTAAAGGTTTATGAGTGGGAACACGAGAAATTAAACTTCACTGATAAGAAACCGGCCGTACATCACAGTGATCTCTATGAGACCAATACTTTCCATTGGAGATTTTTTGAGGAGAACAGCAACGTTTTGGTGCCAAATGTCGGTTTCCGAACGGACGACGGCATTTACCTGGGGGCAACCAACACCTACACCTATAATGGTTTTAACGGTAATCCCTTTAGACAACAACATAGCCTTGCTGCCAATTACTATTTTAGATTCAAAGCTTTTGAATTATCCTATAAAGGCATTTTTGCCAATATTTATCCGAAATGGAATTTTGAAATGGACGGGTACTATACTTCCGACAGGTTTTCCAATAACTTCTTCGGCACTGGCAATGAAACGGTCAACATGGAAGATCAGTTGGGACGCGATTTTTACAGAGCCAGAATGCAGCAGTTAAAATTTGAAGCGGGTGTTGCCTATTACTCCCTTCGGCTTAAAGCGCTATATGAATCTTTTAAAGTCAGGGAAATTCAGGATCGTTTCTTCGTCCCGACAAATTTGAATGAGGATGTTTTTGAATCCCAGCATTATGTAGGGGGAGAAGCTTTCGCTTATTATAAAAGTGACGATGCTGCCGATTTTCCTTCCAAGGCCATCTACATTGGCCTTACCGCCGGCTATAAGACCAATACGAACATGAACGATAATAATTTTGGTTATCTGGCGTTTAAAGCCGGTTTTAATCATAAACTCATAACTTCCGGAGATCTGGTCTTTGGGACTACTGCGGAGGTAAAGACCAATTTTGGCGACAATTATTTCTTTTATCACACTCCATCACTTGGAGGCGATAATGGACTTCGTGGATTCAGGGACGAACGCTTTTCAGGCAAAATGTACTTTTATCAATCCTCGGATCTGCGATTGAGAATTGCGCGTTTCGTTACGGTGGTGGCCCCCATAACCGTAGGAATATACGGTGGCTTTGATTACGGCCGGGTTTGGGAGCGCAATGACCCTTCAGATGTCTGGCACACCTCACAGGGAGGGGGTCTCTGGATAAGCGGTTTTAACTTTTTAGCGTTCAATGCCGGGTATTTCAATTCAGTTGAGGGGAACATTATCCAGGTGGGATTGGGATTTGATTTTTAAATGGCTGAAATACCAATATTATAATACGAATCGTAACTTAAAAACGATGGGGGATAAAGGATCTGAACAATCGCAAGATTCCATTAAAAAAGCTCAATTGCTAATAGCCAAGCTGTCCGGTATAAGCCATATTTCCAGTAAAAGAATGTTCGGGGGACACGGGATCTTCCATAATGGCAGAATGTTCGGAATGGTCGATTCTAAAGGACAAGCCTTCCTAAAAACAGATGCCACCAACAAGTCGGAGTTCGAAAAAAAGGGAGCACAACAACACAGTAGGATGCCCTACTTCGGCATTCCTAAAGACGTATGGAACCAACCTGAAGAACTTCTCAAATGGGCGCATAAATCGATCGAAATTTCAAAGTAACATCTTGCAAATCCCGCATGGCCCATTTCTAATCTTTTTTTGGATTCCTGGGCAATACTTCTTCCGGAAACGGGAAAATAATGGTTGAGTTCTTTTCTGCAGCAATATGCGATAAGGTTTGATAGAGCCGTAGTTTTATGGCAGACGGAGATTGGTCTATTAGCTTCCCTGCCTCCAACAGTTTCCTGGCCGCCTGTTCTTCAGCCAAGGCCAGAATGATCCTGGCCCTCCTCGAGCGTTCTGCTTCGGCCTGGTTCGCCATCATTCGTCTCATATTCTCCGGCAACTGAATATCCTTTATTTTAACATCTATAATTTCGATTCCCCACTGAATAGTCTCCAGCTCTACAATTTGCTTTATATTTTTACCCATTTCCTCCCGCTTACTCAATATGGTGTCCAATTCCACCTTCCCGCATACATCCCTTAAGGCCGCCTGGGATAACTGGGTGATGGCGAATTTATACTCCTCCACTTCCAGTACCGCTTTTTCGGGATTATCTATCTTGAAGAATACCACTCCATCTATACTGCACGGCACATTGTCCTCGGTCATTACTTCCTGAGATACGATATTAATGGTAATAACGCGGATATCCACGATCTGTATGGTTTCCACGAGTGGAATAATCCATCTGAATCCTGGTTGCAGGGTTTTAACATATTTTCCAAACCTGAATTTTAAGGCCCTTTTATATTCAAAAATAATACGGATTCCGGCCAGTAAGATCAGCCCTACTAAAATTCCTATAAATAATGGTGGGTTCATAGCGGTATGCCTCAATATTATTAATTAGCAATGACACAAGATAATTGGCAAAAGAGCCGTATTAAATCACAAGGCGCACACTTTTAACCCTTCCATTATCGATTTCGAAATGAATGCGACTGCTCTTTTTATCCCGGGTCTATGGGTTCTTTTTAAAGTTACGAAAATTTAGAAGGGGGTCAAAAAAATAACACCCCAATCTTTGGTCGACATTTATATCTTTGAAAGGTTGGAATTCGCAAATCCCTTAAAAAAACCCTGACCCGGTAGGTACCGGGGTCAGGGTTTTTATAAACTGATGCTCAATTGGGCTTTTTACGAACTTGGGGAATTCGTTATCGTAATTTTTATGACACTATTTGTTGCCGGTACATTCTCTTGTGCGGAATGGTCAATTAACCGGACATTGGTGTCCGGATCAGCATCGCCCGCATCTCCCCCGCTTTGTCTTATGACCTGAAACAAACCTGCTCCCGGATATTCATCCGCTTCAGTCCCCGCATCATATAGGAATACTTGATTGGTGATATCGCCAGATATGGGTTGCCCATTTTCGAAAAGTGGTATCCCGTTAGGGGGAAAGGCATAAAACCAGTCATTACTCTGTACGAACATAGTTGCAAGCGAAAGATTGTCACCGTCCGAACCGATACAGACAAACTGAAAGCTTCCGCCGGGGCCAATTGCTCCCGGACCAGCCGCTCCAAGGCCGGTATCAAAAGCGTCCGAGAAATTGACGCCAGTTTTGGCGGCTAAGGATGCTGCCAGCATTGTTGGGACCCCGTCCTCTGCTACAGCCTCCAGGCCTTCCCCAAAATCCGCTGTATTGATCTGATAAATGGGTTGAATTCCTTGTTCGTGGATTGCCCAGGCACCGGGTGAAAGTGGCACTATAAGACCGGTGACTGCTTGGGTATCCATAAGCAATGCTTCAGGAAACCCGTCTTCGGCTATATTCTCAACACCTTCAGCGCTGCCAACAAGGCCGGCACCGGCGGCAGCCTCTCCCTCTACAAAAAATGGCGATGGCGCAGTATGAACAGCGTAAACTCCCGGTGACATAGGT
Source organism: Flavobacteriaceae bacterium (assembly GCA_041743085.1). Taxonomy (GTDB): domain Bacteria; phylum Bacteroidota; class Bacteroidia; order Flavobacteriales; family Flavobacteriaceae; genus JAFMPW01. Next base: position 101,736 of record JBGTNL010000019.1, read on the forward strand.
ACGGGTGCGGTTGTACCAACTCCCTGTCCGGGAGTTGCAATAGTCATGGCATCCGAAACATTTTCAATTCGAACTTTAAACCTGGCCGGACCCGTATTTTCAATTGTTACCTTAATAACCTCATTATTGGCAGGTATAACATTGCCAAAGGAATCCGTACCTACAACTTCGGTTACCACTCCGTTTTCATCGGTTCCCTGATCTTCGGCCATAGGATCCTGTTGTGGCTTTTGATTGGGTCCTCCGGTTTCCTCATTCACCTCTGTTCCCGAATCCCACAAAAGTACCTGGTCCGTTACATCTTCCGGACCACCACTCCCGATAGGATCGCCGTTGGAGTCATACAGCGCAATGCCTTCTTCGCCGGGTGCAAAAAATAAATCATTGGATTGCACAAACATGGTTACAAAAGATAGCCGCGTGCCTCCGTCATTTGGAAGAACCACGGGACCGGCGTCAACACTGAACTCATAGGCATCCCCGGGGAATATTGGGGCCGGGTCAGTTCCTCCGACAGGGGTTGTAAAAGCACCTGACTGAAAAATAGGCTGTGGTGTTACTACATTTTCGATGATAACGGTAAAATTGGCTTTGCCCCCATCACCGTTAACATCGTCATTATTGCTCTCGGAGCAACTTACAAATGCTAAAAATGCTGCACCAAACAGCATCGAATAAAAAAATGTGTTCTTTTTCATACTAATTTTTTTTGATTATGTTATGTAATACTAAGTCGTAATGAAACTGAACCCTTACAACAATGATGGTATAAGATGATGGTTCCGTCCAAATACATGTCCATAGGTAGAAATTCTAGTAGATAAAATTTAGTGCTAACGCATTAATTACTAACCCGATCCTCAATATGTTGGAAGTGCCAGACAAGCACCCTGCTTCTACAATAATTGTTTGTATCTTTATACAGCTCCATCCTCTCACTTGCCTCTAAACTGCACTATTTTTCTTTGGTAGATTACGAAATAGAATACCTTGTAATGTATTATCCAATAACTAACGCGTAACCAATGAAAGTACTAAACTCCAAAATTCACGGAATAATTGATTATTTAGTGGTGATCTTCCTTGCGGCGGCGCCCACTTTATTCAATCTGCCCGAAATCACTGCTTGCTTTACCTATATTCTTGCAGGGATACATCTTACCCTAACCTTATTAACCGCTTTTGAGGTTGGTCTTATTAAGGTAATTCCCTTTCGGCTGCACGGGTGGATTGAACTTATCGTTTCAGTAGCGTTGATCGGGGTAGCATTTTACCTGGGTGGAAGGGAAGGAGATCTGGCTCGAAATTTCTATTTGGGTTTTGCCATTGCCGTATTTATTACCTGGCTCTTAACGGATTACAACGATAAGAGCAGTTCTGCATAATTGAAAATTGTTTGATTAAATCAATGCGGGTTCCCAAGAATAGGCTAATATTTCTAAGGATCATCGGGCGGAAAGGGTTTTCATGGCTGCAATAAACGCATCTAATTCTTTTTCTGTAGTGTACACGTTGGGTGTAATCCTGCAGCCCTGTACATTGGCATAATCAATGGCCACAGTGAAGACACGAAATTCATCCATCAGGGTCTTTGCCAGATCTGCAGGTTTCATATGCGTTATCCCTACGTTGGCGATTCCACATGCCCTGTTGGTGTCTGCAGGAGTATTAATGACCACGTTTTTTACCTCTCTAAGCTGGTCTGTCCAATACCGCTGCAAATGCCGCATCCTGTTTTCCTTGCGATCAATACCGATAATCTCCAGATAATCCATAGCATCATCGATCGCCAAATCCGTATGAACAGGATGGGTCCCCGTATGGTTGAGTCTATAAATATCCTCCGGATCGTCTGTTTCATCAGCCAATAAAGGCCATATTCCAGGAACGTTCTTTTTAGCAACATACAGCAGCCCGGCACCTAAGGGAGTACTGAGCCATTTATGGAGGCTGGATCCGTAGTAGTCACAATTCAGTTCTCCTATATTAACTTTAATATGCCCCACGCAATGGGCACCATCTACCATCACTTCTACTCCATAATTGTGGGCCATATTGCAGATCTTTCGAACCGGCAGGATCTGCCCCGTTATGTTGATCATGTGGCAGACCATCATCAGCCTGGACCTGGGGGTGATTTGTGACTCGTAAAGCGATATAATTTCTTCATCGGACATGGGGTGATTGGGAATAGAGATCACCTTGTTTACTACGCCATACCGCTCTCCGACCAACTCAAAGTGATCGCGCATGGATCCATAATCCTGCTCGGCAAATATGGCTTCGTCCCCTGCCTTCCAGGGGTAACCCCCTATAACTAAATCCAGGGATTCCGTGGTGTTCCTGGTAATGATCAACTCATCTTCTCCACAACCCACCAGATCGGCCAAACGTGCAGCGATACGTTTTTTATTGTCCCATTGCACCGTTCGCATATAATAGGATCCCTCATAGTTGACCCTTTTTACGTGTTCCAGGAACTTATTTAAGACAGGTTGAGGCGCTATATTGTAATACCCGTTTTCCAAATTGATATAAGCGGGTTTCAGGGCATAGTCCGCTCTAATTCGGTCCCAGAAGTCTTCATCATTATCGAACTCATAGGAATTTGGAATGACTATTTGCCGCGCCTGAAGCGTATATGGCAAAAATGGTGTTATTGCTGCTAACTGCCCTATCTGTCTTAAGAATATCCGTTTTTTCATACCCTGGTCTTTCCCTTACAAGGTAACAAAAATAGTACTGTGGCACCCTCCTATTTTAAATTCCTGATTTTAAAGTTTTTTCCATCAAATTCAAATATGCTATATTTAATGAATGATATCCCATAAACAAATGGAATAAAATGAGTGGTGCGCTCACACAGCGAATTAAGGAATTGGGACTGGTATTGCCCCCTGCTCCACCGCCCGCCGGCGTGTACAAACCCGTTCTTGTGGTCGATAAATTTTTGTACGTCTCCGGCCAGGGACCTATGCAGAATGATGGCACCTATATGACGGGAAAAGTCGGTGAGGACCTTACGCTTGAACAGGCAAAACGAGGTGCCCGGCAGGTAGCATTGACCATGCTTTCTACGATACAAACCCATTTTGGGGACCTCGACAAAATTAAAAGGGTGGTGAAGGTCCTGGGGATGGTGAATTGCACTCCCGATTTTGGTCAACAACCCCTGGTTATCAATGGGTTTAGTGAACTCATGGCAGAGGTGTTTGGGGCAGACGACGGTATTGGCGTACGTAGTGCTGTGGGAATGATGTTGCCCGGTAATATCCCTGTTGAAATAGAAGCCATGTTCGAACTCCACTAATAAGCAGGTCTTATGAATAACCGGCCATGGTACCTTCTTAAAAATCCCGAAGATATAGTTTCTCCCTCCTTACTGGTCTATCCGGAGCGGATACAAAAGAATATAGCCGCCATGATAGGCACGATCGGTCATGTGGATCGACTTCGTCCCCATATCAAAACCCACAAAACCGCCGAAATTATCGGCATGCAGCAGGCCATGGGTATCCAAAAATTCAAATGTGCCACTATTTCGGAAGCTGCTTTGTTGGGAAGTTGTGAGGCAGAAGATATTTTACTTGCCATACAACCCGTGGGTGCCAATGTAAAACGATTTTTTGATTTGTTGGAAGCCTATCCTAAATCTACCTTCACCACTATTGTTGATAATACCTATAGTGTTCATGAGATTTCCCAAATGGCGAAAATAAGGAATACAAAGGTGGGCCTTTACCTGGACCTGAATACAGGGATGGATCGCACGGGGATCGTTCCGGACGAAGACGCAATAGGGGTGTTCAAATTGATTAATGATGATCCCTGGGTGACTGCCAAAGGATTACATGCATACGACGGTCACATTAGAAATATGGATTTCAGGGAACGTAAGGTAGCCTGTGATGCTGCCTTTGAACCGGTTCTTCAATTAAAAGGCGAGTTGGAAGGACAGGGAATACCCGTTATAAATATCATAGCGGGCGGATCTCCTACTTTTCCCGTTCATGCCAAAAGAAAAGAAGTGGAGGCCAGTCCGGGCACAACACTGTTATGGGACGAACGTTATAATACTTCTTTTCCGGATATGGAATTTGTGCCGGCAGCCGTAGTATTGACGAGAATTATAAGTAAACCACAATCAGACCTGGTGTGTCTGGATCTGGGTCATAAATCGATTGCCCCGGAGATGGAATTCCCGCGGGCTAAAATCTTCGGAATGGAAGAATGCGAGCAAGTGGTCCAAAGTGAGGAACACCTCGTTCTAAAGTGTCCTGAAAACAACAAGTTTATGGTGGGAGATGTTTTATATGCCATCCCTATGCACATCTGCCCGACAGTAGCAAAATATCCTGAGCTTTTGACAGTCGAAAACAGGGTGTTAACGGGCTCGTGGAAAGTTGCTGCAAGGGATCACTAAGGGAAATGAGATACACACCCTTTATCGATTTTAACAGCAAATTAAGCCCTCATGGCAAGGTATTTGCTACCTTTATCCCTGCAAAATATCCGCTATGAAACTGGTAGTGCCCTTTATTTGTTTCTTTCTGTTATCCTTTCTGGGTATGGCCCAGGCGGACACACCTAAAACAAAGCCTTTAAAAATTGAGGCGGAAAACAACCTGGATCTTAAGAGCAATCCCAATCAGGGAACAGTGCTGAATATACCCTCAGTATTTGACAAAAAACCCAATGTGAATCTCAAAGATTCACTTACCGCAAGAAATGTAAAAATGTTGCCGGATTCTGAATTGAAACAGGCCGGTCACGATATGAAAATATATCCTAAAGTTGGCGAACTGGAGAAAGGGAGTTCGGACAAACACTTTGGGGATATGTATTTGGGTGATGTAAAGACGGGGGGTAAATTTGTGGGTATTGTTTGCAGGGATCATGAGTATGTGGATGGGGATCGGGTAAAAATCTATGCGAACGGAAACGTCGTTGATCCCAATATTCTGTTAACCGGAAGTTTTAAGGGCATAAACCTCAACCTGGAAAAAGGTTTTAACCGTCTCGATTTTGAAGCATTGAACCAGGGATCCTCGGGTCCGAATACTGCACAGGTAGATGTTTACGACGATAAAGGCCAGTTGATCTACTCCAACAAATGGTTGCTCTCTACAGGTTCAAAGGCTTCTTTGATTGTTGTGAAGGAATAAATTTCAGTAAACGGCAGGCAGTAAAAGATAGAACGCGTAGACCAAATTCCAATTTGGAATAAAGTATTTGGATTCCCGCTTTTGCGGGAATGACATTTCATAGGAAACCCCTAGGCAAAGCCATAGGGGAATTACTTAGATTAAACCATGTTACATTTTCACATTAAATAATTGCATGATCATTTTCGCGCCCCGGGTCTATACGTCTCCTTCGCCCTTTTCATAACATCCGTTTTATAATAGGCAACCTCCTTAAACTCCATATCGGCATATCGCTGTGCCTGGTCGTCAAAATGCGGCGAATCCGGATCACCGCTTTGACCTCCTGCCAGGATGCTTTTTGCCCTCACTTTTTCTCCGAACTCCACCACAGCTACAAAGCTGTTACCTCGTGTTCCGTACATCTTCCTGGTATTGTTCCCGTACCTGGCACCGTAAGCCGACAAAGCACCCCATCTGCCAGAGGCAAATCCGATAGGGATACTCGGTTTGCTGTCATCAAAAGGTTGGCGAATCTCCCCGTTAATTCGCTGATACCTATTTACTTCACCCCAGGGCATTTCCCAAGTCCCAAAATCATCTTTTAGTGTACTGATGACCTCTTCAAAAATCCGTAACCTTTCCGCGTAAGGCGATTTTGTTCCAAAGTAAGTTATGGCGTCCATATCGCTCATCCCGGAAGGGAGATTCCCTTTTCTGCCGTAGAGCGTGCCGTAGTAATGTGCCAAGGTCATAGCTACGGATTCTTTGGAGGTTCTATAGTTCCAACTTTCAAGTATTTTAATGGCTTCCCCAAGTTCAGGGTTTTTGTCGTCATGCTTATGATATGCTTCTACCAAACCAGGTATCAAAGATTTAAAAGCCGGCAGATAAGGGTCATGGGCCAATTTTATCAAACTATCCACATTATAACCGCTTTTTCCCTTTAACAAACTTATGGCATGCACTCCCCTGAAATTTTCCTGGTCTGCGGACATGTAATTGGGATAATTTTCCTTTTTGGGGCTGAACTCCAAGGCGGCCGTGTACGGGGTGGAATTGCAATTCTGTAGCCACCCGTTCTCAGGATTCAACAGCAAAATATTCTCGTCCACAGTATGCAGCCCTTTCCAGTCCGTTTTAGGATTGCTGCCGTCTACAGGTTTTGAATAGTCATAAACGGTCTCTCTGACGGGTACAAAATTCCCATGGAAATAGGCAATATTCCCCTCTGCATCCGCATAAACCGTATTGTTTGAGGAATTGGTCCGGATATCCATCATTTTCCGGAATCCTTTATAGCCGTCCTGTTTGGTGCGGATGTAAGACTGTTCCAACGCCTTAACCGGCTCCCACATCATTGCGGAAGCAACCGCCCTGTCCCCGTTCTTATGTGTTACGGGCCCGTGATGTGTGCGGAACAGTGGAAAGATCTTTTCTTTTAGTTGATCCCCCTCTTTGTATTTTAAGGTTACCTCAGAAGTTTCAACAGGCCGCAATTCTTCCCCATACCGGTACTTCAATGCCCCGTCTATCTCAAAAATTGTTTCCTCAAATTCATCCATGACATCCGTATAGGTAGAAGTATGCATCCACCCGGTTTTCTCATTGAAACCCTGGTAGACAAAAAATTGTCCCCAGGTAACCGCACCATAGGCATTCAGGCCTTCCTCGCTGACCATATGCACTTCTCCCCTGAAGTAGAAGGAGGTGTGCGGATTAATAAGCAGCATGGCATTACCGGATTGGGTAAGTTTTCCGGAAATGGCAATGCCATTGGATCCCTGTGGTTCCTGTTCTGTTTTCTTTTTTTTGCGTTCAAGCTCGAGCGATTTTGGAAATTCTATCCCCTCTTCATAAAATGCCTGAATTTTATCCGTGCTGATCCTTTCAATATCCCCACCTATGGAACCCTCACTAAAATACATAGGCATCCAGGGCTCAAAATGAGTCAGCAACAGTGGGTTCGCCTCGGAATGTACATGCAGGTAATAATTGATCCCATCCGCAAAGGCACCGCAAAGTTTTTTTAGCCAATCCGGGCTTTTTTCGTAATTGGCCATAGCTTCTTCCCTGCTCATAAACATTCGCGCCCGAAGGTCACTGTACAGGGCTTCTTCGCCCTCAACCTCGGCCAGTCTGCCAATAGCCCATATATAATTTTGTTCCACCCGGTTAAAATCGTCCTCACACTGCGCATAAAGCAGTCCGAATACCGCATCCGCATCGGTCTTCCCGTAGACATGTGGCACTCCAAAATCATCCCGGATAATCGTCGTGTTATCGACATGGCGCTGCCAGCGATCCAGGTCATTTCGAGTTTGAGCCTCCGCCCTGCATAAGATCACAGTACTGCTAATAAATGTCAGGATAAGTGTTATTAATAGCTGCCTCATAGCTTCATTATGATTTATAATTTTTTCACCAATGTCCGGTTAAAGACGTAAGACCACTGCGCCACAGGACATAGGACGTAAGACTTGATCGTGACCAACCGAAAATCATATAGCTAATTTCAGGTGCCAAAGGTACCTTCATACGTGTTGGCAATGTACGAAAAGCAAGCCCCTGGATAACAAAATATAATGGGAACGCCCAATATACTTGCAGTTTTGACATTACCGGACAACAATATAATCTTTATTACCTGCCACTGATTTCAGGAGAGATTGGAAGAATAAACAGCGTTAAATAAAGAATTTGTCAGACGCAGTAATTCTATGCCCCAAACCTGTGCATTTCTCTCCCATCTTTGTACAATAATAGGACAAGATACCCATTCAAAAAGACTTAAATGCATTTTTAAAATCTTCCCTATCCTCAATCCTTTTCCCCATCCAGGGTGTCATAACTTTTTAAAGCGGGAATTTAGCGCCGGAAAAACCTAATCCGGTACCATACCCTTTTTGCGGACTGCCAATAGCATACCGATGCCTGCTTAGAGCCCCAATGTCCAAGCTTTCTTCAAAACTGTGTTTTCAATACAACCTTTATTTTACCTACGATACATTCTACCTGCTGCGGGGTATCCGTAAGCCTGATACCTTTTTTTTACATTTCCTCGCTTAAGGGTTTCAGACATGCCCTTTATCTTCAAATCTTTTACAACAGGTACACGGTCTCCGTCTTAAGGAAGGTTCCCATTGCCGTCTTTAGTCTCCATATTAATAGTTGATCTACCGTATGGATTTAATGGTCCCGGAACTCAAATGCTAATTTTGATATAAAAAATAATCGCAACTACAGACATAGGGGAATTCGTCAGTTTTTAGCTGTAAATTGCACACTTTTACCCAAATATACTAAATCACAGGATGTCCGATAAAAAAGTAAGTATCCTTAAAGCCTTTAAAACCATCATTTGGCCCCGGCGCAATCTGGTTTTTATTGGTCTTGTGTTAATTGTAATCAGCAAGGCGGCCAGTTTTGTAGCACCCTTATCCCTTAAGTACTTAATGGACGATATCATACCCAATAAGGATCTTGATTTCCTGAAATTGCTGGTCACTGCTGTTATTCTGGCGATTTTGGTACAGGCCGTGACTTCTTTTTTGCTGACTAAGATCCTGAGTGTTCAGGCACAATATATGATTTCCGAACTGCGGGTCCAGGTCCAAAAGAAAATTCTCTCCCTGCCCATCCGTTTTTTTGACAATACCAAATCGGGTGAACTCGTTTCCAGGATCATGACTGACGTAGAAGGCGTTCGGAATTTGATTGGCACTGGTTTGGTACAGCTTGTAGGGGGTACCATAACCGCTGTGGTGTCTTTAATTCTACTGGTACGGATAAGTCCGAGCATGACTTTATTTACGCTGATCCCTTTAGCCATATTCGCCATCATTGCTTTGAAAGCTTTTAAGATCATCCGTCCCATATTCAGGAACAGAGGTAAAATTAATGCTGAAGTTACCGGGAGACTAACGGAAACATTGGGAGGCATAAGGGTCATTAAAGGTTTTAATGCGGAGGTACAGGAGAACGTAGTTTTTGAAAACGGGGTGGAACGACTATACCAAAATGTGAAAAAAAGTTTAACTGCAACCGCATTCATGACGAGCTCCTCTACCTTTCTTTTGGGCTTAGCCACTACGGGAATTATGGGCATAGGAGGGTATAAAATTATGCTGGATCAACTTACCATAGGTGAGTTTTTGACCTTCACTTTTTTGCTGGGCTTAATGGTTGCACCCATAGTTCAGATGAGTAATATCGGAAGTCAGCTAACAGAAGCGCTGGCAGGCTTGGACCGTACGGAGGAATTGATGAATATGACAGCGGAGGCGGATGAACACGACAGGACCATTGAGCTTAACGGGATTCAGGGGAGTATGGTTTTTGATGATGTCTCCTTTGCTTACGAGGAGGACAAGGAGGTCTTACACAATGTTAGCTTTGCCGCCAGGTCGGGTGAGGTGATTGCCCTGGTAGGAAGTTCCGGTTCGGGAAAATCTACTATCGCGGGCCTGGCAGCCAGCTTTTTAAATCCTCAGTCGGGTATCATAACGGTGGATGGTCAGGATCTGTCCAAAGTAGACCTAAACAGCTTTCGCCGGTATCTGGGGGTAGTCCTCCAGGACGATTTTCTGTTCGAGGGAACAATCCGCGAGAATATTCTTTTCCCCAGACCCGATGCCACTGAGGAGCAGGTTAAGGAAGCTGTAAAAGCCGCCTATGTGGATGAGTTCACAGACAGGTTTGAAGATGGCCTTGATACCTTAATCGGGGAGCGCGGTATAAAACTTTCGGGGGGTCAGCGCCAGCGCATTGCCATTGCCAGAGCCGTTCTTGCCAATCCGAAAATTCTGATTTTAGATGAAGCCACATCCAATCTGGATACCGAAAGCGAAGCTTTGATCCAGAAAAGTCTTGCTACGCTGACGGAAGGCAGAACCACTTTCGTCATTGCCCACCGTTTAAGTACTATTCGGAAGGCCGATCAAATCCTGGTCATTGAGGAGGGGCGAATTGCAGAGCGGGGTACCCATGAGGAACTTATAGCTTCAGAAGGGCGGTATTACAACTTGTTCACCTATCAGGCGCGGATATAATTCATGTACTCGTTTGGGAAATATATCAATTTGAAAATTTGATAGCTTACCCTTCCGGTCATATTCAGCATTCCGGCGCATAGCACATCTAGCCGATGGACACAGCAATTTGAAAATTACATTGTATCATCATCTAATGGTTCACTAATCAATGTAATTCCGGAACCCCTGCCGGGATGCGGGCCAAAAGATCATGAGACGGAAAACGGGTAAACCAAGTAATATCACTGTTCTTCCTATGATCTGTAAAGGAGTCCAGGCCTTGGTTTCAGGTACCTTATTCTCACATTACCAGGTCTCAGGCAACCTGAACCATAGTGCTGATGCCTCCTGTCATAAGCTCTTTAACCCTTAATCGTAATATTGCAATATTACATTTTTATTTAATTATGAAATTATTACATTTTCATATTTCCAGCTTAACTCTCCGGTGCCAATATTACTTCAAGTCCGTCCAATTCCTCTGAAAGATGGATCTGGCAACCCAAACGACTGTTCTCTTCAACATAAAAAGCCTCGGCCAGCATCGCTTCCTCATCATCGGATTTTCGGGGCAATGAATGCTGCGATTGCACATAGCACTGGCAGGAGGCACACATGGCCATACCTCCACAAACGCCAATAGTGCCTTCGGGCGCCAACTCATAGGTGCGCACCAATTCCATCAGGTTCATGTTCATATCCGTAGGGGCGTCCACTTCGTGGGTTACACCTTCCCGATCAGTTATTTTAATTTTTATGTCGGTCAAATTGAATAGTGAATTAGTAGATTAGTGAAACAGTAAGTAAGGACCATTTACTTCATTGATTTGATAAAAGCGTATAACATTCTCGAAATATCATTCGTTCCCTCTATTCGTTCCCCAAACTTGGATAATTCAGGTTTTTTGACAAAGATAACATTGATCTTAGCCCGCTATTTGATCCAATCGCAAAATAGAGAAATCGTCTAAAGTCAGCATTTCAACCACGTTCAAATCCTTCAGCAATATTGTTCGATATTGATACGGAGCATCCTATAATTTGATCCCTAAATCCGCAATCTTTGATTTTACCAAAATTTTTACAGCCGGAACTTGCACTTTTTGCCAAACCTTTAAATCTTCAAACCGGTGAACAGTTATTTTTAATTATTGTTGTCCGGTAATCCCAAAACTGCAAGCATATTGGGCGTTCCCATTATATTTGTTATCCAAGGGCCTGCTTTTCGTACATTGCCAACAAGTATGAACGTACCTATGGCACCTGAAATCAACTATATGATTTTCGGTTGGTCACGATCAAGTCTTGCGTCTTATGTCTTTTAGCGCAGCGGTCTTACGTCTTTAACCGGACATTAGTGATTTTTAATATATTGTATTGATTCTTTTTCCTCCTATTTCGCTCCATCACTAACCCACTATATCACTAACCCGCTAAGCCACTAACCCACTAACCCACTAACCCACTAATCTATCTTTTTCACCACAGCCTTTGGCGCTTCCTTTACACTCCCGTCAAATCCATGTACACCGCCTACCGTGGTATATTTCATTACATATCTTTTGTCCGGGTAAATGCGTTGGTAAGCGCTTTGGCACATTAGTGTTGCTTCGTGAAAACCACAGAGGATCAACTTCAGTTTTCCGGGATACGAATTCACATCTCCAATAGCATAAATCCCCGGGATATTGGTCTGGTAATCCAGGGTATCCACCTTAATCGCATTCTTCTCAATCTCCAGGCCCCAATCTGAAATTGGTCCAAGTTTGGGTGAAAGACCGAAAAGAGGTATAAAATTATCCACTTCCAATATAATGTTTTGATGAGGGTCTGCCGATTTTTGTATTACTACAGATTCCAAATGGTCAGTGCCATTTAATGCAGCGACCTCGGCCGGAGCGATCAAATTAATCTTTCCCAGGTTCTTCAATTCCTGGACTTTTTCCACGGAATCCAGGGCACCCCTAAACTCATTTCTTCGGTGTACCAAAGTAACCTCCGAGGCCACATCCGAAAGAAAAACGCTCCAATCCAGCGCCGAATCACCCCCGCCAGCAAGGAGTACTTTTTTATTCCTATAAATTTCCGGATCCTTGATGATGTAGGCAACACCCCTGTTCTCAAAATTACTCAGGTTCTTCAGCAACGGCTTTCTGGGTTCAAAACTTCCTAATCCTCCTGCAATTGCTACCACCGGGGCATTGTGAGCAGTACCTTTATCGGTAGTTACCACAAAAGTATCATCTTCAAGTTTTTCTATGGTTTCTGCCCTTTCGCCAAGTGTAAACCCCGGTTGAAAAGGTTTAATCTGCTCCATCAGATTTGCTACCAGTTCCCCGGCCAGGATTTCAGGACAACCCGGGATATCATAGATGGGCTTTTTGGGGTATATCTCCGAACATTGGCCGCCAGCCTGGGGTAAAGCGTCTATCAAATGACATTTTAGTTGCAACAGGCCTGCCTCAAAAACAGCAAAAAGACCCGTAGGTCCTGCTCCAATTAGTAATATGTCTGTTTTAATCATGTAGGGATAAACTTAAAATAGGAACAAAGCTAGGAAAGTTATTTTAAGTTGTTCATGACAATTGCCCCATTTAGTTGATGTTTACCACGGTTTCAATCTGGGGGGCATGTTTTTTAATGGTCATTTCCACCCCACTTTTAAGCGTCATTTGATTTACGGTACATCCCACACAGTTTCCTTCGAGCTTTACTTTTACCAGATTATCACTATCTATAGAAACCAATGAAATATCACCGCCATCGCTTTGCAGAAATGGCCTGATTTCATCCAGCGCATTCTCCACCTTAATTCTAAGTTCCTCTGAAGTCATGATCATTTCCCTTTAACTGCGGCACACCCCGCCATTGTTGTTATTTTTATTGCTTCGGTTGGAGGTAAACTCTTGTTCCTCCGAACCAGTTCCTGCACCACGTTCCTGGTGAGCTCCTCAAAAGCCGATTCGATTGGCGTAGCGGTTTGCATGGCTGCGGGCCGACCCACGTCACCGGCCTCACGAACGCTCTGCACCAAGGGTATTTCGCCCAAAAAGGGCACTTCCAGATCTTCAGCCAAATATTTTGCCCCCTCTTTGCCAAAGATATAATATTTGTTTTCAGGCAATTCAGCCGGGGTGAAATAAGCCATATTTTCAACTATTCCCAGCACCGGAACATTGATGGCCTGTTGTTGGAACATTGCTACTCCCTTGCGGGCATCTGCCAGAGCTACTTCCTGGGGAGTGCTGACCACCACCGCTCCGGTCACCGGAAGGGACTGCATGATGCTAAGATGGATGTCACCGGTACCGGGGGGCAGATCTATAAGCATAAAGTCCAGTTCTCCCCAATGTGCATCAAAGATCATCTGATTTAATGCTTTGGAAGCCATGGGACCTCTCCAAATCACCGCTTGGTTGGGTTGCGTGAAAAACCCGATGGACAATATCTTTACTCCGTAATTCTCAACAGGCTTCATTTTTGATTTCCCGTCAATGGTGGTCGCCAGGGGTTTCTCCAAAGCAACATCGAACATTATAGGGATGGATGGGCCGTAAATATCGGCATCGAGGATTCCCACCTTAAAACCCATTTTAGCCAAAGTAACCGCAAGATTGGCAGTGATAGTAGATTTGCCGACACCACCTTTACCGGAGGCAACCGCTATGATGTTCTGTATCCCCGGAATTGGTTTCCCCTTAATCTCGTTAACCTTAGGTTTCGTTGGGGCGTCAACCTTTACGTTGATCTTAATTTTTGCCTTCCCATATACTTCTTTATGGATGATCTTCAGGATTTCCACCTCCGTTTTCTTACGGGCCTGAAGACTGGGATTACCTATGGTAATATCCAGTTCTACCTCATCACCAAAGATCTGAATATTCTTGACGGCCCCACTTTCAATTATATTTTTCCCATCGCCCGGAACAGAAATATGCTCCAGAGCTTTTAAGATATCTTGCTTATTCAACTTCATTGCCATGCATCCTGTTAGTTATGTAAAATCATTCTAAACAACAAAGATACAGTATAGCAGTGAGAAGCTAAAGGGTTATGATTGAAATGTAGTCCAGGAAAATATCCATGACTTTAGTAATTATTTATCATAATCAAAGTCGTGAGGATATCTCAATAGCGCTTTGAATCCAAACTTATAAACTTCTAAATACATTAGCTCGGACTCAAAGTCAGAAGACTTTGGGCAGCCGTCAAAAGAATTTCTTTTATGCCCCCCGGAAGATCTTTGAATTACCTGGCCAAGGTACATTATACTAGTCCTTATAAACAGGCTCCTTTTCCATATCGTATACCGTGGCGGAAATAGTAAAATAGAACCACTCCCGGAACATTTTAAAATTTCGTTTTAAGGGCCAATCTTTTTTATCGTCATGCCATTCCTCCAATTCCATTTGAAAAAAAACATCAAATTTTTCCCGTATCCATGTATCTTCGTCTATGGTTTCTTCCAAAAGATACACATTGGATTCCAAGACCTCATCTTGTGAAACGCCAGGGTACAATCGGCTAAGCCAATCAAAAAAAGGTTTTTTAGGTGTAATGGTCAAAGCAACTCGGTTAATATATCCTTCCTGATATTGACTTTCAAAATCAGTTTCGGGTAAATCGGCCATCAGATCGGCCAAAAAAACTTCCTTTTCCTGGGTAGCCACGGTCAGTAAAAGTTCGCCGTCTGTTCCCTCTGAAAAGGTAAAATCCGAAATAAAACGGTCATATTGCCCGAATTTGTTCGATTTACGTTGGAGCATTTGCTTAAAAATGGTCCTTTCGGGTTCTGGCATGGAACTGTAGGATTCCATTTTTTTAAATTCCTCGGCGGGTATATAGTGTTCCATAATTGCCATGTTCCAGGTAGTAATACTAAATTCCACTACATCCTCAAAATCATAGTCTTTAGGAAATTTTTTTTCAAAAGGTTTAATGAAATCGTTCAGCAGATCAGAATATTTGGCACTGCTATCTTGATGGATAGGCACATTATCAAACAAATTTATGATTTTATTCTTTTCGGACATTGCGCTGTGCTTTGTAGAGGTTTGGAACTCACCCGGGTTTATCCTAAAAATAAAAACAAATCACCAAAGAAAAGCCATTTTTTCAAATTTTTTTTAGGTTTTTTACAACCTAATATTCTGGCATTGCCCGGAAGGCATTTGGTATTTTCCCTTCTACCATGTGAATGACACATTCCGCATAAGCCGCATTCGATTGAGCATGAGTCCCTGTATAAAATGTATTTGCTACAGGGCATCTCTAAAAACCCTACTTTGGTTGCTAACTGAGTTATTAGAGGTGCCCTACAAAATAATCCTTTTATATCATCCGTCCATCCAACAGATTGATAATCCGTGATCCATACGCCGCATTTTCTTCAGAATGTGTGGCCTGAATAATAGTAACTCCTTCACTGTTTAATGTCGCAAACAACTCCATAATTTCCTCGCTCTGTTTGGAATTGAGGTTGCCCGTTGGCTCATCTGCCAATATTAATTTAGGATTTCCAATAAGTGCCCGGGCTACCCCCACCAGCTGCTGCTGCCCCCCGCTGAGTTGCGTGGGGAACAGATCTTTTTTCCCGACAATATTGAAGCGGTCCAACATATCCGCGACCATGGCCTTACGTTCCGATCCCTTTATCTTCTTGTACAGTAACGGCATTTCCAGGTTTTCCTTTACGTTGAGTTCGTCCAGCAAGTGGTAGGACTGAAACACAAAACCTATATATTCTTTGTACAAATTGGCACGATGTTTTTCCCTGAGCGTGTGGACAGATTCATGTAGAAAGTGATATTCCCCTTCGTTAAAATCATCGAGCATCCCGATGACATTGAGTAAAGTGGATTTTCCGGAACCTGAAGGGCCCATTACGGAAATAAACTCCCCTTCTTCTACATTAAGATTGATATCCTTAAGCAGGAAGATCCTTTGCCCTCCTGAATTTACCCATTTAAAAATATTGTTTAGTTGTAGTAGCATTATTTTTGTTTTTTGATGATTATTGAATCCTTTGGATAGTGGCCTCTCCTATGATGATACCCTTATCCACATCCGGGTTTCCTTCATATGCCACTGTTGCCTCTCCATAAGCCGTTATTTTTCGTCTGTCTGAGACCTTTATTCTATAACTTCCTTCACCATATGAGGTTATTTTGGCTGAATTACTTTCTACTCCAAGGGTATTTACCTTTGTTTCCCCATAGGCAGTGAATTTCCGGAATACTGGTTTTTAGGTCCACTGCAATGGGCGGCGAAAAATCAACCGTCTCATTCTCCATACGGTAGATGCGGCCCTTATGTTCATGGAAATCATCAACGGATAATTCATTCTGAATATACACACTTAACAACAGGACAAAGGTTAGCGATATCGCAAATCCCGTAACAGTGACCACAGTGTACAATTTGTTTTTGACAAGATGTCGCAGGTATGATTTTAAAGAAGTCATATGTTCTACTTTTTAATTCAAAATTTGTACGTCCCTTCTAAAAAGATAGCCTTAGAGGCCTATTCCGTCCGCAAACTTTCTACCGGGTTTACCAGGGCCGCCCTGATGGCATGATAGCTGACGGTACCCAACGCCACCACAATGACCAGTAACCCTGCCCAAACGAATGTCAACGGACTTATTTCTATCCGATATGCATAATTCTCGATCCAGCTTTGCATGGAAAACCAGGCTAACGGTACCGCAATCAACAGGCTTATCAGCACCATTTTTATAAAGTGTAACGAAATCATCCGAACAATGGCATTTATTGACGCCCCCATCACTTTTCGAATACCTATTTCTTTGGTACGCAACTCAATAACCATCAATGAAATAGCAAAAAGACCAAGACAGGAAAGGAAAATGGCTATCCCCGAGGCGAGGCTGAAAATGGTTGTCATTATGCTTTCCTCTTCATACCACGCCTGAAGATTTTCGTTAAGAAAAGAGGCATTAAATACCGCATTGGGGTTTACCTTTTCCCAAACCGATGAAAGTTTCTCAAGGGTGGCATGGGGGTCATCAGACCGGACTTTCAAAAATATATAGTTGATGGCCTCTGTCGATGACAAATGGAGGGCAATTGGCCGGGCCTTTTCAGCGGGAGAGTATGCATTAAAATCCGGTATTACCCCTATGATTTGGTTGCCAGAGGCACTGTCATCCCCGCCGAAGTATTTACCAATGGGGTCTGTCTCCCCCATGGCTTTTACAAAACTCTCCGTTACGACAAAGGCATTTATGGTGTCGGTAGCAAAGTCCGGGTTAAAATCCCTTCCCTTTATTATGGGGATTTGCAAGGTTTTCAGATAATCAAAATCCGCCAAAAGCCAGTCGGCCGAAATTTGATTTTGATTGTAGTCAAATCCAACTACTGACCTGGAAGTTACCCTATCCCTGCCCCTGCCCAAATTAACTCCCGTACCTGTAACGGAAATTATGTTTGGGTCATTGGCGAGTTCGTTTCTCATTCTTGCCAATACTTTTCGTCCATTTTCTAAGGCCCCAACGGGAATACTTACCACCTGCTCTTTTTCAAAACCCATGGGTTTTTGCCTTAAAAAATCTAATTGCTGACCTGCTATCAGGCTAACACAAATGAGCAAACTCGAAATAGCAAACTGACTTACTAAAAGGGTATTTCCAAGTATCCCTGGTTTCTTTGTGGAAACATTCCCTTTTAAAATTTCAACAAGACTAAAATTAGCCATTTTGAGGGCAGGGTATCCCCCGGCGATCAAAGTGACCAGTAGAAAAACTCCCGTTAAAATGGCCAAAAATGCGGGTTCAAATAACATTGAAATTTGAATATTGACATCAAATTGCGATTCAAATACGGGTAACAGTTGATAGGCAAGTCCTATACCCACTATAAACCCGATGAAATAAAGCACAAAAGCCTCTCCCCACAGTTGCAGAAAAAGCTGTCCCCTGAAAGCCCCTAAGGTCTTTCTCACCCCTAATTCCCGACTTCTTTTAAAGGAATGCGCCATGTTAAGGTTCACAAAATTGAAACAGGCAATCAAAAGTATAAATACTCCTAAAGCCAGAATGGCGTAAACCAAAGCCAGAGGTGCACTTCGTTCGCCCGAAAAATGAACGTCTTCGATATTTGTCAGATTCAGACTAAGAAGTTCACGCGTTTCTGTAGTTTCTTCATGTTCAGATCTAAGCTGTGCTATTTGTTCCGGATAATATCGCTCTACAAAAGGTATTAATTTATCTTCCACCAGTTGCTTATTACTATTATCAGAGATCTTGACAAAAATGTTGGAGCTATTGGAACTCCAATTATTTTTAGCATCGGCATACGCAATATGCGATTCGATTCTTGCGACCCCGTCGAAGAAAATACTGGAATTCTCAGGGCAGTCCTTGATCAAGGCAGATACGGTAAAGAATTTCTCCTCCCCGCTCTTTCCTATTTTCAGTTCCTTCCCTATAGGGTCGGTATTTCCAAAAATTGCCTGTGCGGTACTCTCGCTTAGGGCTATATCCTGGATACTTCCAAGGGGTCTCGTGCTATCACCGTTAAGAATGGGAAAATTGAACACTTCGAAAAATTCCGGGTTGGTTCTAATAATGACTCTTTCAATATTTTTATCCTTATAGGAAATGTTCTCGGGTATGCCCATTTGGACGCTAACTGCTGTTTCTATATCAGGAATATCTGTCTCCAGGGCCGACTTCAGAGGAAAAGGCATATTAGAACTTAGTCCGATTCCCTGAGGGGTATTTGTAAAGCGCGACATTTTAAATATTTGATCCTTGTCTTTGTGAAAAGAGTCAAAGCCCAACTGAAAATATACCGTTAAAAACAAGATGATGCAGACGGAAAATGCCACCGCCAAGCCGGCTATATTGATTAAGGAATGGAGTTTGTTCCTTCCTATGTTCCGCCAGGCGATTTTCAGATAATTTTTTAACATGATTTCTTACTGTTTATTGATGTTCTTTTTTTCATATTTTCAATCCCTCCCTCCCGCATGCGCGGGACACCCCCCTTTATCTTAAGGGAGTTTGCCGTTTTTAAAAGCGGGTATGATAAACCGGGGTATACATCCAAAACTCCCTCCTCCAGGGGTATCGTTCGCTTTATGCGGTACAACTGATCATTATTTGTATGAAATTTATCCGTGTTGTATTCATCATAAACCCAGAGCAGCATTAAAAAAGCTACCGTTAATGCAATGGATAGGCCAAGAATGTTGATGAAGAAATAGACCTTGTTCCTGAGTAGGTTTCTCCAGGCTATTTTCAAATAATTCTTTAACATGATTGTTTATTTATTTTTGATGAATAAACTCCTCCAAAGGCCGGGTAACCCTACACCATGGCCCCCATTGCCCTGTTCTGACTTTCCGTTACAACCTGCCCATCAAAAAGGTTGACGATCCGGTGGGCAAAATGCGAATCGTGGTCGGAGTGCGTTACCATCACTATAGTGGTACCCTCCTGATTGAGTTCCGTAAGTAAGTTCATGACTTCCAATCCGTTTTTGGAATCCAGGTTTCCGGTTGGCTCATCAGCCAGGATCAATTTAGGCTTGGTTACCACCGCCCGCGAAATAGCCACACGTTGTTGCTGACCACCAGAAAGCTGTTGTGGGAAGTGCTTTGCCCGGTGGGCAATTTTCATGCGCTCCAATACTTTCCTCACCTTTTCCTTTCGTTCGCTCTTGTTCATCTTTAAGTAGATCAATGGCAGTTCCACGTTTTCGTACACTGTAAGTTCATCGATCAGATTGAAACTCTGGAACACAAAGCCGAGATTTCCCTTCCGCAATTGGGTCCGCTGGCGTTCCTTTAGTCCGCCGACCTCATGACCGGAAAATTGGTAGCTGCCCTCCGTCGGGTTGTCCAACATACCAATGATATTCAACAAGGTGGATTTTCCACAACCAGATGGGCCCATGATAGCGACAAATTCCCCATCTTCGACTTTAAGGTTTACTTTGTTCAACGCAAGGGTTTCTACCTCCTCGGTTCTAAAGCTCTTTTTTAAATTTTGGATCTGAATCATTCTTTCTTTTTGGTTTTAATTCAACACTTGGGATGAACCCCTATATATGTAATCCTCTCGGTTGTGCCCACCCGTTGGTTACAACTCAAGGGACATTCCTTTTAAAGACATCTCAACTGCCCTGATGTCACAGGTATTATTTATTTTAATACAATTTTTTCTGCTTCCCCAAAACTGTCATAATTGGATATAATCACCTTTTCCCCCGCCTGAAGCCCTTCCAGTACCTCGTAGTAGCGCGAGTTCTGTTTGCCTATTCTGATATTACGTTTATAAGCTTCCTCACTATCAGGGTCCACCACAAAAATCCATTGGCCGCCCGTACTCTGGAAGAAGCTTCCTTTGGGCAGCAATAGTGCATCGCTAGATTCCCCCAATTGCAATTTGATATTATAGCTCTGCCCCGTTCGGATGGTTGAAGGCTTATCCTCAGTAAACACAAGTTCTACCTCAAACTTTCCGTTATTCACTTGGGGAAACACTTTTCGTAAACGAAGTGGATATTCCTTACCGCTACGATCCAAAACCGCGGTCAAATCTTTTACGACCCGATCAAGATAATGCTCGTCTATGTTGGCTTTTATTTTATAATCGGTCAACACATTGATTTCTCCGATACGTTCCCCCTGGGAAATACTTTGTCCTATTTCAGCATCCAAAAAACCCAATTGGCCGTCGGCAGGTGCGCGGACATTCAGGTGATCCAAACGTTGGTAGACCATTCCAAGCGTTTTCTGCATACGATCCAGATCGGCATCCAATCCGGTTAATGATGTTTTCCGTAATTCATCATCTTGTTCGGTTTGCAGTTTTATAATTTCATACTGTTTTTTGGAAAGTTCATAATTTTCTTTGGACGTGAGGTACTCTTCCTTCGAAATAAGTTCCTCATCATAGAGAGCCTGATTCTGTTCAAAATTCCGTTTTAGCTTCTGAAGGTCGGTACTGGCAGTAGCCAGGGATTTTCTGCCTTCCACCTGTCGGGAGTCGAAGGTAAGTTTGGTGGAACGCAGGTCATTTTGCTTTAAGGCGAGATTGCCTTCGCTAGCTAAAATCTGCTCATAAAGGTTCATATTCTCTAACTTTAATATTATGTCGCCTTTTTCCACTGTTGCCCCTTCCTCCATAAATTTTTCCGTTACCCGGCCTCCTTCATAGGCATCCATATAGATGGTGGCAATCGGAGCTACATTCCCATTGATGGTGATATAATCGTCAAATTTGCCCTGGGTTACTTCAGCTACGGAAAGTTTATCCTTTTCTGTCCGGAAGGTAGAAACGGAACTTCCAAAAACGAGTTGATATCCCGCAAAAAGCAGGAGCAGACCTAAGGCGATGTAGCCGTAATGTTTTGGGCGTAATCCTTTTTTCTTTTCTAGTTGTATGTCCATTGTATATACCTTGATTTATTGTCTTTATTAGTGATACGGTCATTGGGAGGAACTTTCGCACAGCAGCAATCTGTTCAAATTATCCCGGGCTTTCAACCTTTTATGCCCGTATTTCATCTATATAAAATTTTACCGGCCACCCCATTTCCCTTAATTTATGTCGGTTGGTATCGACCGTTCTTTAATTAATGCCCACCTGCCTGCCGTAGGTAGGTTATGGGCTTTCATATCTTGTATTTTCTTCATCTTTCGTCTTTATATTTTGCCCTAAGTTCTATCATCATCATCATTCTATATCAAAAACCGGCAATCCTCTGTAAAAGTCCAGGGTACTTTTATTTACCTCTGACCTGAGCCGTACCTGCAGGTTTTCATTCTGTGCGCTGGCAAACAAAGTTTTGGCGGTAAACAACTCCAGTGCATTGATTAATCCTTTCTCATATCGTTTTTGGGCGATAATGAAGGCCAGGTTTTGCGCTTTAACTTTTTGTTCGCTTTGTTCATATTCCACTAAAAGCGAATTGTATTCCTGCACGAGTTGCTCAATAGTCTGATACAGTACCTGCTCTTGTATATCTAAATTGTTCTCCGCCCGTAAGCGTTCAATCTTTTGTTGCTTGACGAATGACCTGGCAGACCAACCGTTACTTATGGGAATATTTAAGGAAACACCAACAAATTGAAAGGTGTTGTCCCTGAATTGGTCCCGAAATGGAATGGTGGCGTTTAAAGTGTCCCTGGTCGTTTCAAAATACCCTGTTCCTACACCGCCGAACAAAGACAGGGATGGATACAGGTCACCCCTCGCTGCAGCAACCTGTTTTTTGGCTGCTTTTGCCCTTAATTCCCGTGCCTTAATAATGGGCATAAAGTTCCTGGCTTCCAGAAATATAGAATCCGATTGAATTTCAACGGTTTCCTTTGCGGTAAATTTTTTGGTGATTTCCGCCTGGATGGAAATATCATTTGCGTCCTCCAGATTCATCTCCTGGATCAGCACTAATTCGGAGGCGACCAATTGGTTTTCACTCTGGGTGAGGTTCAATTTATCGGTCAGCAAGAGCGATTCCGCTTCGTACAGATCCGCACCTGCCTTAAGGCCAAGTTCGATCTGTTTTTTTACCAGTTCGTAATTCGTTTGGGAAACAGATAGTTGTTCCTTTGATATGCCTACCAATCCTTCATAAAATTGAATGTCATAAAATGCTTGCATTACCCGAAAAGCTAACAAATATTTTTGCTGAAGATTTTCTTCCCGCATCGCCCGATACAAAAATTTATTTGCCTTGAGGCTATTCAGTTTTTGAAATCCCTTGAAGAGATCCACGGTGGATTCCAAAGAATAGTTATTAGAAAAGAAGTCGGTGGTAATAATACTGTTGTCATTGGGATCGACAGATCTTCCGAAGCGAATATTGTAATTGGTATTTGCATTGATCCTCGGCAACAGATCCCTTATGGATTGCCGGTACGTTTCCCTTCCTGACTGCTCGGTGTATTTAAAGTCATTTAGCTGCAGATTGTGTTCCAGCGCATATGCGACGCAATCATCCAAACTCCACTGGTCCTGGGCAACAAGACGGATTCCCATACAGAAAAGCAGAAAGACAACCATTTTTATTTTTTTGTGCATATCGTATTCGTATGCCAAACTATATGCTAGTCCCGTGCCACGAATATATCTTCCTAAATATCAACTACTTATAAATAGTTTTGAATAGCAATTGTAAAATAGTTTTACAAATACTGTAAAAAAAATGGACACTTATTATATGAAATAGCTTTGAAATCGTAGTTTTAAAGTCACTTTTCAATCCATTTTACCATGGTTGATGCAAAAATCCTGGTTATTGACGACAATAAAAGTGTGCTCAGTGCGCTGGAAATTTTACTGCAGTTCGAGTACAGGAGTGTTACCACCATAGCTAACCCCAACCGAATTTCCTCCTTTCAGGATATGAAAGATTATGACATTGTTTTACTGGATATGAACTTTTCCGCCGGGGTAAATTCAGGTAATGAAGGATTGTTTTGGCTCAGGGAAATCCAGAAGAAGGCTCCGCAGATCTCCATAGTCATGATGACCGCCTATGGAGCCATTGATCTGGCAGTGAAGGCCTTAAAGGAAGGTGCGGCAGATTTTATACTTAAACCCTGGAATAATGACAAGCTATTGGCAACCGTAAAATCGGCTTACGAGTTGCGGAAATCCCGAAAGGAAGTCAATCAACTCCGCCAAAAAGAGAGTAATTTAAAACAGGTTATCAACCATAACAAGAATTACATTATTGGGAATTCCAGGGCATTGAACGCAGTACTTAACCTGGCCGGCAAAGTTGCCAAAACAGATGTGAATGTCCTGGTTACAGGTGAAAACGGAACAGGTAAGGAACTCATTGCAAGAGAACTCCACAAACTATCTACCCGCAACAATGAGGTATTTATTGCCGTGGATATGGGTTCCCTTTCAGAAAATCTTTTAGAGAGTGAGCTCTTCGGGCACGTTAAGGGCTCTTTTACCGATGCCAAGGACGACAGATCCGGTAAGTTTGAAGCGGCCAGCGGTGGCACCCTGTTTTTAGATGAAATAGGAAATTTATCATTACAGAACCAGGCCAAATTGCTGTCCGCACTACAAAATAGGGTCGTGGTACGCGTAGGTTCTAACAAGCCGATCCCGGTCGATATCCGACTTATATGTGCCACCAATATGAATTTGGATAAAATGGTGGCAGACGGACTTTTTAGGGAAGATCTTTTGTACCGCATTAATACCATCCGTATTGAAGTACCCCCATTGCGGGAAAGGGAGAGTGATATTCTGGTTCTGGCGGATTTTTACCTGAACAAATTCACAACCAAATATGGCAAACAAGGATTGCGAATTAACCAAAAGGCCCAGGAAAAATTAATGGCCTATTCGTGGCCCGGAAATATCCGGGAACTCCTGCATACTATGGAAAGAGCGGTAATTCTTTCCGAAGGGAATGTTTTAAAACCCACCGATTTTCTTTTAAATATAAAATCATCGATTTCAGTAGAAACAGGCCCAAACACTTTGGAAGAAATGGAACTGATGATGATCACAAATGCCCTTAACCAAAACGATGGCAATTACAGTGCTGCGGCGGAGCAACTGGGTATTTCCAGGCAGACTTTGTACAATAAGATGAAGAAGAAGGGTGGCCCTATGCCATAGGCAGTGGCAGTAGACGGTGCTATTTGACCGTGGGAAGTCGGCGGTGCGCAGGATCAGGATTTGAGGTTAAAATTTTAGGATCGTGAAGGCACTTAAGCGTGCAAGCTTCCTTCATTTATGGCTTGCATCCGACAAGTGCAACAAGGGGCGCATATAGGTAGATTACGCTCTTTTCGGCAGAGGACGAAAAGACAACTCCAATAAAAATAGGGTGATGTTAACAGTACGAATTAAATTGAAGACCCCGGGATGGTGAGCAGGCATATTTATTGGCAACTGGTATTCAGAATAGTAGGGATTTCCGTTACCGCTGTCATTGGGGCATTTTTCCTTTTTAAGGGCCAATATGTATTGACAGGTTTGGCATTGGTCTTTTTAACACTCCAGACCGTGTTTTTAATTCGCTATGTAAATCATACTAACAGAAAGATCGCCTATTTTTTTGATGCGGTAAAAAATGAGGATTTTACGTTGCGGTTTCCTGAAAAGTTAAGTGTAAAATCTTTGGAGGAACTTAACCACAGCCTTAATATGCTTAACAATATGATTCAGGAAATTCATATAAAGAAGCAAGTCCAGGAGCAATACTATCAGGAAATTATCAGGCAGGCCGATATTGGAATTCTAACCTTTAATAAAAAAGGGCACATCCTTTTTGCCAATCCTAAAATTGAGGAATTACTTACATATACCCCTTTAAATCATATTAAACAGCTGACTCAGGTAGATCAGAAACTCTACGAGTTGTTTTCATCACTAAAACCCTTTGATAGAGAATTGATTCAATTAACCAATGAAAGAGAAAAAAAACAAATTGCGCTTAAATCTACCGCCCTAACATTGAATAATGAAGAGCTCTTGCTGGTGGTGGCTCAGGATATTGACAAGGAACTGGACGAAAAAGAAACGGATTCCTGGGTTCGCCTGATAAGGGTGCTGGCGCATGAAATCATGAATACCATTACCCCCATAACTTCTATTTCGGAATCTATAATAAAATACTTCAAGACCCGAAATGGTTTAATTCCTGCGGAACAATTGAAGGCCGGACATATCCAAAATACTGTAAAAGGACTGGAGGTTATAAAGGAACAAGGTGGTGATTTAATGGAATTTGTACAATCCTACAGAAGTTTCCTCAGTCTGCCACCACCTGATAAGACCCTGGTCCCGGCACAAAAATTGTTGGAAAGGATAAAGGTTTTGATGAATCAGGAAAACCAGAATAACACGATTTCAATAGAAACGATAGCTTATCCTGAAGACCTTCAACTCTTTGTCGACGAAAAGCAAATTTCCCAGGTATTGATCAATCTCTGTAAAAATGCGCTTCAATCTTTGGCCGATCAGGAAAACGGAAGGATAAAAATCATGGCCGGGACCAAAGGACAGGGGAACCAATTTATTGAAGTGAGGGATAACGGCCCGGGAATACCGCCGGAGCATATTGATGAAATCTTTGTACCTTTTTTTACAACCAGGACTTCCGGTACCGGGATAGGACTGAGTTTATCCAAACAAATTATGCATCTTCATGGTGGGAACATCCGGGTTGTCTCAAATGAAAATACCGTTTTTACTCTTAATTTTACTTGAATTTACTCCCTTTTCTATCCTTAGTCCGGTATTTGTAGGTTCACTAATTAGGCTGAGGTTTCGTTTCCAAGCTCCTTCCAGGGATCCCAAAAATGCTTTTCAAAGTCTACGATTTGGTTGTCCTTTACCCTAATACCTTCGTTCTCCAATAATTGCTGCATCAGGTTTGTCCCGCTAAAATGGTGCTTCCCGCTAAGGAGCCCTACCCGGTTTACTACTCTGTGGGCGGGTATATCTTCCCTTCCTCCCGCACCATTCATTGCCCAGCCCACCATACGGGCGCTTCGAGCAGCTCCAAGGTATTTGGCAATAGCTCCATAGGAGGTTACCCTTCCATAGGGGATCCGGGCAGCGACTTCATGGACTTTTTGAAAGAAGTTTTTGTTTGCTTGGTTCATATTATTACTTATAAAAAATACGGATCATAGTAATAACCAGCAATACCAGCATCAACGCACTTAAAATGTAGTTTGAATTTTTTGAGAATCGGTGCGTTTTATCTTCCAATTTATTAAAGTATACGGTGTATAGATAAAGTACCGAGAAGGTACCGCTACCCGCTGCCAGGATAAAAATGGCTATGTCCCAGAACATGAACTTAATCCAACCTGCTTCATTCCACATGGCGTTCAGACCGCTGTAATAAGGAATGGTAAGTAAATTAAGAGCCGCAAGTAACATTCCCTTGAAGAAACTGTTCTTCTTACTCTTTTTCACTATTTTCATCTGATGGGAATCCTCACGTTTGGCAGATATATAAAAGTAAATGGCAAAAATGGCAAAAATGGCAAGGGCAATTCTCAGCAACCAATCGATCATATGCGGATTTCTGAAGAGGAATTTAGATATAAGGACAGCGACATAAGCCTGCATCATGATCATGGTAGAGACTCCAAGGCTAAAGATGATCCCATTCAATTTTCCTTTGAGCACGCTGGTTTTTGCCGCGTTCATATTGAGTAGCCCAGGGGGTACCGTTGCCATGAAAGCGGCGGAAAACGTTACAAAGAAAAGAATGAGAAGATGTGTCATTTGTTATTTCACCTTAAAGTTCAGATAGGTGATGTGTTTTTCCTTTTGAAGATACTGTTTTTCGTAGAAAGTTTGAATTTCTAAAACTTCTTTTGGGCTTCCTTCATTTGTGTAAATGTCGTGGTTGGAATATATGATCTCAAATCCCAGTCCCTGTAGTAACCCCAGCGTGTAACCGTGCATAAATTCGCTATCCGTCTTCAAATGAATTTCGCCTTCTTCTTTTAAAATACTCCGATACTTCTCCAAAAAATCGCGATTGGTAAGCCGGTGCTTGGTACGCTTATATTTGATCTGGGGATCCGGAAAGGTTATCCAGATTTCGGATACTTCAGCCTCGGCGAATAAAAGATCTATTAATTCTATTTGTGCCCGTACAAAAGCAACATTTACCAGATTTTTTTCAAGGGCTCGTTTGGCACCTTTCCAGAATCTTGCTCCTTTTATATCAACCCCTATAAAGTTGATATCGGGATATCTTTGGGCAAGACCGATAACATATTCGCCTTTTCCACACCCCAATTCCAAAATAATTGGGTTTGCGTTTCCAAAATGTTCTTCCCAGTTGCCTTTGAAAGGAAATTTACCGTGGATAATGTCGTCCCGTTCAGGTTGGATGACATTCGGAAAGGTTGCGTTTTCCCGGAATCTTTTTAGCTTATTCTTGCTTCCCACTGAGAACAATTTTGCAATTAGGGCAAAACTAAGGAAATCTTTGATCGGGGTACCAAGGAATCTTATGACTTTAGCATCTGAACCCCAAAACATGAGCTTTACATGCATTGCGAAAGACATTTGTTCCTTCGTGTTTGTATCAGATACCTTTGAATGTTGTGATTGATTATTGCGGTGTGCTTCCCAAGTCATATTTGGGCACAAGTTCAACTCCTCTCTTTGTCCTTTGCTTTTTCCAATGTAAAGGAAAATTCGGAACCCACATCTTCGGCGCTTTCCACATAGATCTTCTCGTTATGCGCCTCAATTATGTGCTTTACAATGGCAAGTCCCAGTCCTGATCCCCCTTCTTTACGGCTTCCGCTTTTATCCACGCGATAGAACCTCTCAAAAATTCGCGGTATATTTTCTTCCGCTATTCCCTCCCCATTGTCCGTGATCCGTACTATCACCTTGTTTTTGATAAGGTTTTCCACACTAACTTCCGTTGTACCTCCTTTATAGCCATATTTTATTGAATTCACCAAAAGATTGCTAAGTACCTGCTGTATTTTCTCCCTGTCTGCCCTCACATAAACGGGTGTCTCATAAGGCATATCAAAAGTCAGCGAAATCCCCTTTTTGGAGGCCTTCATTTCCAACAGGTCAAAAACGTTATCGATAAGCTCAATGATATTAAAATGACTTAAATCGAGATTCAGGTCCCCTACTTCCAATTTTGTGATAAGATCCAGATCCTTAATAATATAGATAAGGCGTTCTACCCCCTTATTCGCTCGCTGCAGGTATTTTTTTCGCACCTGTTTATCCTCCATGGCCCCATCGAGCAGGGTAAGGATATAACCCTGCACGGTAAACAACGGTGTCTTTAGCTCATGTGATACATTCCCCAGAAAATCCTTCCGGTACTCCTCCCTAATCTTCAGAGTGTCTATTTCTATTTTTTTATCTTTTGCGAATTTCTCAATTTCTTCTGTCAGGGTTCTCATGTCAGTAGTAATAGGGCCTGTAGGAACGGAGGAAGACTCCAATAGGGTTACATCGTCATAAATTCGCTTTATTCGGCGATATATAAATTTTTGCACCCTGACCTGAATCACCAAAAAAGACACTATAAAAATACCCAGGCAGGACAATAAAATCAGAAGCCATTGCTCGGTAAAAAGGTTTTTGTAGAAAATGAAGCCGCACAGGAAGACTGCAATAATGAGAGAGATAATAAGGGCGGAACGCAAGGCAAATTTATAGGATTTCTTTAAACGCATGGCCATTACAGCACAAACTTATATCCTACCCCTTTCACCGTTTTAAAATGATCGTCCCCTATCTTCTCACGCAGCTTTCTGATATGAACATCTATGGTACGACCGCCAACTACTACTTCCTGGCCCCAGACCCTATCGAGAATAACCTCTCTTTTAAAAACCTTATCCGGTTTTGAAGCTAATAATGCCAGTAATTCAAATTCCTTTCGGGGAAGGATAATTTCTTTCCCCTTGTTCACCACTTTGTATTCTTCCCGGTTAATTTCAATGTTTCCTACTTTGAGAATATCGTCCGATGCCTGGCCATCTTCCTTCAACCTTCGAAGCAAGCCTTTAACTTTGCTCACCAGAACCTTTGGCTTTATCGGTTTGGTAATATAGTCATCCGCACCGGCATCAAACCCCGCCATCTGCGAATAATCTTCCCCCCTGGCGGTGAGAAAAGTAATAATCGTATTTTCAAGGCCACTGGTTGCACGAATAATTTCACATGCTTCAATGCCGTCCATTTCGGGCATCATTACGTCCAGGATAATTAAATGTGGTTTTTTTTTCTTGGCTTTTTCAACGCCTTCAAGACCGTTTTTTGCCGTGTACACATGGTAGCCTTCTGAAGATAGGTTGTAGCTCAGAATTTCCAAAATGTCTGGTTCATCGTCAACTAAAAGTATTTTGATTTCCTGTTTTTTCATTATTCTCCTTTTCGCTAAACCTGTCCAAAAATAAAGATAATACAATTACTTATTACGAGTTAACGTTCATTTAATATGCTTAACACTTTGGTAACACCAAAATTCATTAAACCCGGACCTCTATCCAAAAAATATGCGTATTGTACAAGTTACATTTCTCTCAACCCTTAGTATTTGGTGCTAAAAGGGGCTTTACCGGAAGCGTAAAGTTGAAACTTTTGGTATTTCACCGAACTTACCAACATTTTAAAGGAGGCTTAAGCGATGAAAATATCTAAATTTCATATCTTTGTGGTATATTGTTTGTAGTGAATCCTATATGAAGCACCTTTACCACATTGTATTTTTCCTTTTTATTTCAATTAGCTATGGGCAGCAGGTCCAGGCTGATGGAGGTATTGATGGTTTTAAGCTTTATCCCAATCCGGTTACCAACGGCAAGCTCTATATACACACTACGCGAAATGCGCCCAAAAAAATACTCATTTTTGATGTTCTGGGAACGCAGGTTTTGGAAACCACTATTTTAGGCAAAGAATTGAATTTGTCCGATCTGGATGCGGGAGTCTATGTCATCCGGGTTTTTGAACAAGAGTTGGTTGCCACGAGAAAATTAATTGTAAAATAATTCCTTTTTTCCTTCCTTAATTTTTAGGGCACCCCTAATAACTCTGTTTGGAATGGTAACGCAGGGATTTTTTTCGGATACAAGGCACCAAAAGCGGAGTTTAGCAGGGCTAAATGAGTATTTTGGTAACGAAGTAGCCGGGAAAAAGAACAAGTTGGCAACCAAAGTAGGGTTTTTAGAGATGCCCTTTAGTCAAAGTATTAAAATACAACGGATCTCATGTCGTTAAAAAGTACGAAATATACGACGAACCGCCCGGGCAATTCATTTGACCTACAAAATAATTGCTTTCACAACAATTTCTGCTTTTAGGCAAACCCTTTCACCTATCTTTATGGTATTGATCCCAAATCAATATTCATGAAAAAAATCTACTTAGCCTTCTTTTTTGGGTGTATGTTAGTGATTTCAGCCCAGGAAAAAATGGATACGACATCCGTTAAAAATACACGATCCATGGATCTTAAATTGTATCCCAATCCGGCACTTAACGATATTGTGTACGTCAAAACCAGTAAAAACAGAAATAAGGATATCACTGTGTTTGACGTTTTTGGCAAGGTGGTCCTCAGGGATAGAATTACAACAAGCGCCCTTAATATTTCTCAATTGGTCCCTGGGGTTTATGTACTTCAGGTTCAGGAAAACGACAAAAAAATGACAAGAAAACTTGTTGTGAAATAAGAGAAGCGACCACCCTAACTGGTGAAGCCCTGATTCCGATAACCATCGAGATGTCAGGGCTTTTATTTTGGTTATTTTTGTTTATGTGATGCATATCCCCAGTATTTTTGAGATAAAAGGTGAGTCGCAGTTTAACGCCCTGGCACTGGAAGTGTTCAGGTATCAGTATCGGAATAATACCATCTACCGGGAGTTTTGCAATTATTTGAAAAGATCCGAAGCAATTGTCAAGGATATAACTTCCATTCCCTTTTTACCTATTGAGTTCTTTAAATCCAAAGCCATTATAACCCATGGTTTGGAACACGAAACGCTTTTCACCAGCAGCGGAACGACCGGAAGCGGCCATAGTTTGCATTATGTTGCAGATCTTGCCATATACCGACAAAGCTTTCTCACCGCTTTCGAACAATTTTATGGTTCCCCAGGTGATTATTGTATTCTGGCACTACTGCCGTCATACCTTGAACGGAACAGGTCCTCGCTGATCTATATGGTAAATGTGCTGATTGAAAAAAGTGAACATCCCGAAAGTGGTTTTTATCTTGATGACCTTGGTTCCTTAAGGGAAAAGCTTATTCAATTAAATAAGCAGGGCACTAAAATTTTATTGGTGGGGGTCTCCTTCGCACTTCTGGACATGACAGAAAAATATCCGCTTAGGTTAAAGAATACAATTGTAATGGAGACAGGTGGCATGAAAGGCAGACGTAAAGAAATGATCAGGGAACAACTTCATGTTCTGCTCAAAAAAGGTTTTGGGGTCTCCGAAATTCATTCGGAGTACGGGATGACTGAATTGCTATCCCAGGCCTATTCCACAGGAAAAGGGATCTTTAAATCCCCCCCCTGGATGAAAGTGCTTATAAGGGATGCTGAAGATCCCCTTATCTTCCGAAGATCCGGGAAAACAGGAGGTATAAACATAATCGATCTGGCCAATGTGCACTCCTGTTCCTTTATAGCTACCCAGGACTTAGGAAGAGCTTATGAAAATGGAAGTTTTGAGGTAATCGGCCGTTTTGACCATTCCGATATTAGAGGGTGTAATTTAATGGTGCTTTAATTCTCCTTATCCCTACTTTTGTCCAAATCCATTCTTCTTTGCCGGGCCTGTTCCAAAATTTCATCCAGGGCTTTTCTGTCAAACAATGTTCCGTTATTGATAACGGCATAAATATCTTGTGTTGACCTTATATCATTCAATGGGTTGGTATTGAGTATAACAATGTCGGCCTGTTTTCCCTCCGCAATACTCCCCAAGGTATCTTCCACACCCATAAATTTGGCACCGTTGATAGTAGCACTTTGTAAAATCTGTATTGGTGTAAGTCCAGCTTCCCGAAATAAAACCAACTCTTCATGCAATGCCAGGGCGGGATATACAAAGGTATTGAGAGCAGCGGAATCGCTCCCTGCCATGATGTTTATACCGGCATTCCGCAAATAGGGCAATTGATTGGCTATAAGCAGATAACGATCCTTCCGTCTTTGCGTTTGCTCTGGGGTGTCGCCGGCCATTCTGTCTATTCTCCATTGATAATTTGCAGTAAACCGCCTTGTTAAATACTTCAAGAAATCATCATTTTTATGATCGTCCACGTCCAAATAGGCCAATTGTTTCCCCCCTATCAAAGTGGGCGTAACCGAAATGTTGGTTTTGGCCAATTCTTTATAAGCGGCTGTTGCTCTTCGCTGGTCAAAATGAATAAAGTAATCTTCGTTGGCTTCACTTTTAGCACGTTCTCCGGAGCGGATGCGATCTACATATTTTTGTTCATCACTCCCTAGTCTTAACACATAACTGGCGTGTTCAATACTCGAAAAACCCGCATCGGCCAGTTGCTGAATAGTCAGATCATAAGGGACGTGGCCCGAGACCAAAAAACCCCTTTCCTTCGCAGCTAACACACTGGCCAAAAACAATTCCCCGGACAAAGTGTTCTCCGTAATCTTCACAAAATCTACCTTATATCCCTCGAGCGTATCCAGCATTTGGTGAAGATCTTCCCCATTTGCGATTTCAAGGTCGCCCTTCCAGATAGAATTAATTCCCTCGAGCTTCCTTCCGGCCGTAAATATTTGGGGGCCCAGCAACATTTCCTCGTTTATTTCATTGCGCCAGGTTAAAACCTGTTCGCCCAGATCGCTGGCAGCGTCACGGACCGTCGTTAT
Organism: Flavobacteriaceae bacterium; assembly: GCA_041743085.1. Classification (GTDB taxonomy): domain Bacteria; phylum Bacteroidota; class Bacteroidia; order Flavobacteriales; family Flavobacteriaceae; genus JAFMPW01. The sequence continues at coordinate 135,278 of JBGTNL010000019.1, forward strand.
GCCGTAGGCAATATACACCGGCAGCAAGGCCTTATTGTCTTCAATTAAATCACTACCTTCCAAATGAATGTGCATATCCCAAAGACCTGGGATAATGTATTTGTTTTTCGCGTCAATTTGATTTTCCCTTGCCACCATTTCCCTGAGTTCGGTAGCAGGTGCAATAGTTTTTATGACTCCACTGTCTATAAGGATAGCCCTGTTTTCAGATATAGTACCACTCTGTATATCAATGATTTTAGCATTGTATATTACAATTGCCTCATCTGACACCCTGTTTTTTGTCTTATTAAAAAAAGTACAGGATACAAGTATGGTTCCCAGCGCTACCAGTAATGAAAAGGACTTTTTCATCTAAATAAAATTTCGCCAACCTATTGATTTAGTGTTATTTATATCCATCGGTATTGGTCATTTTTTAATTAAATGCCCACCTGCCTGCCGTAGGTAGGTTATGGGCTTTCATATTTTAAATGCCCATGATACTCTTTACCAACGGAGAATTAACCTAAATTGATCTTCCTAAGTCGGGCAAATCCTTTATCTCCGAAGTAAAGTGCGTCATTGTTTGTTAAAAGAGTTTTCTCAGTTCCTTAAAAATTCCGGCATCTCTGGAATGCGCGCTGGATGGCAAAAGTTCGGCGGCCGTGTATTCTCCCCCATAAACTTTCATTTTAGCCGTTCTGTTTGCCCCTTGTTCAAGCAAATAACCGACTATTTCCGGTAAATTCAGCGGAACTTTCTGTCGCCATAATTCTACCCCGTTACTGGCTGCATAATGTAGCAAAGTAGCTCTATGTCCGTATTGCGACTTTTGATTGACCAGGGTATCATCTTCAGATATGATTTTTTTAAGTCCTTTTAAGTCCCCGCGCAACATAGTGTCAATACAATTCTCAAAAATGCGGTGATAGCCCATATTCAGATGCATTAGTTCTGTCCACCGCCTGAACCCGAATTCATTTGCTATGGTATGCTTACAATCATCTTCTGTTAGACCTGTTTTTGTAATCTGGGCACTGGTTCTTCCAAGATGGCCTGGATGATAATTACTTATTTCCCTGAAAACGGCCTCATTATTGGCTTGCACTCCTTCCCACATTCGCTCTGCCACGGCCGTTAAATGATCACTGATGGTTGAATAAAGTTCTGGTTTAACGAACAGATCCCCGTAAAAATCCTCTAACTCGCGGACTGTTTTATGTTTATAGATTTGCATTATAAAATTGACACAGCTGGCTGGCTGCGGGCATATTCTTCAGGTTAATTCACTACTAATAAATAGTAGTTCTTTTTTCCGCGTTGCAACAAGACAAATTTATCATCGATTAGGTCGGCAGTACCAACTATATAGTCTTTGGTTACTTTTTCTTTGTTCACAGCTATCGAATTTTGATCCAACTCTCGTCTCGCTTCTCCGTTGGAACTTAAAAATTGAGTTTTGGCCGAAAGTGCCCCAATGATATCCAATCCTTCTTCTATCTCTTTCCTGGCTATTTCAGCCTGGGGTACGCCGGCAAACACGTCTAAAAAAGTGGCCACGTCCAATTTCTTCAGATCTTCTGAGGTCGACTTTCCGAAAAGAATGGAACTGGCCCTGATGGCATTTTCCAAAGCTTCCCCGGAATGAACCATAACGGTAATCTCTTCGGCCAACTTTTTTTGAATGATCCTGAGGTGGGGCACCTCCCTGTGCTCCTTCACTAAAGCCTCAATTTCGGTTTTGGACAGGAATGTAAATATTTTGATATATTTCTCGGCATCCTCATCCGAAGTGTTCAACCAATATTGATAAAATCTGTAAGGCGATGTTCGGTGTGCATCCAACCAAACATTTCCCTCTTCCGTCTTTCCGAATTTAGATCCGTCGGCCTTGGTAATTAGGGGGCACGTTAGTGCGAAACCCTTCCCGCCGCCAATTCTGCGAATGAGTGCTGTTCCCGTAGTAATGTTACCCCATTGATCACTGCCTCCCATCTGTAAGGTGCAATTGTAATTTTGGTAGAGGTGCAGAAAATCATACCCTTGAACCAACTGATAGGTAAATTCGGTATATGACATCCCTTCCGCTGCATCCGAGGTGAGCCGTTTTTTAACAGAATCCTTGGCCATCATGTAGTTGACAGTGATATGTTTGCCCACATCGCGAATGAAATCAAGGAATGAGAAGCCCTTCATCCAGTCATAATTGTTGACAAGTACGGCAGCATTTTCGGCTTTGCTATCAAAATCCAAAAAGCGCGATAGTTGTTCTTTCAATGCTTCCTGATTTAAGCGAAGTGTAGTTTCATCCAATAAATTTCGCTCGGATGATTTGCCCGAAGGATCTCCTATCATGCCCGTTGCACCCCCTACCAGGGCGTAGGGCTTGTGCCCCGCAAGTTGAAAATGACGAAGCAGCATTACGATGACGAGATGACCAATGTGCAGCGAATCTGCAGTTGGATCTATCCCAACATACGCAGCCTGCATACCACTCAATAAATGTTCTTCAGTTCCGGGCATTGCGTCGTGCAACATCCCCCTCCATTTTAATTCTGCCACAAAATTAGAAGCCATATTGTTTCACATTAGACGAACTGCTGCAAATATAAATAAATAGCACGGCACCCTTTCCGGGAAAACAAATATATCCGCAGTAATTGAGTAAATTAGAGCCATGATTTTGGTTACGGGCGGTACGGGTTTGGTAGGAACACACCTTTTGTTTTACCTGTTAAGTAAAGGACTAAGTGTCCGTGCCATTCACAGACGGAACAGTAACCTCGAAAGGGTAAAAAAAATATTCTCGTATTACGGCGACAGCCCGAAACGATATTTCAATAAAATACACTGGGTTGAGGCAGATATCAACGACATTCCGGCATTAGAACTCGCCTTTGAGGATGTAACCCAGGTATACCATTGCGCCGCTCTTATCTCTTTTGATCCAAATGATTTTAAACTTTTGCAAAAGGTGAATAGGGAAGGCACGGCAAACGTGGTAAACCTTTGCATTGCACATCAAATTAATAAACTCTGTTATGTAAGTTCTATAGCGGCAATTGGCCGAAGTAATGATGGCTCCATCGCTACCGAAAATAATGACTGGAACGCCGGCAAAGCAAATGTATATGCCTTAACCAAACATTTGGCCGAAATGGAAGTGTGGCGGGCTTCCCAGGAAGGTGTTCCGGTGGTCATCGTAAACCCCGGAATAATTCTTGGTCCGGGATTTTGGCATACCGGAAGTGGCATTCTTTTTCGTATTGCCGCAAAAGGACCGCGTTTTTATCCTCCTGGCGGCTCTGGTTTTGTTACTGTGAACGATGTGGTAAGGATAATGGTTTCACTTATGGATTCGGAAATTACCGTTGAACGCTTTATTGCAATAGACAAAAATTTAACCTATAAGGAGATATTATCCAACATTGCCAGGGAATTTGGTAAACCAACACCCAGAACAGCCCTCAAATTCTGGCAGCTGAAACTCTTTTGGCGCTTAGACTGGTTATGGTCCTTTATAAGCGGCAGGAAAAGAAGATTGACTAAGAAACAATTAATTTCGTTAAAATACCCTGAAGTATACAGCAATAGAAAGGTGCTCGGTTTGCTTAATTTTGAATTTGAATTGATGGCGGAATCAATTTATTTTACCTGCAACAGGTTCAAGGAAGCGTATCCTGAACGGTTTTCCTGATCTTCTCATTATTTTTTTGTATTCTGTTTTTTTCCAGCAGATTTTGGGTACTGTCATTTTTCTGTTTTCGAGCATCCTCCGCTTTCTTCTTATTTCTTTCCAGTCTGGAGGCAACAGTTTCATATATTGCGGTATACTGCAGGGGAATAGATGCATAATAGAGATCACTTTTAACAAATTGAAGGCTATCCACCCCATATTTTTTATAAATAAACCCCATGGGTTCAATATTGTTCTCCTGTAGGATCTTGGGATTAGTACTTTTAGCCGCATTGATCAGGGCCAGATCGTACAGTATATCTGCCATTTTTTCCTTTGCAATAAGATCGCCCGGTTGTTCAATGACCTTTTCGCCGCAGGAAATAAATAACAGAAAAAAAAGTAATAGGATTGATCGCTTCATCACTACCGTTCAAAAGTTAGTCTTTTGGCATTTTTGCTTTCAGACAGTTTTCCATTGTCATAAGCCAAATGCCCGTTAACAAAAGTATGCGTTATTTCTGACCCGAACTTTTCCCCTTCAAAAGGAGACCAGCCACATTTATAGCGGATGTTGTTTTTGCTTACCTTCCATGGAGCGTTCATATTCACAACCACGAGGTCTGCAAAAAAACCCTCTTTAATAAATCCGCGCTTTTCTATCTGGAAAAGTTCAGCGGGATTGTGACACATTTTCTGCACAATTTTTTCTATCGCTATTTTACCGTCCCTATATTTTTCCATCATGGCCGGCAGTGCATGTTGAACCAGGGGCCCCCCGGAAGGCGCTTTGGTATACACATTTTTTTTCTCGCTCAAGGTGTGGGGCGCATGATCGGTTGCCACAACGTCTATGCGGTCATCGAGCAGGGCTTCCCAGAGTTGGGATCGGTCCGCAGCTGTTTTTACGGCAGGGTTCCATTTTATCAAAGTCCCTTTCTCTTCATAATCCTCGTCCGAAAACCATAAATGGTGGAGACAGACTTCTGCGGTTATTTTCTTTTCTTTCAGTGGAATATCATTCCTGAAAAGTTCCGTTTCCTTCCCTGTGGATATGTGAAATACATGAAGCCTGGCACCGGTTTTCAGAGCAAGTGCTATAGCTTTGGAAGAAGACAGGTAGCAAGCTTTCTCACTTCTAATTAATGGATGGTATTTTATGGGGATATTCTCCCCATATTTTTCCTTGTACGTCATGAGATTTTCACGGATGGTCTTTTCGTCCTCACAATGAGCTGAAATCACCAAGGGGGTATTCCGGAAGATTTTTTCAATTACCTCCTCGTCATCAACCAACATATTCCCTGTGGAGGATCCCAAAAATAACTTTACGCCAGAGCATGCATTCCCATCTAACTTTTTTAATTCTTCTAAATTATCATTAGTGCCTCCGAACAAAAAGGAATAATTGGCATAGGATGAATTTCGGGCGATTGCGAATTTCTCCTCTAATTTTTCAATCGTCGTCGTTTGCGGAACTGTATTGGGTTGTTCCATGTAGCTGGTAATACCTCCGGCGAGGGCTGCTTTGCTTTCCGAACCTATATCCGCTTTATGGGTTAGTCCGGGTTCCCTGAAATGTACCTGATCATCTATAACGCCCGGAAGTAAATAATTTCCATTTGCATCAATGACATTGGCTCCTTCCGCACTTATGCCCGAATCAATTTTAAGGATAATTTCATCCTGTATGAGGATGTCGCCTTGCTGCTGAACACCTTCATTCACTAATACCGCATTTTTAATCAGTGTTTTGGCCATGGCTAAAATCCATTTATTTTGAAAAGGCTTCTGAATCTCATGCTGATAACACCAAAAATGGCTTCCCGGATAATGGAGGAAGTCATTTTTGATTTCCCTTTTTCCCTATCGGTAAAAATTATGGAAACCTCCTCTATCCTGAACTTCTTGAGATATGCCCGAAACTTCATCTCTATCTGGAACGCATACCCAATAAATTTAACGGCATCCAGGTCTATGGATTCCAAAACCTTTCGTCTGTAACATATAAATCCGGCGGTTGGGTCGTGCACGCGCATTCCAGTGATCAATTTAACATAAAACGATGCCCCGTAAGAAAGCAACACCCTGTATAGCGGCCAGTTTACGACATTGACCCCTTTTTTATACCGGGAGCCTATAGCCACATCGGCTCCATTAAGGCAGGTCCTATATAATCTGAGAAGATCTGAAGGTCTGTGCGAAAAATCGGCATCCATTTCAAAAATGTAATTGTAGTTCCGGGCAATGGCCCACCTAAACCCGTGAATGTATGCTGTTCCCAGACCGGATTTTTCCTTTCGTACCTCTAAAAAAAGCCTGTCACGGAAGTCGGGTTGCATTTTCGAAACTGTAGCCGCCGTTCCGTCGGGAGAATTATCATCTACAATAAGCACATGGAACTCCTTTTGTAAATCAAGGACCGCCCGGATTATAGCTTCAACATTTTCTATTTCGTTATAGGTAGGAATTATAACCAAGGAATCTGCCATAGGGTCGCAGCAATTTTCGCAAAAATACTACTTTAAAAAATCGAAAAGGAAATACGGCCGCAATTTTATCGTTTCTTTAGAATATCTCCTAATGCCTATTATTCGTAATTTTGAGGTGAATCATCATAAGGAATGAAACATAAAACACCCAGACTTTTCCTTTATCTTCTCGGGGTCATTTTATTGATCAATCTCATTCAAAGTTACTTCACGGAGCTTATTTTTGATGAGGCGTATTACTGGTATTATTCCCAGAACATGTCATGGGGCTATTTTGATCATCCCCCAATGGTAGCATTGCTTGTTAAGATCAGCGGCCTTTTGTTTGACGGGGAGCTTGGGGTACGCTTTATGAGTTGCCTTTTAGGAATAGGGACTATATTCTTTTTGTGGTTATCGGTGGATCATCCCAAAAAGGAAGACTATATTTTTCATTTTTTTGTGCTGGTGTTCTCCATGACCCTTTTGAATGCCTATGGTTTTCTAACACTCCCCGACACCCCATTGCTCTTTTTCACCGCCTTGTTCCTGTATATCCATAAAAAGTTCCTGCAATCTCCGACGGCCGTCCTGAGCGTGGTCCTGGGAATGGTGATGGCTGCATTGATGTATAGCAAATACCATGCAATCCTGGTCATTTTTTTTGTGCTGCTATCCAATTATAAATTAGTGTTGAACAAATATGCATGGATAGCAGTCATAGTATCCTTAATTTGTTATACCCCTCATATCTTATGGCTCTATAAGAACGATTTTGTTTCTATTAAATACCACTTATTTGAAAGGCCAAATAGGGAATACCATTTTGAAGACTATACCTTCGGATATTTCATAAACCTTATTGCCCTCTTTGGGTTAACTTTCCCATGGATTTACATAGGGCTTTATAAAACCAAACAATCCGATCCCTTTTCAAGGGCCTTGGTATACCTAACCTATGGCGTATTGCTTTTTTTCTTTATCTCCAGTTTCAACAGGCGGATCCAAACACAATGGATCATTGTAATTTGCATTCCTTTGGTAATTCTTGTGTTTAAGTACATGCTGGAGAACAAAACAGCAAGAAAATGGATATTCCGGATGGGGCTTGTAAATATCCTGGTGCTTTGTTATCTCCGAATCGGTTTGGTGTATGAGCCTTTATTCCCGATAGTTTATGAAACACATGGCAACAAGAAATGGGTGAATGAAATAGTATCACAGGTGGGAAATACACCGGTGGTCTTTGAGAATTCATACAGAAACGCACCGATGTATGCCTTTTATTCGGGGAATACCAGCTATTCCCTTAACAACATCAGATATAGACGAAATCAGTATTCCCTGGATAGTTCAGAATTTAAAGTGCGGGGCAGAAAAATAGTTTATACTTCAAAATATATGAAAGAAGGGGATATTTCGTTTACTACGGCAGACGGGTTTACGATTTACGGAGCGTTCAGGGATAATTTTGAATCATTCAGGAAACTCCGCTGTTATGTGGAAGAAAAGGGTGCAATTTCCCTGGAAGGCGTCCATAGGATGCAGGTTTATAATCCTTACCAAATTGACATTGATCTCGGTAAAATTAAATTCGGAGTGGCTTACCTCAATAAGTATAAACAAGTGAAAGAAGTAACTGATCTGGAAGTTCGGCCACTGAGCGGCCATATCACCGCTCTTAAAGCCCGGGACAGCACTGGGTTTAGTTTTAAATTGCCCGCTCCCTCCGAAAAACAGTCCGCTTACTTCAAGATATGTATTTCCGAAAATGGCCTATATTGGGGCATTAATGGAGAAAATGTAAAACTTCGCTAATGGAACCCATCTATAAAACAATGAGCACTTCGGACTGGATCACAGTTATCCTGTTTTCAAGTGTTGTGTTTATAGTAATTGCCAAAAGTCTCTTTTACAGCCGATTCCTTAACTTTATTATTTTGCCTTTCAATAACAAATATGTTTTTATGTATAATAAGAAAGACAAGCTGTTGAACTGGTTTCAGGTTTTTTTCACTATTTTTCAACTTCTCAATTTTTCCCTTTTCCTCTATCTGGCCCGGAATATTCTTTTAGGACAAGTGAACAATTCCTATCCGTTCATTTATATAATTATCCTTGGACTATTGATCCTTTTTTTACTGACAAAAATTTTTCTTCAACTAGGGAATGGATTTGTATTCAATAATGGAAAGACCATATCCGAATTTATCTTTAAAAAATTATCCTATTTAAATTATAGTTCCCTTGTAATGTTTTTGGCCAATATTGTGCTTACTTATGTTCTGAAAGACTCAAAAACAATAGTATTTATAGGTATTTTATTGATTATCCTCATAAATGCGGTTGGATGGATCACGATTTTAAAAAATCATCAAAAGTACATCACCAGCCACTTTTTCTATTTTATTTTGTACCTTTGCGCTCTCGAAATTGCACCCCTTGTGATAATTGCGAACTATCTAAATGACTGAGGTTTATGAAGGTAAAGACGATTTTGGTTTCTCAACCGGAACCTAAAATGGAAAACTCTCCGTATTTGCGACTTATTGAAAAAGAGAAGGTTAAGGTAGACTTTAGGCCTTTTATTCATGTAGAAGGAGTAGATGCCAAAGGTGTTCGCCAGCAAAAGATAGACTTGCATCACTACACCGCGATTATCCTTACCAGCAGGAATTCGGTGGATCATTTTTTCAGGATTGCCGTAGAAATGCGTTTTAAGGTGCCTGATACTATGAAATACTTCTGCCAATCCGAAGCGGTAGCTTTTTATTTGCAGAAATATGTGGTGTACAGAAAACGTAAAATCTATGTGGGAAAACGAAATTTCCAGGAATTGTTCCCGCTATTCAAAAAATACAAGGACGAAACCTTTCTTCTCCCCTCTTCAGACGTCTTGAAATCAGATATTCCGGAAACTCTGAATAGTACAGGAATTAAATGGACAAGAGGTATTTTCTACAAAACCGTGATCAGTGATCTCTCGGATCTTAGGAATGTGTATTACGATGTGCTTGTATTTTTCAGTCCTTCGGGAATAGAATCCCTCTTGAAAAATTTCCCTGATTTCAAGCAAAATGATACCCGCATTGCGGTATTTGGCGATTCTACCATACATGCTGCGACAGAGGCCGGTCTCCGCATAGATATAAAGGCTCCCACGGCAGAAACTCCTTCCATGACTATGGCCTTACAGAAGTATATTACCAGTGTTAATAGGAAACATTAGGAAGTCTTTCCTTTTTTACTTCCGAAGTGATGGGGAATTCGAAGGGATTTATCCGGTTAATCTGTCATTTTACATTTAGTCAATTGAAGAAAAAGGTCACGCTTCCATAGATTCCTTGCTTTGCTCCGAATACTCTGAGAACATCCATTTCCTAAGCACCTTTCATTGATTATTGAGCATAGGCCGCTATCCTAAAACGCATAGCGCTGCGGCCCCCCTCTTCTGATCTCTTCCTTGGCAAACGATTCAAACTTTTTAAAGTTTTCCCTAAAAGCATTGGTTAGCTTAAATGCCGTTTTGTAGTATGCTTCGTCATCATTCCAGGTAGCTCTCGGACTTAGGACACCGGTAGGAACGCCGGGGCATTCCCTTGGCTGGGCTACCCCGAAAACGGAGTGAATATGATACGTGTCGTACGTATATAATCCTAGTTTTCCATTAAGCGCGGCACGAATCATGGCCCGCGTATATTTCAATTTCATTCTTGTACCTACACCATACGGCCCTCCGGTCCATCCCGTATTCACCAGCCAAACATTGACCCCGGATTCTTTCATTTTTGCACTTAACATTTCAGCATATACCGTTGGATGCAATGGCATAAAAGGTGCCCCAAAACATGCCGAAAAAGAAGGAACAGGTTCCACTACCCCCGCTTCAGTCCCTGCAACTTTGGCTGTATATCCCGAAATAAAGTGATAGGCAGCCTGGCTGGGCGTCAGCTTGGAAATGGGAGGTATGACACCAAAGGCATCCGCAGTAAGAAAAAATATATTCTTGGGGTTCTTTCCAATTGAAGGTTCCTGAATATTCTCAATATGATAAATAGGGTAGCTAACCCGGGTATTCTGAGTGATGGAAGTATCCTCAAAATCAACTTCCCCCTTATCACCCATAATCACATTTTCCAGGATGGCACCTTCTTTGATAGCGCCATATATTTCCGGCTCGTTGTCCCGGGATAGGTTAATGACCTTGGCATAACACCCACCCTCAAAATTAAATACGGTATTTTCTTTTGTCCAGCCGTGTTCATCATCCCCGATCAGTTTTCTATACGGATCTGTGGATAAGGTAGTTTTTCCGGTTCCCGATAAACCGAAGAAAATAGCGGTATCTCCGTCTGCGCCCACATTAGCCGAACAATGCATCGGAAGGGTATCCTTATATACCGGCAAAATAAAATTTAGGGCAGAGAAAATACCCTTTTTAATCTCTCCCGTATACCCCGTACCTCCAATCAGTGCAATCTTCCTGGTAAAATTCAAGATAGCAAAATTGTGCTGCCTCGTGCCATCTACCTCCGCGTCGGCCATAAAACCCGGTGCGTTGATCACGGTCCATTCCGGATCAAACTCCTTGAGTTCCTTTTCCCTTGGCCTAATAAACATATTATAGGCAAACATGTTGGACCAGGGATATTCATTAACTACCCTGATGCTCATTTTGTAATCCTTATCGGCACAGGCAAAACAATCCCTCACAAACAGTTCCTTTTTGTTCAGGTAGCCAATGACCTTGTCATAAAGCTTATCAAATTTCCCAGGCTCGAAGGGTATATTGACAGATCCCCACCAAACCTTATCAGCGGTAATATCATCCTTCACTATGAAACGGTCCATAGGTGACCTGCCGGTAAATTCGCCGGTATTTATTGCAAGTGCCCCGGAGGAAGCCGTTTTTCCCATGCCTTTCTCCAGTGTGATCCCATGCAGTTCTGAAGGAGTCAATTGATAATGTACATTGTCATTTTCAAGTCCATATTCCCGTAACGAAATCGATTTCGTAGTGAGGTCAGATGTTTCCATAATACGCTTTTATTGTTAACACAAAATTAGGAAAAATATAACCCATTTCGGTTGATTTGCCCGTTACTTTAGTTGAACCGTTTAAAAACACGATGAGCCAACAGCAGCCAGCCCGAAATGAGCAATACACCGCCAAATGGGGTAATTAATCCTATTGTTGTAAAATTAAATTCTGTTAGACTGTTTACGGCGAGCAGGTAAATTGAAAAGGAAAAGAACACCACCCCTGCCGTAATTAAATAATGTATCCACTTTTTGTCCCTATCGGTTAGCCCGGTTAAAGTTCCCAGGACCAGCAGGAACAGGGCATGATACATTTGGTATTTGACCCCGGTTTCGAAAGATCGCATGGCATCGTTATCAATGAGCCCCTTTAGACCATGTGCCCCAAAAGCGCCAAGTATAATAGCCAAAACCCCAAAGAAAATGCCGGTCAGAAAAATTGTTCTGTTCATAACTTGGAGTGCTATTTTTTTTACAAATGTAACAATTTGATACCTTAGCGGCCGTTATTAAATGTAATTTTAAGAAATTCATGTCGCGAAAAATTTTTGTTGTCGGTGCCGGTAAATCTACTTCGTACCTGTTAGACTATTTACTGGATAAATCGGTTTCAGAGAAGCTGCATCTCACCATTGGCGATCTGCATCCTGAAACCATTCCATTAGCTATAAAAGATCATCCTTCATGCACTGTAATTTTGCTTGATATATTCAATGATGAGGATCGCCGAAATGCAGTTCAGGGTTCGGACATAGTGGTGTCCATGCTCCCCGCACGATTGCATATTAGAGTCGCAGAAGATTGTATTAAATTCAATAAACACCTGGTGACTGCTTCTTATGTAAGCGATGAAATAATGGCCTTGGACCATAAGGCAAAGGAAAAAGGACTGGTTTTTATGAACGAAATAGGCCTGGATCCCGGCATAGACCATATGAGCGCGATGCACATTATTGACGGTATTCGAAAGAAGGGTGGCAAAATGCTCCTTTTTGAATCATTCACGGGGGGGCTGGTAGCACCGGAAAGCGACAGCAACCTCTGGAATTATAAATTTACCTGGAATCCCAGGAATGTGGTTGTAGCGGGCCAGGGAGGAACCGCCAAATTCGTTCAGGAAGGGACCTACAAATATATTCCCTATCACCGACTGTTTAGAAGAACAGAATTTATGGAGATCGCAGGTTACGGCACCTTTGAGGCCTATGCAAACAGAGATTCTTTAAAATATCGGGAAGCCTACGGACTTACCAATGTCCTCACCTTATACAGGGGAACCATGCGAAGAGTAGGGTACTCCAAAGCCTGGAATATGTTTGTGCAATTAGGCATGACGGATGACAGTTATTCCATTGAAAATTCAGAAGGGATGTCTTACCGGGAATTTACCAATCTTTTCCTTCCTTATTCCCCTACTGATTCCGTGGAATTGAAGTTAAGGCATTACCTTAAAATTGATCAGGATGATATAATGTGGGGCAAATTGTTAGAATTGAACCTATTTGATCCCAACAGGATCATAACCCTTAAAAATGCAACTCCTGCTCAAATACTTCAGCAGATTCTGGAAGCTAGCTGGACCTTGGCCGATGACGACAGGGATATGATCGTGATGTACCACAAGTTTGGTTATGAACTCGATGGGAAAAAGAAACAACTCGACGCAAATATGGTGGTTATTGGCGAGGACCGGACACACACCGCCATGGCGAAAACCGTTGGATTACCCGTTGCCATTGCCACCCTTCTAATTCTAAATAAGAAAATTACAACTCCTGGGGTTCAGATACCTATTCTGTATGAAGTTTACGAACCTATTCTTTCCGAATTGAAAGAATATGGCATAGTCTTTAAGGAGTACAAAGTGCCTTATTTAGGGTATAATCCACAATCGGTCGCAGGTTAATATTTGAAATAATATATACTATCTTTATATTCTAATTGAAACCAGAATATGAAATCTTCCAACGGTACGTTATCCATTGACGGGATTGACAAAAAGATACTAAGATTTCTTATGGCGGATGCCCGCAAACCCATACTGGAGATTGCCAGGAATATCGGCATTTCCGGCGCTGCCATTCATCAGCGACTGCGAAAGCTTGAAAAATCGGGACTTATTGCAGGGTCCAAATTTGTTATCAATCCGAAAATATTGGGTTATACCACTATGGCATATATCGGAATATTTCTGGACAAGGCGATGAGCAATCCCAAAGCTGTGAAAGCTTTGGAAACCATTCCCGAGGTTTTGGAATGCCATTACACAACAGGGAACTGGTCCATATTAATCAAAGTGCTCTGCAAGGACAACGAACACCTGATGCATGTTCTGAATAAGAACATTCAACAGATTGAAGGCGTTTCCAGAACGGAGACCTTCATTTCGCTAAATCAGCAAATAGACCGGCAGATCACGATATGAAAGACCCGTCAGATTTCAGAAACCCGACGTATCGCTTTCACTTAAACCCAAGTAAAACAATAGGTTCCTCTACTTCAATTCCTCCTGCGGCAATATATGCTTTTCTGGCCGCAATATTAGTCTGCTCTGCTGCAACCCAGGACCCGGTGCAGCCTAGTTCCCGGCCATAGGAGCATAGAAATTTTACCAATTCCCGGCCCATTCCTTTATTCTGAAATTCTTCCACTACCGATACCTCGTTCACAAAAAGCTGCGGGTCTTTGTCCGGATGAACATAATTCAAACCTGATGCCATCCCGATGATATGATCTTTATCCCGGCAAGAACAAGGTGGTACCGGGGATCGGCAAGGAATTCTTCGGCCCCGTGCCTTTTTATTTCATGATCGAACAACCGTGCCCCTAGCCGTTCCAAAGCGGGAAGATCCTTTATAGTGGCCAGTCTTAGTATAACTTCTGGGGGCATTTGATGATTAAGACCCACAAGGTCTCAAAGACCTTGCAGGTCAATAGTGATTTCCTAATCTCTTCTCCCAAACACCTGCAATGCAAAGTAGAACAGGGTAGCCAGAGAACCGATAGCCGCTACCAGATACGTTCTGGCAGCCCATTTTAAGGCATCCTCGGAGCCCTTGTATTCATCTCGGGTTACCATATTCTTTTGCTTTAACCACGCCAAGGCACGATTGCTGGCATCGTATTCCACAGGGAGGGTAATAAAACTGAATAAGGTGGCCAGACCCATCATAATCAATCCGGCAACTGCGATCCAGAATCCGAAGCCTACGCCTGCAGCAGCGCCAAGCATTAAACCACCAAACACCACCCACATGGACATGCCGGAGGTAATACTTACCACAGGCACCAGTTTGGAGCGCATGGTCAGCCACTCGTAAGCCTGTGCATGCTGCACTGCATGCCCGCATTCGTGCGCAGCTACCGCTGCCGCTGCGGCATTCCTTTGGTTATAGACCCCCTCACTCAGGTTGACCGTTTTGTCTTTCGGATTATAGTGATCCGTCAGCCTTCCGGCAGCCGAAAGCACCTTCACATCCCGAATTCCATGATCTGCCAACATCTTTTCGGCAATCTCAGCCCCGCTCATGCCGTTCTGCAAATGCACTTTAGAATAGTATCGGAACTTACTTTTAAGTTTTCTGCTGACCAGCCAGCTCACCAGAGCTATAGCGCCTATCAGTATATAATATCCCATTCCAATCATATTTCTCTCGTTTAGTATTTGATAAAACTACAATTTATATAGCAAAAATCCCGCCAATCGGGGCAGGACAATAACCACTGACAAAATGTCCAGAAAGTTTATTTATGCTTTAGTTTCAGGAATACCATAGAGAGCACCAGCAATAATGTAATTGCGTTGGCAAGGATAACCGGCAAACTCTTAATGGATACCCCGTAGATCAGCCAAAGGGAAAGCCCTACACTAAGCACTATATACATGATGAGTGAAATGTCTTTGGCAGATCTATGCTTCCAGGTCTTGTATACCTGGGGTAGAAAGGCGGCAGTGGTAAGGGTAGCGGCAATAAGACCCAGTATTTCGGTTGTATCCATGGTTGGTTTTAGACTATTTTCTTGTTTTTATCACTCTAGGCAAAGCGAAGAACACACCACATTATTCCTGTTGCCAGTCAAGGTCTATCACTGTTGATCGTATCACTTGGACCGGACATTTTGCTTCGTTCGATATGAATACAAATTGCGGGGCTATCCCACTATATTCACAATTTTTCCGGGAACTACGATCACTTTTTTTGGAATGCGCCCCTGCAATTGCCGTTGTGTTTTTTCGTGGGCCATTACTGTTGCCTCAATTTCCTCTTTGTCCATGTCCAGAGGCAGTTCCATGGTGAAGCGCATTTTACCGTTAAACGAAATTGGGTATTCCTTACGGTCTTCTACCAGATACTTTGCCTCAAATTTGGGAAAAGGAGCTGTGGAGATAGATTCCCGGTGCCCCAAAAGCGCCCAGAGCTCCTCTGCAATGTGA
Source organism: Flavobacteriaceae bacterium (assembly GCA_041743085.1). Lineage (GTDB taxonomy): Bacteria > Bacteroidota > Bacteroidia > Flavobacteriales > Flavobacteriaceae > JAFMPW01. The sequence continues at coordinate 150,882 of JBGTNL010000019.1, forward strand.
GGTGCGTAGGGCGATATCAGAATGGCAAGCGGTTCCAGAATGGCTCGGGACGTACATTTTTGGGCCAAAAGCCCGTTTACACAGATCATAAATGTGGACACCGAGGTATTAAATGAGAAGTTTTGGATGTCTTCCTCTACTTTTTTGATGGTTTTGTGCAGGGTTTTAAAGACCTCCCCCCGTTCCCCATGGTCTGCCCCTGCGCCATTTGAATCCTCGGTCACGTAAAACTGGGCGTTTGGGCCGGAATGGTACAACCGCCAAAGTTTTTTAAGGAAGGAATGTACCCCGGTAATACCTGCCGTATTCCAGGGTTTGGCCTGTTCCAGGGGGCCTAGGAACATCTCGTACATGCGCAGGGAGTCTGCCCCGTATTCCTCACAAATGGCATCGGGGTTGACGACGTTGAACTTGGATTTGGACATTTTTTCGACCTCTCGTTCTACTTTAAATCGTCCATTGTCATTAAGGTAAAATATAATATCTTCCCGGAAGTTAGGATTTGATGATATGCTTTTAATGTCCAACTCATTTTCTCCCTTAATTAAAGAGACGTCTACGTGCCTACGTAAAACTTTTAAGCCGAGCTGATATTCTATGCCATTCTCATTGAAATAATATTCGGCCAAATCAGATATTTTATTCTTAATAAGATCAAAAATCTTCTTGGATTGAATAGTTTCCATAAAACCGAGATAATTGGGCTCGTAACCAATTAAGCCAATCCTATCAGAAGATATAAATATATCAGAGTTATCTTTTAGGGGTTTACCTATGAACGCAGAGTAATCTACGGCTATTGTTCCAACAATAACCTCATATATATAGGCACTTGTCCCCAAAATCATGCCCTGATTGATCAGTTTTTTAGCGTACTCGTCAACCGGCACCAGGCCTTTATCAAACATGAACTTCTGCCAGAAACGGGAGTACAATAAATGCCCTGTGGCGTGTTCTATCCCCCCGATATAGAGATCTACCTGCCGCCAGTAGTTGACGGCTTCCCGAGAAAAGATCTGCTCCTCGCTATGGGGATCCATATAGCGGTTAAAGTACTGGGAACTCCCAGCCCAGCCCGGCATCGTATTCAATTCCAGGGGGAATACCTTCCTATGGTCCATCAACTTATTACTGACTACAGTTGACTGCCCCGTGTCCCAGGCCCATGTTGTGGCATTGCCAAGCGGGGGATCCCCCGTCTCAGTGGGCAAATATTTTTCAACTTCGGGCAGGACCAATGGCAGGTGTTCCTCAGGTATCATTTTCGGCATGCCATCCACATAGTATACAGGAAAGGGCTCTCCCCAATATCTTTGACGGCTAAAGACCGCATCGCGTAATCTAAAGTTAATTTTTCCTTTCCCCCGACCAATTTTCTCCAGTTGGGCGATCACTTCTTTTGTAGCCTCCTTGTAGGAAAGGCCATTTAAAAAATCCGAATTGGTAATGATGGTATTTTCCTTATCTGCAAAAGCTTCCTCCGAAATATCCACCCCTTTAAAAATATTGGGAATAGGAATGTTAAAGTGCTTTGCAAAATCATAGTCGCGCTGATCCCCACAGGGTACGGACATCACTGCCCCCGTTCCGTAACCGGCCAGTACATAGTCCCCAATCCAGATAGGAATGGGTTCTTTGGAAAAGGGGTGTTCGGCATAAGCCCCTGTAAATGCTCCTGTGATAAGGTCAACACCGGACAGCCTGTCGCGTTCCGAACGCCTGGCTGTTGCCTCTATATACTCTTCTACCTCAGCTTTTTGCACCGGGGTTGTTATTTCCGGAACCAAGCCGTGTTCCGGGGCGAGCGTCATAAAACTAGCTCCAAAAATGGTATCGGGGCGGGTGGTAAAAACGGGAATTCTGAATTCTGAATTCTGAATTCTGAATTCAACTTCCGCCCCGACCGACCTCCCTATCCAATTACTCTGTGCATCTTTCAAGGGTTGTGGCCAGTCTATTTTTTCCAGGCCATCGAGTAAGCGTTGGGCGTAGGCGGTGATCCGCATGCTCCATTGCGTCATTTTTTTACGCACCACCGGGTGCCCTCCTCTTTCGGAAACACCGTTCGCGATCTCATCATTGGCCAAAACTGTCCCCAAAGCCGGGCACCAGTTTACTTCGGTGTCGGCAAGGTATGTCAGCCTATATTTCAGCAATAATCGTTCCTTTTCTTTATCAGAAAATTGCTTCCATTCCGGGGCGCTGAACGTTGGGGTATCCTCATCACAGGCCGCATTTACACCGGCACTACCCTCTTTTTTGAAACGGACAACCAAATCATCTATTGGCTCGGCTTTGTCCGAGTTTATGTTATACCAGGAGTTGAACAATTGAATAAATACCCATTGGGTCCATTTGTAGTACCGGGGATCGCTGGTCCGGACTTCCCGGGACCAGTCGAACGAAAAGCCCAGCCGGTCCAGTTGTCTTCGGTACGTATTAATGTTTTCCTCGGTAGTTATGGCAGGGTGCTGTCCGGTTTGTATGGCGTATTGCTCCGCCGGCAGCCCAAAACTGTCATATCCCTGAGGATGAAGTACATTAAAGCCTTTATGCCGTTTGTACCTGGCATAAATATCACTGGCAATGTAACCCAGGGGGTGCCCAACGTGGAGCCCCGCCCCTGAAGGATAAGGAAACATGTCCAGGACATAGTACTTTTCCTTACCGGAGTTATTTTCAGCTTTGAACGTTTGATTCTTCGCCCAATATTGTTGCCATTTCTTTTCTATTTCCCTAAACCTATAACTCATCTTCGTATTATGGATAGGACCTACAGCGTTTGCAAAACCCTGCAGGTCCCGGATGCCGCAAAAATAAGTTTATTCAATTTACTTTCCTATTTTTACGTATTCTTATGCTACCATGAGCAAATCCTTTGAACGTTTTCAAAAACAAAAATTGATATCCTCCTACTTCTCAGTGGTACTGAGTATTGGATTGGTTCTTTTCTTGTTGGGTATTTTAGGACTGCTTGTGCTAAACACCAAAAAATTAGCGGATCATTTTAAGGAACAAATTACAATTTCTGTCTTCTTAAAGGACAATGCCAAAGAAGTGGAAGTAGACCAACTTCAAAAAAGCCTGGCTATGGCAGATTATACCAAATCTGCCACTTACGTTTCCAAGGAAGAGGCTGCTGAACAGCACAGCGAAGAAATTGGAGAGAATTTCCTGGACTTTCTGGGGTATAATCCTTTAAAAAACTCCATCGATGTAAACCTTAAGGCCGATTTTGTCTCTACCTCTCAGATTGAAGAAATTGCAGCCGATCTCGCCGCCAAAGGCTACGTGGAAGAGGTTAGCTATGATAAGCCATTGATTGCGCTCTTAACCGATAACGTGAAGAAAATAAGTTTCTGGATCCTTGTTGCGAGCGCCATATTTACGTTAATCGCTGTGCTGCTGATAAACAGCTCCATTCGGCTTTCCATTTATTCCAAACGCTTCATTATTAAGACCATGCAGATGGTTGGAGCGACTAAGACCTTCATTCGGCGGCCATTTATCTGGACCAATATAAAGCTGGGTATCTTGGGAGCGTTGCTGGCAATGAGCGCTTTGGGAGTGGCCCTGTATTACATTGATCGGAATTTTCCCGAATTAAATCTTTTTCAGGATGTTGTAATTTTGACTATTCTGTTTGTGAGTATTTTTGCAATGGGGGTGCTCATTTCCCTGATCAGCACCTACTTTGCCACCCAGCGTTTTTTAAATCTAAGGACAGATGATCTATATTATTAATCACTAATGTCCGGTTAAAGACATAAGACCGCTGCGCTACAAGAGATAAGACGTAAGACTTGATTGTAACCAACTGAAAATCATAGAGTGGATTTCAGGTGCCCTTTACCTATCGGGGTCATTTTAAGGCCTGGGTTAAACCTCCCCTATAAAAGGAACATATATTGAATAATGTCGTAATTTTGCAAACCTAGGAACGGGATCTTCACCCCGGAAACCGTAAAGTAAAAATGGCTGCCTTAAATTTGTCCCATGAGTAAAAAGCGGAAACAGCAACAAGTGCAACAATCCAATACAGAATTTATTTTTCAACGAAAAAATTACTTGTGGATGTTCATAGGGTTGGCTTTTATGGCATTTGGATTTATTCTAATGAGTGGCGGTGGAAGTGATGATCCCAATGTCTTCAATCCCGATATCTATAATTTTAGAAGGATCCGCTTAGCCCCCACGCTTGTATTGATCGGACTGGGTATAGAAATATATGCGATTTTGTTGAATCCTCACAAGAAGAAAAAGTAATTGGAAGTTTTAGACGCCATCCTTCTTGGCATAGTGCAGGGATTGACTGAATTTCTTCCGGTTTCTTCTAGTGGGCACCTGGAACTTGGAAAGGCCATTTTAGGAGATCGATCCATCCCGGAAGAAAGCCTTTTGTTTACAGTGGTCCTTCATTTTGCCACTGCTTTGAGTACGCTGGTGGTCTTCCGGAAAGATGTCTGGGAAATTATCCGCGGACTCTTTCAGTTTAAATGGAATGAAGAGACGCAATTTGCCCTAAAAATCGTTATTTCCATGATCCCGGCTGTGCTTGTAGGCCTTTTTTTTGAAAAGCAGCTCGCTTCCTTTTTTGGAGGCCATACGCGGTTTGTGGGCTTTATGCTGCTTGTCACCGCGGTACTCCTTTACTTTGCCGATAAGGCAGAGGAAACAGATAAGAAAGTGACTAACGGAAAGGCGTTGATCATAGGGATATCACAGGCCGTTGCCATGCTTCCCGGAATTTCACGCAGTGGAGCAACCATTTCTACCTGCGTACTTTTAGGCGTAGATAAAACAAGAGCCGCACGGTTTTCCTTTTTAATGGTGGTGCCACTGATCTTTGGAAAAATAGCTAAAGATATGTTGGAAGGGGAATTAAGTTTCCACAGCGGGCAAACTGTGGCCATTGGTTCAGGGTTTATTGCTGCCTTCATTGCGGGACTCATCGCCTGTACATGGATGATACGATTGGTAAGAAGAAGTAAGCTTACTTATTTTGCCATCTACTGCGTTATCGTCGGCCTGATTGCAATTGGGTACAGTTTTTGGAGTTAAATGCCTGGATCCGTTTTGGGATCATAAAAGGATTTTCCATATGCATCTGCAAACCAAAGAAGATTTTTTAAACGGACAGCTGCTGTTGATAGACAAACCCCTGGGTTGGTCCTCCTTCCAGGCGGTCAACGCTGTAAGGTGGGCGATCCGGAGAAAATTCGATCTAAAAAAGATCAAGGTGGGGCATGCAGGCACATTAGACCCCCTGGCTACAGGGCTCTTGTTGGTCTGCACGGGAAAATTTACAAAAAATATTGAGGAATTGCAGGGAAAAGTGAAGGAATATACAGGCACCATAACCCTGGGGGCTACAACCCCTTCCTATGACCTTGAAACCGAAATCGATAAGAAATTCCCTACAAAACATATAAGGGAAGAGGACATTCTTCAGAGCGCCACAGCATTTAAGGGTAAAATTGAACAGGCCCCACCGGTCTTTTCAGCCTTAAAAAAAGATGGCAAACGCTTATACGAATATGCCCGGGAGGGAAAAAAAGTTGACATTAAGTCAAGAATTATAGAGATAGAGCAGTTTGAAATAACCGATGCTGACTTGCCAAATGTTGAATTCAGGGTGGTTTGCAGTAAGGGTACCTACATCAGGTCCCTGGCCCATGATTTTGGTAAGTCTCTGGGTTCAGGGGCGTACTTATCGGAACTCAGAAGAACCAAAATAGGGGATTTCAACGTAAATAATGGGCTGGATCCTCGGATTTTTCAGGAAAGATTGCTAACAGGGAACTTAAACCCCTGATTTTGTAAGTTTTATCCCGTCGGTTCAACGAATCATTGAAATATTATTAAAAAAATGCGGTTATAACAGTATGAATTTGAATTTAAATCGAAATCAACTATCATTAGTAATAACGGTCTTTTCGCTGTCCATAACGGTGTTGCTTCTGTACAACGTCCATTTGGGATCTGAGGAACAGCGGGAGTATGTTATTGAAATGAGTTTGGCCGATGAAGATTTAGAACAATTGCTGGGGGAGCAAGAAAAATTACAGGAAGAAATGGCAAAGGCAGATCCAATAAAAAGTCACATGGCTTATAATGAAACCGCCAAACCCGGTTACGGCAGCCCGGAGCCCCTTAAAACCCTTGATGAGATCATGGAGGAGAAGGCCGCTGCAGGTGAGGAATTGAAAGATTTTCTAAGTTCAGAAACCGGCTACGCTGCCAACCTAAAAGAATTAGCCAAAAAACGTGAAGAAAAAAAACAAAAGCTAGGCGAAAAAGATGCTCAAAAAAAAGAGTTTACCAATAACCTGGCCAAAAGGAGAACCTCTGTCTCCTATTCTTTGGTGGGCAGGAACAACTACAAATTACCCCCGCCAATATATACCTGCATTGAAGGTGGCACCGTCGTGGTGAATATTTTGGTAGATGCCAATGGCGATGTAGCAGAGGCCAATTTCAACTCAAATAGTTCAAACACTTCCAATGGGTGTCTGGTAGACAACGCTATTACCTATGCCCTTAGGGCCAAATTTAGTCCATCTGACAAGGCCTCCCAAAAAGGGACTATTACCTATTTATTCCAAAGCAAGTAATTTCAATAAATCCCCTAAGGTATTTTCACCCTTATCCGCATTGTACCATACCTGAAGATCTTCCTTGAATTCCGGTGTTAATGTGCCGTGCATTCTTGCATAATTAACGGCCATTTTAGTCGCTTTGCCCGCCCTTGGTCCCCAGTCTGTTCATCACGTAACAACACTTTTAAACTAATATTCGAATTGTGTCCGGCAATCCTGTTCATTACAGGCATGGTTGGGGCGGCGTCCCCACACCAGCTTTCCGTAAGTGCCAGCCATAGAATGGCCTGTCTGATTCCTTGATTTTTTCGACAGACGCCATGGGAATTTTAAAGGTCTTATCCCACCGCTTTAAGCGCCTACTGTTTAATTGAGTGTAGTTAATGCGCGATTCGGATCGATCAGTCCCCGTGGTTTTTCCGACAACAGCCAAATCATCCAGCATTTTACGGTAAGTGGCATAGGGGAGCGCCTTAGATAAACTCTCTTGAATAATTTCCTCTGTGGTTTTTTCTATATCCGTATTCATTTTTTCATTTGAGGCATTAAACATAACATCGTCATTATACAAAAAACAATATGGACGCTTTTGGTAGTATAAACATCTAAAAACTTACATATCTTTATTTCAACAATCTATATCCTGAGAGCCCATTACCTACCTACGGCAGGCAGGTGGGCATTAATTAAAGAACGGTCAATACCAACCGACATAAATAAGGGGAATGGGGATGGCGGTAAAATTTTATATAGATGAAAAAACAGAGATGCGGCTGGTGTGACGGTGATGATCTTTACGAAGCCTACCATGATGAAGAATGGGGGGTGCCGGTTAGGGATGATAACACTTTATTCGAATTTTTAATTCTGGAAACCTTCCAGGCAGGCCTTAGTTGGATAACTATCCTTCGTAAAAGGGAAAACTTTCGTAAGGCCTTCGATAATTTCAACTATGAAAAGATCGCAACATATGGGCAATCAAAGATCGATGGCCTGTTACAGGACGCGGGCATCATCAGAAACAAACTGAAAATAAATGCTACCGTCACCAATGCGCAGGCATTTATGAAAGTTCAGGAAGAATTCGGAAGTTTCAGTAATTATATATGGGGATTTATGAGTGGAAAACCAATCAAAAATACCCTGGAAAATCACAAGCAGGCCGCTGCAAAAACGCAACTTTCAGATATCATAAGTAAAGATCTGAAAAGTCGTGGTTTTAAATTTGTAGGAAGTACTGTCGTGTATGCTCACATGCAGGCTACGGGTATGGTAAATGATCATGAAATAAGTTGTTTTAGGTATAATGAAGTTTGATGTAAATGCACGGTGCTTGGTAATTTGCCCCAAAATGTAAGGGTCATGAATAACTCAATAATTTTATGGCTGTGAAGCATTGTTTGAAATCGCTGTTGCTTCTATTGGTAATTAGTTCTCTTTGTCATGCCCAGGAAGGTTATGAGCGCGAGCATCGAATCAGAAAATCACAATTTCCAATACTTAAACAGGACCTGACATTAACAGGCTCCGGGATAAAACAGCAGCGATTTTATAAGGAGATGGATAATTCCCAAATTACCTACACAATGAAGTTTAAACAAGACAGGTTGCGTTACTTTATGGACTTTAACCCGGAGGGAATATTACAAACCATGGGCTTTAAGGTAAAGCAGGTTGACTTTCCTTCAGATACCTATTCGAATATTGAGGCCTACCTGGCGGCTAATTTTTACAAGGTCAGGATAAGGCGCATGTACCAGGAATACCCGGTAGCGAATGCCGAAGAAATTGAAACAACAATTAATAATGCCTTTCAGAACATGCTTTTGCCGGATAACATGTACAGGCTTATATTTAGCGCTAAGAAGGATAAAAAACGGACGGAATATGAAGCTTATTTTGATGCCGAAGGGAATTTTATGAAGATCCGGCAATCCTTACCGGCCAACTACGATCATATTCTATACTAATCGCAATTCCCCTTGAGAATTTTAATAAAGTCCCTTCTTGGGATCTCTTCAGCACCCAGGCTTTCCAAATGAGGGGTATGTACCTGGCAATCAATCAGTTTGTAATTTTTTTTCTGAAGTTCTTTGCCCAATGAGATAAAAGCATATTTGGAGGCATTGCTTTTAATACTGAACATACTTTCCCCGCAAAATACATGGCCGAGGTCCATGCCATACAATCCCCCTACCAACTCGTTCTTTTCCCAAACTTCATAGGAAACAACCAATCCCCGTTGATGCAAAGCGAGATAGGCCAATTTCATAGCCTCTGTAATCCAGGTGCCCTGCTGTCCCTTCCTTCTGACTCCGGCACATTGATCCAGGACTTCTTTAAAACCCGTATTTCTGGTTAGTCTGAATTGATTGGAGCTTAAGATCTTCCGCATGCTTTTGGAAACTTTTATTTTTTGAGGAAAAAGTACCATTCTGGGATCCGGACTCCACCAAAGGATTAAGGAATCTTCATTAAACCAGGGAAAAATACCATTCCGGTAAGCCAGTTGCAGACGTTCCGGGGAAAGATCCCCTCCTACTGCCAGTAAGCCATCGGAATTGGCAGTTTCCACCGAAGGGAATTCCAACCGATCTGTTAAAAAGGAGATGCCTGTGTTTGTCCTCAATTTGAGATTTGTTAGGTATATACACTCCTTATCAAATCCAAAGAAACCTTAGGTTTTGAAAACCAGACGGGTCTTAACTATGATAATCCCAAATGCTTAAAAGGGCAGATCATCATGATCTTCCTCGTTGAGATTATCCGCCGACTCAAAAGCCTCCGCTGGAGGAACAGGCGGCATATCCCCACCGGTACCCTCGGTTTGCGAACTTTCAATACGCCAGCCCTGGATGGAGTTAAAGTATTTCACTTCTCCCTCCGGGTTGGTCCATTCTCTTCCGCGTATATTGATACTGATCTTCACGGGATGACCTACGCTGTAATTGTTCAGCAAATCGGTTTTATCCTGAACAAACTCCACTAAAATATGCTGAGGGTATTGCTCCTCAGTAGTGATAACTACTTCCCTTTTCCTGAAACCGTTATTGCCAAATGTTTTGGTTTCACCGATCATTTTAATTGTTCCCTGTATTTCCATTTTCTATGTATTTGCTAATAATACTTTCCAGGCGGAAAGTATATCATTATTAATTAAATATTCCTTTGCTCTCCCATGTTTTAACCGTTCATCATCCGCACTGAGAATTGATCTGATCCCAATGTTATTTTTCAGAAATTCCTCAATCTCTTCCTGTGCCGGAATTACTTCAATATTACCCAACATCCCGAGGTCGTTTCCCGATAAAACTTGGCTATTCCGGATCGATTCCGGGATCCTATCTACACCTATTCCCAAGCTAGAAAGTGGTTTTTGCACTTCAAACAATCCCTCCCTGGCCCTGGTGTACCAATTACCTCCCATACGGGCTACCTGGTCTATTTTGTAAGGATCAATAGTACCCGTCTCATCAAGGATAGTCTCTTTAATGTGTATTTTAAGTACCTCTGAGAACACCAAATTCCCGGCGCCGCCATTCTCCCCTAAGGCTTCTACTTTGGTCACTTTACATTCTAACTGTACGGGAGATTCCCCCACTCGGAAAGGCCGCACCAGATCTGACCTCAGCATGGTGAACCCTGCTTTCTTAAATTCATTTACTCCCTCAGGATAATCGGTACTGGCCAGCGACACCTGCTGCACCATATCGTAATTTACGATATTGATCACTACCTCTTTTGTTTTTAATATATTTTTAAGCGTGTGCTTGGTCGTATTATCCCGAACCCTTCTGGCAGGAGAAAAAATAAGGACTGGCGGATTAGCGCTAAAGACATTAAAGAAACTAAAGGGCGATAAGTTGGGATTACCTGCTCCGTCAACCGTACTCGCAAAGGCAATGGGTCTTGGCCCGACAGCGCCAAGCAAATATCCGTGCAATTCAGCAGTTGAGACCTCGGAAGGAAGAATGGAAATAGTAGCATCCATAGCTTGCAAAGGTACATAAATTGCGCCCTAATTAAAACTGCAATCCTGTAGGCCAATACAACATTTTAGGGCAAATTGAGTTATCTTTAAGGTTAATTAAGCAGTTGGATGAATTTTAGTCCCAGAAGAAAAACTTCCAATATATTTTTATTGATAGCATCCTTTGTTATCGTAAGTCTTATTCTTTGGAATACCAATAGTTTTTTTCGGAAATTTAAGGAGGAAGAACGCTACAAAATGGAGATCTGGGCTACGGCGCAGTCCGAATTCTTATCTCTTCCTGCGGATGCGGATCCCGGAAATCTTCCTTTAAAAGTTTTTCAGAACAACACCTCAACACCCATGATTTTGGTTAACAGGGACGGCACAATAAAAACAAATAACATTCCTACCGAATTTTCCCGGGATACGGCGTATCTCAACCGAAAAATGAAACAATTTAAAAATGAGAACAATCCGATCCTTATGAGTGATAAAGGGGAGCATCTGTCAACCCTTTATTACGGAAATTCCGAGGTGCTGAATAAGCTAAAGTATTACCCCATAGCACTTTTACTTATAATATTTTTGTTCGGCACCGTTATTTTCTTTTTCTTCAAAACCAACAAGGCATCTGAACAAAACAAACTTTGGGCAGGCATGGCGAAAGAAACGGCCCATCAAATAGGCACACCCCTGACGTCACTCCTCGGATGGAACGAAATTTTGAAATCCGAAAAAATTAATGCCGAAATTACTCAGGAAATTGAAAAGGACATTAGCAGGCTCCAAACTATAACAGAACGTTTTTCCAAAATAGGTTCCCTGCCAAAACTTGAAGAACACGACATTGTTGAGGAAACTAAAAACGCCTACGATTATTTAAAATTGAGAAGTTCCAAACTCATTCAGTTTTCCTTTAATTCCAAAGTGGAGAAGCAAGTAGTTCTCCTGAATCGGTCGTTATACAACTGGACCATAGAAAACCTGGTGAAAAACGGCATCGATGCAATGAAAGGAAAAGGGAATATCGGCATTGAAATTATCCCGGACGGCAAGTATGTAACTATTTTGGTTTCCGATACTGGTCATGGAATTGCCAAAAGTGATTTTAATACTATTTTCAATCCCGGTTTTACCTCCAAGAAAAGAGGATGGGGCCTTGGCCTTTCTTTGGTAAAAAGAATTGTTGAAGAGTATCACAAAGGAAAAATAAAAGTCCTTTCCTCAAGCAAAGAAGGTACCATAATGCAGATATCTTTAAAAGCTAATACGTAAGCTATGGCAAAGGAAAAATTAAAAGTTCTTCAGGAATCCGATCTGACCAATAATTGTCCGGAATGCTTCAATCAGGAACTGAAACTCACATTTTATCAAAAGCACAAGTTCAATAGGTTCTTTCACATAACCACCGGGGAGGTAAGCCCCGAGCTGAAATGTAAAACCTGTAAGTCTACTATCTACCCCGTAAAATGGGATAAGAATACTGAAAATGCCTTTAACTATTATCAAAAAATGGCAACTCCGGAGCGCTCTTCTATCCGGTTTACGATGCTATTCTACGTTGTAGTCCTTTTAGTAATTGTGCTGGTCGCAGCAGGAGTATACATGATGCTGGAGTGAACTATTTAAGCCTGGCGCGAATTTTTTCTGCCACAGCCTCAAATTCAAGCGGAGTTAATGTTGTTTTATGTTGAAAAGTGGCATCCCTCATTGTGTTTAAGGGGATCAAATGAACATGTGCGTGCGGTACCTCCAGGCCAATTACCGTTAATCCCACTCTTTCACAATCCATGGCCGCTTCTATGGCCTTGCCTATTTTTCTGGAAAAGGCCATTAATCCAAGGTAGGTCTCCTCATCCAGATCCATTATTTTATCAACTTCTTTTTTTGGAATGCAAAGCGTATGCCCTTTAGCATTGGGGTTGATGTCCAAGAAAGCAAAGAAATTTTCATCTTCGGCAATCTTGTAAGAAGGTATTTCCCCTGCTACGATTTTGGTAAAAATACTTGCCATGACATTGGTTTTACACTCTGGTAATCTCTAAAATTTCGAATTTCAGTGTTCCGCTTGGCACCTTGATTTCGGCTACATCACCTACCTTTCTTCCAAGTAGTCCTTTTCCTATTGGTGAAGTAACGGATATTTTTCCCGCTTTCAGATCAGCTTCACTTTCGGCAACCAGGGTATACTTCATTTCCATACCACTTTGCTTATTTTTTAGCTTTACGGTAGATAATATCAATACCTTGGAAGTATCCAGTTGTGATTCATCTATGAGCCGGGCATTGGCCAGGATCTCTTCCAATTTGGCTATTTTCAGTTCCAAAAGCCCCTGGGCCTCCTTTGCGGCATCGTATTCCGCATTTTCGGACAAATCTCCCTTATCCCTTGCATCGGCGATGGCCTGGGATGCTTTTGGGCGTTCAACATCTTTCAGTTGATTGAGCTCATTCCTTAAATTCTTTAATCCCTCAGCAGTGTAATAAGATACGTTGCTCATAACTTCATCGTTTAATTAATAACGTCTTCACGAAACCCATACCATACGCCATGTGATTTCACGTTATAAACAGGAAAATCCTCTATGTCACCTATAAGTGTACAGGCTTTTTAAAGAGGATTTAACGCAAAGATACAGAATTTTTGTTCAATTTTGTTTAAGCATTCTTAAATACCCCTTGAATATGCCCCGTTTGTGGTTTCTTTTTATACTACTGCTTTTGAATTGTAATAATGACAGGGGAATCCGCAATCCTTTTTTACAGGAAATTGGTTTTCGGTTTGATGCTAACCTCAACCTACCGCTGTACAGCCCATTGACCAATCCGGGAAATGCCGTCTATATAGGCGCCCAGGGGGTTGGAACCAGGGGTGTATTCATTATCAACACCGGATTTGATGTGTTCAGGGCTTTTGAAGCCAGCTGCCCTAACCATGCGCCCAACTCTTGTTCAACGATGGATCTGGATGGACAGAATGCCATTTGTTCCTGCGAGAATTATGAGTACAGTTTGTTTACCGGACAACAATTGAACAGGCCGGATGACGGGAACAGGTATTACGATATGCTCGAATACAGGGCTACGCAGAGCGGAAATACCGTGGTCATCTCAAACTAGGGACCAGGCGGCGATCCGTTTATTCGTTTCGATACTTTAACATGATTTCCTTGAAGAGTTCGCCGGTACTCGGCGGGGTAAAGGAAATTGCGTTTGCTCCCGCCTCTATGGCTCTTAAAATAGTATCCTCTGTTTTTCCCCCGGTCCCTATTATGGCTATATTCTCGTCAACATCCCTCATGGGCTTAATAATATTTTCGGTTTTCTCTGCTCCGGAAACGTTAAAAATATCTACTCCTGAAGCAATCCATTGATATCGTCTTTTTCGGAAACAATGGTAATGGTTACGGGGATATCTATTTTATCCTTTAATTGCCGTATCAGATCATTCGGATTCAATACGACCCCCTGCGCTCCTTGAAATTCGGCGTGCATGCCGGGTCTTTCGTAGGGAAATAATTATTTACCCTCCCACCCCCCACTACCGTCGTACGTTCAGGATGACAGATTCCGGATGAACCATTCTGCCACTTTACCTGGCAATCCTAATTTTCAGGGAAATAACTATCAAAAGATGAACTTATTTTACTAAAAATGGAACGTGGCCCCCAATAAGAAATTTATTCCCGCCTGTGGGTAGTACCCTGCTCCTTCAATGGTCGTAGTCATTCCCGGGCTGGAAAAATCGTCATCAAACGTATAGAAATAACCATTAGAGGCATATTTCGCATTAAAAATATTATTAACCAATCCCGAGAGGGTAATACTTTTTATAAAATTACCGGTAGCAACTTCATATTGCACATTCAAATCGGTTTGAGCGTATGCATCCAAAACAGAACTTTCTGCATCAATGTTTCCCATGTATTGTTTTCCGACATACTTCGTAAGCACGGATATCCCTAAGTTTTCCTTGGGACGATATGCTATCCTGTTCCCGACAATAATTTGCGGAGAAAAGGCTATATTGGTATTCCCCAGATCGCGCAGCACCCCATCTCTCCGAAATACAAAATCAACATTTTTATTACTGCTCAACGCAATGGTGGGTTGCCATTCCACCTGGTTTCCAAGCTGAAGATGTGCATCCACCTCCAGGCCTAACCGGTAACTATCCCCGACGTTTGCCCGTAATGGGCCCCCTACGTCATTGAGTTCTCCAGTGAGTACCAGTTGATCCTTATACTTCATAAAATAAATATTTGTGTTTACCCGAACGGAAGGAGACAAATACCGCCACCCAAGCTCAAAATCATCTAGTCGTTCCGGCTTCGGATCCCCGTTTTCGTAGTCGTTCCTGTTTGGCTCTCTATTGGCTACCGCGTAGGAGAGGTAAAAATTATTGCTGCGGTTAGCGTTATAGGTTATACCTGTCTTTGGGTTAAAAAAGGTAAAGGAGTCATCTACCAGACCGGTATCCTGCCCATTCGCATTGTAGGAAACTTTCCTTAATTGCATATCGCCGAATAAACTCCAGCGCCCGCTTATTTCGTAATTGGCTTTTGTAAAGAAATTAAAGTCGGTTTTTTTTGAAGCGTTATCATAATAGCGATCTCGCACATCACTCTCACCGGAAAGGCGTGCCCAAAGAACCTCCCCGAAATGATTGCCTTCGTACCGGTTCCATCCACCACCAAAGATCAAATCTAAATCCTCATTCTTGTAGTTTGTGGAGAAAACGGTACCATAAAAATCATTATCCAGCCAGCGTCTGCGGGTATAATCCGATGAAGTTATTTCTTCCCCGTTCAGGACAAAATTATCACGGCCAATAAAACTTAACTGGGAATCATTTGAAAATAAAATATTCGTATAGTACCAATCATCCACATATTCTTCAAAAAAACCCCTTCCCCTTGTAAAGTGTAGCGCAATATTGGTACTCCATCTATCAGATAGCTCTTCATTCCAGAGCAGCTGCGCATGGTCCTGTTTGTAATTATCCGCCTGGTTCTCGTAAAACCCTTCGAAATTTCCATTATCATCAAATTGTATCCCTCCAATATTAAAAGTTCTGTTCGTATCTATATTGCTATCTTCCCCGATTGCCGCAACCGTTGAGGCGTCAAAACCAAACCACGACTGATAGGTGATCTCATGTCCTCCGAAGAGAAGTGCTTTTAGCAAGGTACTATCATCCTTAAAGGAGCCTTGCAGAAAATAGGACTCAAGTTCAGATGCCGCCCGGTCTATATATCCATCGGATGTTATTCTGGAAAGTCGGCCCGATATTTCAATATAGTCGTTTAGGAGGCCGGTACTAAATTTAATATTATTCCGAAGGGTATTGAAACTGCCAATAGAACCCGAGATTTTCGCGTAGGCTTCTTCGGAAACCGCCTCCGTCAAAAGATTCAGGCTGGCTCCAAAGGCTCCGGTGCCGTTGGTGGAAGAACCTACCCCGCGCTGTAACTGAAGGTTTTCTGTGGAAGAAGCAAAGTCGGGCATATTTACCCAGAAAGTTCCATGCGATTCGGAATCATTGTAGGGAATGCCGTTGATGGTGACGTTTACCCGGGTAGCATCACTGCCGCGAACCCTAATTCCTGTATAACCTACCCCTGCGCCCGCATCTGAAGTGGTTACCACGGAAGGCAAAAAATTCATCAAAACAGGAATGTCCTGGCCAAGGTTTCTGGGGCCAAATTGCGCTTTTTCCAGGTTAGAAAAGGTTACCGGGGATTCCCGGGTAACCCGAATGGCAGAAACCAGGATTTCATCGAGTACAATTTTTTTTCCCTCCAGGGAATCCGGTGGTTGATCCTGGGCAAATATGTTCACTAAAAGACAAAAAGAGATAACTATGGTGCATGCATTTTTCATTCGTAAAATTTTTACGAATAAAAGGGGCGATTATTCTGAAATTAGCTTGAATTTATTTTGCCAACTTGAAAATTCACGATACTTCTTACAAGTTAGCCCCGTAGCCAGTCCTAAGCACAACTGAAGGACCCTTTCCCTTGGCAGCATTACCTGCCCAGGTTCCTTGGGTATGATCTCAGCTCGTCCTGAACCTGCCTTCCGCAGGCAAGCCTCTTTCAGGACCCGTTGATCCTTACAGGAGTTTATCAGGAGTTTGCACCCCTTTGAGATAATACAAAGATAGGGCGGGGGCTTCATTTTTCATAGTCTTAAATAATTAACTTTTAGTTAGAACCCTTTTAATTCATAAATTCGTATCTATACTACACCCAAAAACACGGGTATATGGGGGATAGATCCAAAAATAAATTTACATTGAAAATTGTCCTGAGCTACCTGGTTCTGGCTGTTCTCGCTATGGTTGTCGGATTTTTCATCTTTTCTGAAATAAAAGTATATCTCTCTAACGAAACAACGGACATAAACGACTCAAAGCTTCTAAAGACAAGTTCTCTGCTTACTCAGTTGTACGAAGCGGAAAGCCTTTCCAAGTTGGCCCTGCAAACCAAAACCAAGAGTAATTTTAATGCCTATATCCAAAAAATTGATTCCATATCCACGGCGATCGATTCCTTAAAATTATTGACGGGAAGTACAAATCAGGAAGGTCTTTTAGACAGTGTACAGCGACTGCTGAGTCAAAAAGTTGCCAATAGCAATGAATTCCTTAAGCTAAAGGTGAGAAATGAGGCCAATAATTCCCTGGATAAAGCCCTTGAGGAGCTAAAAAAAATGGAGGCCTCATTTGGAAAAATCACTTCCGATGCTTTGGTGCCCAATATAAAAGAACTTTCTCCCAAAGCACAAAGTGCTGTTAAAAACTGGGTGGCCTATCTAAATAAAAATGTTCCCAAGGACACCAACGATATTCCCGATTCTGAAAAGATAGACTCTATTCTTAATGTGTCCAAAGCACTGCTCAATGAGGTAAAACTTAAAGATACCAGAACGCAAAAATTTCTGGCGAAAAAAGAACTGGATATTCATAGTAATGATCTTAAACTGTCACAACAACTACGAAGTATCATTTCAGCATTTGAACAGGAAGTAATCGTAAATACGTATAATGACAATATCAAAAAACAGGCTGCCGTTCGCAGAAGTATCCGTCTGGCAGGGATTGCAGCGCTGTTGGGATTTATAATTGTCGGCATCTTTACTTTTTTGATCAAGCGGGATTTCTGGAAAGTGCAGACCTATCGTCAAAAATTGGAAAAGGAAAAAAAATTCTCGGAATCATTGCTCAAAAGCAGGGAACAATTAATATCCACTGTTAGTCACGACCTTCGAACACCCCTGAATACCATTACGGGATATTCCGAATTAATTGAAAATACTACTCTCACAGAAAAGCAGCGTTCCTATCTGAAAAATATAAAATCAGCATCTCATTACGTGGATAGTCTGGTTAATGACCTATTGGATTTTTCAAAGCTGGAGGCCGGTAAAATTAAAATTGAAAAAATTCCTTTCATACTCTCCGATGTGATCAGGGAAACCGCTGAAAACCTTAAGGAAATTAACAAAAGTAAGCATCTTAAGCTCCTGCTGGAAATTGATGAAAAACTTGATGCCACTGTACTGGGCGATCCGTTTAGGATTAGACAAATACTCACAAACCTTATTAGCAACGCATATAAATTTACGGAGGAGGGATATATAAAGATAATAGCAGCCGTAAAAAATGAATCGCAGGGTCAGTACTTAACCAGTATTTCAGTTGAAGATAGTGGTATCGGGATCAGGAAAGAAAAACAACGATTGATATTTAGGGAATTTACACAAGCCGATGATGAAACTGAAAAAAAATATGGTGGGTATGGCCTTGGACTCACGATCTCCAAAAAACTAACTGAGTTGCTCCATGGCGCTATCAGCCTTAAAAGCGAGGAGGGGAAAGGTAGCGCTTTTAGCCTTATTTTACCTCTTGAAGTCTCCAAAAAGCCCATAGAGAAGGCAACCGCAAAGGTTTTAAAGAAAAACATCAAGGCGCTTTCACTATTGATAATTGATGATGATACCGCCATGTTACAGTTACTGTCGGAGGTCAGCGCTACTCTTGGTTTTAAAGCCCATACCTTGTCCAATTTCAAACATTTGGATAAATCCGAGAATATCAACTATGATACTGTACTCACTGATATCCAAATGCCCGGTATTGATGGGTTTGGAGTGTTAAATGCATTATTATCCCAAGATTACGGCCACTACAAAGGGCAACCGGTAATTGCCATGACCGGGAGGAGAGATCTCGATATCTCGGTCTATAAGGAGGCCGGATTCTCTGAAATCATTCAAAAACCTTTTACCAAAAAACAATTTTTAAAGGTTTTAAGTCGATTATTCCCTGATCATTTTTATTCAAAAATTGAAGAAAAAGAATTGAAACTGAGTAAAAAGAGCTCAAAATTGTACAATTTAAATATTATTTCGTCCTTTTTGGGGGAAAATGAGGAAGCCATAAATGAGATCCTAAGGACTTTTATGACAGAGACAGAAGTGAATATTGCCCGACTTAGAAAGGCCGTGCGATCTTCTGACTACGATGAGATTAACAATGTAAGTCACAGAATGCTACCTATGTTTCGTCAACTGGATGTACAGACTGTGGTACCTAATCTTGAATTTCTGGAAACTGCCGCTTCGGATAAGGTTACTCCGGAAGTACTAAAAAAACGTTTTGAGGATGTTCAGATTCACTCCCATACCCTTTTGGAAGCCCTTAAATCACATCTTGCTAAAAGTCCAAGTTATATTGGTTGATCTTGTTGTAAAGTGTTTTTCTGGTAACCTGAAGAAGCTTGGCAGCCTTGGATTTATTGAAGTTTGTCTTCTTTAAGGCCTTTATAATCTGCTCCTTTTCATAGTCCTCCTTTGAAAAATTGTTAGCATTTTCATGGTCCCCATCGGAGTTGAGCACTTCCTTGGGAAGGGAATCTATTTCTATGGTATCCCCCACCGTTAGCAATACTGCCCGTTTAATTACATTTTGCAGTTCTCTCACATTTCCAGGCCAGCGGTAGCGATGAAAAGCCTCCACCACTTCGTCAGAAAACCCATTTACGTTTTTATCCAGGTTATTATTGGCAATATTCAGAAAATAATCCGCAAACAGGGGCAAATCTTCAAACCGATCCTCCAGGGACGGTATTGCTATAGAAAACTCGTTTAACCTATGGTAAAGATCTTCTCTGAATGTGCCTTTTTCAACGCCTTTCATAAGATCCTCATTTGTTGCCGTAATAATGCGAAGGTCAACAACGATTTCCCTGGTACTCCCCACCCTTTTTATTTTTCTTTCCTGCAAGGCCCTTAACAGTTGAATTTGATTTTCATATGTGAGGTTTCCTACCTCATCCAGGAAGAGGGTTCCCTTGTTGGCGGCTTCAAAATGACCCATTTTATCTTCCACCGCTCCCGTAAAGCTGCCTTTTACATGTCCGAAAAATTCACTGGTAGCCAATTCCTTAGGGACAGCACCGCAATCTACCGCTACAAAATCAAAATTCTTTCTTGAACTGTTGTTGTGAATGGTCCTGGCTGTAACCTCCTTACCCGTTCCACTTTCCCCTGTAATTAAAACTGACATATCGGTAGGGGCAACCAGCTTAATGTATTCGTTTAATTTCTTGGAAGCCTCGCTTATACCGAATATTACCTTATTTTGAAGGGTTGCCTCAGGGTGTGGTTTCTTTTTTTCCGAATTATTTTGCTTCACCTTTTCCTCCGGAACCGGGGTTTTTAAGGCATTTGAAATAACCATCAGCATCTCATCCGGGGTAAAGGGTTTGGAAATGTAATCAAAGGCGCCCTTTTTCATGGCCGCTACAGCCGTTCCCACCTCGGCATAACCGGTCATTACGATAACAGCGGTGTTCGGATTGGATTTTTTGATATCTGAAAGCAACTGAATTCCGTCATAATCGGGCAAACGCAGGTCTGTAAGCACCAGATCAAAATTTGTGTTCCCGTACTTTGTCCTGGCGTCCGGGGCATTGTAGCTGCTCTGCACCTCGAATCCTTGTTTGGTTAAGAATTTTTGGAGCATTTGACAGAAGGCAGCATCGTCTTCTATAATCAAGATGTTTGGCATATAACTTTCTTGTTTTGTAAGTACGTAAAAATACCTTAACAAAGCTATCTTCTTTCTAAATTTTTTCTTAAAACATTCTGCTAAAGGATATTCATACTTATAGCTAAAACTTGCTGAAAGGATGCTGAGACTTTTATAATGGCTTCCGGCCTTTCAGAGGGTAAAATAAAAGATCCCGCCCAGGGCGGAATCAGTTCGGTCTGCCCTTTACGCTTCGCGCCTGCGGCGCATCGCCCAAAGGGGACACCATGCTTTGCTTCCCAATATGCTTTGCTTCCCAATAAAAAGATCCCGCCCACAGGGCGGGATCAATTCGGTCTGTCCTTTACGCTTCGCGCCTGCGGCGCATCGCCCAAAGGGGACCTCATTAAAAAAAGAACGGAACCCTATTAAGGGTTCCGTTCCGACCAAACCAACTTGATACAAAACAAATAACTCAAGTTATGTTATTGCTCATTTATTGTTCGATCCAATTACCTTCCTCATCAGCAAATAAAGTACCTGAAGTTCCGTCTTCCAGGGAAACTTCTAACTTATATTGTTTAGCCTCATTAACGGCTGCTTTGTTAATAGTTGCTGTTGGGTAATTTTTTTCTACGGCTGCAGTAACAGCTTCTGGCAATTCTTCTACGGCAATCTCAGAAAAGTCGTCCTGAGCAGCGGCAACAACTTCAGTTGCTTCTGACTGAACTTCCTCTGCTTCTGTTGCTTGTGTGTCCTGAGCAAATGCTGTTAAACTTCCTAGTGATAATACTGCTGCAAAAATTAATTTTTTCATGATTTTCTAAATTTTCTAATTAATTATATTGATTAAACTCGCTTTACTTATTGAAAATATGATACCATACTGGCTGTGGAGGAATATTTTGATATAAAGCATTGTAGTACAGATATTTACGTATATTCAGATAAAATACTAAAGTGTGTAATTTTGGGTATTTTTCGCTAATATTGTGTAAAATGTATACGCCGGTCGCCAGAAAAAATGTTGCCATACCTCCGGGCTGACGAGTGCGCTAATTAATTATGAATAAAGTCCGCCTCGCACTGAGCTACGTAAATGGTGTTGAAGAAAGTACCATAATTATTTAAATAAAATAACTATTCCATCTACTCCCTTACTCGCTTGGGTACTATTTAAGAATTTAGGGGAACTGTTCAAACTCCATCACTTTACCGGAAAAGCTTCGAAAGAATTCGCTCTCCAAAAAATAGGTGCCGTTGTGATTTGTCGGGAGAAAATCGACTTAACGACCTGAACTACTCATTACAAGTGTACACCCAAAGTAAAAAAGCCCCCGATGATTTACACATCGGGGGCTTTTTTTTTAAACCAAACTAACCAAAAACTAATTAACTCTATTTAAATAAACGCTTATCTTACATTTCTAGCCAGTTACCTTCAGCGTCTGCGTACAATTTTACTTCTGTACCGTCTTCTTGAGTAACTTTTAATTTGTATTGAGCTTCTTCGTTTACATAAGCCTGAGAGATGGTTGCATTAGGATGTGCTGTTGCCAACGCCTCTGTGATAGCCTCTGGCACTTCAGTCAATTCAATTGCTGTGAAATCATCCTGGGCTTCCATAACTTCCTCAGTTGCTTCCGATTGAACCTCTTCAGTTTCGGTATCCTGAGCAAATGCTGTTAAACTTCCTAAAGCAAGTGCTGCTACTAAAAATAACTTTTTCATTTTGTGTGTGTTTAAGATTAAATTAAAAATTTTGTATTTGTATTTGTATTCGCTTTATATATAGGAAAAATGATGCCACGCCTAAAATCACTCCGATTTAGATATAACTAATTGATTTTGAGTTTATTACGATTTTAAGGTCTTTATGACTTGTGTGTAATGCTGGGTAAGATGGGCTCAGAATGTGTAAAAATTACACAATTATCCTCCTTCTATAAAGCTACCGGACCACTAAGTAACCTGATGAGCTGGCTTTAAAAGGTCATTTACCGTTTTAACGGGGTTAAAGGTAATCAGGGGTACTTCGACAAATATGGTATTCCAAAAGGCCATTCCCCCGTTCCACAAACCAGGCAATTCCAATGCCTTAAGATTTTTGCCGTCTTGCGTTTTTGATGTAATAAAGCCCTGTCTGTCATCTACAAAATTTAAAAGATTAAATTTATCCCCTTTATAATTCTTCACTCCGCAGACGAGATCAACAGGATTAAAATGGGTGGAATTTTTGAAGATCATTACCTGGCCCCCATCGCTCATATCTACTTGGGCTGATTCAACGATCTGGAGCGAGATATGATTATGACGGTCCCGGATCCAAAATGGCCCTCCTCCAGGCTCTCCTTCATTCTTCACCATTCCACAAATACGAATTGGCCTGTTAATCTTATCCTTGTAAATTTCTATCTGTTGCCCGATACTATAGCCTGGAAACCTATCGGAAAAACGGACATTAAGTTGATTTTCCAGAAAGGATTTAAGCTCTCCAAGTTTTTCCCCGTTGATGCTATCGCTTTCCAGAAGATCCGAATAATAAAAAGCTTTCTCCTGAATTTTTAGAAGTAGCCCTGCAAGTAATTTCTTGTAATAAGAAACGTCGCCGGCATATTCAGGGACTACAACATTATCTATGTTCTTAATGAATATGATATCGGCTTCCTGTTCGTTTAGATTTTCTATCAACGCGCCGTGTCCACCAGGCCTGAACAAAAGCGAGCCATCACTATTTCTGAAAGGTTCATTCTCCGGACTGACCGCGATAGTATCGGTTGAAGGTTTTTGGAAAGAGTAGCTGACATGGAAAGAGGTTTTTGTCTCAAAAGTCACCCTTTCCTTAATTTTTTCAAATTCTTCATTGAACATTTTACCGTGCTGTTCAGAAATCGTAAAGTGTAAATACGCATCATTGGCAACTCTGGCATACTTTGCGCTTTCCTTTAAATGTTCTTCAAACGAAGTGGCAGTATATTCTTCGTACCGGTGAAATGGCAATAGCCCCTTAGGTAAAAAACCGTAATTGAGTCCTTCTTCAAACAACATTTCCTTTACAAACAGCAAACTTTCCTTATCGCCGGAAGTCGCCTTACTCCTGATCCGGCTTTGTACTATTTCAAAGAAAGGCAGTTTTGACCGTTTATTTAAAAAGGTAGTGAGCTGTTTATCACCGGTCCTGTTCAAATAGGCATCTAAAGACTCTTTTTGCGGTTCAAAGGTCTCCAGAAAATTAAAGAGCGCTTTGAACATTCGTGAAGCTGCCCCGGAAGCAGGTACGAATTTCAGAAGTGACAGGTCTTTTCTAGAAGATTCAAATTTCCTGACTAACTCATCCTCCCCCTCATCGGAAAACCTCGAAATCCCCCCCGACACTACCGCCGCTTTTTCAAGACACACAAAGGGTATTCCTTCTTTAAAAGTCTCGATCTGTCTTAAAACCGTATCGCGGGAAACCCCGATCCCAGAAAGTTGTTGTAAATCGTTTTCCGAAAATTTTATCATAGTGTTATCAGCTTATCAATTTCGCCCACTGCCTGGTCTAAGCGGGTCTTTTTATTACCTTTTAAGATAATAAAATTTCTGTGATACTTTTGAAGTGTTCCTTTAAAATATTGGAACATCCGTTCTCTTTCCTCTGGTTTGTCTCGCAGATCGTCTTTTTCCCAGGGTATATCAATATAAGTTAGAAAGTAAAGATCATATGTATTTAGTAAGGCATATTTTTCCAGTAAGGGGTCACTGTAGCCAAGATAGTAAGCCTCGGAATACACCTTGGTTTCCAAGAGATCGGTATCACAAATAAGTAGACCGGTGGCTTTACTCGACAAGGAATTTTCTAACCTCATCTGCCCCTCGGCAATAGGGATGAGGTCCTTTGGTTCGCATGTCTTACGCTCATTGTTCCATTTGTTCTGCAGATATTCACGGGCATACTCCGGGACCCAGACCGTGTTGTAGTGCCTTGCCAATTGCTCCGCTAGCGTAGTCTTTCCGGTCGATTCGGGACCGAACAATACTACTTTGGTAATATCTGAAGGTTCTTGTTTAAGCTTTTCTTCCATGCGATATAACCTTGTATGGCCAAGACGGTAAATATAAGATATTGAAGAGAAAGCATTCCCCATCCCCTAAAAGCATATAACGGCACTGTAATAATGTCCGCAAGGATCCAAAGAGTCCAGTTTTCTAATTTCTTATTGGCCATATACCACATTGCTGTAAAAAATACTCCGGATGTGAAAATATCTACGTAATTGGATATGCCAATCTCCGTTCCGGATAACCTGTAAACGGTATAGGTCACGGCTATGGTTATCAGAAAAAAACCAAATCCGACGATTTTTTCCTTCATATTGGTCCTGGAGATTTGAACCACTATTTCACCTTCCTTCACCCGGGTCCAATTCCACCAGCCGTAAATACTCATTACTGAGTAGTAAATATTCATCATCATATCTCCAAATAACTTATCCATCAGAAAAATATAAACCGTAATAACAGTTGCAATCAGACCGGTAGGGTAGACCAAAATATTCTCTTTCTTTGCATAGACAACGCTTGCAATCCCAAAAATAAAAGCGATGGCTTCAAGAATAATCAAGTAGAGATCCCTCTCCCTGTAAGGGTCTAGAAAGAAATCAAAAATGGGGTTCATAGCCGCTGCGGTCTGTCTTTACGATTTTCATGAACAATAGGCCGCTGTCCATTAGTTTAAAAGCATCCTTGATTTCTGTCTGAAGAAGTTGCATTACCTGGTCATAATTCCCATAAACCTGGGTGCTCAGAGGATTTTCCAAAACGGTAAGCCCGGAAGCTCTTAGTTTCTTAATAAAGTTTATGATGTGCTCCTCAAAATCACTTTGTAGTGGCGTGAAAGTGAGTTCAACCGAAATATTCATACAGTGCAGTCTAAAGTTGTTTCGTTTGGCCCTGTTAAAAAACCACCCCAAACTTAAGAACTTCTTATGGCATAAACACATGTAAACCCTTCAAATTCCAAAAATTGAATCCGGTAAGAGGTTGCATCGCCATGATATAGGATTTCAGCGGTGGTTTCCGTATCATCAAATGAAAAGTCCTTTACGTCTATGTGGTGTATAAAACTAAGCCCGTGTTGTGCATATATTTTATATAGCGATTCCTTTGCGCCCCAAACTATGGTTAGTTTACGCACCAACGCATCCGCATTTGCCAAAGTTTTGTACTCCTCCAAAGGAGTAAATTTATTGGCAATACGCAAAATCTTGTCCCGCTGCATTTCAATATCGATCCCCACCTCATCATGATCGCTCACAATGATTCCCGTAAATTCATGGGAGTGGGTTATAGAGATATGGTTGCCATCCTTTAAATGCGGTTTACCTACCTCATCATAGTAAAGATCATGGTCCACATATCCTGCTTTCGCCAACAGATGGCGAATACTAAGAAATCCCCTGCGGTGAAGTTCGGATTTCATTCCCTCCATTCGCTTTTGGCAATTGGAGGTCAGTACAACGTCCTTTGAAAGCTGCTCTTCGGATTCGATTATCTTCCATATATAAACTGTCGTGCCTGGTCCTACCGGTATCGCTTTATAAAAAGGCATGGAGATTATTTAAGTTATTACTACCTTTGCATTCGCAGAAATCATTGCCAAAACCGTGTTTAAGGTAAACAAAGTCTGCCGATAAAACGAAAGTAAAATAAAAATTAATTATGAGCACCAAAACGGTAACATACGTTCCTTATAAGGTAAAGGATATTTCCTTAGCTGCTTGGGGAAGAAAGGAAATTGAACTGGCTGAGGCGGAAATGCCCGGACTAATGTCCTTGAGAGAAGAATTTGGAAAGGAACAACCCCTGAAAGGAGCGCGGATTGCAGGTTGCCTGCATATGACCATTCAGACCGCAGTACTGATTGAGACCCTCATTGCATTAGGGGCGGAAGTTACCTGGAGTTCCTGCAACATTTTCTCGACCCAGGACCATGCGGCAGCGGCAATAGCGGCGGCCGGTATTCCTGTATATGCATGGAAAGGAATGAACGAGGGGGAGTTTGATTGGTGCATAGAACAGACTCTTTTCTTTGGAGAAGATCGAAAACCCTTAAATATGATCCTCGACGATGGTGGTGACCTTACCAATATGGTGTTGGACAAGTATCCTGAACTAACGGGTGGAATTAAAGGTTTATCAGAGGAGACAACAACAGGAGTACACAGGCTCTATGAAAGGGTGAAAAACGGCACCTTGCCCATGCCGGCGATTAATGTAAATGATTCTGTAACTAAATCCAAGTTCGACAATAAGTATGGATGCAGGGAAAGCGCCGTTGATGCTATTCGACGGGCTACCGATACCATGCTGGCAGGTAAAAAAGTGGTTGTAGCCGGTTATGGGGATGTAGGGAAAGGGACCGCAGCTTCTTTCAGGGGGGCAGGTGCCATCGTAACGGTGACCGAAATAGATCCCATCTGCGCACTGCAGGCCTGTATGGATGGCTTTGAGGTGAAAAAACTGGAGACTGTTGTTGAAAATGCGGACGTTGTGATCACCAGTACAGGTAATAAGGACATTATCCGGGCCGAGCATTTTAAAGCTATGCGAGATAAGGCGATTGTGTGCAATATAGGGCATTTCGACAATGAAATTGACATGGCATGGTTGAATACCAATTATGGCAACACCAAGGATGAAATAAAACCGCAGGTAGATAAATACACCATCGATGGCAAGGATATCATTGTTCTTGCAGAGGGCCGGTTGGTAAATTTAGGTTGCGCTACAGGACATCCGAGTTTTGTCATGAGCAATTCCTTCACCAACCAGACACTGGCCCAGATAGAACTCTGGAAGCATAGCGATAACTATGAAAACAAGGTATATATGTTGCCCAAGCACCTTGATGAAAAGGTAGCTAAATTACACCTGTCCCGTTTAGGCGCGGAGCTTACGGATTTAAGGGAGGAGCAGGCGGACTATATCGGGGTTGAAGTTAAAGGGCCGTTTAAACCCGAGTATTATAGATATTAGAAGTAAGACCGCTACGCTGTCAGATATTAGCCAAAAGAGAAAAGAGGGTGTCTGAAAAGTCACCCTCTTTTCTTTCAAACTATTTTTTTCGTACTTCGCAGAAAATTTAACCTATGGTATTATTTGTTGATATGGATGAGGTAATGGCCGACACCTATGGTGCCCATATTGATCGGTATAACCTGGACTATGAGGAAAATCTCACTTTGGGGGACTGTTTGGGAAGCGAAGTATGGCATAAAGTGCCGGAGGACAGGCAGGAAAGTGTTCGCCAACATGCATGTACGGACGGATTTTTCCGCACCCTTAAACCCATAAGGGACAGCCAGGCAGTGCTGAAAGAACTATCCGTGAATTACGAAGTCTATATTGCATCCGCTGCCATGCAGTTTCCCAATTCCCTGCTCGAAAAAAGCGAGTGGCTAGATGAGCATTTCCCGTTCATCCCATGGAAACAACGTATTCTATGCGGCAATAAACACATTCTTAAAGGCGATATCTTAATAGATGACCGCAGTTACAATCTGGAGCTATTTGAAGGAAGATCCCTGTTGTTTACCTCGCCCCATAACATTCATGCCAATGGATTTGAACGGGTGGATAACTGGCGGCAGATCGCGGATAAATTGCTGTAAAATACAAAAACCCGCTTTGAGAACAAGCGGGCCCTTTTTGATAATACAATTTTCTTAGGCGTTTGAAGCTTCTATGGAAACATAGGATTTTCCTCCCGCTTTCTTTTCGAATTTTACGGTACCATCTATTCTGGCATGCAGGGTATAGTCCTTTCCCGCATACACATTCTCTCCGGCGTGGTGTTTAGTGCCTCGTTGCCTAACAATAATATTCCCTGCCGTGGCGGCCTGACCTCCGAATATCTTAACGCCCAGCCGTTTCGATTCTGAATCCCTGCCGTTTTTAGAACTACCTACGCCTTTTTTATGTGCCATGGGTTTAAAATTTTTGTGTTACAATATCCTATTTATTCCTTAACAATTCTTTGGCCTGCCTAACCCATTCCTCAGATTCAATCCTATCCCGGGTTATTCCATCCAAAGCAGCAAGTTCGTCCTTGTCCGCAGCCTTGAGCTTGCTTATCTGTTCGTAGGTATAAATACCCACTTTGTTCAATCTTTTTTCATACGCCGGGCCTATTCCGTTGATTTGTTTCAAATCGTCCGCCTCCGCTTTCGTGGCCGTACCTATACTGTGAAGAAGTTTGTCAATGTCTATCTCCAGTTTCTGATCTTCCACCCGATGCTCTGCTCTTGTGATCAGATTGTCACTTACTTCCACTTCTTTTCCACCCTTTGTCTCAGCATCTGTTTTCTTGGCTTCTTTCTTAGGGGCAACAGCTTTCTTGGCAGCTTCCTTGGCAGCTTCCTTATCCGCCTCTGGCTTGGAGGCTACGGATACTTCCACTGGCGCGGATTTTCCACCCTTTTTAATTGCCTTTTCTTCCTTTTCAGGTTCCGCTTTTTTAGCCTGGGACTTTTCATCCGGGGCTTTTGCAGCGGAAGATTTCTCGGCACCTTTCGCAACGATGCTTTCGATCACCAGTTCCGTTAGATACTGGCGGTGCCCATTTTTCTTTTGGTATCCTTTTCGCCTTTTCTTTTTAAAGACGATCACTTTATCCCCCTTCAGGTGTTTAACGACTTTTGCCTCTACAGCGGCTCCGTCTATAGCCGGGGCGCCAATGGTGATGTCCTTGCCGTCTTCTATTAAAAGAACGCTGTGAAAAGTTACCTTTTTACCTTCGTCTTCCTGTAGACGGTGAACATACACTTTTTGATCTTTCGCAACCTTAAATTGCTGCCCTGCCATTTCTACAATTGCATACATAGCGTATATTAATTTAGTTGAATTCGCCCTAAGTCAGAGGGCAATAACCTCTTAAGCTTCACCGGAGGTGCCACAAACGAGGGTGCAAATATACTGCTAAATCGGGAAATCGCAAGTGATTTTTCCGGAATTTAAACCGATTTTTTGCGCAGGTTGTTAGACGACTTAAAAAGTTGCATAAAGGAGAGGGTGAGTACCAGCGTTGTCGCAAAACCCATAATGGCAACAGTAAAAAAAACGATCCCTTCAAAATTCTTGAAATCCTTGAAAAATGCCGTAGAAAGTTCCGCCAGAAATCCCGTATTGATCTCAGTGGAATATAAGGCGAAAAACAATGTGAAAATCAGCGTCGCAACAAATCCGGTGATCATCCCCGCTGTAAATCCATTACCGTAATTAAACCCCTGTTTATCCTTGTCCCTGAAGTATTTTATGGCCTCATAAATACCGAAGCCCGTAATTACGCCATTGAGTAAGCTATAGAAAACATTGGTGTGAAGGCCAAATAAGGCTAAGATCAAAAAATAAGCGATAAGGCAGCCACTGGTTGCAATCCCGAATCTTATAGGAAGCGCAAATTGTTTCATTATTAAATGTTTTTCCGGATGGTTCATTGAAAATACAGAATATTGCGGAATTATCCCATAAAATCTTGTTAAAGCACCTGAGGTTTAAATTCTATTTTGCTAAAAAAACTATATTCACGAAACAAAACCCGGCCTTGCGCTACCTATACGATACGCATGTCCAAATTCACTTAATACAAATGAGAGTAAAAAAATTACTTCCTCTGGCCTTTTTTATGCTTTTTAGTTTTATGGCTATAAACGCCCAGAAAGTTTCATACGAGGAATACGATCTGGATAACGGGCTTCATGTGATCCTCCACAAAGACAATACTGCGCCCGTGGTAACT
Source organism: Flavobacteriaceae bacterium (assembly GCA_041743085.1). GTDB lineage: Bacteria > Bacteroidota > Bacteroidia > Flavobacteriales > Flavobacteriaceae > JAFMPW01. Next base: position 181,268 of record JBGTNL010000019.1, read on the forward strand.
ACCGCGGTTATGTATCACGTAGGCGCCAAGGACGAGAACCCTGAAAAAACGGGTTTTGCACATTTCTTTGAACATATGCTTTTTGAAGGAACCGAGAATATTGAACGTGGCGGATGGTTCAAAATTGTTTCTTCCAACGGGGGGCAGAACAATGCGAATACCACCCGGGATCGTACCTATTATTACGAAACTTTCCCTTCCAATAATCTGGAACTGGGATTATGGCTCGAATCGGAGCGCTTAATGCACCCTATCATCAATAAGATAGGCGTGGATACGCAAAGTGAAGTAGTTCAGGAAGAACGCCGTTTAAGGTATGACAACGCACCGTACGGAAGGTGGCAGGAACAGATGTTCAAAAATCTATTTAAAAAACATCCTTATCGGTGGACTACTATAGGATCTTTAGAACACCTGGCCAACGCGTCTCTGGAAGACTTCAAAGAGTTTAACCGTACCTTTTATGTGCCGAACAATGCCGTACTGGTGGTCGCCGGTGACATTGATCTAGATAAAACCAGAAAGATGATCAAAGACTATTTTGGTCCTATTCCAAGAGGAGAGGAAATTGAACGCAAAACTTTTGTTGAAGACCCGATACAGGGTCCGATAAAAACAACATTTAACGATTCCAATATTCAAATTCCGGCTATCCTTATGGGCTATAGAACACCTGCCCAAACCGAACGGGATGCCTACGTTTTAGATATGATATCGACCTACCTGAGCGACGGAAAAAGTTCCAAACTCTATAAAAAACTGGTGGACGACCAGAAGCAGGCACTGCAGGTATTTGCCTTCAACGGTTCTCAGGAAGATTATGGGGCTTATATCATTGGTGCCCTTCCGGTGGGTGAAACATCACTACAAGATATCGTTACGGAAATCGATGAGGAAATTGTTAAACTTCAATTCGAATTGATCTCCGAAAAGGACCATCAAAAACTGTTGAATAAGTTCGAAAACCAGTTTGTAAATTCAAACAGCAGTATTGCCGGGATTGCCAATTCGCTGGCCACGTATTACATGTTATACGATGAAACCGGCTTAATCAATAATCAGATCGATATTTACCGGTCCGTTACGAGAGAGGAAATAAAGGAAGTGGCGAATAAATATTTACAAGCCAACCAAAGGGTAGAACTGGAATATTTGCCGGAAGCAACTGTTCAAAACTAAACACTGCAATGAAGAAGTTATATTTTACACTATTATTTGCCTTTATAGCTCTGGGAACACACGCACAGATAGACCGCGGTAAAATGCCTCAACCCGGGCCCTCTCCGGAGATAAATCTGAAGGAACCAAAAAGCTTTGACCTTGAAAACGGCTTAAAGGTGATGGTAGTTGAGAATCACAAATTACCCAGGGTTTCCATTCAATTACAAATAGATAATCCGCCCATAACCGAAGGGGAAAAGGCCGGTGTTTCTTCTCTGGCCGCAGGTCTTTTAGGTAATGGGTCTAAATCCGTTCCAAAAGATGAGTTCAACGAGGAGGTAGATTTTCTCGGCGCAAGCATAAACTTTGGCTCTCAAAGCGCCTTTGCCAGTTCACTTTCAAAATATTTCCCAAGGATCCTGGAATTAATGGCAGATGCCGGCATTCATCCCAATTTTACACAAGAGGAATTTGAAAAAGAGAAGGCCAAATTAATAGCGGGTCTCAAAGCACAGGATAATGACGTATCCGCAATTGCCAACCGGATGCAATACGCACTTGCCTATGGTAAGGATCACCCCTATGGTGAATTTGCCACAGAAGAAACTGTAAACAATGTAACCTTAGGGGATGTTGTTCAATTTTATGAGAATTATTTTGTCCCCGCCAATGCCTACTTGGTGGTTATCGGGGATGTAAAATTTGACGAAGTGAAAGCTCTGGTTACCAAAAATTTCAATCCCTGGGCAAAAGCAACTCCCCCTTCATTGGAATATTCCAAACCTTCGGAGGTTCCGTATACTCAAATAAATTTCATTGACATGCCCAATGCAGTTCAGTCCGAAGTGAGTGTTCAAAATCTCGTGGATCTTAAAATGAAGGATAAAGATTATCTGGCTGCCTTGCTCGCCAATCGTATTTTAGGAGGGGGGGCGCAGGCACGGCTCTTCCTTAATCTAAGAGAGGACAAAGCATACACCTACGGTTCGTACTCCGATCTTGGAGATGATAAATACGCTCCATCCCTCTTTAGTGCAACAGCCAGCGTTCGAAATGCTGTTACCGATAGTTCTACCGTTGAAATTCTAAAGGAGGTTGATAAAATCATCAAGGAACCGGTAACAGGGGAAGAATTGAAGGATGCCAAGGCAATTTACACGGGAAGCTTTGTTATGGCCCTGGAAAGACCCGAAACTATTGCAAGATACGCCCTGAACATAGAAACCGAAGGCCTACCAAAGGATTTTTACAGGACCTACTTAGAACGCATTAATGAGGTTACCAGGGAAGATGTGCAAAAAGCGGCTCAGAAATATATGTCCGTGGACAATGCACGAATTGTTGTCACAGGTAAAGGCAGTGAAGTACTTGAAAATCTGGAAAAAGTGACGTTCAATGGCAAGCCCGTTCCGGTGGGTTTTTATAGTAAAATGGCAGAAAAAGTACAAAAGCCCGACTATAATACGGCAGTTCCCCAAGGGATGACAGCTCAAGCCGTTTTAGAGCGGTATATCGAGGCCATTGGGGGAAAAGATAAACTGGAGGGGGTAGCATCCTATTCCTTACTGGCCGAAGCCGAAATGCAGGGCATGAAACTGGAACTCGATTTGAAAAAGACCTCAAAGGACCAGTTTATGCAGGATGTAAAGATGATGGGAAATTCAATGAGTAAGCAAGTTTTAGATGGTGAAACCGGTTACATGGTAATGCAGGGACAACGAAAGGAAATGACAGATGAGGAATTGCAAAAGGTGAAAGAAGAGGCGGCGCCCTTTCCTGAACTATCATATTTAAGTGGCGGTGTATCGTTGGAAGGTATTGAGCCTGTTGGTGATAAAACAGCGTATAAAATTAAGATTACCGAGAGTAAGGCTAATTTTTATGATGTCGAAACCGGATTGAAACTTCAGGAAGTGAATGAGATGGAAATGCAGGGACAGCAGATGAAACAGACCTTGATGTATGAGGACTACAGGGAAGTATCGGGCATTATGTTCCCCTTTAAATTGTCTCAAAGCGTGGGGCCCCAGAATATTGATTTCATAGTTAAGGAAATTAAGGTCAACGAAGGGGTTTCCGATGCCGATTTTGATTAAATAACCTCCTTGTGAGATAATTAAGCACCTCTTCGGCGTGGTTCACGCTACCAATTTTAAAATACTTCAATTAAAAACTTTGTGCAATACAACTATTTCACGTTCACGCGAATAAATTCATATTAATACTTTAATTTTCAAGTATTTGTGTTTAATTAAACTATTTACAAAAGAGTTAAGAACCAAGAAACTAGACTTTTAAATGTCCGTCCTATCGAATTTTGTCTTGCCTCCAGGCTCTTGGTTCTAGTTTCCCGTGTACCATGCGTATTCATCACCTTTTGTGACGGGTTCCTTAAAATTGTTTTGCACCGTCATGGGGGTTTCATACGTTTAAAATTTATTAATGTTCCTTTCCTTTGTACAACTGTTTCTTCCCAATAGGATTATTTTTCATGACATAGTAGCTGGGTTATTTTGTAATTTTGAATCGATTAAATTAAAAAAATGAAACTTAAATGCACCTTTTACCTTATAGTTGCAGGGCTGCTCCTAACATCATGTAAGGAAGAAAAAAAGGCTTCTGAAACGAGTTCCCAAATGGCACGGGTAATGGCTATTCATGACGAGGTAATGCCTAAAATAGGATCCATGGGAAAGCTTGTGGGGGAACTCAGCAACAAAGAAGACAGCACGGAGTTGGGGCAGCAGTATAAAACTGCCAGACGCGACTTACAAGATGCTCACAAGGCCATGATGGACTGGATGCAGGGCTTTGGTAACAGGTTTGATTCCGATGAAATTATGAATGGAAAGGAACTCGGGGAACAAAAACTATTATGGCTCAACGAGGAAGAGGAAAAAGTGAAAGCATTAAGGCTCCAAATAAACACCAGTCTTGAAAATGCCGAGACTCTGTTAAAGGCAAATCGCGAATAACCTAAAAAGGCAGTTGTTTTAAATCAACATTCCCTCCGGAAATTATAATCCCCATCCGCTTTCCCCGGAACTTTTCTTTTTCCCGGATCACCGCTGCCAGTGCAACGGCACTGGAGGATTCTACAATAACCTTCATCCGCTCCCAAATGAGTTGCATTGCCTCGATTATTTCCGCTTCTGAAACCCTGATTATACGATCTACATACTTCTGGATAATGGGAAAGTTCCTGTCTCCCAATACCGTTTTAAGTCCGTCTGCAATGGTATCTACAGATGTATTCCCTTCAATTTTACCACTGTGTAAGGACCTGTATGCGTCATCAGCTTCGAAAGGCTCCCCCCCAATTACCTTACAATCCCTTCCAAAATAGTGAGCGGCCAGGGCAGTACCTGCAAGGAGACCGCCTCCCCCTACGGGTACAAAAACAAGCTCCAGGCCCGGCTCCGCTTTTAACATTTCCATACACGCTGTCCCCTGTCCCAGGATCACATTCTCATCGTTGGAAGGGTGAATAAAAGTGGCGCCGGTTTTTCTTTGAATTTTTTCCGCAGCCGTAGTTCTGGCCTCCAGGGTTGGAGTGCATTCCGTAATGTTTCCACCGTATTCCAGAACTGCGTCCTTCTTCACCCGAGGTGACGAGGAAGGCATTACAATATACGCTTTGACCCCTACACTCTGCGCGGCCAGAGAAAGAGCCTGTGCGAAATTCCCGGAAGAATGGGTAACTACTCCCTTGCGCCTTTGTTCTTCGCTTAGACTCAAAATCGCATATGTAGCCCCACGCATTTTATATGCCCCCATGCGCTGAAAATTTTCACATTTGAAGAACAGTTCAGCTCCAACCTTTCGGTTAATTAAGCGAGATGTAAGGACAGGGGTGTTATGGACAAAGGGCTCTATTTTGTCATGGCATTCCTGCAACTTTTGCTTCCACATAATTTAGAATTATATAATTGCCTTAACTAACCAAATCATTTCCAGCGCAAAGTCTCCATAATACGCCTTATATCCTTCTGCAAATAGATCGCAGCAGGGTAAATGGAATCATAATTTGGTTTTGCGTAGAAGTACAGTGAGCCGGTCACAAAATGTCGGGTACTGTCCGTAACATAAAACTGAGCCTGGGAGGCGGCATCCCCTTTTACCTCATAAAACATACCGTAGACCCTCTCGCTTTCATTGATAAACTCCTTTGGGTAAATGGCGTCTGCCTTAACAGCATGCCCGTAACTGAGTTTTTGAGCATCGGCAAGTAACTTTTCCAGATTGTCATTGACATTTTTATAGGTAATAAATATGGAACCCTTCATCTTAGGATAATCCAGTGTCAGGGAAGATGAATCCTTTGATTTGATGTTAGCTATTGAATTGAGTTCAAACAGATAATGACCGGTCTCTACCATTCCTCCCGATGATTCCGGATACTCGAGACGAAGCATGCCTTTGGGCTTTGGCAAAACCTCCTCCTTACAGGCGGTGAACATGACTGTGATTAACAAAACAAATATCCATCTAAGTCGCATGAGGTAGCGTTACTTTTATCTGCTTCAATCTTTTTTTATCGAGGCTTTCAACTAAAAACTGGTAATCTCGGAACAAAATCTTTTCTCCTCTCTTAGGGAAACTTCCCGCTATCTCCAAAACAAAACCTGCAATTGTTTCGGACTCCCCTTTCTGTTCCTCAAAGCTATCCTCATTTTCAATTTTTGCTACCCTGTAAAAATCTTTAAGGGTGGTTTTTCCATCAAACACATAATTAAACTCGTCCAATTTAGAAAATATAAGATCCTCATCATCAAACTCGTCGCTGATATCCCCGACAATCTCTTCGATAATATCCTCCAGCGTAACAATACCTGAAGTTCCGCCGTATTCATCTACCACCACTGCCAAATGATTTTTTTTGTCCTGAAATTCCACCAGCAGATCGTCAAGTTTTTTGTTTTCCGGAACAAAATACGGTTCCCGGATGAGCGAAATCCAGTCAAAAGTTTTCCTGTCGATGTAGGGAAGTAAGTCCTTCACATAGAGTACGCCAAGCACATTATCCATATGTTCGGAAAATACGGGAATTCGGGAGTAACCGTGTTTTTTTATCTCCTCAATGACCTCAAGGAACTTCATCTCCTCGCTGAGGGCAAAAATATCGATCCTTGGCCGCATAACCTGTTTTGTATCGGTGTTACCGAAAGTAACGATCCCCTCCAGTATTTTCTGCTCTTCCCTGGTGGTGTCGCCCTCCGAAGTAAGTTCCAGGGCCTGGGACAGATGATCCACACTAAGATTGGACTTTTGCTTGCCAAACCTATTGTACAAATAAATTGTGCCGGACCGCATGGGTAAACTAAGGGGAGAAAATATAAAATCCAACGCTTTTAGCGGGTACGACATAAAATGGGCAAATTGTTTTTGATTGCGGTTGGCATACACCTTTGGCAATATCTCCCCGAACATAAGGATCAGGAAGGTGGCCACAAAAACTTCGAGCATAAAACGTACGGAAACCAGGCCAAACAGGCTATAATTTATATTGGCAAAGATGGTATCCCCGATGGCACTGAAGAGCAATACAATCCCAATGTTAATGGCATTGTTCGCTATCAAAATAGTGGCGAGCAGCTTCTTGGGGCGTTCCAGCAAACTTACCACAATAGTTCCCCTTGAGGTTCCTTCTTCTTCAATAGCGTTCACTTCTGTCGGGGAAAGCCCGAAGAAAGCGACCTCCGCACCGGAAATAAGCGCTGAACACGCCAATAGCACCAGTAAGATGACAATTTTCAGGGCAAAGGTACTATCCGCAACAATAAAATTCAGCGATAAACTAAGGGGATCGGGATCCAATAGTTAGAATTTAGTTACTAAGTGTTTCTAGAACGGCGAATCATCTTCCTGCTCCGGCTCACTTACAGCCTGTGCTTCCTTAGGGGCCTTGGTTCCCGAAGTACCTGATGTTTGCTGCGATGCTGTCGTTGAATGTACGGAATTGTCGGCGCTTTCCTGTTTGGTTGATAAAAAAGTAAAGTCCTGAACATGGATTTCAGTGGTGTAGCGATTATTTCCATCTTCGCCCTGCCACTGCCGTGTTTTTAAACGGCCTTCCACGTAAATTTTATCTCCTTTGCTCAAATATTTTTCGCAAATCTCAGCCGCTTTATTCCGAAGCACTATATTGTGCCATTCGGTATTCGTTACCTTTTCGCCGGTTTGCTTATTCGTATAGGTTTCATTGGTTGCAATAGGGAACCGCCCAATGCAGTTGCCCCCTTCAAAATAATGCATCTTCACTTCATCTCCCAGATGCCCAATCAGCATCACTTTGTTTAATGTACCACTCATAGTTTGTAAATTTTAAGAATTCAAAAATACGAAATTTTAAGGGTTTTAATGACATCTGCTATCAATACCGGAACAGGGTATTTTTCCAGTTCGGCAGGAGCAATTCCCCCTTCCAATTTTTCATTAATTTTCACCATCCAGAACCTGGTGTAAAGGTGTTGATGTGATAGTTTATGAACAATGATTTTATCATTGATCCGGGTTATTTTCAGCTCCTCTCCCAGCTCCAGAATATAAGGAAGCTGTGTTTTAATTTGTTCAATACCCATTTCATGTCCCGTTTCCCAAAGAGGAAATTGAAACAAATTCTGCCATATACCCCTACCTTTTCGCTTTTGTAGTATGGTTCTGTTTTCGGGATCAATTACAACAAAATAATTAAAATGCCTTTTTTTAACAGTCCCCTTTTTCATCTTTACAGGCAACTCATCAATTCTGTTCTCTTTTAGGGCAACACAACTTTCGCTTAAAGGACAATACAGGCAATAAGGCCTTTTAGGTGCACACTGAAGGGCCCCGAACTCCATGATTCCCTGGTTGTAATCCCCTACATTCTCCGTATCCATAACTTCCCTGGCCAACTTTTTGAAATAGTTGACTCCCTCAGTACTGTTTACGGGAATGTCTACACCAAAATAACGCGCCAAAACCCTATAGACATTCCCATCTACAACCGGCTCCGGCAGACTAAAGCTGGTAGAAGCAATGGCGCTGGCCGTGTAGTCTCCAACACCTTTAAGCTGCAATAAACCTTTATATGTATCTGGGAATTTTCCTCCGAAATTGTTAGTAACCGTTTTGGCGGTGGCATGCATATTTCTCGCCCTGGAATAATATCCCAAACCCTGCCAAAGTTTTAGGACCTCCTCTTCTTCAGCGACTGCCAGGTCCTGAACGGTGGGGTACTTCCTTACAAATTTTTGATAATAGGGCAGCCCCTGAGCCACACGTGTCTGTTGCAACATAATTTCTGAAAGCCATATTCTGTAGGGATCTTTTGTATCCCGCCAGGGCAGCGACCTCTTATTTTGGGCATACCATTGTAGAATTTTCTTTGAAAAGGACATCAGGAATATTCTAAGGGGGCAAAAGTCATAGTTTAGTAAAGTACATTCATTGTGACTTTTGCCTTTGGCACAAAAATACCATTTTGTCCTTTTATGAACTATTTGACCTTCAAAGTAATTAAGGATATGAAGTGAAAACATTGAGTTTCAGCACACAAGCGGATAGATGCAACAGAATGCCAAAAGCCAATATGAATTCACTTAAAATTAGCTAATTAAGGGGAAAGATTCAATAATATTTATATATTTGCAAGCCTGAAAAACTTACGAATAAACTAAATTTAGAAAATGACGAAAGCAGATATTGTATCTAAAATCTCAGAAAAACTGGGAATTGAAAAAGGAGACGTACAAGCAACTGTAGAAACTTTTATGGAAGAGGTAAAGACTTCCTTGGAGAATGGTGACAATGTATACCTACGGGGCTTTGGCAGTTTTATTATCAAAACAAGAGCAGAGAAAACAGGCAGGAATATTTCAAAAAATACTACCATCAAGATACCTGCACATAACATCCCTGCATTTAAGCCCGCTAAGGTTTTTGTTGAAGGAGTAAAGAGCAACGTACAAGTGCAATAATAACAGCAAAAAAAGTAGAATTTTATGCCGAGTGGTAAAAAAAGAAAAAGACATAAGGTAGCTACCCATAAGCGTAAAAAGCGAAGGAGAGCGAACCGCCACAAGAAAAAATAAATACCGGGGTTTGAAGGGTTGAAGATTTTCAACCCTTTCTTTCGTCCCTTCAACATTTTTTATTTTATACGTTCATTGACATAGAAATTCCAAAAAAGGATTTCGACGGGTTTATACAACCTGTTACAACTAATGTTTAATCCGTCCAGCCAAGGCTGGATATAAATTGAATCAGGTGAATAGAGAATTAATCGTAAGATCCAATTCCAATACCGTCGATTTTGCCTTATTAAAAGATGGAAAACTCATTGAACTTCATAAAGATGAGGACGCTAATAATTTTAACGTTGGAGATATATTGCTTGCCAAGATCCGAAAACCGGTTACTGGGCTCAATGCAGCTTTTGTAAATGTTGGTTATGAGAAGGATGCTTTTTTGCATTACCACGATCTGGGACCGCAATTGTCTTCCATGTTGAAATTTATAAAGCAGGTGAGTACTGGGAGACTAAGAGATTATTCTCTAAAGAATTTTCCATTTGAAAAAGATATTGATAAGAATGGCAGCATCAATAATGTAATTAAAGCCAATCAATCTCTATTAGTGCAAATTGTTAAAGAGCCCATTTCTACAAAAGGACCTAGAATAAGTTCGGAACTTTCCCTTGCGGGACGTTACCTTGTTATGGTTCCTTTTTCCGATCGTGTTTCCGTTTCTCAGAAAATAGGAAGTAAAGAAGAAAAAGACAGGCTTAAAAGGCTTGTAAAAAGTATTAAGCCCAGAGGTTACGGGGTAATTATCAGGACAGTTGCAGAAGGCAAAAAAGTAGCAGAATTAGACAAGGATCTTCAAAATTTGCTGAACAAATGGACAGCAATGTGTAAGAAATTGTATAAAGCGCCAACACCCTCTAAAGTTTTGGTTGAGCTCAACAGGGCCTCCTCCATTTTGAGAGATGTTTTTAACGATAGTTTCACAGGAATCCATGTGGACGATGAAACGCTTTATAACCAGATTAAAGATTACGTGCTGGAGATCGCTCCGGCAAAGGAATCCATAGTAAAGTTATATAATTCTTCTGTCCCCATTTTTGAAAAATTTGGGATAGAACGGCAGATAAAAACGTCTTTCGGACGTACCGCTTCAATGAGCAAAGGTGCTTATCTGATCATTGATCATACAGAGGCACTTCATGTTATAGATGTAAACAGCGGTAACCGTTCTAACAAAGCAAAAAACCAAGAGGACACGGCATTTGAAGTAAATCTTCTTGCCGCCTCGGAAATTGCCAGGCAGCTTCAGTTGCGCGACATGGGCGGGATTATCGTTGTAGATTTTATAGACATGATAAAAGCCAATCACAGAAGAAAACTTTTTGATCATCTTAGGGATGAAATGAAAGACGACAGGGCCAAACACAAAATACTGCCCCCCAGTAAGTTTGGACTGATCCAGATTACCAGACAAAGGGTTCGTCCCGAAGTCAATATTAAAACAACCGAGGAAAATCCCAATGGCAACGGCCAGGAAGTGGAAGCACCAATCGGTTTAATAAACAAGATTAATACGGATCTGGAAAGAATATTGAAGGGGCCCGATAAAGACAATGGACTTGTATTGAATATACATCCGTTTATTGCGGCCTACATTACAAAAGGATTCCCATCTATCCGTTCTAAATGGTTTTTAGAGCATAAAAAATGGGTGAAAGTACAGCCCAGAGATGCATATACGTATCTTGAGTACCGTTTTAAGGATAAAGACGGTAAAGCCTTATAATCGCAGTAAAGCGACTTCGGAAACGGAGTCGCTTTTTTTATTTCAAATTTTCCGGTGGCCATTCTGCCCGGGACGAGTGTCACGCTTAAATTCGATTCGTTTTAATGAACGAACAACCCTGTCCATTCATCTTGATTCATCCTGAAATTTAATAGCTTAAATGATGTAAAATATACGAATTGCCTAAATAATGAAATTGTTTTATATGTTTGAACTATGGCCCATAAACCCTCATATACCATTTCTGAAGCCTCCAAAAAACTCGAAAACTATTGTTCATACCAGGAACGTTGCCAAAAGGAGGTAGTTGCCAAGTTAAGGGAAATGCGGATGGTCCCTGAGGCGATCGACCAGATCGTTGCCCATCTCATAGAACAAGACTATCTCAATGAAGAAAGGTTTGCAAAGACTTTCGCCCGAGGAAAACACCACGTTAAAAAGTGGGGGCGCAATAGAATCGTCTCGGAATTAAAACACCGTAACATCTCTGGATTCAATATCAAAAGCGCCATGGCCGAAATTGATGATAAGGCTTACGTAAAAACGCTGGATATAATAGCGAAGAAAAGACTCTCTCAGCTAAATGAAAGCAACCTTCAAAAAAGGAAACGAAAATTAGCCGACTATCTGCTCTACAGGGGCTGGGAAGGTCATTTGGTATATGATAAAATTGCTGAACTGCTCAGCTAGCCCTTTTGGCTTCCCGTCTTTCATCCCGATAGCCACCGGGGTTATCGGATAAAACACCATTGATTTGCCTGTTTGTCCTCAAAATGGCCTGTTCATTCTTCCAATCGATCCATTTTTGCCCCTTCAGCTTCCTCATAAGGTTATCGTAATGTCTCATAATCAGAACATTGTAAAAAGCCTTTCCTAAATTTTTTGGATTACGGGCAATGGCCCGTAAACTCATAGAGAAACCGGGCGTTACATACTTCATGTAATGCCAATAGCCTTCAGGCATGTAAAGCACTTCACCATGTGCAAGCTGCGTCTTGTAACCACTTACATGTTTTAATCCCGGCCATTTCTCAAGATCCGGATTTGAAAAATCAATACTTTCGTGGGTAATTAACGAATGGGGTATTTTGTATAAATATTTGCTTTCCGACTGCGGAAACAGGATACATTCTTTCTTTCCTTCAAAATGAAAATGAAAAATGTTAGCCAGATCTATATCGAAATGCATAAAGGTATGGGAACCACTTCCGCCAAAAAAAAGCATAGGGAGGCCCTTCATCAATTTTAAACCAAAGTCGGGATACGTATAATCTTTTTGAAGTTCCGGGATTTCTTTGAGAATATTCCAAAGGAAAATACGGTATTTGGTAGGTTCCCGTTTCAGAAGATCTATGTAATCCGACATCTTCATTTTGGCATGAGGCTCATTAAACCCATCCTTAAAGTTGACGGGTCTGTCATCATAAAGCGGCACCAGCTTTTCTCCGGCCACCTGTCTCATGTAGTCCAGATCCCATCTCGTAAAAGCAGGCCAATGCTCAACAAAACGTTCTATAACAACAGGTTTTTGAGGGATAAAATAGTTCTTTAAGAACTCCTCTTTGGTAATGACCGGTAATCTTGGTATTTTCTGTAAATTCAATTGCCGTCAGGTTATTTGAACATCAAAGTTAAAGAACCTCAAAAAAATCCTACCCAAAAATAAAGAATTTCTTAAAAGTTTACCCGCCTTTGGCGGGCAACTATCCCTGCCTGTCGAAAAACGAGATTCCGTCATTTAGATTTCCGCAGCAAGCTGCGAGGAATTCTTTTCGATTAACCTTCTTAAGACGAGCCAGACAGTTTTGATATTTTCTTGGCCGTCCCATTGCGAACGATGGTGCGATTTGGACGGGTCCATTTTGGTTTTTCCCCTAAGGATTCGTATTGGGAGTCACCTGCCTCAACAGTCGCCGGCTGGGGCGATTTTACAAATGCCTTTTGGGGTTCTAATCCCAGTAATTTGAATAATTCCATATCCTCGCGCACATCAGGATTTGGGGTCGTTAATAATTTATCTCCGGCAAAAATGGAATTAGCTCCGGCAAAAAAGCATAAGGTTTGTCCTTCCTGACTCATTCCTGTGCGACCAGCGGACAACCTTACCTGTGTCTTTGGCATAACGATCCTGGAGGTGGCCACCATCCGGATCATATCCCAAATTGCGATAGGTTCCATATTTTCCATTGGGGTGCCTTCAACCGCAACAAGGGCATTTATTGGGACCGATTCCGGCTGTGGATTTAAGGCAGACAAAGCCACGAGCATCCCGGCCCTGTCTTCCAATTGTTCCCCCATTCCTATAATTCCGCCGCTGCATACCGTTACGTTGCTCTTGCGAACATTTTCAATTGTCTTTAACCGGTCTTTAAAAGCACGGGTAGAAATAACGTCCTTATAATAGTCTTCCGAAGTGTCCAGATTGTGGTTATAGGCATAGAGTCCGGCTTCTGCCAGGCGTTTGGCCTGATTTTCAGTAACCATGCCAAGCGTACAGCAGACCTCCATATCCAGTTTATTAATGGTGCGCACCATCTCGAGCACCTGGTCAAACTCCCGACCGTCCTTAACATTGCGCCATGCTGCGCCCATACAAACTCTTGAACTCCCCGAAGATTTTGCCCGCAATGCCTGGGCTTTTACCTGCTGAACGGTCATCAGGTCGTTACCTTCTATGGCTGTATGATAACGGGCGGCCTGGGGACAATACCCACAATCTTCAGGACATCCCCCTGTTTTAATGGAAAGCAATGTAGAAACCTGTACAGTATTGGGATCATGGTATTTTCGGTGAATTGTCGCGGCCTCATAGAGCAATTCCATAAGAGGTTTGTTGTAGATATCCAGAATTTCCTGTTTCGTCCAATTGTGCCGTTCTTCACTCATAGAATACACTTATTTCCAAATCAAAAATAGACCTTATTTTATTGAAAATAAAAAATTTCTTAAAAGTTTCCCCGCCTCTGGCGGGCGACTATCCCTGCCCGTCTAAAGGGCAGGCAGGCTCGAGGCAGGGCCATAGAGGTATACCTCGACAGGCTCGGCACAGGTTTCGCCGGTTTCATTTTGGCCCGCCCGGAATTGCGAAAAGGCAATTCCGACCTTGTGCATTCCTCTCTCTTCGTTCGTCGGATGCAAGAGGGGAGGTGGATCCGGAAACCCCGAGGCAGAGCCATCGGGGAATTATTTAGATTAAAAATTATAAATACCAAATTCCATTGAATTGGCATGAACAGCTGCTAAGGGAGTGGGGGCCTAAGCAAAATACTTACTGCGTTGCCGCCAAAACCTACGGCGTTTACCAGTACTTTTTTTATCTGACCAGGATTCTCATTGCCCAAATAAGGGATTCCGATAAATTCGTTATGCTGAAGCATTAAAATTGCAAGTTCTATACTTAACATGCCGGAAGCTCCGAAAGTATGCCCTATTTTCCACTTATTGCAGGTTAAGGCAGGCACGTTTTTACCAAATAATCTTCGGATAGCATTAAATTCGGCCCTATCCCCTTTCACCGTCCCAGGGGCGTGCATCACAATAACGTCGACCTCCTTTGTGTCCCCTTCCCCAATAGCCATTTGCATAGATCGTTGAAAGCAGAGGGCATCTGTGGATATAGATACGTTGTGTGTCAGCGGTTCCGTTGCGTAACCCACACCGTCAATAATAGCCAATGTCTTCTCAGAAACACCGCTTTCCAGACAGGCCAATGAAGCCCCCTCTCCTAAAACCATGGTATTTTGTTTTTTATCCATATCCATTGCGAGGCACGGGTATTCCCGGGTTGAACTCGAATACACTTTTAAAGCCTGCATCTGGGCAATGGTGAAGCCGGTCAATGGTGCTTCGCTGCCTCCCACCAGGAATTTATCGGTCATTCCGCTTTTAATCCAGGCTATTCCGTTGAGCAATGCGTGTAAGGCCGTAGAACACGTTATGGAATGTGAGATTTCCGGACCCCTGGTTCCTAGATCATGCGCCACCCAGGATGAAATATTACCCAAAGTGGTGGTTGGGGAAGACAAGGTTGAGGTCCGATCGTTACTGAGAAATTCCGCATGGTATTTTTCAAATAGCGCTGTAGCTCCCCTGCTGGAACCTATATTGACCCCAAAATTATCCTCCGGTTTCCACCCCGCTGCCTCTACGGCCTTCCTGGAGGCATAAATGGCATAAAGGACCGTTTCGTCTAGCGCTCCGTATTTTACATCCGATCGTCGGATGAGATCAATTTCATTTTTTTCATCCTCCGGCAAACAAGCAACCCACACAGAAGTTGCCCCGATCTTTTTTCGCCTTAAGCAATGCCTTTTACTGAGATAGCGATGCCACGCCTCTTCAGGGGAGGATCCCAGTGGGGAAACAGAAGCAATAGATGTTATTCCGATTGAAGAAGCCAAAATAGTTTGTATTTCGGGCAAAAATAAAAGTTCTTAACTTCATCTGCCTCACTCAAAGTAAAAAACAATGAAAAACTCCCTTGGAACAAACGAAGTTGTCTGAAGTTCCCCTGTGCCCTTTGGGTTGCATCAGACCTTCTTGGATTGTTTTTAATACATGGAAAAAAACCTAAAATGTGGGAAGCTTTGCTAAATAAAAAGTGGGGATTTTCGGCAGCCCGTACATGATTAGATGATATCAAAGGCACTCTTTATTGCGTTATATATTTTTTGAAGTTGATTATCTGAAATAATAAAGGGGGGTAAAATATAAACAGTATTTCCCAAGGGTCTGAGAAAAACACCCTGTTTCATAAAATGATTAAAAAGCCTGTCCCTTAAACCTCCGTAACGTTCCATTTCTAAATTCAGATCCAGCGCATATATGATACCGCATTGCCTGGTCCGGGCTACCCTGGGATGCCCTATAATCTCCCCGTCAAATCCTTTATGCGCCACGATGATCCTGGCAATGTCCTTTTGAATACCATCGGACTGCAATAATTCCAGTCCTGCTAGGGCTGCAGTGCAGGCGAGCGGATTAGCGGTATAGGTATGGCCATGGAACAGCCCTTTATGCATATCATCACTATAAAATGCATTATAGACTTCCTGTGTGCATGAAGTAACCGCCATGGGCATTAATCCTGCCGTTAAGGCCTTTGACAGGCAGATGATATCCGGTTTTGTCCCCATATGGTCCGATGCAAAAAAATTTCCCGTCTTTCCAAATCCTGTCATCACCTCATCCGCAATATTCAACACCCCATATTTCCTGGTGAGCCGAAGAATTTTATCGAGTAACTCCTTGCTGTGCATTTTCATAGCAGCCGCACCCTGCACAAGCGGTTCATAGATAAATCCGGCAACACTGTTTTGTTTCAGCAGTGTCTCAAGATGGGAAAGGATACCTTGAATATTCCCTGCGGTCGGTACCGGAATACGTCCTACTTCAATAAAGAAATCCCTAAAAGGGCCGTTGTATACCGATAGGCCCGAAACGGACATGGCCCCGAAAGTATCGCCGTGAAATCCCTCCTCAAAAGCCAGAAGCAGCTTCCGCTTACTTCCCTGGTTAAAGTGATATTGCAAGGCCATCTTAATCCCAACCTCCGTAGCTGTAGAACCATTATCTGAAAAAAATACTTTCTGCTGATTTCCGGGAAGTATTTTTATGAGTTCTTCCGATAATTTTACAGCCGGTTCATGGGTAAATCCGCTAAAAACCACCTGATCTAACTCTTGCATTTGTAACTGAACCTTCTCTAAAATATATGGATTGCAATGGCCATACATACAAGTGTACCAGGAGGCGATGCCATCTATATATTCATTTCCGTGTTCATCCATTAACAAGGCTTCTTTAGCCCTGGTAATGGCCAGCATCCCCGGATGCAGTTTATGCTGGGTTAAGGGGTGCCAGACGTGCTTCTTGTCCCTTTCTGAAAGATTTTTCAATAGTGTGAATTTTTCCCGACCTTCATTTTATCTATCTTGCACACGAGGGAACGGATCCCTGACATCATGCGGAGCAAAGTTATAACATCTCTCTTACCCGACTACGATAAACTTTCTGGCAAAAGGGTGTTTTTTCTGCTTTCCTTCATCACTTTTTTTATTCGATTCCCCTTTTTTTTCAGGGATTATGTAGACAGGGATGAGAGTACCTTTATCCTTGTAGCACAATCCCTGGTAGAAGGGCATTTACCTTATACCGAATTATGGGATTTAAAACCCCCGATCATTTATTTCATCTTCGCCCTTATCATCTATTTGTTCGGCAAAAGTTTTATTGCCCTCAGATTGGTCGGAGTTTTCGCGGTTGTAGTCACTGCCTTTTTCAGCTATCGGATAGGCAGCCATTTAGGAAGTAAAAAAATTGGGTTCTGGGCAGCCGTGGCCTGTATTATGTTGTTAAGCATGTTCGGCAGTTTGCAGGGGGTGATGTCTGAGCATATCTGTATGCTGTTTTTTACGCCGGCGGTCTACCTGCTCATCGAAAAAAGAAATGCAGCTACTATCTTTTTTGCCGGGCTACTTATTGGCCTGGCCCTGATGACTAAACTGAATATTGCCTACGCCGCATTGTTATTGGGTCTTTTCATAGTATATGAAGCAGTAACGACCATTCACAGTTACAAAAATTTAGGATCCCCATTGCTGTTTTGTATGGGGGTAGGTCTTGCCATATTACTAACAATTCTTCCCTATTCCCTGGAAGGAAAAACAGCCATATGGTGGGATTCGGTGGTGCTTGCTCCCTTGCAATATTCCTCTTCCAGGCGATACTCCCTGCTGCAGCTTTCCCCGATTTTTATATTCGTCGGGGTATTCCTGTTCTACAGTTGGAAGAAAAAACTGTTCGATTTTAAGAAAAGAAGCATACAAATTCTGATAATTGCCATTTTGGGAGTATTAATTTCATACCTGCAAAGTGGCAGGGTGAATGGCCATTATCTTATTCAGCTACATCCCATGCTCACTGTTCTCGTTGCCCTTGCGATTTCCAGGGTTGATAATTTACGAAAGCTGACTCTACGACCTGTATGGTGGTTCTTTCTGCTATTACTGCCGGTAGAAGCTTATCTGGAGTATTACGCCGTTGTTAAGAATAAAATAGAACGTGGAACTTTTTTTAATGGTGAAGGTTTTACGGTACCACAGTATCTTTCAGAAAATAGTCTTGAGAACGGAAAGGTTTTCTTTCTGGAGTATCACATTGGGTACTGGCTTTTAAACAAAAAACCGCCCACCAGGGCCGCTACACATCCAAGTAACATTTGCAGGGATGAAATGTATGCTTACTTCGATAACCCCAGAAAAACATCGCTTCAGGAACTGCGTTTTATAATGGAAGAACTGCGGCCAGAGACCGTTGTTACGAGAAAAAACAGGTGGGTCTTTGACAGGGATGAAATTGAGGAAAATGACTATATCGATCACTACCTGAACAGTCATTATAAAATCCTTGCAATCGTGGACAATGCGGTCATCCACCAAAGATCAGAGTAATTCGAGGGCCGGCCTCAAAAGATTCGAATATTTTTTAATTACTGATTTATCAATGACCGGTTCTTTATCAATCCTGCCCAGGGAACGTACTCCGGTCTTTTTAAGAATGATGATTTCCGAGGTAGGATGTGCGTTTCCGTTAAAAAGAACAGTCACATTAAACCCGTTATTCTGCAACCAACCTATGGTTAAAAGCGAATGATTTATACTTCCCAGGTAGTGTTTTGATACCACAACAACTTTATAGTAAGGTTGTATAATATCTAAAATAGTTTCCTCCTCATTTATGGGCACCAACAGGCCTCCCGCGCCCTCGATAACCAGATCATTACTTGTTTTGGGTTCGGTTATGGAACTAAGTTCAATGGAAATACCATCAATTTCAGCCGCGGCATGAGGGCTCATAGGGGTATTAAGTGAGAAACTATTTTTGTGGATTTTTGTCCGATCATTGGAAATAAGTTTTGCTATGGTATGGCTATCCGATGCGTCCAGGTCGCCGGCCTGTATAGGTTTCCAGTAATCGGCCTGAAGCGCTTCCACAATTACCGCCGCAGCCAGGGTTTTACCTACTTCGGTCGAAATCCCGGTAACGAAGATCCGTTTCATTGTAGTTGCGCCTTTGTTATGATATTACAAACCGTGCATTTGTATTTCCTTTTTTCAAAAAAGGGGAACAACTTATTTACAATTCCTCTTCTGCTATAATACACTTCGGACTTTTCTGCTTTGCAATTGGGGCATCTCACTGGACGGTCATCTTTATCAAGGGCATAATTTCTGATCTCATTATAAATTTCCAGCGCTTCATCTTTGTCTTTGGTATACACCTGTAATTTAACTCCGCCTATGGCAGTACTGATAAGCGGATCTGTGTTCAACGTATTTTCATCGCGAAGGAAAACGGTGATCCCCTCCGATTCTAATTTGCCCTTTATGATCTGCACATCAGCCACATATTCAAAGGCTCCCAGTGTATAAAATTCCTGTTCCATAGTTCTTTGTTACCCCACCGGCGCGGATTGAGTTTTCATAATATGCCTTTTCAGTAGTTTTAAGGCGGTTGAAATTTGATTTTTTGTATTGTAAGCATGCAGACATATCCGCAGCCGTTCCCATCCTTTGGGAACCGTGGGTGAAAGTATGGGTCGTATATCTAAACCTTCTTTCTGCAGTTGAGAAGCTATTCTTTTTACAAGGATGTTTCCCGGAAGGATACAACTGTGAATAGCTGAGTTGCTTTTCACAAAATTTTGTTCCAGGTCCAATTTTTTAAGTTCGAGCTTGAAAAATGCTATGTTACCGTGGAGTGATTGCCTTGCCCCGGTACCCTTTGGTCCGGATATAAAATCGTAAGCCCGCAATATAGTTGCCAGTGAATGGGCAGGCAAACCGGTGGTGTACATAAAACCCCGGGCAAAATTAACCAAATAGGCCTTTAAGCCCCCGCTTCCCAAAATTGCGGCACCATGGCAGCCCATAGCCTTTCCGAAGGTCACTATTATCGCAAACACTCTTTTTTGTAAACCAAGTTCTTGTACCAATCCACAACCGCAAGAACCAAATATACCTACGGCATGGGCTTCATCCACTATTAAGCGTACGTTATTCAATTCACATAGAGCAATTAATTCCTTCAGGTCCGGCGAATCTCCGTCCATGGAGAAAACCGATTCCGTCACCACATATATTTCCCTGCCTTCCCTGCCCGAGTCTCTGCGCTGTAATAGCGAAACTTTTTTTTCAAGATCCGCAAGGTCGTTATGCCTAAACTTATGGCTATTTGCATTTCCAAGCTTTATTCCGTCACGGATGCTGGCATGGATGAATTCATCGTAAAAGACAACGTCGTTCCGCTGAGGCACCGACGCAAAAAAACCGATATTGGCAATATATCCAGAAGTAAAGACCAACGCTGCTTCGACCCTGTGATATTTTCTTAGCTTTTGTTCTACCTCGGTATACAAACCATTATTCCCGGTCAGCAAGCGCGAACCGGTTGCACCGTTCCACATCATCTCCCTTTCCGAAAGTATCCTTGAGGCCTCATGAAAGAGGTGTTCATTGGTTGCCAGCCCCAGATAATCATTGGAAGAAAAATCGATCAAATCAACCGCATCTGATAAGGTCCTCAGCGCATTGTCTGACCTTCGTTTCTCCAATTTGTACTCCAATTTTTTAGGTAATTCCACCATGTCACAAAGGTAGTCTATCCTGTTTTTAAATGGTATATTCGTTACAATAAACCTCTTTAACTAAACCATGAATTGAAGATCCATACCTGTCCGTTCTATGGAGGAGGTTTGGATAAGCAATGAAATTGCCCGCCCGAACGGCACGGGCAGGCTTTGGTTAAGTGTTAATAGTTGATATCATGCAATTAACGGTTAACTAATAACTATTACCTTATTTGAAAAAAGCCTTTATAAACCGGAAGTCTTGCACTAAAGTACATAGTTTCAACTAACGATTGAAACCAATGTATAAACGCGGATTCAGCATTGTTCTACCCGTTCAAAAAAGTAAATGGAATTAAACCCCAGGGCAAGCCCTGGACCCAATAGAAGGAATCGACCCAAGGGTCGAGGTATTTAGACCCCGCTGAAAAAGCGGGGTAAGTTCAACCATCCATTTTAACCGCTCCCGCTAAAAAGCGAGATTATTAAAATGGGGTTTCACTAATAAACTGTAAGAGATCTCGAAACTCCGTAAGCTGAACTTGCCGGAAAACATATCAGGAAACGAAAAAGAAAGGGAGGGTTTTGTTGCGGTATCCCATTGCCCGGAACTTTTGGAAAGAAGAATACCTTGTCCGCATACGATTGCCTGGGACGGTGGCCATGATCAGGATAGGCCCTGAGTAAACCTCCAAAAACTCTCACAGGAATAGATATCCAAAAACCTATGGTTGCAGAATATAAACGGTACCGGGGTCAGGAAATGGAATGAGATTATGGGGCGCGCGGTTAAACATAAGTTTAGTAAAGTATCACTGAAGTGGATGCGGCCAAATTGCACTGGTTGAACGCACACTTTAGACTAAAGGATTTAAAACGCTACCGTTCGGGAGGGCAGATTGGCAAGTGATTGGGTTAAAGAGGCATGAAGAAAAGCCTCTAACGCGTGGATAGTATAACTAATCGGCAAGAACTATCACTTTGTTATCCTTCATTTCAACGGTTCCGCTCGTGATATGCAATACGGTTTTTCCTTTATCATCTTTGGAAAATTTGTCCTCATATTCCTCGTCAATGGAAATATCGCCACCTATTTTAACCAAACCCTCCTGCAAAAGAGAGACTATGGCCGCGTGGTTGTTCAACATTTGAAACTCCCCATCCACTCCCGGGACAGTTACCGAGGTGACTTCTCCGGCAAATAGGGTGGCTTCCGGGGACACAATTTCTAAGTACATACTGTTTAAAATATCAGATTTTCAGGCACCACATTCCAAAACTTATCATAAGGGATTGGGAATTTTCCTAGTTACCATTGGCTAAGCTTCGGCTAACATTTTCTCTCCTGCTTCGATGGCTTCTTCTATAGTTCCCTTAAGGTTAAAGGCAGATTCCGGTAAACGGTCCAATTCCCCATCCATGATCATCGTAAAGCCTTTGATAGTTTCCTTAATATCTACCAAAACACCCGGTATCCCGGTAAATTGTTCTGCCACATGAAAAGGCTGGGAGAGGAAACGCTGTACCCGTCTGGCCCTACCCACTGCTAATTTATCTTCTTCGGATAGTTCTTCCATTCCCAAAATGGCAATAATGTCCTGTAATTCCTTATAGCGTTGTAACAACTCTTTTACACGTTGTGCGCAATCGTAATGTTCTTTCCCAAGAATTTCCGCCGTTAGGATCCTGGAAGTAGAATCCAAAGGATCAACAGCGGGGTAAATCCCTAATTCCGAAATCTTACGCGATAGTACGGTTGTAGCGTCTAAGTGTGCAAATGTTGTGGCCGGGGCCGGGTCCGTAAGGTCATCCGCCGGTACATAAACGGCCTGTACGGAAGTAATGGATCCTCTTTTTGTGGAGGTGATCCGCTCCTGCATGGTCCCCATCTCCGTGGCTAAAGTGGGTTGATACCCTACCGCAGAAGGCATCCTTCCCAAAAGCGCGGAAACTTCAGAACCGGCCTGGGTAAAACGGAAGATATTATCTACGAAAAATAAGACGTCTTTTCCCTGGCCTTCACCCGCGCCATCTCGAAAATATTCCGCAATGGTAAGTCCTGAGAGTGCTACCCGGGCCCGGGCGCCCGGAGGTTCATTCATCTGGCCAAAAACAAAGGTGGCCTTGGATTCCTTCAAGGCTTTCTTGTCTACTTTGCTGAGGTCCCAGCCCCCATTTTCCATGGAATGAAGAAAATCATCCCCATATTTTATAATTCCGGATTCGAGCATCTCACGTAATAGGTCATTTCCTTCACGTGTACGTTCCCCTACGCCGGCAAATACCGAAAGACCACCGTGGCCCTTCGCTATATTGTTGATCAGTTCCTGAATCAGTACCGTTTTCCCCACACCTGCACCTCCGAACAATCCAATTTTTCCTCCCTTGGCATAGGGCTCTATAAGGTCAATTACCTTTATCCCTGTAAACAATACTTCAGTTGAAGTGGTCAAGTCCTCAAACTTAGGAGCTTCCCTGTGGATGGGAAGTCCATTTTTGCCCGACTTAGGAAGATTTTCCATTCCATCAATAGCATCTCCTATCACATTGAACAAACGGCCGTATATTTCTTCTCCAATAGGCATTTGGATAGCATTTCCTGTAGCCAGTACATCCACTCCCCTGCTCAACCCATCGGTAGAGTCCATGGAAATTGCCCTAACCGTATTCTCCCCAACATGGGATTGTACTTCCAGGACCAATGTGGTACCGTCCTCCCTGATGATCTCCAATGAATCATAAATTCGAGGAAGTTCTGATCCCGATTGGAATTCCACGTCGATTACCGGTCCGATAATCTGGGAAATTTTACCTGTAACTTTAGCCATTGTTCAAGTATTTAAAGTTTTGAGATTTTATTCATTCTGCAAAGTAAACATGCACCGAATTATGCGGTTGTTTTTTACGGCTGCAAAGATATGATTTACTCCTTAAAAATAAATGGTTTTACGGCTTTTTATTTAAAGAAAAAGCACCTCTATATAAGAAGTGCTTTTTCAAACTAATTCCGTAAAACGGGAAGCGTGTTAATTTACGTATAAACCTGTGAATTCTATGGGATTTACTTTGGGAAGATCAGAGCCGTATTTTGCATTGATCACCTCCAGAATGGCATTTGCAGCTGCTGCATAACCCCTTGGCGACGGATGAATTCCGTCTAAAGAGAAGGCTCCGCCGGTAACATAATTATCTGTTATTACGGCGTTGCCGCCTATATTGAGACCAGTGGTTGCCACCTCGTTTAATAGGGCATTGGCATCGAAAAAGCCCAGATCCAACTGGTCTGCCAACATCTTAATGGCTGCATTGAAAGCAACCGTTGCATCAAAAATTGCCAGCTGCTCCTCAGGTGTGAGCACCCAGTTGTCCGCTAAGGCAACACCCACCCCATTCACGCTAGCAGGATTATTTGGGTCGGCCAGGGTGCCGATGAAGTTCCTGGCGGGTAGCACCAGAAGATCCTCCGCAGTGGCTTGTCTTAAAGAGGGAATGCCTAAAGCAGATAGATCTGTGAGGTCTTCATCCTCAATGACCACAGCGTTCGTGGTGCTTGCCTCAAAACCGATCGTTCTGGCAGCCCGCTCTTCAGAAGTAATAAACATCCCGCCTTCCGCCAATAAAAGTCCGTTGTTATAATCCGAATACCCATTATTTACAAACGCCGCCGTTGGGGCGTCCAGCGGAATGGGATTATACGGGACAGTGGTAAAAAAAGGCGCGTCTGTTACATTAGGAAGGTTCGCTACAACACCACTGGCCCCTCCCTGGGTTACAGCCTGCAGAATACCTCCATATACCTGGGCAAAAACATTGGCATTTGTGATGTCATTACCGCCGTAGGTAGTTGGGTCAAGATTCCCGGTCTCGTTATGATCTTCTCCTACCCCACCAGAAGTGGCGTAGCTTAATACATCATTATTCCCGATCCAAAGCGTAAAAAATGTAGGGTTTTGGGCCAGCACATCTTCAAGAACAGAGGCATTAGGGCTTGAGGCCATTCGTGCAAAATAAGGATTTGCCTGTCCGGATTGAACTCCGGCTACATTGCCATACCCGTTTGCAAGCAGGTGGAAACTCTTAGCCCCCGGTACGCCCATATTGTTATAAGGACCGGGCATGATATTGCCCACCTCGGTAGTTGGAGTCCCACTTAAAATAAAAGGAACCTGGTTAACAGGGTCAAAAACAAAACGATTTTGGGCAACCTGATTTCCACCAAGCAAAAGACCTCCTAAATTATCGTTCGTTAGGGGTTGACTAAAAGAACCCCCTCCGGCCAGTGCAAACTGTGTTGCCAGGATATTGGGATATGATTTATCCTGCCCTTCCATATATAAAGCGGCATCGGCAAAACCGGCAGTGAGCGAATTTCCTATCGCCACATAGGTGGAAAAATCGGCAGAGCCGCTGGTAAAGGTTGGTGGTGTACCGCCCCCACCTGTGCCGACTTCCGGAACGACCGGAATGGCAAGAACATTAGTATCATCGGTGGAACATGCGACTGCAAATCCGATCAGTACAATTAATGAGAAATTTATTAATCGAGTTTTCATATCGAGCATTTTCTTTTTTTATTTTATTGATTTATTATCCAAGAAACATAGTATTGCGCCCCAATGGTACCTGCTCCCGGGGCACTCACATATTCCTCTCCGAATATATTGGCCCCTCCCACTTTAAAGACAGATTTAATACTAGGCACTTCAAAATTCACCTGGGCATCAAAAATATTTCTGTTGGGTATGAAGCCGTCGGCAAAGGAGGATTGCCATAAGTACACATCGTTCCATCTCCAGTTTACATTAAAACCGAAATTCTCGAACAAATCCGTATGCCCGAAGGAAGCTTTCACCTTGTGCTCCGGGGTGTTAAAATTAGGCTGGAATCCCGGATCACTGCCTTCATTAAAATCTAACTTGGCATAAGTGTAGTTAACCCCAAGGTCGAAATCACCAAGGATTTTCGTTGTAACGCCTATGCCACCCCCATAGGAATTAATATCCGCAGTAGAATTGGTGTATGTTTGAAAGGGTTGAAAATCACCATTTTGCAAAGCAAGCAGCGAAAGCGTATTATCTCCGGCCTGCCCGTAAAAAGGGACCAGTACCGTTCTATTGGATATAAAATCCTCATAGGCGTTATAATACCCGTTCAGATCGATACTGAGTTTTCCAAATATTCCTCTATAACCCACTTCGTAGGCAGTGATCTTCTCAGGTTTTACCAGATCAACATTTATTGCCTGGGGCGCACCGGCATTCACCGATTCCAAAACAAAAGCATTGGAATAAGCCAGGCCACCTGAAAGTTGCACGGTAGGTGAACCAGTAATAGCTTGCCCAGAGGTACTGACCAAAAGTTCAGGGGAAGTATACCTGGTGAGATTGTCCGGAGCTGAACCTACCAAAATAGCAGCTCCGGCATTTAACCCGATAAATAGGTCCTGGGTTGATGGATTTCGGAAACCCGTTTGATAAGAAGCCCTGAGATTATGCCGTTTGTCTTCGTCAATCGCATAAACCAGGGAAACACGGGGTGAGAAAAAGCCATCAAAAAATTCCGACTTGTCGTAACGAACAGAGCCTGTAAATTTTAAACGTTCTTCCAACAATTTCTTCTGTAATTGTAGATATGCCCCGTATTCCTCATAATTAATAGGATCATCTGCATCCGTATAAATTGTTCCCTCCGAATTCAGGGAATATTGTCTCCAGGAACCCCCGACCAGAATATCTGCAAAATCTGCGGTGATATGGCCCAGGTTATAATTGGCATCCACATGGTAAATCTTGGAATTATCCTGAAATTTAGATCCCGTTGTAAGATCGCCGTCCGAAGTAATCCTGGCCAGGGCACTGTTAAATTCCGGCGAACCGGGAACAAAACGCCCGGCATCTGCATTGGCCCTCCCCGCTGCATGGCCCTGCGCATCCGTTACGGCCGGATTTAAGAATCTGGCGGTAAGGTATCCCACGGCATAATCCGTAAACCATTGCCTGTCACCTTTCCAGGCCCTGTTAATATTTATGGCGGTAAATCGGGTATCATAGGAATTTCCAGCCTTTTCTGCGGTGGTATATCCGCGGACAAAGAAATTATTGTTACGGATTTCCAATTTATGTTGCTGCATAAAGAAGTCCTGAATAGAATACCTGTTTGCACCCTGGTAAATGGTATTTCCACGACCCAGTTTTGAATTCCATACAATTTCAAAATCGTTTGCCCAGGGTTTGTAGTGCAATGCAAAATCCGCTTTTAAACTTTCGGCGTCATAGTCCATAAGATCACGTTCCATATATCCGGTTCTGGTAACTCTTGCGCGCCCGAAATCAGTGGCAACCGGTATGGGTAGATTTTCAGCTGCTATCTGGTCAAAATCCAAGGTGGTGCCAACTTCATCACCGTATATATTTAATCCGTTATACGCAGGATCGGATCTTGTTCGGCTAGGATTATCGAAATCCGTGTAATCTGTTGAAAACCACTCTGTTCCTTTCAGAAAAGAAAGGGAAGCCTTGCCAGCAACCTTATCACTGAAAGCACGGGCAGCTCTGATACCGACATCCGTAAAATTGTTATCTCCGGCGTTGGTACTTGAAGTTATACCTGTTTTACCATAAAAGCTGATTCCCTGATAGTCAAAAGGACTCTTACTGGTCATAAACATAATACCGTTAAAGGCATTGGCCCCATAGAGTGCGGAAGATGCCCCGGGAAGCAATTCCACCGTATTCACGTCTAATTCCGACATTCCTAAAAGATTACCCAGCGGGAAGTTTAAGGCCGGGGAAGAGTTGTCCATACCGTCTACCAATTGCATAAATCTGTTGTTTGCGAAGGTGGCAAAACCTCTTGTATTTACTGATTTGAAGGTAAGGCTATTGGTATTCAGGTCTATTCCTTTAAGGTTTTCCAGTGCATCATAGAAGGTAGGGGCGGCAGCAGCCTGCATGGTCTTAATATCCATACGTTCAACCGTTACCGGGGATTCAAAAATGCGTTCGGGGGTTCTGGAAGCGGACACCACAATTTCGTCCAGAATGGTCTGTGTCTCTGAAAGCGTAATGGACAAGGTTTGGTTGTTTGAAGTAACCTCTGCAGTTGCCTCGGCAAAACCAATACTTGTAATTCTTAATTGAAAGGGAGGAACTTCCGAGGTTTCCAAATTAAAATTTCCGTCAAAATCCGTTGTGGCACCTATTGCCTTGCCCACAATGACAATGTTAGCCCCCGGGACCGGATCTCCATTCTGATCCGATACATTCCCGTTCACAACAGTCTGTCCATAGGTACTTATGCCCAACAGAAGGAAGGACAAAAAGAATATTGTTCTCATTAGTTAGTTAAATTAAGTTAGTTACCAAGCCACCGGCAAGATACCGATTTTTTTAAATCGATGTTGAAAAAACGGATGAAATTATGCATGCATAGTAAATTTTACCTTTCAGCGGGAACCGATCCTATTTACGGAATGAAAAAGGGCAAAACACTTTGCGCGTCTGCCCTTTTTAACGTTTATCAATATGACTTTGGAAATGTTATTCCACCGTAACCGACTTTGCCAGATTCCTTGGTTGGTCCACATTACACCCGCGCATTACGGCTATGTGATAGGACAACAATTGTAAGGGGATAGTGGTTAATAATGGCGTTAAGCTTTCAATAGTTTCAGGAACTTCAACAACATGATCGGCCAGATCTCTCACCTGCCTGTCGCCCTCTGTTACCACGGCAATGATTTTTCCTTTTCTCGATTTTATTTCCTGAATATTGCTGACTACTTTTTCGTAATGCCCTTTGTTGGTTGCTATGACGATTACGGGCATTTGCTCATCAATTAGGGCAATAGGGCCGTGTTTCATTTCCGCTGCAGGATATCCCTCGGCATGGATATAACTTATTTCTTTCAGTTTCAGGGCACCTTCCAGGGCTACCGGAAAATTATACCCTCTTCCCAGGTACAGGCAATTGTCAGAATCTTTATAACAATCGGCAATTATTTCAATTAACGGATTAGACTCCAGGGCTCTTTCTACCTTCGAAGGAATGTTTTCTAATTCTATGAGGTATTCGTGGAATTTTGTTTCCGAAAAGATGCCTCTCTCCCTGGCCAGCTTTAACGCCAGCAGCGTAAGCACGGTAATTTGAGTAGTAAACGCCTTTGTGGATGCAACGCCGATCTCGGGTCCGGCATGGGTATAGGCCCCGGCATCCGTTTCGCGCGCAATGGAAGAACCTACAACATTACATACCCCAAATACGAAGGCTCCCCTTTCCTTTGCAAGTTTTATCGCGGCAAGTGTATCCGCTGTTTCACCCGATTGAGAAATCGCTATCACGACGTCCCTGTCCGTAATCACCGGATTTCGGTAACGGAACTCCGAAGCGTATTCTACCTCGACAGGGATCCGTGCCAGATCCTCAAAAATGTATTCGGCAACCAGGCCCGCATGCCAGGATGTACCGCAAGCCACAATGATGATCCTGTTGGCGTTCATAAATCTTTCGAGGTTCTCGTCCACCCCGGCCATTTTAATTATCCCCTGATCAACCCGTAGCCTTCCTCTATAGGTATCCTTAATTGCCCTTGGCTGCTCGTATATCTCCTTCAGCATAAAATGGTCATATCCCCCCTTCTCAATCTCCTCGAGATTCATCTGAAGCTCCTGAACCATTGGATAGGCAATTGTGTCGTCCTTAATTTTACGAAGTTTTATCTCCTTTCCCACCCTGATAATCGCCATTTCCTCATCTTCCAGATAAACGGATTTGTTTGTAAACTCTATAAAGGGTGAAGCATCCGAAGCAATAAAAAATTCATTTTCCCCTATCCCGATAGCCAACGGACTTCCCAATTTGGCGACCACTATCTCATTCGGTTTTTTCTTATCGAAAACAGCAATCGCATAAGCTCCCACCACCTGGTTCAACGCTATCTGAACGGCTTTTCCCAGTTTCACGTTTTCTTTCTTTTTTACCTCCTCAATAAGGTTAACCAAAACCTCGGTATCTGTATCCGAATCAAAAAGATAACCTCTTTTTGTCAGCTCCTGTTTAATGGCCTCATAGTTTTCTATGATTCCGTTGTGAATGATAACAAGCTCGCCGGAGTTGGAGTAATGGGGGTGAGAATTAACGTCATTAGGGACACCATGCGTGGCCCAGCGGGTATGACCGATGCCCAAACTACCGTTCAGGGAAATAGTCGCCTGCGATTTATTTTTCAGATCTTCGACCTTCCCTTTGGTTTTGGCAAGATTTATATTCTTACCATCATAAAGCGCTATGCCTGCACTGTCGTATCCCCTGTACTCCAGGCGTTGCAACCCTTTCATGATAATGGGATAAGCCTCTCTAAACCCAATATAACCTACTATTCCACACATATAAACAATATTACCCGATTAAAGTATGTGGGCAAATTTACAAGAAGTAAACCATTTGTACCCAAAATACGGGCTATATAACAAAATATTCCTTTGAGTGGTATGCTGAAACACCTTAATCAATTCGTTTCGGTATAGAAAATCTCAAGTTTTAGTTTCTTGCTCTCATTATCCGGCACATTGCTGCCAATGAGGATCGTCCCCAGGGGGCTGATTGTACCGCTAACAGGTATTTCTTCTTCATTATTACCGGTTAGCATGGCACTGGAAGCTCCAATGAGTCTGATATCCGGTGTTAGCATTAGCCCCAGAGTGGCGTTGGTGGAGTCTCTTATGACCAAATTGTTGATATGGTCCGTAATGCGTACCGTATATTTAACACCCCTGTTATCGGTTTCTTCTATAAACCCGTCATAGTTAAGGAAAAGCCCGAAGGCCGTTTCAGCTACGGAATTTTCAGTGGCAGCATTATACAACGGTCGGTTAGTTTCGGCATTGTACAAATAAAGGCGGGGGGGTTCATACTCCGTTCCGGCCACATCCAAGGCATTCCGATCCACATAAAATATTAAATTCGCTTCATTGATAATCCAGTTATTGGCCTTTATTTGATTAAGGGTATCCTCCCCATTGTCTGGATCGAATAATTTTATTTCTGCAAAAGAGCCGGTCCCGCCTTTCAGGTAAATTCTTGGGGCATTTTCCCCATTATCCAGGTTACCCAGAATTTCCGGAGGGAAGTTATCATTAAGGAACGTATTTACAGCATTGCCATTAATCGGGGCAGGCGCACTAATTGTACCGCCCCCGGTTATAAGGCTTAGGACATATTGCTTCTCATCCTTTACGATCTCTCCGTCTTCTGCAACGTCAAATTCATAATTTATGGTGATGGTGGCATCCGTTAGGTCTAACAAAAGCATAATATCATCTGTCACGGATAAATGAATCCCCCTGAAAAATTCCTTAAAATTCACGGCACTCAGTAATTCTGCCTGCCCCTCCTTATCCAGGATATTCGTCTGAAAAAAATCAGGATCCAATGCCACTCTTATCCCCGGTTCCAGTCTTTCGGGAGCCTCCAACGATTCATCATCTTCAGTATCCGGATCGTCCTCTTTGAATATGAGGGTTTGTTCATCGTTAATTGTAACTTCACCGTCAAACAGTAATTCTGAAACAAAATCGGGTGAGAATTGCTGCGTGGAAAAAAATTCCTGAGCTTCCTGAAAATTGGTATCAGGATCCAAATCCCTTAAAAAAAAAGTAGAACGTTCAACCCTTAAATTAAAAGGATCATTACGATTCCCATAAATGCTATCCAGGTCGCGTTTAACGGGAAATCTGTTGGAAAGGGTTTCTGTATCATCGGCATCATTGGTCCCGTCACCATCGGTGTCCGCGTTTAACGGATCAGACCCTGCAACCCGTTCCTGATTATCTGTAAGCCCGTCACCGTCCGAATCGCTGTTGGGATCATCAGGATCCGAGTCAAATTCGTTAGCAACTCCATCCAGATCCCTATCTGCATTGCTATTTCTCAAATACGGAATGTAAAGAAATACTTCTTTTACAGTCTCATTTTCTTCAATTGTTGCTGAATTAGTATCGGCATCGGCATCATCTTCGGTTGCTTGGGGGTAAGTTCCGAAACTCGGATTACCCGGGCTACCGCCCGACGGCGATTGCAAATTTACCTGAGAAGTGATCCTGGCCTCTGTTTTCCCATAGACGGGGTCATTGAACACCCCCAATTGGTATATAGGTAATTTGTTGGTCTGTACAGCATCAATTTTTTTGTTATACGCAAATACATCATAAACCGCCTTGTTTGTAGTAAATGGTTGTCCCCCAATAACAGTAGTGCCTATGGTAGTAAGGTCTTCTTCACAAGAAACAGTGGCCAATACAAAAAGGATCCCCGCAACGGCGGAATATCGTAGTCTAATCAAAAACTTCATGTAGATTACTTTAAAACTTCAGTGTTATAAAAATTGGCATATGCTTCCTCAAATTCTTGTAGGGAAACATACGGCAACACAGGTTTTTGAAGGTTGGTAATATAATCCCGCAGCTCTGCCGGAATTTCTTCCGTGGCTAAAATAACCGCATCAGAAAAATCTACGGCAACTTTTAACAAATTATTATAGGTAGGGGTATCAAGTGGATCCATATTCACTTCATCTATACCATCAAAAGCGATCTTCTTCTTCAGGGACGCATCCAATTCCCCTTCAAAGCTTCTTCCGTAAACAGATGTTACTATTTTACTGTCCGCAAAAAGTGGTTCATCCGCATAGTAGCTTCGTAGATATAGAGGGAGCAACGATGACATCCAACCGTGCACATGAATAATATCCGGAGACCAATTCAACTTTTTTACCGTCTCTACCACTCCTTTTGCAAAGAATAGGGCCCTCTCATCATTGTCCGGAAACAATGCTCCGTTCTCATCGGTAAATGTGGCTTTTCTTTTAAAATATTCCTCATTATCAATAAAATACACCTGAATACGCTCTCTTGGTATAGATGCTACTTTAATGATCAATGGCATATCCATATCGTTAATCACCAGATTCATCCCGGACAATCGTATAACTTCATGAAGCTGGTGCCTGCGTTCGTTGATATTGCCGTACCTCGGCATAAAAATCCGTATCTGGCCTCCATTGCTGTTGACCATTCTCGGGGCTTCGTAAGACATTAAGGAAACTTCATTTTCGGGTAGGTAGGGCACTAATTCTGAAGATACAAACAATATCTTTTTACCATTCATAAAAGTACTTTTTTATTTATCGGGAAAACGTAGCTGCAAAATTACAAAAATTATGCAGAATAGCAGTAATTATAGTAAGTTTGCTCGGTTTTAAAATTGACCATGCGGATATTCCCGACCAAAAAGAAACTGAAAGCCCATCTAGGTATAATTTCTTCCAAAAATCATACCGTGGGTATGGTGCCGACAATGGGGGCTTTACACCAGGGGCATCTCGCCTTAGTGAGTCGGGCAGCTTCGGAGAATGGCGTGGTTGTAGTGAGCATCTTTGTCAATCCCACCCAATTCAATAACGCAGCCGACCTCAAAAAGTATCCTAAAACTTTAGAAAACGATAAGAAATTACTGCGCAATATAGCTGGGGAAATTATAATTTTTACACCTACAATAACGGAAATTTACTCCACCGAGGTCATCTCTAAGAAGTATGATTTCAATGGATTGGATAAAGTGATGGAAGGCGAATTTCGCAAGGGGCATTTTGATGGAGTGGGAACCATAGTTGAACAACTTTTAACCATCGTTAAGCCCGATAAGGCCTATTTCGGGGAAAAGGATTTTCAGCAACTGCAGATCATTAGAACTCTTGTAAGACAAATGGGCCTACCTGTAGAAATTGTCGGCTGCCCAATTGTCAGGGAACCCAATGGCCTTGCTATGAGTTCCAGGAACGGCCAACTGTCAGATCGGCTGAGAAAGGAGGCCTCATTTATCTATAAAACCCTTAAAGGAGCCAAACTGAAATTTGGCACGAAAAGTGCTAAGTACGTAGAAGATTGGGTGCAAAAACAGTTTAAGCATCATCCTTATCTGAAGCTGGAGTATGTTAAGATAATGAATGGGAATACGCTTAAGCCAGTTGTAAAAAAGCAAAAACATCAAAAATATAGAGCCTTCGTCGCCGTTGACGCTGAGGGAGTTAGGCTCATTGATAATATAGCCCTTAATTAATTAACTTTGTCACATGCAAATAGAAGTTGTAAAATCTAAAATTCACCGTGTAAAAGTTACCGGAGCCGACCTCAATTATATTGGCAGCATTACCATAGATGAGGATCTCATGGACGCAGCAAATATTATTCACGGAGAAAAGGTGCAGGTAGTGAATAACAATAATGGTGAGCGACTGGAAACCTATGTAATCCCGGGATCCAGAGGAAGCGGTGAACTCACCTTGAATGGAGCGGCCGCAAGAAAAGTGGCCGTTGGAGATACCCTTATCCTCATTTCCTACGCAATAATGGACATTGAGGACGCAAAGAAATTCAACCCCGCCTTAGTTTTCCCAAATGAAGATACCAATCTTTTGAAATAGTTTTGAATAAAAACATAAAAAAGACCATAAAATTACTACTCCCAATTGCATTGGGAGTTTTTTTGGTTTGTTATCTTTATAGTTCTACCACAGCAGAACAACGAGAAGAGATCCTGCACTATATTAAGGCCGCCGATCCTATTTGGGTGGGAATCTCAATATTCATTGGAGTTCTAAGTCACGTATCCCGGGCCATCCGATGGAATTACCTTTTGGAGCCTTTAGGCTATAAACCAAGTATTACAAATAACGTCCTTATCATACTTACTGCTTACTTAACCAATTTAGGTGTGCCGAGATCCGGAGAAATACTTCGGGCAACGGCATTGGCGTCCTATGAAAGTGTCCCCTTCGAAAAAGGCATTGGAACCATTGTCACTGAAAGAATCGTAGACCTGATCATGCTCATGATGATAGTGGTCATCGCATTACTCTTACAAACAGAACTTATACTTGGTTTTATGATGGAGATGGGCCTGGGCATAGCAAGCGGCGCTATTTTACTAATCATAGGCGTGCTTGGTTTGTTAATAAGCATACGGCTAATTAAAAAGTCTTCATCACCATTTGCCATAAAGGTTAAAGCCTTTCTCAAGAGCTTGTTAGATGGTATTTTAAGCATTTTTAGAATGAAACACAAATGGGCTTTCATATTTCATACCCTCTTTATCTGGATGGCGTATATTGCTATGTTCTGGGTTATTAAATATACGGTTTTGGAAACCATTGGTCTTTCTTTTGGAGCCGTTCTCGTGGCATTTGTGGGCGGGGCATTTGCCATGGCAACTACAAATGGCGGATTTCTTGCTTTTCCGATCGCCGTGAGTAAATCCCTTGAAATTTTCGGTATAAGTGCGGTATCAGGTACCGCCTTCGGTTGGATCATGTGGATAGCACAGACGCTAATGGTTATTGTTTTCGGTGCAATATCTTTTCTGATCTTACCGTTATTGAACAGGAACCGATAGCCAAAGAAAAAACATATGACACGTTTTATATTCTGCATTATTGCCCTATTCCTTTGTTTAGGCCTAACCGCTCAGGTAAAACAAGAGATCTTTGAGTCCTTTAAACTTCAGGAACGAAGAGATGTTAAATACTATTTCCCTGAAGATTATTCAGCTGAAAAAAAATATCCCCTGGTAGTTGTTCTGGACGGAGAGTACCTATTTGATCAGGTAGTGGCCATCTCAAAATTTTATAGTGATTTTCAGGGTATGCCTCAGGCTATTGTCGTCGGAATCAACCAAAGCAAGGATGATCTGAGGTGGGAAGACTGTGCTTTTGAAGAAGACACAGGGTTTCCCACAGAGAAAGGGAAATTGTTTTTCGAATTCCTGGGGATGGAAATCATACCCTATTTAGACCTGAATTTCAGTACCGCTCCCTTTAAAATGATTGTAGGCTATGACATAACCGCAAATTTTCAGAATTATTGGCTATTTAAGGACAGATCACTTTTTAACGCCTATATCAACATATCCCCGCTACTTGCCCCGGAAATGGAGAGCCGGGTTCCTGCCCGACTTAATTCGTTAGACCAACAGATATTCTATCATTTGATCGTGGGAAGCAACAGAGACAAAACTACGAACACCGTTTTACAAATGGACAGGGCAATGAAAGCAATCGATAAGGAAACTTTTCATTATTTCTTTGATGAATACGATGAGGCCAACGAAATTTCTGTTATCACCTACGGTATTGGAAAGGCGTGGGATAGAACCTTTGAGATGTTCAAGCCCATAAGTCCAAAGGAATACAAACAAAACATTCTCACTTCAGAAGAACCTGTATACAAATATTTAGAGGATAAGTATGCCATGATAGAGGAGTTGTTCGGTTTCAGAAAAACAGTAGAGCTCAATGATATCATGGCCATATATGCCGGCTGCAAGAAGAAGGACGATTTTGAATCCCTTAAGCCATTATCAGATCTTTGCAAAAAGGAATTCCCCGAAACTATGTTGGGATTTTATTTTGAGGGGGAGTACTACGAGGAATTGGGCGAAGCCAAAAAAGCGTTGCGTACCTTTGAAAAGGCTTTTGGTATGGAGGAGATCGATTTTCTAACCAAGGAAATGGCCCTTGAAAAGATGGATGCACTGAAAGCCGATTTTGGGTTTTAAAGGATATTTGGAACCAAAGGTTTATACGAGCTAAAGTTCCCCGACCGCAACCGCCGACCGTACTGTTTTCTGCTTAGACTACTAAACGATTAAAACCACGACCGCCAAACCCCTAACATCTCCAACAAAGTTTTATCTTTAGCGCCTAACCTAATTTTGGGCGATGGCCAAAACCAAAACAGCTTTTTTTTGTCAGAACTGCGGTACCCAATACGCCAAATGGGTAGGACAATGCGGTGCCTGTAAAGAATGGAACACCATAATTGAAGAAGTCGTTCAAAAAAACGAAAAAACAGCCTGGAAATCTTCACAGGGTACTTCAAAGAAATTGGCAAGACCGCTCCGAATACGTGAAATAAGTACAGAAAAAGAACTCAGGTTAAATATTCATGACAACGAATTTAACCGTGTCCTTGGTGGGGGACTGGTTCCGGGTTCCCTGGTTCTTTTAGGGGGCGAGCCGGGGATCGGCAAAAGTACCCTACTGCTTCAAATAGCGCTGAAACTCCCGTTGAAAACCTTGTATGTTTCAGGTGAAGAAAGCCAGAAACAGATTAAAATGCGGGCAGACCGCATTCATCCTGAAAGTGAAACCTGCTTTATACTTACCGAAACCAGGACCCAGAATATTTTTCAACAAATAGAAGCGGTGGAACCCGATCTTGTGGTTATTGATTCCATTCAAACACTTCACTCCGATTATATTGATTCCGGGGCGGGAAGTATTTCCCAGATCCGTGAATGTACGGCTGAACTTATTAAATTTGCCAAAGAATCCAATACCCCGGTTATACTTATTGGACACATTACAAAAGATGGTAGTATAGCAGGCCCGAAGATATTGGAGCACATGGTAGATACGGTCTTACGGTTCGAAGGAGAACGCAATTATGTATATCGTATACTGCGCTCATTGAAAAACAGATTTGGTTCAACGGCCGAATTGGGTATCTATGAGATGCAGGGGAATGGTTTGCGCGAGGTTAGCAACCCTTCGGAAGTACTTATCTCCAAGAACGATGGAGGACTGAGCGGCACTGCCATAGCAGCCACGGTGGAAGGCATGCGGCCTTTGATGATTGAAATTCAGGCGTTGGTTAGTACCGCCGTCTATGGCACTCCACAGCGTTCAGCGACAGGGTACAATGCCAAACGCCTGAATATGTTGCTGGCCGTGCTGGAAAAGAGGGCAGGCTTTAAACTGGCGGCCAAAGATGTATTCCTTAATATTACAGGAGGCATCACAGTTGACGACCCGGCCATAGACCTCGCCGTTGTTGCGGCCATTCTTTCGAGTAATGAAGACATAGCCATTGAAAAAGGCGTTTGCTTTGCCGCGGAAATCGGCCTGGCGGGAGAGATCCGGCCTGTACAGCGGGTTGAACAACGTATTCTGGAAGCGGAAAAACTGGGATTTTCTATGATCTACGTTTCAAAAAACAATAAGATCACACTTAAAAATACAACTATCCATGTGCAGGTTGCATCTAAAATTGAGGATGTAATAAGTACTTTGTTTGGCTAACCGTTGAAAAATACTTTAACTTTAAGTGCATTCACAAGTTATGTATATGAAAAAAATCAGCTTCCTGCTTTTTTGTGTTATTAGTTCCATGAGCTGCAAGCAGCACGCTCCCGTCCCGGAAAACGAAGCCCGTTTTACCACCTCGGAATACCTAAGTTTTGAAAATCGTGACGACCAGTTTACCGGGGGTATAAAAATGGTCCCGATCAGTACCGAAAAAGGTACGTTCAGGGTCTGGACCAAACGTGTGGGGAACAATCCCGATAAAAAAGTGTTGTTTTTACATGGGGGACCGGGAATGACGCATGAGCCTTTCGAATGTGCCGATGGTTATTTCCCGCAGGCCGGAATAGAATACATCTATTACGACCAGTTGGGTTCTTACTATAGTGACCAACCGGAAGACCTGAGTTTATGGACTACCGAACGTTTTGTTGAGGAGGTGGAACAGCTGCGAAAAGCGTTGAACCTGGACAGTTCCAACTTCTATCTGCTGGGGCAATCCTGGGGTGGCATCCTGGCAATGGAGTATGCGCTGAAATACCAGGATAACCTAAAGGGCCTTATAATTTCTAACATGATGAGCAGTATCCCCGAATACAACAACTACGCTCAGGAAGTGCTGGGCCCGCAGTTAGATCCGAAGATCTACAAGGAAATAAAGGCGTTGGAGGATGCTGGCGATTTTGAAAACCCAAGGTACAGCGACCTGTTGTTCAAGCATTATTATACGGCGCATGTATTGCGATTGCCACAGGAAAAATGGCCCGAAGCCGTACTGCGCAGCTTTAAGCATGGCAATAATCAGATATATGTCCACATGCAGGGTTATAGTGAATTCGGAATAACCGGTGATGCCACTCTAAAGGAGTGGGATATAAAAGATCGGTTAAAGGAACTAAAGGTCCCGGCACTTGTTATTGGGGCAAGGTACGATACGATGGATCCTGAGCACATGCAATGGATGTCCGAAGAAGTGCAAAACGGGCGATATCTTTTTTGCCCAAATGGCAGCCATCTATCCCAATATGATGATCAGAAAACCTATTTTAACGGAATTATTCGTTTTATTAATGATGTGGATGAGAATAAACTCTAGCTGCTAGTGTAGCGATTACTAAATTGGTTTACTAAATTTTTGCTGCTATTTTTTCTTTATGCAAGGTAAAATTTGAAAGCATAGCAGGGCTACGGTTAAAAATTTTAACGCGGCAGAAAGGAAAAAGAAAAGAGTGTGAAAATAGTGAACCAATTTAGTGGTTGCTACACTATGGCGCAGGATTCGGAATTTCATTATGAATTCCCTCAATCCCCTTTAAGACTTCATCATTAAGGGAAACATCGATACTCGATATATTTTCCCTCAACTGCTCCATGGAAGTGGCACCAATTATAGTGCTGGTAACAAAAGGCCTTGAACTTACAAAAGCCAAAGCCATTTTGGACAAAGACAAATTGTGTTTCTGCGCCAATTCATAATATTTTTGAGTTGCCTTATCGCAATTTTCACTGCTATAGCGATCATAGGGGGGAAAGAGAGTGACCCGGGCATTGGCCGGCTTCATACCGCCAAGATACTTCCCGCTGAGCACCCCAAAGGCCAGGGGGGAATAGGCCAGAAGTCCAATTTTGGAGCGATGAGACACCTCTGAAAGGCCAACTTCAAACAATCTGTTTAGCAGGCTGTATGGATTTTGGATTGTGATCATCCTTGGCAGGTTCACATGTACTTTACTTTCTTCCAAAAAGCGCATGGTTCCCCAGGGAGTTTCGTTCGAAAGCCCTATGTGGCGAATCTTTCCCTCACGGATCAGATCCCGCAATGTTTCCAAAACCTGATGGATATTATCTTCCCAGTGGTCCGAAACATCATGGGTGTATCCTCTTTTCCCAAAATAGTTCGTATTTCGTTCGGGCCAGTGAAGTTGGTAAAGGTCTATGTAATCTGTCCGCAAACGTTCCAAACTGCCTTCCACCGCTTCTATGATCGAAGATCTGTCAAAGCCGGTAATCCGTATAAATCTGGTGTTTTCTGCCTTCCCGGCAATTTTTGAAGTTAAAATTATTTTGTCCCGGTTACCCGTTTTTTTAACCCAGTTTCCTATTATTTTTTCTGTATGGGCAAACCTATCGGGATGGGGTGGAATGGGATATAGTTCGGCCGTATCAAAAAAATTGATTCCCTGGCCAATTGCGTAATCCATCTGTTCATGGCCTTCAGCTTCTGTATTTTGTCTTCCCCAGGTCATGGTCCCGAGGCATATCTTACTTACTTCCAGCTTAGTGTGGGGCAGGGTGGTGTAGATCATAAGTCAGTGGTTATTCCGATTGAGAGTGCAAATTTAGTAATTCCTTTTCTGCCAAAATAAAGAATTTCCTAAAAGTTTACCCGCCTCTGGCGGGCAACTATCCCTGCCTGCGGCAGGCAGGCCCGAGGCCCGTCCGACCGGATACGGGGGCAAGCTACAGGGGTATACCTCGACAGGCCGGCACAGGTTTCGCTGGTTTTATTTCGACCTAAAGGTCGAAAAACGAAATTCCGTCATTTGGATTCCCGCTTTTGCGGGAATTACGTTTCATATGAAACCCCGCAGCAAGCTGCGAGGAATTCTTTTCGATTAAGAGAGGCTCCTTAATTTATCGATCCAGTTCAACCAAAATGGGGCAATGATCGCTATGTTTGGCCTCAGAAAGAATAACCGATCGTTTTAATCTGTCCTCGAGGGGTTTGCTTACCATTCCATAATCCAAACGCCATCCCTTATTGTTGTTTCGGGCATTGGCCCTGTAACTCCACCAGGTATAATTGTGTGGCTTCCTGTTAAAATGCCTGAAACTATCAATAAATCCACTGTCCATAAAGTTTCCTATCCATTCCCGCTCTATTGGCAAAAAACCGGAAACGTTGGCGTTCCTTACCGGATCGTGAATATCGATGGCCCGGTGGCAGATGTTGTAATCCCCACAGATAATAAGATTAGGATGAATGATTTTCAACTGATTGATGTAGTGCTGAAAATCGGCCATGTAGGTCAGTTTATGTTCCAGTCTGGCCAGATTGGTTCCTGAAGGAAGATAAAGACTCATCACGGAAACCCCGTTGAAATCGGCTCGAAGGTTTCTGCCTTCAAAATCCATATAATCTATGCCTGTTCCTATTCCCACGTGGTCCGGTTCTTTTTTTGATAGTATTGCCACCCCGCTATAGCCTTTCTTTTGTGCACTGAACCAATAATTATAAGGGTATCCCGACTCTTCAAAAACAGAAAGATCAAGTTGGTCTGCCATCGCCTTAATTTCCTGGAGACAAACCACATCAGGATTTACGGCTTGCAGCCATTCCAAAAGGCCTTTGTTCAGGGCTGCGCGAATTCCATTTACATTATACGATAGTATCTTCATGTTTCAAAAATAGCAATTGTGAATGCCAACCCGAAAGTATCCAAATGAATATTTACCATCCCTCTCGTTAGTGTAACGATTACTAAATTAATTTACTAAATTTTTGCTGCTATTTTTTCTTTATGCAAGGCATAAATTTTAAAGCATAGCAGGGCTACGGTTAAAAATTTTAACACGGCAGAAAGGAAAAAGAGCGGTGAAAATAGTGGACGAAGTTAGTGGTTGCTACACTAGTTATACTTTTTCTTTATGGGCTTACTTTGGAATATTAATTGATTGATTTTCGGAGAATAAAATAAGATATAATGAGAAATTATGTAACGTTGATCCTGGTATCCATAGGCGGTTGCTCCTTGAACGCCCAGGCCTATCCACAATTTAACAATAATCAGGAAATAAAATTTAACATAG
Source organism: Flavobacteriaceae bacterium (assembly GCA_041743085.1). Lineage (GTDB taxonomy): Bacteria > Bacteroidota > Bacteroidia > Flavobacteriales > Flavobacteriaceae > JAFMPW01. The sequence continues at coordinate 222,793 of JBGTNL010000019.1, forward strand.
GATTGTTTTTAGCCACGACAACAGTAGATTTCTCCTATGAATACCACTTAAGCGAGGATACCAGTTTTGGGGGAACGGTCTATTTTGACAACGATGCTACCGACTACAATGGCAATTTTGGGATTGGCCCAAACTTCCGGGCATATTTTGGGTACGCTCCCAGAAGCGGGTTTTTTGCAGAAGCTTTTGGCTTGTATTATACCGGCGAAGAGCGTTTGGAGGCGGGCAGTCCGGGGGGGAAGAAATAGGAATTACAATACCCTGGGCCTTGGCCTGGGAATAGGGAATAAATGGGTGACCAGGAGTCAAAAATTTACCCTGGAAATCAATGGCGGATTTGGCAGGAATATAAATCCTGCCGACTTCCAGGACACCTTTCCTTATCGTGCCGGATTGTCGGTAGGATTTCGATTTTAAATCTTATTTTTGAGCCCATAACAATACTAAATGAGGGTCTTTGTATTAATTTTTCCTTTTATTTTTATCATACCCCACTTAAAGGCTCAGGAACCCACAAAAAAAGATTCCGTAACCCAGCTCGATGAAGTCGTCTTATTGGATGCTCTTAAATCTAAAAATGCAACAGGAATTGTACCCTCAGAAGTCATAGGCCCAAAAATTTTCCAGAATTACAGCCCGGTTGATATGGTGTCGGCAATCAATCAGATATCCGGGGTGTATGTGCTGTCAGGGGCCTTAAATACCAACCGGATAACCATCCGGGGTATAGGGGCAAGAACGCTGTTCGGAACGGACAAACTTCGTCTGTATTACAACGATATTCCCGTGACAAATGGCTCAGGATCTTCTACCATAGAGGCTTTTGACCTTGAGAATTTAAGTCAAATTGAAGTCATAAAAGGACCTAAGGGAACTGACTTTGGCGCTAATTTGGGCGGTGCGTTGATATTAAATGAAAGAGAGGCCGTTGGAAGGTCCACAACTATCTCCAATAATTTTACGGTTGGTTCCTACCGGTTGTTGAAGAACAACTTTTCCTTTAATCATAATGATGGCCGCCTGCAATTAGGATTACAATATGGCCATATGGAAACCGATGGCTATAGGGAAAACAACCGCTTTGAACGGGATGGCCTGCTCTTAAATACTTCTTTTCAGGTTGATATTAAAAATAAAATCGGTTTTTTGATAAACCATATAGATTATTCCGCGCAAATCCCAAGTTCGTTGGGAGCGACCGCTTTTGCCGAGGATCCCAGGCAGGCGGCATTTACCTGGAAGACGTCTAAAGGTTTTGAGGCCAATAATTATACCTTGCTTGGGCTCTCCTATTCTCATGAGTTCAGCCAAAAACTGAAAAATACTACTGCTGTTTTTTATACCTATTTGGATCACTACGAGCCGCGGCCATTCGGAATCCTGGACGAGTTTACAAACGGTTACGGGTTTCGGACACGTTTTTCGGGAAGTTTCGGATTTTTAGATGGTGCCGCCCAATATACTTTTGGCGCAGAACTTTATAAAGATCGGTACAATTGGAGGGAATTCGAGAATCTTTACGAAGAAAATAACGGGAACGGAAGTCTGGAGGGCGAACAATTTGCAGACAATAAAGAGTTCAGAAGTCAATTGAATACTTTTGGTACGTTACTGCTGCCCGTTACCGAAAAATTCTCGGCACAATTAGGATTAAACATCAATAAAACGCGATACGATTTTCGCGACCTTTTCAATACGGGGGTCGATAACAGAAGTGCCGATCGGAACTTCGACGCGATCCTGCTTCCCAGTATTACCCTGCAATATGCCAGTTCTCAAACTCTACAGTTGTATGGCAACATAAGCAGGGGTTTCTCAAATCCAAGTGTGGAGGAAACCTTAACTCCCGGGGGAGTAATTAACCCCGATATTGCCCAGGAAACAGGGGTTAACTATGAATTGGGGACTCAACTTTTTTCGGATGACAAAAAATTTAGTCTCCTCCTCTCCATCTATCGGATGGATATTAAAAATCTCCTGGTGGCCCAACGAATCGGCGACGATCAATTCATAGGTAAAAATGCCGGCAGGACCAGACATAACGGAATGGAAGTTGCCTTATCATATGCCATTGATCTTACAGCAAAAATTCAGTTGGCACCCTTTCTAAACTATACTTTAAATGACCATAGTTTTATTGATTTTATTGACGGGGATGAAGATTTTTCTGGAAATCCCCTTACCGGGGTACCTAAAAACCGCTTAAACTCGGGGATACAATTCAGGTTGTTTAACGATTTCTACTGGAATACGACCCATCAATACGTTGGAACTATTCCCCTTACGGATGCCAACAGTATCAGGAGTAATGCATTCAACGTCTTTATAACGCGAATGGGGTATCGGAAGAAATTCTCCGAAAACCTTACGCTTGGGGCCGACTTCGGGATCAACAATATCTTTGATGTGGTTTATTCACAATCCGTATTGATCAATACCCAGGGTTTTGGAGGCAGTGAGCCCAGGTATTTTTATCCTGGAAATGCGCGCAATTATTACGGCAGCCTGCGATTGGGATATCGGCTTAGATAAATTACTTTAAATTGAGTGGCCAGTGTGGTGATTTCTAAGTTGGCTTACTAAATTTTTGTTGCTATTTTTTTCCTTGTGCAAGGCAAAATTTGCAAGCATAGCAGCGCTACGGTTAAAAATTTTAACGCCCAAGAAAGGAAAAAGAGTGGGAAAAACAGGGAGTGAATTTAGCAATCACCACACTAGGTAAAGCGAACAGTAATTTTTGCCGGAAAGGATTTTATTTGGTTACTGAAAATCCGGAAAACTACACAACAGGGTAGATTATCCTTCTAATTTTATCGATCACCGGTGATAATCCCAAAGCAACCAATATTTGTCTTGGAATTCTGGCATATTGCCTGCGCTTATATCTTTTCATCGCGGATTTACTTAATCTGTAACCCATACCTTCTTCGATAGTATATACGCAGGGATTGCATGAACCACATGCTTCATTGTTTACCGGCCTGTGACAAAACCAGGTTTTATGCATTATCTCTATGAACCCATGTTCCTCGGCTTCCTTTTTCATATCCAGTTTAGTGTAATTGAGCAGGGGGAAGCGAAAACCTCCGAATAGTACGGATAACTCCCGGGAAGAAGTCGCAGTATCCAGCACGTAATATTCACCTATACTGCCGTCATTCTTCTTAATGACCTTACCAAATTCATTTATTACCGCCAGGGCCTTATCATCCGTATGTACCGTTAATTCCAGGTTAGGTATATTTTTCCCAATTCTGGCAAACCAGTCATATTGACCCCCGAACCAAACTTTTTCTTTCAAAGATTGGTAGGCATCTGAAATGGCGGTATCCTCTGGAATTTCATCAGCTTCTATGGATATTAAATCCCTAATCACACAGTGCGTTGAATTTTTCGATTGGATATCCCTGGTCAACATTCCAATGGTATCCAATTCAATGGGTTGTGATTTCCGGTCGTGATCTATTATGTAGTAGGGTTGAATAATTACATCCTTCTTCGCCAATTGTAAAATTCGAAAGGTCGAATCCCAACCGCCTGTCCAAAGAATCTTGACATGGAGCTCTTTGCTATCCATTTTTTTTTATTGAATTTTTTTAAACACTACATTCTAAAACAGGCACGGATCAGGATCCATTATGATCGTCTGGTATATTGTTCACATGATTACTATGAGCATAGAGGAATCAATGATATTTCCTCGAATATCCGATAGGGTAAATTAAAAATGATTGCTGCTCTGGTTTGGCCCTAATATTTGGCCAATGTAAGAAAATATAGTAGGGTAAAAAAATATGTCCGGAAGCATTGGTGCTTAGTTTTGCCGTACATTCAAAAGGCTTGAATCAAAGAATTCAATTCCCCGATATGGGTTTATACCCGCTCTAAAATTATATAAAAAAACACTAATGTCCGGTTAAAGACGTAAGACCGCTGCGCTACAAGACATAAGACGTAAGACTTGATCGTGACCAACCGAAATCATATAGTTGATTTCAGGTGCCAAAGGTGTGTTCATACTTGTTGGCAATGTATGAAAAGCAAGCCCTTGGATAACAAATATAATGGGAACGCCCAATATACTTGCAGTTTTGGTATTTTTAAAAAGTTTTACCGGACAACAATATAAAAAAATAAAGTCAAGTGCATCTCACCCTTTATTTCAATAAAAACTAAACCACTATGGATTGAAAATCCATGCCAGTCCGTCCTATGGCGGAGGTTTTGAAAAGCAATGAAATTGCGAACGGTTATCGGGTTACCAAGTTGTTCGTTATTTAGTCGGAACGCTATAATAACTTAATAATCAATAACCCAATAACTATTATGGCCAAAATGTTTTTAGAAACCGAAAGTCTTGCACTAAAGTGCATACCTGCCTGGCGGCAGGCAGGGTTTCAACTAACGAATGAGACAAATGAAACATCTCAATGAAACAAATAGGCTGTCTTATTTGAAAAACGGACCGTAAAAAAATTAAGGGACTACATCTTCTTTAGCCAGACCTTCATATCCACTTCCTTGTGGATGATCCCATTGATGGCGTCCACAGTCACCCGCAGTTGCTCCATCGTATCCCTGTAACGAATAGTTACTGTATTGTCCTCCAGGGTTTGGTGATCTACCGTTATGCAAAAGGGGGTTCCGGCAGCATCCTGCCTTCTGTAACGACGCCCCACGGCATCTTTTTCGTCATAAATTACGTTGAAATCCCATTTGAGGGCATCCATGACCTTTTGTGCGATCTCGGGTAATCCATCTTTCTTGACCAAAGGTAAAATAGCCGCCTTTGTAGGAGCCAGCACTGCAGGAAGTCTAAGAACCGTTCTTGTACTTCCGTTTTCCAGTTCTTCTTCCTGCAACGCATTGGAAAATACGGCGAGGAACATTCGATCCAAGCCGATGGACGTCTCAATGACATAGGGCACATAACTTTCGTTGAGTTCGGTGTCAAAATACTGCAATTTCTTTCCGGAGTATTTTTCATGACTGCCGAGGTCAAAATCGGTTCGGGAATGAATTCCTTCCAGCTCTTTAAACCCAAATGGAAACCTGAACTCTATATCGGCAGCGGCATCCGCATAATGCGCTAGTTTTTCATGATCGTGTAAGCGATAATTCTCTTCACCCATTCCTAATGACAAGTGCCATTTCATTCGGGTTTCCTTCCATTTTTCGTACCATTCTTCTTGGGATCCAGGCCGTATAAAGAATTGCATCTCCATCTGTTCAAATTCGCGCATCCGGAAGATAAATTGCCTGGCTACGATCTCATTGCGAAAGGCCTTACCTATTTGTGCTATACCGAACGGTATTTTTAGTCGGCCGGACTTCTGAACATTCAGAAAATTCACAAAAATTCCCTGTGCGGTTTCGGGCCGGAGGTAAAGATCCATTGCACTACCCGCGGAGGCCCCAATTTTAGTTCCGAACATCAGGTTAAATTGCTTAACTTCTGTCCAGTTTTTTGACCCTGATAAAGGACATACAATTTCGAGCTCCTCGATTAGTGCCCTTACATCGTTCAGATCCTCGTTTTCCAGGGATTTTCCCAAACGCTTTAGAATGGATTGTGCCCTTTCCCGATAGCCTAAAACACGTGCATTGGTACTTAAAAATTCCTCCTTGTTAAAAGACGCCCCAAAACGCCTGGCCGCCTTTTCAACTTCCTTTTCAATTTTAGCTTCGATCTTGGCTACATAGTCCTCTACCAACACATCTGCCCTATATCTCTTTTTAGAGTCCTTGTTATCTATAAGAGGGTCGTTAAAGGCTTCAATATGTCCGGAAGCTTTCCATACGGTAGGATGCATGAATATGGCGGCATCTATACCCACAATATTTTCATGAAGCTGCACCATGGCTTTCCACCAGTAGTCACAAATGTTCTTTTTGAGTTCCGCGCCGTTCTGTGCGTAGTCGTAAACAGCGCTTAAGCCATCGTATATTTCACTGGATTGTATCACATAACCATACTCCTTGGCATGGGATATCACCTTCCTGAAAACATCTTCTTGTTTTGCCATTCGGCAAAAATAGAATTTTAGTCAAAAAGAAGGTAATTTATTTCAATTCAAATTCAGTGGAAGTAAGGAGTTTTTCATCCTCAAAAACGTTTAGGGTATGGATGCCTTCAGTTAGGGATCCTTCGGGTATGGTAATAAAGTCGCAGACATTCATTTCCTCGCCCGTAAAAACTATTTCAACTCTCTTGCTGTAGATATTCCCATTAACAGAAATGATATTTGCGTTATCTTCAATTACACCCATAGATGGTCCCAGAAATTGGAAATAAATAACACGCTCTTCGCTTCTGGCATTAGGATCGCCGATAATTGTTACACAGCCCCTTAGTTTTTCAATAGTGGAGGCCTTGTTGGTCTTAATGGGATTTCTATTGCGAAGCCTGAATCCGCTCCCTTCGGAATTCTGAAGTTTCAGATAACTTTTAACTTTAAGCTCTTCACTAAGCTCTCTGTTTTTCTGACGGAGGAGGGTCTCTGCTTCTGCCAAGGAACTGCTTTTGCCTCTTAATTCAGCAATCATCTTCCGTGTTTCCTCGTATTTATCCGCCAGAAGCATGTTGTTATACTTCAGGAAGTTGTTTTTAAGCTTTAAACTATCGTGTCTGGCTTCGAGCTGACGAAGTTCCTTCCTATATTCCCTTAACTTTTCAACTGTAAAATTAAGTCGTCCTACAGAGTCCAGTAGCTGTTGTACCTTATACCTGGAATCCTGTAACTCAATATCGTTAACTTCATTGAGTGCCGAAAGACGATCCACTTCTGCTTTTATCAAGGTAAGATCTTTCACTAATAATCCCTTTTCTTCCTCCAAATAACTCATTTGGGTTTGGGATTGCGCGTAGCTATAGTAAAAAGCAATGAGAATACCAATTATGACGGCAACAAGCGCAGCAAGGATGATCTTATAATTGAATTCGTTATCTTGGACGTCCATGCAATAAGGGCTAAGTTATAAGTAGGTATAATAAGAATGGATGCATTTCAAGCTCTCAAATATACTAAATGATATCAACACAATCATGTTGCCCAGGTTGTGTTTTGGATGTAATGCTCGATTATATCGGGGAGAACATCTTTTGTGTACGCTTTGTCGCAATCAATTACCACTTACCGGGTATACTTTTAACGATGAAAATGCCGTTGATCGTATTTTTTTCGGAAGAATTGATGTTAAAAAGGCAGCCGCTTTTTTGTATTATACGGAGCATGGGATCGTAAAAAATCTTATACATTACCTGAAATATAGGAATCAGGAACCAATTGGTATATTCCTAGGCAATTGGTTTGGCGAGCTGATAAAGGAAGAAGGCGTGCTCCCACAGATAGACTTTGTAATTCCCGTCCCTCTGCACAGGAAAAAACTTCGTAAAAGAGGATATAATCAGGTGGCAGAATTTGGTAAAAGGATGGCATTTCATCTAAACAGCTGTTATTTGGACGACCTTCTAATTAAAACGGCCAATACCAGAACCCAGACTCAAAAAGGCAGGATCTACAGATGGCAAGGGAGTAAAGAGCTTTACGTCCTGTCCAATCCCGAGGTTATTAGAAATAAGCGGGTCTTACTCGTGGATGACGTTATTACGACGGGTGCCACTTTAGAAGCATGCGGAAGAGCCCTTCAAAAAGCTACCGGTGCAAGCATTTACATTGCTGCCATGGCAGTGGTCCCATAATGATAAGCTCCTGACAGCATCCTGGTGATCGTTCGGTTATATTAAACAAGCAACCTTAGATAGTAAGACACCATCCTTATTTGGATGGTTTGTGACCTACTCTTGTTAAACTTTTCATTCCTGAAATTACTGGAGATTTTAGCAAAATAGTCGTTTCTTTGCCCAATAGATTTCGCAGATGGTCTTTATAAGACGAAGTATAACAGCCCTCTTTCTGATATTTTTGATTTTAGCGATACTGCAATGTGCAAAAAGAGGTAATCCCACAGGGGGGTCAAAGGATATCACCGCTCCGGTGTTGATCCGGGCGGAACCGGAAAATCTCACTACCAATTTTGATTCAAAAAGGATCAGATTGTATTTTGACGAGTATATTAAACTCGAAGATATACAGAATCAGCTTATCGTATCCCCGCCTTTAAAATACAACCCCCAAATAAGCCCGCAAGGTGGGGCAAGCAAATATGTGGAAATTATTCTGAAAGACACCTTAAGAGACAATACCACCTACACTTTAAACTTTGGTCTGAGTATTGTTGATAATAACGAGGGGAACCCTTATAGCTTGTTAACCTATGTGTTCTCCACCGGCACGTACATTGATTCCCTTGCCGTTTCCGGAGTTGTAAAGGATGCCTTTAATAAGGATGCTGACGAATTTATAAGTGTCATGTTGTATGAAATTGATACAGCTTATACAGACTCCACAGTTTACAAAAGTCCTCCCAATTACATAACCAATACCCTGGATAGTACGTTTATTTTTCAATTGAACTATCTCAAGGAAGGTACCTATGCCCTGGTAGCCCTGAAGGATGAAGGGAAAAACAATGTCTTTGATCAGCAGACCGACAAAATAGGGTTTATAAGGGATACGGTTACATTGCCCACCGATTCCATCTTTCTCCTTACCCTCTTTAAGGAAATTCCGGATTACAGCGCATCCCCTCCAAAGTATGCCGCCAGCAATAAGATCGTATTCGGATATACAGGAAAGGGTGAATCCCTGAAAATAGAACCCTTAACACAATTACCCGATACCGTAAAAACCCTGGTTTCAAAAGAACTTGAGAGGGATACTTTAAATTTTTGGTTTACTCCCTTTGAAGTAGATTCCCTGATTTTTACAGTTACCAACGAACCCAGGGCGCTAATAGATACGTTCACGGTAAAAACAAGAAAACTGGCTTTGGATTCTTTGGTATTAAATCCAAGTCATCGTGGGAATATGAATTTCGGGGATGATTTTTTCATTTCAGCCAATATTCCAATAATGGAAGTAGATACTACCAGAATTTCCCTGACGGATAAAGATTCCGTAGCGGTTGATCCCGGCATTGGATTAGATACGCTTAAGAATAGGATTACCATCGATTTTCCCAAGGAGCCTAATGAAAATTATGTATTGGAACTGTTGCCGGGCACTGTGACCGATTTTTTTGGAACTGCAAATGACACGCTTAATTACAGGCTCTCAACGGGCAGCTATGCCGATTATGGAAATATTAGGTTGAATATCACCGGCAATATTACGTATCCTATTCTTGTACAATTAACTAATGAACGAGGGGAAATTAAACGGGAAATATATGCTGCCAAACCACAAGCCTTCGAGTTCAATACTGTTGAACCGGCTACCTACCTGCTGCGTTTGATCTTTGATACTAATGAAAATGGACAATGGGATACCGGCAATTACCTAAATAAAATACAGCCGGAAAAGGTGCTTTACTATCCCAGAGATCTTGAAGTCCGTGCAAATTGGGAGTTGGAAGAAACTTTCACGGTATCAGACTAAACGCATCCCTGTCCCGTAAAAAATTCAATTGCTCCCTTGTAGTTTGTATGTGTTCTTTACTCAATGTGGCGTACAAAATTCCTTCTTTGTCGGAGAGCACCATTTGCCTACCTAAACAATCATAGGCAGCTGAATGCCCTGGATACCTATGACCGTTGGGATCGGTTCCTACTCTATTAACCCCTATGCAGTAGGCCATATTCTCAATAGCCCTGGCCTTCAATAACGTATCCCATGCTGTTATTCTCGGTTTTGGCCAGTTAGCCACATAAATTAGCACGTCATAATTTTCTGTATTTCTTGCCCAAACCGGGAAACGAAGATCATAGCAGATCATTGGTGCCAACCGAAATCCTTTGTATTCCAGGATTAACCTCTCGGCGCCTGCCTTGTATACTTTGTCTTCCCCGGCCAGCGTAAATGTGTGCCTTTTGTCATAATGCAAGTTGAGGCCATCAGGACCTACAAAAAAAAGCCGGTTGGTATATTTTTTATTTTCTGCATAGGAAACACTACCTGTAATGGCTATTTCCTTACTGCGCGAAATATCTTTCATCCAATTCAGGGTCTTTGGACCTTCGATATCATCTACGTTTCCCGGGGTCATAGTAAATCCTGTGCTGAACATTTCTGGTAATATCATAAGATCCGTGTCTTGTGAAACTTTATTGATAATTTGCGAGAAATTAACTCGATTTTGTTCCGGATCTTCCCAAACCAATGGGTATTGTATTAAAGCTACCTTGAATTCTGCGGTCATTTTACCAAAGTTAAACGGTTCTTTCCAAGAGGTGGATAAGCGGTGTAATTCCCTGCATTTTTGCGTGGTCCAGGGCTGTGTTGCCCCGAGCGTCTTTGGCGCTGGTATCTGCACCATGCTCAATTAACATCTTTGCAATCTGCTCCCTGTTAAAGGTTGTAGCAAATATCAAACAAGTGGCTCCCATTGCATTTCTAGCATTGACATCTGCACCTACAGCAATTAACTTTCTTGCAAGGCCATCAAACCCTTTAAAACAAACCCCCATTAATGCCGTATTCCCCGAAGCATCCTTGTCATCAACGGCAGCACCCTTTTCCAGCAGAAAATCAGTGATCTCTTCCTGGTTGTAATAGGCGGCTAAAATTAGGGGAGATGAGCCCCGCTGATCCCGGGAATTTAACAAATCGGGATTCCTTTGGAGAAACTCCCCGACTTTGGAAATTTCGCCCTCCCTTATAGCGCCAAAAAAGTTATTTGTTAGCTCCTCCATATTAACTAATGTATAAAAAAACTACCAAATTCAATCCCATGAAAATGGCAGCGGATAATTAATGGTTAATGTAATATGCGAGCAATTGTCGTTCTTCTTTATATCAGGCCTGCACCTCTTCAGGTTGCACATTGGAATTTGGATCCACCTTTTCTTTTTTCATGCTTTTCAGCGCCCGTTCAACACCAGCCCCATATTCCGGATCGGCCGCATAAAAATGCTTTGATTGTCTTTGAATAATTTCCTCCGAAACCCCATCCATTGTGGTTGCTATATTTCCAAACAGCCGCTCCCTTTGTTGGTGATTAAACAAGCGGAATAGATCTCCGGGCTGCTTATACTCCCCGAAGGTATCGTTTTCCTCGTACCTCCTGGCATCCCCGCTTATCTTTAACGGTGGCGGCCCAACTCCGGGCACTTCTTCGGCTCCCCCCTTGGTATTAGGTTCGTAATAAGCATCCGGGTTTCCGAAATCATTGGTAAAGAACCGCATGGCTCCATCCTTGTGATAATGGTTCACTTCACTTTTAGCCCTATTTGGAGGCAAAGCTTCATAATGTGTCCCTAGTCTATACCTGTGGGCATCCGCATAAGAAAAAATCCTCGCCTGCAAAACTTTATCGGGGGAAAAATCTATCCCCGGAACAATATTGGAAGGAGAAAAAGCCGCATTTTCTATGTATTGAAAGTAATTTTCCGGATTCTTATTTAATTCAATTTCCCCTACATCTATTAAAGGATAATCACCATGTGGCCAAACCTTTGTCAGATCGAAGGGGTTATAAGGTGTCTTCTCGGCATCCGCCTCCGGCATAACCTGTACTTTCATACTCCACTTGGGATAGCGTCCTTCCTTAATTGCGCCGTAAAGTTCTTCCTGAAATTTTTCCCGGGTATTTCCAATTACCTCGGCGGCCTCCTCGTTGGTATAATGTGCATGCCCCTGTTGGGTTTTCATATGAAACTTAACCCAAAAGCGCACTCCATCCTTATTCCACAGACCGAAAGTATGCGACCCATACCCGTTCATGTGCATTGGCGTGGTGGGGATGCCACGATCACTCATTAAAATGGTAACCTGATGCAGGCTTTCCGGGGTAAGGGACCAAAAATCCCACATGGCCTCGGTAGATCTTAAATTGGTTTTCGGGTGTCTTTTCTGAGTTCTTATGAAATCCGGGAATTTATAGCCGTCCCGAATGAAAAAAACCGGCGTATTATTCCCTACAAGATCCCAGTTTCCCTCTTCGGTGTAAAACTTCAAGGAAAATCCACGCACATCCCTTTCAGTATCGGCTGCCCCCAATTCTCCAGCCACAGTTGAAAATCTGGCAAGCATCTCGGTTTTCTTGCCTACGGTATCAAAGATTTTAGCGCAGCTGTATTTCGTAATGTCATTTGTCACCGTAAACGTCCCTAAAGCACCCCATCCTTTTGCGTGTACGACGCGTTCCGGAATTCGCTCCCTATTCTGATGGGCCAGCTTCTCAAACAATTTGTAATCCTGCATTAATACCGGACCACGTTTGCCCGCGGTCTGGGAGCGTTGGTTGTTCGATACCGGGGCACCGGCTGATGTTGTCAATTTTTTCTTCATGATAGTTTAAATTTAGGTTTTCGTCCTAGGTTAGAATCTCCTTAAATTTACGAAAATGGACACCAGTATCATTGATAAATAATATTAAAATATTATTAAATAATAGTTTTTATCTATGAAAATATAATACGTTATTCTCCGTTCTGATAAAGGCAACGTATTTGAAATAGTAATTTTTTTGAAGGAATCCCCTACATTTTTAATATACCAGCACCTCTAAGCCAGGAAGGATAACAAACCAACTCAGAAATTGGAAGCGGTCTTAACGAATTTCTTGATGAAAGATTCCCCCATGCCGGTGGCTATTTTTGATGACGGTCTCTGCCTTATAGGATGCTCAGATGCCTGGCTGAAGGAAATTGTCATGATATCCTGCAACATTTTCCAGAATCACTAAAAGAAATACATAGGAATTGCCTGAAAACTAGGCCGACCCCGTTCTCATGGGGACATTTCAGGACATTGACAAACAAAAAAAGGCCGATCTAAAGATCAGCAATGGCCTGGATGCGATCGAGGGCCTTACGGAATTAACCGAAAAGGGTGATGTACTTCTTTCAGTAATCTTTCTGGATCTCAATATGCCCATTATGAACGGCTGGGAATTCCTTGAAAGATCTAACGATATTCCCAATCATAATATAGGTGATATCACTGTCTACATTATAAGTTCCCCCATTGACCCCAGGGATCTGGAAAAGGTAAAGAACTTTGAGGTGGTCAGTAATTATATACTAAAACCGATTACCCCGAAAGATCTTGGGAGCGTTCTGGATACCTTAAGCAAACATTAAACTATCGTTCCCCCGGAGTAAAATCCTCGGGTGCGTTCTGAGGCAGCTTTTGAGTGCCCGAATCCCCGGTATCATTGTAAATGGTCCATTCCTCAAATGCAAACACAGGGTTACCTTTTATTATTCCGTCATTTCTAAGGGCGCGACCGTCTTCGAATTCGTGGTTAGTTCCCGAACCATCTTCCCCTATCACCCCAAAAGTATCTATGATTTTACCGCCAGGATCTACCAGTTCCATGTTGTCGTCTCCGTTAGAATCCGCAGCACTGTTTTTGCCAACCCCGAGGTCAGCGGAGAATCCATATACCATTTCAAATTCACCGGCATTGGGCGCGATCACTAAAGTCCCTTGAGAGGATATCGTAAACCAGGATAAATCAACTGAAGACCCTATCTCTGTATTGGCATTGGTATACCGCCTGAGCGTCCATCCCGTTAAATTAAGTTCTTCCGCACCTGCATTATACAATTCTACGAATCGGGCGCCACTGTTATTATCCGGATCCGCCAATTCCGAAATAAATAGCTGTTCGGACGAGTTTTGGTTTACTTCTGACACACAACGTTCGTTTAAAAAGGATATATCGTTCAAATCCCTGATAATCAGCTGGTACTCATTCCGATCTCTGTATAATACTCCGGTTATATCACCATTTCCCCCGGGCAATAATGTTTCCTGAAAATCTGAAAAGCCGCTATTTAAAAGAACTATTTCATTTCCTTCGCAATCCGTCAGTGTTCTTTTGGTTTCCTCCTCAGGCTCGGCATACGGTTGTTCTAGTTCCCGGGAGATTACTTCCATATCTGATATGCTTATCAGTGTGTTGACCATCTTATCCCCCAAATTTTTTATGAATACTTTTTGGGGCTGTATTTCTGCCGCCTCATCACAGTAAAGAAAAATATGCTCTTGTACCATACTTGCCGGTAACCTGCCCACGGAAACAGTTCCAAAAGAAGTAAATATGCCCCCCAGTTTATAAACTTCCTTACTTTTTCCGAGATATAACCCCTTGAGTTTTAAAACTATCCTGGATCCAACTTCGTAGAAAAGATGGGAATCCCTGACGTCTATATCTAGTTGAAAACCTTCCGTTGGATTCACCGGGCCGTCCTGAAAATGCAGCGCAGTGAAGAAATTTCCCGCCTCGTCTGACGATATCACATAACCTTCGATAATTAAATCTTCCTGGATATGAACGGTAGCATCAACATATAGATTCTTAACCTCCAGGAAAGTGGCATTGGCCTTAAGCTGCTGCCCACATCTTATTTCCGGGGCATCAAAATTAGTATCCCTGACACAGGCACAAAAGAAGATCATCCCCAGGAAAAGGAAGCTGATTTTTAATCTTGGCGATACACTAGAATTCATTGTGAAATTTTAAAAGTTCACCGTTAAATTCAAAAAATACGTTCGGCCATACCCATACCAGTATTTTGGAGCAAAGGAAGGGCTGCCACTAAGGTTATCACGGGAAAGCTGACCGTAATTCCCATTTCTGCTTTGTTCATAGCCCCCGGTTCTGAAAACTGCATCGAATACATTATTGACGCTTGCAAATACACTGATGTATTTTCCACTGATCAACCAGGATTTGCCCCCTACGAGGTTAAGAAGGTAAAAGTCATCCAACCTTTTCTGCTCAAGGAGTTTGTTTACATTGTCCCGGGTAGCCTCCGGAAAGGGCTGTCCGGTTTCAGGATCAAGATAGAAGCTGAGCGTTCGGCCTATTGTCGAAATATTGGCATAATTGTTCGCCAGATAGTTAGTGGTCAGTCCCACCCACCAATATTTCGGATCCCTGTATTCTACCCCGAAAGCAAGGGCTTTTTGCGGCCCCTGAGCTAATTTTAAATCTTTAATAGTGGCCACCCCGAGATCTATGTTTCCCTCCGAGGTGATCACATCCTCATC
Source organism: Flavobacteriaceae bacterium (assembly GCA_041743085.1). GTDB lineage: Bacteria > Bacteroidota > Bacteroidia > Flavobacteriales > Flavobacteriaceae > JAFMPW01. The sequence continues at coordinate 237,855 of JBGTNL010000019.1, forward strand.
TGCTTCCGCCGTCCCGGTGGCTATAGGAACAAAATTTATGCTGAGGTCGGGATCGCTGGCAAACAGATACTTTCCCACGGCTCCTGCAAAAGACAGCTTCACTGAGGAAGAAATCTGATATTCCAGACCCAGTTCTACTCCCATATGTAGTTTGTCCAGGTCTGTAATCACCTCCTGAACAAAGTCCGATCCCACACCTGAGTCAACAAAGAAAAAATTGATATCGCTCTCATCCTGAAAGCGGGTGTAGAATCCTGTTAACCTCCCCGTCAAATCGGGCAAACGGATAAAGTAATTGAGATCTGCACTGCTTAGTTTTTCGCTTCTTATTGCAGCAACAACCTCATTGTGCTCCCTTGGATTTATAAAGACATTCTGAAAAAAGGGGGCTTGTGTAAGAAACAGAGCATTGGCCGATAACCAGTGCCTTCCGGAAAACTTAAAGGTATATCCTCCTTTGATTCCGAAATTGGAGAACAGAACCTTATTGCTTTTGCCCAGGGAGTTATCGGGAAAACGTTCATTTAAAAAAAGTCCCTGCCTGTAATATGAGGTGTTTGAATAGGTCGTGGCAAGGAAAGCATCCCAGGAATTCAGCGTAACTTTACACTGGGCGAAACCCTCAAATACACTGGCTACAATTTTATAGTTGTAGTTAAATACCTCCCCAACCCGCTTAAAGTTATCGCCATTAACATCGTTTATAGTGTCGGAGAACGGGTCTGTATCTTCATGAAACTGGGCACCGAGAAGATCCGTGATGGATGCAAAATTATCTGAACTCAGATTTTTGTAACTCAATCCAAAATCAAAAGACCAATGATCGGTCATTCTAAAATTGGCCACACTGCTTAAAGTTAGCGTGGCGTCTTCAACGATATCATCATATAAAACATACGCCGCTTTTCCGTTCAGGGCATCCCTGGTATTGGCCACATAAATACGCTCCCAGTTCAGTTGGGGATGTTTAAGAAAGCCTCCTTTCGCGGCCTGGGCGTTTATAAAGTTAGCGCCTATTGGACTGTTTATATAAAAGCTTGGCAGGTATCTGTAGTATGTTGGATCGGGATTGGGTGCATTGTAATATCCCAGTCTGCTTCTGCTGTGGTTTCCGAACTGGTATGAAATGCCCGTGCTTAATCGTAGTTTATCAGATCTGTAATAATGGTTCAGGATTAAAATGGGCTCCCGAATGCTGCGCTCTCTCGAATTGCGAAGTTCCCCCCTCTGGTATCCCCAATATGGATTGTAGGTATTCCCCTCCAGTTGAAAGACTTCTTCTGTAATGGCGGAAGACCTCCCCCTGCGGTTGGATGCCAGGATGGCTGTGAGCCCTATACTGTTTTTTTCATTGCACTCATATTCCAGGCCACCGTAAACCGAATAGGCATCGTACAGGGTGCCATCAATATATCCCTGCAGGGCCCATCTTCTGGAAGCGGATAGCGCATAGGCAATCCCGTTTTTTTGCTTGCCGGAATTGTAGGTTGCCAGGAGCCGTCCTGTATAGGTCCTGTTCGATGCCGAACTTGTTATTCGCATTCCAGGGCGTTGTCCCGACGGCCTTGTATCTATATTTGTTGTCCCCAACAATCCTCCAAATGCATGGCCCGATCCCTGAAGGCCATAAGAGAACCCCTGGTTTCTGGTTATATCGTTGAGCCCTCCCCAATTGTTCCACTGCGGTCTGCCATCCGCCAGTTTATTCATGGACATACCATTTATGAACACTTTCCCATTCCTTGCATCGTAACCCCTTACCCTGAAGAAGGCCTGTCCGAAATCAAAAGCTGCCCGACTTAGGAAAATATCCCGGGTTGCCTGTAATAATCCGGCGCTGGCAACATCGTCTTCCTCCCGGGAAAGATCCGATTCGGTAAGTGTGACGAGGTTATCCGATCTTTCCCTGGAAATATCCCTATCCAGATAAATTATTCCTAATTTCAATGCTTCCGTGTTTATTTCTATCGGAATACGCCTAGGGTTAAAATCGGCCGCCATAATTACAAGGATCCGCCGTCCTTTTATGTCGGTGGTAAATTCAAATTTCCCTTTTGCATCCGTACCGGTTTCCGGGGATGATCCTTCGATCCGCAAAATAGCGCCTGTGACGGTTTGCCCAGACCTCTTTGCCCTCACCTCCCCGGAAATGGTTTGCTCCTGAGCAGGGAGGTTCGGTAACCCTATCAAAAAGAAGCAAGAAAAAAGCCAGCGTCCCATAGTGCTATAATATCTTTTAGGATGATATGATGATTTGGCGTTTAAAGTATTGTTGAAAACTGCAAATTCCTTGCGGTTTAGGAATCTAACTTTATTCCAATTAAGGGATTATGGCAGTAACTTGGAGGCAAACCGGAATCTTCTGTTTGGGTTTCTTACTCGTATTATGCGAGGCTAACGAACAACCAACAGAACAATACAGGGTCAGGACCATTGCTTTTTACAATGTGGAAAACCTCTTTGATACGGTAAACGACACCCTTGTGTTCGATGATGACAGAACTCCTTTAGGGAAGGACAAGTGGACAGAGGAAAGGTATCATAAAAAGATTGACGACATTTCTGAAGTGCTTTCGGGGATTGGAACCCAAATTACGGACACCTCCCCTGATATTATCGGGCTTTGTGAAGTGGAGAATCTGGATGTTGTGGAAGACCTGATCCACAATAGTAATCTAAGGGACAAAGATTACGGTATCATTCACTTCGATTCCCCGGATGAACGCGGAATTGATGTGGCCCTGCTCTATAAAAAGGCAGTCTTCCTACCAGTCTCATTTTCAAGTCATCGTTTGCTTTTATTCAATGATAGGCAGGAAAGGGATTATACCCGGGATCAACTTGTTGTAAGCGGAATATTGGATGATGAGGCAATTCACTTCATAGTGAACCATTGGCCTTCCAGAAGCGGGGGTGAAGCCCGGAGCGAACCGGGACGGATTGCAGCGGCTAAACTCAATAAAAAAATTATGGATTCAATTTACAATATTGATCCCTCATCAAAAATTATCAGCATGGGGGATCTTAATGATGATCCTGTAGATGACAGCCTAAAAATTGTTCTGAAAACGAAAGGGACCAGAGACAGTCTGCTACTTACCGAATTATACAACCCAATGGAAAAAATGTATAAAAAAGGTTCCGGCTCCCTGGCCTACAGGGATAAGTGGAGCTTGTTTGATCAGATTCTCATGACGGGAAATTTGGTGATCGAGGATGACCGGAGTCATACCTTTTGGAAAGCAGGTATTTACAATCCGTCTTTTCTAATAACACAAAATGGAAGATACGAAGGTTATCCTTTACGTACCTATGTAGACGGATCGTATTCCGGGGGTTATAGCGACCACTTCCCGGTCTATATAGCTTTGGTAAAGAAAGTTAACTAGAAATTATTCCGGTATTACCAGTTTAATATTCCGCCATTTCACCTTTATTCCGCCTCCATCATGGATCTGAAGTGCAATTGAGCCCTCCCCCGCTCCTATTTTTTCGTCCGTAATAGAAACCATTTCTACCCCGTTGAGCCAAGAGGTTAATTGGTCACCTGTAACCCTGATCTTCATGGTATTCCATTCTCCTTCCTTTAGAACTTTTTCCTTTTCCGGATCGGGCTTAATCAGCCATCCTCTTCCATAGGATTCGTATACACCTCCTGTATGCTTTCCGGGAGGGGCGACCTCTACCTGCCAGCCATTTACTTTTGTGCCGTCAACAGTGGACCTTATAAAGACCCCGCTGTTGCCGTCGGCTTCCTGTAAAAATTCCAGGGTAAGCTCAAAATCCTTAAAGGGTTCATCTGTTGCCAGGTATCCGTATTGGGCATCCGGGCCGCTTTCTGATACCAAAAGGCCATCCTCCACATACCATTTTTCAGTGCCATAGACCGTCCATCCGTCAAGATTTTCTCCATTGAACAATATTTTTTCCTGGGCCATTAATGCCAGGGCTAAAAGCGAAAGTGTAATGGTGAATATTTTTTTCATTTTAAAAAGATTAAATACAATCGAAAGATTCCGGCCTCCGCAGGAATGATTAATAGTGATTTAATTAAACCATTGTCCCCAGGGTATTCTACTCAAAATAAGAAGCAGTCCAAGCCCATAAAAAATAGCAATGCTTTTAAATTTCTTTTTCCCTTCCATAAATTTTTTATGGCGCGACCATCCTACGGTGATCAGGGCAATTGCAACAATATTGATCAGTGGATGTTCTACCGCTAATAACCTGGCTGCCGAACTCATGCCGCCCATCCCGAGTTCCTTAACGGCCCTAAAACCGTTAGCGGATATAAAATAAAGCAATAAACCTACCAAAAGTTGTATATGACAGAGGATTAGGGTAAAAAGGGCGAGCCTCAGATCTTTCTGTGGTGTAAACATTTTATTTCCGAGCAGTCCCAAAATGGCCTTGGCTACGGCCAAAAACAGCATGCCCAAAACCACATAGGCCAAATAGGAGTGTAACTCCTGTATCCATTGGTATCCCAGTCCGTCTTGCTCCATAGTAACATTTCTATTTTTTAAAAGTAATGAATTTTAAACATAAAAAACTCCGGTCGGGCTGGCCGGGCCTTTTCTTTCCACGATTATTTTAAAAATTGTAGCGTGCGCTTAAGTTCCAGGTTCTGCCGTTTCCTAAATAATATCCAAAGGAATCCTTTTGGTTAATATAATCCGCATCAAACAAATTGTAGACATTTCCCCTGAGCACTAACTCGTTGGCCCCAAAACTAAATTTGTACGATGCCCCCGCATCAACTAAAGTATAGGCGGGCAATCTTTCGGATTGAAAAACATCTCCGGTTAACGAAGCTTCAATGACTTCACCGGTGTCCACAAAACCATATAGTTCTGTATATATGTTCATGTCGGCATCAACTGAAAGACCCTCGGAAATATCGATTTTTGTTCCTGCCCCGGTCGAAACCTGAGGTGCCTGACCAATCTTGGTTCCTGTTAAATCAACCGTTCCATTGGCGATCAAAGCTCCTGTTTCATCATTTTCAGTAATGAATGGAGTTGCTCCGTCATATTCCCAATTGTTGACCGTTCCGTGCCATTTAAGTAAAAAAACGGAAGAGGGCCTGTAGCGAACATCAAGTTCAATACCCTTATGGACTTGGGTGATGTCGGTATATCTGGTCCTTACATCAGTTGGCGCCCCGGCTATGTCCTGCTCACCAAAATCCTGCAGGAATCTATTACCCCATTTGGTATAATAGAGATTAAGATTCACATTAACATCACTGCTCGTAAACCTGTAGCCACCCTCAAGGCCGGTGATCTTCTCATTATCGACCTCGGGTTCAACGACTTCGTTTGAATATCTAATATTGGCAAAGATATTGTCTAAAAATGCTTGTCTTTCATAGTATCCCGCATTAACAAAAATCTTATTTCCAATATCAATGGAATATGCCAAACCTCCTTTTATATTATATCCAATTCTATTCAGTTTTTCAGATTTTCCTATGCCATCGCCAAAACCGCTTAACCTGCCTTCCCTTTGGTAATCCTGATTGGAAAGGGCGCCTTGAAAGAAAGCGGAGAAATTATCATCTGCATATTCAGCCTGGCCAAAAACGCCTTGATAGTTGATGTCCTCTGAATAGTCATAATCATACCTTTGATCGGGATCTGCAAAACTGAAGAGTGATGCCCATGGGTCTGCCTCAAAGGTTTCTGAAATTACATAATCATCTGGCCTATCTGTCCTGAAATTATCATTGTAACCATCCAAACCGAATAAATCTACTAACTGTCTGAAGTGGTCTCCGTGATAAAACCTAAAATCGGCCCCAATATTGAATGACCATAAATCATCGGGATTGTACTCAAAATTTGTCAAAGCACCATACCAGTTGTGGTTGTTTACGGATGACCTTAAAATGCCTGAAGATCCAAATGTTCCGAGACCGTCCGGATTGGAAGCAATATTGTTGGCCACAATGGCATCAAAATCGACCTGACCATCTTCCCTGAAGAAATCAGTTTGCGCTCCAAGAGGACCTGTTCCTCCTCCACGGCCCCAGGAAGCATAGAGCACGGTGGACAATGTGGATGTAGTGCCGATGTTCCAGTCCCAGTTCAGGTTTGCCACTGGCTTGTGATAGTAATTCCTTCGGAAAGAAAGTTGTTCTCCATTTAAAAATCCGGAATTGTTGTTAAATTTTTCGCCGAATTCCTCGTACTCCTCTAAATCCTTAGAGAAATTTTGCCCATGGAATTGCGGAGCTCCTGTAATCAAGAAGTTAAACGAGTGGGAATCGTTCGGGGTAAACCCAACACCGATAAAGTAATTTTGCCCCTGCCCGAAGGTTCCACCGGCATATTTCCTATGTGCTTGCCAGTGGTCCAGCAGCACAGAGTAGGCCCATTTTCCCTTTAAACCGGAATCATAGCTAACTGTAGATTTGCCATAACTGTCGTTCCCGACCATAAATCTTGCAAACCCACCCTCTTTTCTGCCGGCGGCTTTTGAAACAATATTTATTGTACCACCCACGGAAGAAATTGCCAGCTTGGATGAGCCCAAACCCCTTTGCACCTGAACAGCGTTTGCCACATCTGCCATTCCCGACCAATTGGACCAAAAAATCCTTCCATCCTCAACGCTGTTTATTGGTTGTCCGTTTAACAGAACGGCTGTGTTTACCTGATCAAATCCTCTTAAAAAAATCTGGGAATCTCCAAATCCCCCTGCCTGATTGGAAACATATACATTAGGAGTGTTTTTCATTGTCTCTGTAAATTCTACATTCCCTACTCCTTTTGCCTGAATTTCGGTGGCAGGGATACTGGAAACCGCTATTGGTGTTTGTCTGTCCCTGGCCAAGTCGATTAATCCGGTACCGACTACCACGACTCCTTCAAGTTCCTCGGCATCAGGTTGCAGAGATATGGTCCCCACGGCACCACTGCCTGTAAAATTTATCCTCCGGGTAACAAATCCTATATAGGATATCACCAATGTTCCTGTGTTCCGGGAAACTTCTATTGTAAAATTTCCATCAAAATCGGTGGTTGTGCCGTTACTTGTGCCCTGCACAAGGACATTCGCTCCGGGAAGCGGAATTCCTAATTCGCCGTCTGTTACATTACCAGTGATCGTTCCCTGTGAAAATGCCATCGTTGCGCCCAAGAATGTGACAATTGCCAAATACTTTCCTTTCATTTTGTAGTGTTATTTAGTTCTCGTTTTATTCCTGCAAAAGTGTCCTATTTTTCACATATTTGCATTAAGGGAATGTTAAATCAGTCGGACTAATTTAACATAATTTTGACTAAATAACTGGCTTGGAAAAAGAAGTTTTTCAGAGGTTATTAAGAATTTCGAATGTGCTACTTTAATTCTTAAAATGACGTAAAAGTTGCATAGTTGACCCATCGTGTTTGGCAATATCGGACCCTTCGATATCCTTGAGGGTAGTAGCCGCAAGTTGCTTGCCGAGCTCTACGCCCCATTGATCATAACTATATATATCCCAGATAATGCCCTGCACAAAGATTTTGTGCTCATATAACGCTATGAGCGCCCCCAGGGATGCGGGAGTTAATTGCGCTATTAAAATGGTATTTGTGGGTTTATTTCCTTCAAAGACCTTGAAGGGGAGCAGGGAATTTAATTCTTTCCCCGGAATGTCTTTGTCTTCGAGTTCTTTTCTTACCTCTTCACTGGTCTTACCATTCATTAAGGCTTCTGTCTGCGCAAAAAAATTGGCCATAAGCTTATTGTGATGGTCGGCATCCCCATGCAATGATTTCTGAAAACCGATAAAGTCTGCCGGAATTAATTTGGTCCCCTGGTGGATCAATTGAAAGAAAGCATGTTGAGAATTGGTCCCGGGTTCCCCCCAAATGATAGTTCCCGTTTGGTATTTCACCCTCTTTCCATTTCTGTCTACACTCTTACCATTACTCTCCATGATACCCTGTTGGAGGTAAGCCGAAAACCGGTTTAAATACTGGGAATAGGGAATAATAGCCTCGGTTTCGGCACCATAAAAGTTGTTGTACCAAACTGAGATGAGGCCAAGAACAACGGGGATATTTTTCTCAAAATCCGCTGTTTTGAAATGAGTATCCATTTCATGGGCTCCTTCCAACAAGGCCTCAAAGTTATCATATCCAACAGCCAGGGCAATGGACAGGCCTACGGCACTCCATAAAGAGAATCTGCCTCCGACCCAGTCCCACATGGGAAATACATTTTCACTATCAATTCCAAATTCCCGGATTTTGTCCGTATTTGTAGAAACCGCGGCAAAGTGCCTGGCCACATCTTCCTGGGACGCATGGCTTAAAAACCATTTTTTAATGGTGGTTGCATTGCTCAGTGTTTCCTGTGTGGTAAATGTTTTTGAAACCACAACGAAGAGGGTAGTCTCCGGATGCAGTTCTTTTAGAATTTCGTGTATATGGTCGCCGTCGACATTGCTGACGAAGTAGGTCTTCAAATGGTTCCCGTAAAATTTAAGCGCCTCAGCGACCATTGCAGGACCCAGGTCCGATCCTCCAATCCCTATATTGACAATGGCAGTAAATGCCTTACCGGTATAGCCTTTCTTTTGTCCCGAAATGACGGCCTCCGAAAAATTCCTTATCTTCTCCCTTACTTCGTAAATCCCCGGAATTACATTTGCCCCATCGACTAAAACAGTATCCGACTTTTTAGCACGAAGTGCCGTATGCAATACTGCCCGGCCCTCTGTCCGATTAATGACGTCTCCCCCAAAATATTTTCCTATGGCATCCCCGAGACCTACCTCTCTTGCCAACTCCATTAAAAGGGAAAAAGTCTGATCTGTAATGCGGTTTTTGGAATAATCTACAAAAAAATCGTTCCAGTGGAGCGTGAATTTTTGAGCCCTGTTCTTATCAGCTACAAAAAGTTCTTTTAGGTGTAGGTCTTTATTTTCTTTGTAGTGTTCTTCGAGTTTTTTCCAGGCTTTAGTCGTGGTGGGGTTTGTGTTCTCTAATGGCATTCTATGGGTTAAACGTTATCAAATCTTCTTCCGTTTCAGGTGGTTCTTCAAATTCTATACAATCAAGTTGTGTTTTCTTAGGATTTATGAACTCGTAATATTCCGGTCTTAGTTCCTCTGCCAGCGGCTCTGCGGCTGGCAATTTTTCTCTCAGGGGGTCTACTTGTCTTCCATTCCTCCAAAAACGATAGCAAACATGTGGCCCACCGGTATTTCCGGTCATCCCTACCCATCCTATAACATCTCCCTGCCGTACATAATCGCCTCTTTTTGCCTTTTGTTTTTTCATGTGGAGGTACTGGGTACTATAAGTTCCATTATGCCTGATTTTCACATATTTTCCGTTACCCCCTTTTCTGGTAGATTCTGTCACTGTACCATCAGCTGTTGCCATTATAGGCGTCCCTATAGGAGCCGCATAATCGGTTCCCTTATGAGGTCGCACCCGGTAACCGTAATAGCGGATCCTTCTTTTAAGATTATATCTTGACGAAATTCTGCTGAACTTTACGGGAGCCCTTAAAAAAGTCCGCCGGAGGTTATTGGCCTCTTCATCAAAATATTCGGTAATATTCTTTAAGGCGTCATTTTCATAGGCAAAAGCATAAAGGGGGGTCCCGTTATGCTCAAAATAAGCTGCTTCTATGGGTTCGGCGCCTGCGTAAATGGTGTCATTAATATACTTCTCCTTATAGATAACTTTAAATTTATCTCCTTTTTGAAGCCTGAAGAAATCTATGGTCCAGGCATAAATTTCGGAAAGTTCGTGTGTAATATAATAATCTATGTTCTGAGCCAGGATAGCATCGGATAAGGAGGTTTCAATTACGCCCGAAGCTTCGCGCTCCACATATTTTACTGCTCTTTTTTGCTTATAGGCGACGGCCGTATCTCTAAAATCTATCACGGTATAATTGATAGGGTCATTGTTGTAAATGAAAACCTGGGCCGTTTCCAAAGTGTCCTTGGATTTTAAAATAAGGTAGGGCTTTCCCACGCGTATCTTGCGAACATCAAAAGTATCTCTATAGTCTTCAGATATTTTGGCAATTTTAGGGTAAGCTACTTTGTTCTCAAGCATCAGTTCTCCAAAACTATCTCCGCTTCTGACGGTATCCTGAAGGACTTTAAAGTTTTCCAGATTGAATCCGTATTCCGTAATTTCTTCGGGAATTTCCTCAGTGAGCTGAATATCAGCTATTTCTAAAGGTTTTGGCGTGGGTTTTTCTTCCTTACAGGAGGCTAGTATGATGACTACTAATAGGGCGCCCCAAAATTTTTGCATGGTCAATTATGAATTTTTTCAGGGTTAAAGATATGGTCTACCCATTGTTTTCCCCAATTATTTAACTCTTCGTTTGTATGTAATTCCGGAAAAAATACAACCCTCTGAAAATTCGGGGGTAGAAAATCCTTCCAGTTGGTTCCCCCTGTGGCCTCAATTGCTGCATTTTCCCTGTTGAGGTAGCGGTGGGCAGAACCCATATGCATTAACGGCCAATTTACATTCGCATTTATATCCATCATCTTTAACGCATCTATGAGGGCTTTATTATGTTTGCTTTTAGCAGGCAGGTTCAGATATTTATGATACATGGTCTGATCCTTAAGCTGTTTCGCTATCCTTACGAATCTTGGGGTGTACCTATATTCAAATTGTTTCAGGGTGAGCGTCTTCTCGCCGGTAGTCAGATCCGTTGCACCTTTTTTCCAATAAATATGCTCGTAAAGTTCTTCAATGGCACTCTCACTACCAAACCGGGAGCGATCCGTAACATGTACGAGGTTTTGCAATGGCGTGGCATAGATCTCAATCATCCGGAACTGAGCCGATTGAAAGCCGCTGGCAGGTAAGAGCGCCATGCGAAACTGCAAAAACTGTTCTCGCTCCATTCCCCTGATCATTATGCTGAAAGAAGAAATAAGCACTTTATAGTAACTGTTAATCCTGTTTACCTTCGCGGTGAAAAAATCTACCTGCTGTGATTTATCGTCTACGATCTGTTTCTGTTCATGTAAGATAAGCTTAAAATATAGTTCTGTGATCTGATGGTACATTATAAAGATCTCCTCATCCGGAAAATGAGTTCTGGGAACCTGAAGGCTTAACAAAGTATCTAAATGTATATAGTCCCAATAAGTAAGGTAGCGCTGATAAAGTAGTCCGTCCAGATAAGAGCTTAAATCCTGGCCAGAATCCTTATACTTTTCTTCTAGTTTTGAAATTTGGGATTCAATGCGCTCTTTGTTCCTCATGCTAATAAGCTTAGGTCAATAATCAGATTTTTAATTTTGCCATTTATCTCAGCACAAACCAAGGGATAGAACCGAGATATCTGACGGCTCAGGTTAAATAGTCAACGAGCCCATTAGGGGGAGGACCACAATTTGTCCGGTGACCGGTGTGAAATTCCTGTTTTTAATACTTTGTCCAGGCCCCTGGCTCTAGATTCTTAATTCTTTATTATTGTTGTCCGGTAATGCCAAAACTGCAAGGCAAGTATATTGGGCGTTCCCATTATATTTGTTATCCAAGGGCCTGCTTTTCGTACATTGCCTACAAGTATGAACGTACCTATGACACCTGGAATCCACTATATGATTTCGGTTGGTCACGATCAAGTCTTGCGTCTTATGTCTTGCAGCGCGGCGGTCTTACGTCTTAACCGGACATTAGTGATTCTTTATCAATTTTACTGATCTTTTTTCTAAAATTATATCTGATAATCATTGAGGCGTTGTCCCAAGCTAATCCATTATGATCTTGAACTGGTTTTTTAGGCCGTTATAGCCGTCCAGATCTGCCTTTATTGATCCTACGGTAAGATCTGCTTTTATCCTTATGGGAATTTTATTCAAATCATTTGAAACCCAAAGCGAAAGGCTTTCCTGCTCCTTAAAAACCCTGCCCGATTGTACGTAAGGTCTGAACTTCAGGCATTCCACTTTCCCGTATTTTGTCCTGAGTATTTCCTTCCCAAGATATTTAAGCTTAAACTTAAAAATACCATCATCATCGTAAAGCATTTTCAACTCAATGGCTTTTCCTTCAACCAGATCTTCCAATTCATAGTTATTTCTTAAGAAATAGAAAGCGGAAATTAGATCCTGTATACTGTCCTTCAATGTAAAATTAAGCTTTTTCTTAGTCTTTTTGTCATTGAGTACCGCAATGTCTTTTTTGTGGTCAAAGTTGATCTCTATGTCTTTGGTATACCCGCCTTCATCTATTTTGCGGACAAATTTATAGGGTTTGCCATCCTCTTTATCGAAATAGCTTTCGTACCTGTCATCCACTTTGAAAAAGACGTTCGCAAGTCCGGTGGTTTTTCCTTTGCCTATAACATGGTATACCGGTACTCCGTTAACCTTGTCGGATTTTACCTGGAGTGTGGCATAGCTGGCATTTAAAAAACCATAGTGGATGCGGAATTTTAACCATTCGCCAGGTTTGAATGCAGATTCCTTCAGCTCATCCTCATCAGGCGATTGCACAGAAAATCCATTCTCGGTATACGTACCGTCGGTGGTCTGGCCCATAAGGGAAAAACAGAAAAGGACAACTAGGCATTTCGTAATTCTTATCATCTTTCTAAGATTTCAATTCAAAATTATTAAAACATTGCTTAAAATGTCGTCTTCCAGTATAACTTAAACAATTTTTATTCCAAAGTATTGTGTGTTCATCTGTCCCGGTTAAAGTGCAGAAGGATCCAGTCCTAAGGCGGAATCAATAAAAAAAGCCCCGACAGAGCGTCAGGGCTTTTCCTAAATAACCAACCAAACTTTAAATTATGAAAAACCAATACTTAAAGTAATAAGGGAACCACCCCTTATTTATGTCAAATTTAATGCAAGAAAATGTTTGGATAACAGGTTTTAACGTTCTTTAACGTCACTCTTAACAATACTTTATAGTTAGAGCCCCTCTTTTTTAGAAAAAGTTAAGAAATGTGGATTAAAGGGTTCCTCTGGACTCCTGTTCGCGTTCTATGGCTTCGAACAGCGCCTTAAAATTCCCTTTGCCAAAAGATTTGGCTCCTTTCCGTTGAATGATCTCAATGAACATGGTTGGCCTGTCTAAAATAGGTTTGGTAAATATCTGAAGGAGGTAGCCTTCTTCATCGCGGTCTATCAAAATTCCCAGATCCTTGAGTGGCGCCAGATCTTCATCAATCTCGCCCACCCTATCCAACACATCCTCATAATAACTTGCCGGCACGGTCAGGAATTCTACCCCTCTGTTACGAAGTGCATTTACGGTTTCGATAATGTTATCTGTGGCGAGTGCCATATGCTGAACTCCCGCACCGTTATAAAACTCAATATACTCCTCTATCTGTGACTTCTTTCTACCATCTGCCGGTTCGTTTATAGGGAATTTTATCCGCCCGTTTCCATTACTCATTACCTTGCTCATTAATGCCGTATATTCCGTGGAAATATCCTTATCATCAAAAGAAATAAGCTGGGCAAAACCCATAACGCGGGCGTAAAATTCGCACCATTTATTCATTTCATTCCAGCCGACGTTACCAACCATGTGATCTATATATTTTAAACCTACATCGTTAGGTTGATAAAAGGGATCCCATTTTCTGTATCCAGGCATAAAAATACCCTTATAAGCACCTCTCTCTACAAAAATATGAACTGTTTCCCCATAAGTGTGGATTCCGGACAAGGTAACCTCCCCGGAATCATCGGTAAGTGTAAGGGGTTCCATATAACCCTCCGCGCCTCTTGAGGTAGTTTCAGAATAGCTTTTGGCAGCATCATCTACCCAAAGGGCTATTGCCTTTACACCATCTCCGTGTGCGTCTATGTGTTTGTTGATCTCGCCTCCGGATTTCAGGGGTGATGTAAGCACTAATCGTATTTTATCCTGTTGAATAACATAAGACACTCTATCCTTAAGTCCTGTTTCCAAACCGGCATATGCCAGCGGCTGAAACCCCCATGCAGCCATGTAATAATAGGCAGCCTGTTTTGCATTACCCACATACAATTCTACATGATCAGTGCCTAATAATGGTAGAAAATCTTCAGCTGTGGGATTTTCCTTGGGCAGGTGAAGCGACGTTTTATCGTGTAGTGACATAGTTTTATTTTTTGAATTGATTTTAAAGAAAGATTTTTTCGCTATTGCAGATCCCGTAATAAATGGCATCGTGGAAAATTTTAGTTTTACCACATAGCCCTCAGATGAGAAGTAATATCAATGCTTTTGTGTACCAAATTACGCTTCCTTTAAAGAATACAAATATCGTAAAAAACCGGCAGTTTTCGGCACAGAGACAGCCTTTATACAGGCAGAGGGGATCATTTCAAATAAAAATTGGGAGATCGCGCAACCTAGAACCAGTATCCAACACTTACAAAGAAGTTGCTGTTTTGAATTTCCGGGGACCAGGAATAAAAAATCTGTACAGGGCCAAAAAATGACTGCCATCCGTATCCAAGGCCATATCCCGAAAAATCAGGCGCAGTAAACCATTCTCCTGTCCGGAAAAGGTCATCGTCTACGTTGGAATAATTAGCCGCAAACAAAAGGTGATTTTTAGGTGCAAACTCAAAATCCAACCTCCCGAAAGCTTTTACAAAACTATTTCCCGGAAGGCTGATAAAGTCATATCCAAAAAAGGGTATAAAATTGTTGATGAGGTTATTGCCATAGCCGCCCAGGACAAAATCCAGGGAGGCTACATTGGAGGTACCCAGTTTAAAGCCGCCTTCTGTTTCCAGGGTGAAGGAAAGATTATCAATTATCGGGATAGCCGTTCCCAATCTTGCCGTGGCAATGGAAAATTCTTTGAAATTGTCATTGAAGTCGGACGATAGAATATAAAAATGAAAATCCCCGTTAAAATACAATCCTTTGGAAGGAAAATATTTATCGTCATAGGTATCCAATATCAATTTGCCGTAGGCACTGAAATAATTACTTTTTTCAAAAAACGTACGGCTTTGCGGAAGAGGGGTAAAAGCGGTGTCCTGATTATTGTTTATTTCATTGAGCGTTGTGGTACTGTATTTTAAAAATTTGTGTTCTACTCCCGTGATAAAAGCAAACTCTTCCTGAAGCACGGTCTGTAAATAGATCTGATTGGTAAAATCAGAAACATCTAGATTGATGTTGTTTATATTGATGTCATCCGGCACCTCAAAATTAGATTGAATTACACTATAATTTATTTCATTACTGAAATCATTAAATCTCGAATTTATGCCAAAGCTCCAGTAGAAGCCTTTGTCCACATAATATTGAAAATTGTACCTTATATTATCCCCGAGAATAAGATCAAATGAAGCCAGATCATCGCGTACCAGTACATTTTTTTTTGTAAGATTGATCATTGCGGCACTTTTGTAAAGATCATCATAGTGTGCCCCCAGTCTTATAAAGCTTTTGGTGGGGTTCTCCCTTAGTTTTAATCTAAGATCTTCTCCCAAACCGTTGGAAACCAGTTCATAACGTATGGTTTGAAAGTTTCCGGTTGCCGCCAGATTACTGATCCCCTGTTGCAATTTTTTGAAGGTGATCTTTTCGGCCAGGTTAAACCGGAGTTTCCCCTTTACATAACCTCGCGTATAACTGTTATTGCCGCTGACAATTAACCTGTTTACAATTATGGTGTCCTGGGAGATAATCGGTGTTTTATTTTTCGGTTTCGTGCCTTGCCGGGAAGCCAGTTCTTTGAGGGCGCCCAAATGTTGTTTTGCCGCCTTCTCCCCACTTTCTATAATGCTTTTCTTTAAATTAAAATCGATAACGGAAAAGTTTGTCATATCTGGTTTAATATAAATATCGGTTTGTGCCGATTTTTCCTTCATAACCCCCACGGTCCTGTAGTTGTTAATTTGAAGCAGTACTTCTGCTGCCGACAGGAGAGATTCCCTGTCTCTGAGTCCGTGTTGTACGTCAACGCCTATAATGAAATCGGCCCCCATATCCCGGACCTCCATAACAGGGTAATTGTTGAGTACGCCGCCATCAATCAAAATCCGACCATCTACTTCCGCGGGCTCAAAAAGGGAAGGAAAAGTACCACTTGCCAAAATGGCCTCGGGAAGATATCCGTTGTCCAACAGAATCTCCGCACCTGTTTCTACATCGGTGGCGATCGCAAAAAAAGGGATGGGCAACTTGTTAAAATCGCGAATGTCCTTTACATGATAAAGCAACCTTACAAGCTCATTGTAAATGTTCTGTCCGCCGGAGATGGCCGGTGGAAAAGAAATTTTAAAGTTGTTAAAAGGCAGGGTTAGGGCGTAGCGCTCAGAGTCCTCCTTTTCGTAAAAAGTCTTGGCATCCCTCGGGAGATTGTCCTGAATAAGACTGGTGAAGTCCGTGTTTTGAAAGATGGAATCCAGTTCTTTGGCGGAATATCCCGAGGTGTAAAGCGCTCCAACAATAGCGCCCATGCTTGTACCACCAATATAGTTTATCTCCACACCCGCCTCTTCTATTACTTTTAAAGCCCCAATGTGGGCCAATCCCTTGGCACCCCCTCCGCTTAGCACCAAACCAACCTTCGGCGGTTTTCCGTTATTCCCGGCTTGTGCCATGCATAACAGGGAACCAAAAATAAGTATAAGGGTCAGGGCAACTCTTTGCATAAGTTTGAAATAGGGTTTTAGTGAAAGTTTTTATAAATTTTTTTAGCCCTGGCCGTGCCAACCTTCGCTACTAACTCTTCCATTGAGGCTTCTTTTATTCTTTTTACAGACTTAAAATTCTTCAGCAACTCCCGGGCGGTTTTCTCACCAATGCCCTCTATGCTTTCCAACTCGGAATTAATTGCCGTCTTACTTCGCTTATTTCTGTGAAAGGCTATTCCAAAGCGGTGTGCTTCATTTCTCAATTGCTGGATGACCTTAAGAGTTTCCGATCTTTTGTCTAAATACAGGGGAATTGGATCTTCCGGGAAATATATTTCCTCCAGTCGTTTGGCAATGCCGATAATGGCAATCTTCCCTCTGAGTCGTAGTAATTCCAGGCTTTTCAATGCAGAAGATAGCTGCCCTTTCCCCCCGTCTATAACAATGAGCTGTGGCAAGGGATCATTCTCATTTAGCAATCTTTTATAGCGCCTGAAAACTATTTCTTCCATAGACGCAAAATCATCGGGGCCCTCAACGGTTCTAATATTATAATGCCTGTAATCATTTTTGAAGGGTTTGCCATTTTTAAAGACTACACAAGCAGCTACCGGAGCGCTTCCCTGAATATTGGAATTGTCAAAACACTCTATATGTCTGGGTTCTTCTGTAAGGCGTAAATCCTTTTTCATCTGTGCCATTATCCTGTTGGTATGGCGGTCGGGATCTGTTACTTTTATTTGTTTAAAGCGTTCCTGCCGGAAGAATTTTGCATTTCTTTCGGAAAGATCGAGTATTTTCCTTTTATCTCCTAACTTAGGTATGGTAAGCTTCAGTTCAGGAGCTAATACTATGGGAAAAGGAACGTATATTTCTCTTGATCGGGAATTAAATCTCTGCCTGAGCTCTACTATCGCCATTTGTAACAAATCCTTGTCCGTCTCATCCAGTTTCTTTTTTATTTCCAGGGTATGTGATCTTATTATGGAACCATGGGATAACTGAAGGAAATTAACGTAGGCGTATGCACTATCCGAAATAATGCTAAATACATCCACATTGTTAATTTTCGGGTTCACAATGGTGGACTTCACCTGGTAATTTTCCAGAACATCAATTTTATCCTTGATGCGTTGCGCTTCCTCAAAATGCATCCCGGCAGCAAGCTGTTTCATTTGTTTTTTAAAATAGTTTAGGGACGACTTAAAATTTCCCTTGATTATCTCCCTGATATCATCTATATGTTTGTGATAATCGTCCGCGGTCTGAAGGTTTTCACAGGGACCCTTGCAATTTCCAAGATGATATTCCAGGCACACTTTGTATTTACCCGCATCAATTTTTTCCTGGGCCAGATCATAGTTGCAGGTGCGCAGGGAATATACACTTCTTATCAGATCCAGGAGGGTCTTAACGGTTCGCATACTGGTATAGGGGCCATAATATTCCGAGCCGTCTTTTATGAGCTTTCTGGTTGGAAAAATTCGGGGAAAACGTTCATTTTTTATGCAAATCCAGGGGTAGGATTTATCATCCTTTAGCATAACGTTATACCTGGGTTGATACTTTTTTATAAGGTTGTTTTCCAATAGTAAAGCATCCGATTCTGTTCGTACAACAATGTGCTTTATTCTAGCTATCTTCTTCACGAGTACCCTGGTCTTACCATACTCATGCACCTTTGTAAAATAAGACGCAACTCTTTTCTTCAGGTTTTTGGCTTTCCCAACATAAAGAATTTTATCGTCCGCATCATAAAACTGGTACACTCCAGGCGTATCGGGTAGGGCACCAAGTTGTATTTTAAGAGGAAGTTCCGCCATTGAACTTAACTGGGATTTATGGTTCATTTACAAAGATAAATGAGCAAGGGTTTATAAATGCAATGCTGGGATATTTTAAGTGGACTCTGTATTCCCTATGCGATTAATTCGTACTTATCGTGAAATTATTCCATATTATTTTCCATATTTTGTTAAAGTTTTCAATATTTTTTCATCGATATGAATTTTAACGTTTATCAAATTTTAGCCTCTGATTAGATTTACTTAATTGATATTCAGATATTTAACGTCCTTAAGCTTAAATTTTTGAAAGATAAAGATTACCAAAATGTTAAGAATTTTGTATAGAATGTGCATTTCGTCGATGAATTAGGACATTTAATAGGCTTACGTATGGTTTTTTTATTTATTTTTAACAAGTCAAAACCTAGACGATCACATGGACAACTATTTTATCACCTTAGGTATGTACCTAATTTTGATGCTATTTTTCAAGATTTACTTTGCTGTTGCGACCAAAGACTAATTTTGACTGAAAGCTTCCCCCGAAAATCCTGTTTAATCGACTTTTATGTTGAAGAAAGAGTTGCGGTTAAACTATACCTTACTCAGAAATAAGCTCAGTACCGAGCAACTTCACGATACAAGTCTGGCAATTGCCAATACACTTTTGGGCCTGCCGATCTGGGGTTTTGATTACTACCACATCTTTCTTCAGTCACCTGAAAAAAAAGAAATAGATACCAGTCTTATCCTTACCGTACTTCAAGGTAAAGACAAGAATATCGTGGTTCCGAAAGCGGGCGGAAATACTATTTTAACAAATTATTTACTCACAGATAATACCGTCCTTGTTAAGAATCGTTGGGATATCCCGGAGCCTGCTGAAGGACTTATAGTTCCTGAAGAAAAAATCGATGTTGTATTTGTTCCGCTATTGGCTTTTGACCTGAAGGGGAACAGGGTGGGTTACGGGAAGGGATTTTATGATAACTTTCTTAACCGGTGTAGACCGGAAGTGATAAAAATAGGGCTTTCATCATTTGAAGCGGTCCGGGAAATAACCGATGTTCATGAGGGCGACATTCCCTTGAATTACACTGTTACTCCCAACAAGATCTATGAATTCTGATCCGTCTTTTTTGCGAATGCCTTTTTGTTGAATACCAGCAGAATACCTACACCGGTACTGATAGCGGTATCGGCAATGTTGAAAACAGGTTCAAAAAAACGGAAATTGCCTCCCCCGACAAAGGGCACCCAACCGGGCCATGTAGTATCTATCATTGGAAAATATAGCATATCCACTACTTTACCGTAAAACAGGCCTCCATAGGGTTCATCGGAAAATAAGGTTGCCACTTCGTTGTAACTGTCATTGAATATAAGCCCATAAAAAACAGAATCAATAATATTACCCAGAGCGCCCGCAAAAATAAGGGAAACCGCTATTATTAAGGTTCTCGTTGCCTTTTTACGAATGATGTCGTACAGCCAGTATCCTATCCCCAAAATTGCAAACAACCTGAATATGGTCAAAATCAGTTTACCGGAAGATTCTGTGACGGGCAAAAGATCACTTAACTTTGTCCCCCAGGCGGCCCCCTCGTTCTCAATAAAAAGGATTTTAAACCAACTGAATACATCTACGTGCTCGCCAAGCACAAAATGGGTCTTAATATATATCTTGCTAAGTTGATCAACCAATAGAATTATAGCTACAAGCAGTAGCGACTTCCTTAAACGCATTGCCTCAAAAATTGATTGCGCAAAAATAGGGATTATAAACCAATACCATATAAGAATCCGCCCCCCGGGTGAGAATTACGGTCAATTGGTTTTATTGAGGCTGATATCGCCTGTAACAGTGCGAAGTGCAAAGGTGTTGTGGTGTTGGGGAATAACATCCTTTATAACTTTTCCATACCTGGATTCTGCGGAAATAAATCCTTCTGAAGTATTAAGGATAATATCACCGCTTTGAGTGCTGACCTCAACTTTTTCCTTTACCCCGTTCAGCGTACATCTTCCATCATCCAAAACAACCTCCAGAGAGCGAAAGAATCCACCAATATGTACATTGCAACTGGTGCCGAAAACCTGTACTTCCTTTATTTCGGGAAGACGTATTCTTAACGCGATGGAAACCACTTTGTGAGCACTAAGCTTATCATTGGGACTTATAAAAAGAGGTTGAAATCCTGCACTAATGAGGACCGTACTCCCTTCTTCCATGATCCTAATGACCAGATCCTTTCTATATTCCCCTTCTATGGCAGCTTCTACAACCAATTCATCGGTATTGGAAGTTGCCAGATCCAGGTCAAAACAATTGCCCGTGTCTATCTGAAAAAGAGAGGTGCCGGAATTTATCAGCGATTTCTTTACAAGCTTCTGAGCTTGTAAATTATGAAAGATCAGCAAAAATAAAACGACAAAGCCTCTTTTCATTTTAGTGCAAGAAAAACGCCACCAAGGGACGTTTTAACTTATTTCTGCATGTTTTTGGCCTCTATACTCAAAGTAGCATGGGGCACTAATTTAAGGCGTTCCTTATTAATAAGTTTACCTGTAACCCTGCAGATTCCATACGTCTTGTTTTCTATTCTTAACAAGGCATTCTTCAAGTCCCTGATAAATTTTTCCTGGCGGATTGCCAGTTGGGTATTTGCCTCTTTACTCATGGTTTCAGAACCTTCTTCAAAGGCCTTAAAAGTAGGAGAAGTGTCGTCTGTTCCATTATTACCGTCGTTCATATAGGAACTCTTGAGCAATTCTAAATGACTCTTGGCCTTTACTATTTTCTCTTCAATTAGGGCCTTAAATTCCTCCAATTCCTTATCCGAATATCTAACTTTTAAATCTTGTCCCATAGTTTTAGTGTTTTTGAATAAACAATTTTGTATTTACTTCATCGAAGGCGACTGCAGTGCCGTTTTCCAACTTTTCCTCAAATTCCAGGTCGGCAGTCAGGGTTTCGGTTTTAATATAATTCATATTATTTATAACCGCCTTTTCAACAAAACCGTCTTTTAGTATTTTTATGTCTATTTTATCAGTTACTTCAAATCCCGATTCTTTTCTCAGGTTTTGTATTCTATTTACCAGCTCCCTGGCTATCCCTTCTTGTCTAAGATCCTCGTTAATGGTGATATCCAAGGCCACAGTCAGTGAGCCGGTGCTGGCAACCAGCCAACCTTCTATGTCCTGGGATGCTATTTCTACATCCTCTAACTGTAAGATAATACTTTTATTTTCTAAGTCAAGTGAAATTTCGCCTTCTTGTTCAATTTTTTGGATATCTGCCTGATTTAATTTTTCCACGGCCTTGGTAATCAATTTCATATCCTTGCCAAACCTTGGGCCCAAAACCTTAAAATTGGGTTTAATCCGCTTCACCAAAATTCCGGATGCGTCGTCAAGTAATTTTATTTCCTTCACATTAACCTCCGATTTGATAAGGTCCGATACTGCTTCAATTTCCCTGCGTTGCCTTTCATCCAATACCGGGATCATGATCTTCTGAAGCGGTTGGCGTACTTTTATTTTTTCTTTTTGCCGTATGGATAAAACCAGGGAGGATATGGCCTGGGCCTTCTGCATTTTGCCCTCCAAATCTTTGTTAACCATTTCAGCGTTGAATTCGGGAAAATAGGCCAGGTGTACGCTCTCAATAGTTTCCTTTTTACTGGTTTTGGTAAGATCTCTGTACAACTGATCCATAAAAAAAGGCGCCACGGGAGCAGATATTTTCGCTATGGCTACCAGACAGCTGTACAGGGTTTGATAGGCAGCAATTTTATCTTCCTGATAGTCGCCTTTCCAGAACCGCCTCCTGCTCAAACGCACATACCAGTTACTTAGATTCTCCTGGACAAATTCTGATATGGCCCTGGTAGCTTTTGTAGGTTCATAATCGGCATAGGCCTCATCTACCTTTTGGATAAGCGTATGGAGTTCTGAAAGGATCCACTGGTCTATTTCCGGGCGCTGTTCCAATGGTATTTCAGCCTCGGAAAAATTAAAAGCATCAATGTTGGCATATAGGGCAAAAAAGGAATAGGTGTTGTAAAGCGTTCCGAAAAATTTCCTTTTCACCTCAATGATCCCCTCCATATCGAACCTTAAATTATCCCAGGGATTGGCATTGGAAATCATATACCATCGGGTGGCATCGGCACCATGCAGATCCATGGTCTTAAAAGGATCAGCCGCATTGCCGAGCCGTTTGGACATTTTCTTGCCCTCCCTATCCAAAACGAGCCCGTTGGAAACGACATTTTTATAGGCAATGGAATCAAAGACCATAGTAGCTATGGCATGCAAGGTATAAAACCAACCGCGGGTCTGATCCACCCCTTCGGCAATAAAGTCGGCGGGGAAAGTCACGCCCTTGTCAATCAGCGTCTTATTTTCAAAAGGATAGTGCCATTGTGCATAGGGCATGGAGCCACTATCGAACCAAACATCTATAAGGTCGCTTTCGCGTTTCATAGGTTTTCCCGAAGGGGATACCAGGACAAGCTGATCTACAATGTTTTTATGCAGGTCTATTTTATCGTAGTTCTCTTCCGTCATATCCCCAACAACAAAGTCAGGGAATAAATCGGAATGAAGAACGCCCGCAGCAATTGCCTTTGCCATTTCGTCTTTCAGCTGCCCTACGGAACCAATGATTGTTTCTTCCTTCCCATCCTCGGTTCTCCATATAGGTAACGGAATACCCCAATATCTTGAGCGCGACAGGTTCCAGTCGTTGGCGTTGGCCAGCCAGTTCCCGAACCTGCCATCCCCCGTTGCCTGCGGTTTCCAGTTTATGGTTTGGTTCAATTGATACATCCTGTCCTTTATCTCGGTCACTTTTATAAACCACGAATCCAGGGGATAATAGAGTATGGGTTTATCCGTACGCCAGCAATTGGGATAACTGTGAACGTATTTTTCTACCTTAAAAGCCTTATTTTCTTCCTTTAGTTTAATGGCGATCTCAACATCAACGGATCTTTCAGGGGCTTCCCCATCGTCGTAATATTCATTCTTTACGTACTTGCCTGCCAATTCCTTCATTTCGGGGCGAAACTTTCCCTGAAGATCTACCAGGGGCACCGGATTTTTGTACTCATCCAACACCAGCATAGGTGGTACAGGCGGATCTGCCTTCTGGGCCACCTGCATGTCGTCTGCACCAAAAGTGGGTGCGGTATGCACTATACCGGTACCTTCCTCTGTGGTCACAAAATCCCCGGTGATAACCCTAAAGGCATTTTCGGGGTTTTGATAAGGCACTGCATAATCCAATAACTGTTCATAGCGTATGCCAACCAAATCTTTTCCTTTAGCCCCGGCAACTATTTTATAAGGTATCTTTTTGTCCTCTTTCGAATAATTTTCAAATTCATCATCAAATTTGGCCAATTCAAACTTTCCGGTGAATTGTTTTCCAACCAGGCTTTTGGCCAAAACAACATACACGGGTTTGAAGGTATATTGATTGAAGGTTTTTACCAATGCATAGTCGATCTTTGACCCCACGGTCAAAGCGGTATTAGAAGGCAGGGTCCAAGGCGTAGTGGTCCATGCAAGGAAATGGATAGCTCCATCGAATTCCTTTAAAAATCCGGGCAGTGTTTCCTTTTTTGCCTTAAACTGGGCTACCACGGTGGTGTCAGTTATATCCTGATAGGTGCCGGGTTGGTTCAGTTCATGAGAACTAAGGCCTGTTCCGGCCTTCGGTGAATAGGGCTGAATGGTATACCCTTTGTAAATTAAGGCTTTATCGTAGATCTGTTTCAACAGCCACCACACAGATTCCATGTACTTTGACTTATAAGTAATATAGGGGTCATCCATATCTACCCAGTAGCCGATCTTCTCGGTCAAACTGTTCCAGACATCCGTATAACGCATTACGGCTTTTTTACAAGCGGCATTATAGTCCTCAACAGATATTTTCTTGCCGATATCTTCCTTTGTGATCCCCAATTCTTTTTCTACACCAAGTTCTATGGGCAATCCGTGGGTATCCCATCCTGCTTTCCGTTTTACCTGAAAGCCCTTCATGGTTTTGTATCTTGGGAAGATATCCTTTATGGTCCGGGCCATCACATGGTGAATTCCAGGCAGGCCGTTAGCCGAAGGCGGGCCTTCATAGAATACAAAACGCTCCTTCCCCTCCCGGCTGGAAATGCTTTTTTCGAAAATTTGTTCTTCTTTCCAAAATTTCAAAACGTTTTCGGCCACTTCAGGTAAATTAAGACCCTTATATTCTGCAAACTTCATAATGCCTTTCCGGATATACTGTTTTAAGTCCGCAAAACTAAACAATTTTTAACAAAGAATGTTTTAACAAAACACAAAAAAGCCCCTCAAAAAGGGGCTTCTGTAATAATTGAGAACTACCTTTTATTTGGTGCCTGTGATCGTAACGTTTGCGCTTATTCGAATCGCTGAAGTTACATTGATCGCTCCTAGATTTAGGCCCGTAGTGGACTCGGCCTCAAGCAGGGCACTAAAGGAAAATGAATCGCCTTCTTTGCTATAGGATACAAATACGAGTTCGTATTCGCCTTCCTTTAAAAAGTTAAGGCTATAGGAACCGTTATTTTCCTGTACTTCCGAACTGGTTACCGCATTTGAAAAGGTTACGTTGCTCTCACCCTTGCCACTGGTTTCAATCTCCTGATCAAAGGTTCCCTTTTCATAGGCGTACACCACTATTTTATCTGATGTCTGATCTACATCGCTTACGGTACCTTCAATCATACCGGTAACATCTTTATTAACCGCCCTGATTCCCGCCGATAATTCGGACATGGATACAAACTCGAAATCAGAGGAGACAGTGCCCTGCTCTTCTTTAATGGTTTTCCGCAGGTCAAAATCCAGTATAATTTCATTGGTTGCCATTGCGTACACTTCAAAGGCATCGGATACCGTTATACTATTGGCGGAAGCGGCAATTTTATCTTTAGCGCCGTCGGCGGTCTCAACATAACACCCCGGGCTATTTCCCGTGGCATCGGTGTTATAATCCAATTCCACTACAATATTGGAATACGAACCGGCTTCCATATCGAGATTTCCTAAATTTTGCGTCTGACCATTCACCAGAGCAGATAAATTTACCGTTGTTTTGCTGAATCCTTCAAGCGATGTTCCTCCTATTTTAACATCTGCTATAGTAACGTAAACCGCTTCTACATTCGCATTGTCAATAGGCGCATCTGTCATTTTAAAAGCGGTATTGTAGGATTCGCTTTCCATGGTTTCACCGCCATCATTTTTACTGCAAGCCGTTACCATACTAATAAAGGTTAAGGCAATACCTGCAATTTTTACATACTTTTTCATAAGATTTGAAACTTTTATTGGTTAAACTTTCAGGTATATAACAGTTAACCCCTGTCGTATCTTATTAAAAAGATGTTAAAATTTGAAATAACTGTAAAATTAAGCGGTTTTTACACCCGTAATTTACTTATAAACAGACATTTGGGTTTATTTGTTAAATTATTATCAGGATCGGTTGTGGTTGGCTCTTTACGTCTAAAAGCTTTTCCTGAACGTATATGTACCAACGCAAATAGTTAAACACCTAAACAATTAAAAACATGAAAAAAGTAATTTGGAGCACAATTTTAGTCCTTGTTCTAAGCCTTTCCTTTGTATCCTGTGAAGGTTGCCAGGACGAAGCCAATAAGGCCGAAGACACGATGGAGGAAGTTGGTGATGATATCGAAGAGGCGGCTGAGGACGTGGGTGATGCGATAGAGGAAGCTGCTGAGGATGTGGAAGACGAAATAGATGACGCTACTGACGATAACTGATCTTGTCTAAGACCTTTGAGGTCTGAATAAAAGAGGGTGTCTTAAAAGTTAATGCAAATGTGATTACGAACAAAGTGAAGTAATCCGTTACTTTACCGGGCAAGATTTAAAGATTGCCTCGTTTCTAGCAATGGCTGTCCAGACTTTTAAGACCCCCTCATTTATTTTTAGAAGGCATACCCCAGTCCCAATATCAAATTTCTGCCTGCCGCCGTAATCCCTGAAGAATATGGACGATATCTCTGATTAGTGATGTTCTCCAAATTTAAGGAAGCCCTAAGTTTATTGCTGATCTGGTATTGCGAACGGAAATTAAGGGTATACCAGGAGGGCGAATACGGATTGCCATCGGTATCGGAAGCATAGATATATTCCTTACTCCTTTCAGAAAGCGTCAGATCTGCAAAGGGGATTTCTCCGTTAAAATTTAAAAACAGATCTGTTCTGAATTTTTGGTTGTCCCATTTAATGTGCAAATCTCCGAAAGTTGGCGCAGCATGCCTGGCGGGGGTTTCCATCCCATTGTCGTCTTCTTCAACCCCCTCTGTGAAAGTGAGGTTCGCCAAAACCGAAAACTCCTCTGAAAGAATGGCTTCCAACCCCAGTTCAAAACCATATGCATAGGCTTTTGCTGCATTCTGAATGGCCTGTACGTTGCTGAGTTCCCCGTTGTATATAATCCGACTTTCACCGTTGAAATTGTAATCGCGCCTCACCAGGGCATCTACCAGGTAGGTATAAAATGCTGCGCCCTTTAGAACGATCCTGTCTTTAATATTCCTTTGGATTCCGATTTCTGCATTGTAGGCATACTCCGGTTCCAGATCAGGATTTGGAACCACTACGGAACCCGGTTCCGAATCGAAAACTTTGCCCACGTCATCTATGTTGGGAGCCCTGAACCCGGTAGAACCGTTCAGGGTTAACTGAAGGTCGGCTTTAGGAAACCAACTAAGCCCCAAACTGCCGGTTAACGCCCCGTTATTCAAATTAGCGATTGTAAACGGAAAAGGATAAAAAGTTGTGTCAAATTCCGCATCTATCCAGACATGGCTGTACCTAAGGCCTGAAAGTATGGTAATATTGGGTTTTGCCTTATATTCGGCATTTACGTACCCTGCAACGGTCTGCCATGTGGCTCCATCGGGATATCTTGAAGCCGCATCGTTATTTGCACCTGTTTCTATATTTTTCCGACTTCCCTCTGAGCCTACCTTATTAAAAATATATTCGGTTCCATAATACAATCGGAGGTCACCAATTTTCTTATTCTCAAAGTCAACATTCGATGAGAGGGCGTTTACCTTTTCCCTGGTTGTATAGCGAATCGGATCCTGGAAATCCCTGTCATTTCTGCTTTCTTCAAAATGTTGATAAGCTGTGGTAATTTTTAAGCCGTCATAAAATTTTCCCCTGCCTTGTTTGTAGAGCTGAAAATTTCCCATAAACCATTTCTGAGGCCCGTAAAACCATTCCGCAGAACGCAATCCTTCTCCGTCTCTGTCCGGCCTTATCAAGCGGTCGTATCTCGGGAAAGCCGAGGTCCTGGAATAATAAAGACCCAGATCATATTTCCAATTATTATTGGGCTTATAGATGATCTTTTCCATCAAATTGATCTGATCGTAACCTGTGGGACGTTGCACTTTGGGTTTATCGGTTCCCATTAAAATATCGGTTCCGTTATTTCTCACAACATAGAAATTTCTTAAATAAGATTCATGTCCGTGTTCGCCCATCTTAAGATCATCAAAGGAATTATAGGTAGCACTGCTTAAAAAGGCCCATTTTCTTCTTCCCAGGTTAAAGTCCAAGTGGCCCGTATTTTCGGTATTCGCAGATGCAAAACGGTAATTTGCATTTCCTGAAAAGGCAATACTGTCATTCCTGGAAAACTGCGCCTCTTTGGTAAAGAAGTTCATCACTCCCCCAATGGCATCGCTTCCGTAAATCACGGAGCCCGGGCCAAAGATCACTTCGGTGTTTTTTATGGTAAAGGGGTCAATAGAAATTACATTTTGTAGGTTTCCTCCCCTAAAAATGGCATTATTCATTCGAACCCCATCCACTGATAAGACCAATCTATTGGTAGCAAAACCCCTGATCATAGGGCTTCCGCCCCCCAATTGGCTTTTCTGTATGAAAACTTTTCCGCTACTCTGTAATAGATCCGCAGATGTTTGCGGATGTGCAAAGGCAATATCCCTGGCATTTATAGAAGCTATTTTTTGAGGAATATCTTTCTTTTGTTGTTCCCATTTGGAAATGGACATCACCACCTCGTCCAATTGTTCCGGGTTAAGGGTCATATATACCCGCTTGCCCCGCTTCAGGAGTTGCGACTTTGTAGTTTTTTTAGATTGATACCCAATGTGTTTAAAGTATATCCGTTCATTACTATCGAATTCGTCGAGATTGCATTTCCCGTCAAAATCCGTTAAAACAGTTTTGGACCTTTCCAGGTTATATACCACTAAATTGGTAATCGGTTCTCGCGTTTCTATATCCAAAACGGTTATTTCCTGGGCAGAAACAGCCTGAAAAAAAAGTAGTGTAATGATGACCCCTATCTTTTGCATATTAATTGAAAACGTCATTTAAAATGGCAAGCGATCTGGGCCTTTTAAATCCGGCCAAATGTATTTCAAAATACAAAACAAGGTTTTGCAATAGCTTTTGCCGGTGTTCTTTGCCCATTTTGATCGTATGAATTGCATCAAAATTTGTGCCCAAAAAGGCTTTTAAATTGGCTAATTCAATTCCCGACAGGTTTGGGCTGGGTGGTTGTTCCCGAACAAATTCTCCCTCTACAAGATCAAACCAGGACGCATGAATATGCCGGGTATCCGGGTAGAAGCCGAGATATTTTGATAATTCCAATAAAAAAAAAACATGGAAATTTGCTATGTTGTAATGAGTATCAAGCCATTGGAAAGAGGCTTCAAGAAAATTAAAAAGTCCACTATTCTGCTCTTCTTCACGGATACTGTTCCCAAGCATTTCTGCTAAGAACAGGATGACGGCATTTTTAGCAATATCACTGTGCAGCGTTGTATAGGGATAAATAACGCTGGCTTCTCTGATACTTTCCAGGCTACCCTTGTTCCTGTGGTTCGCTATAAGTTCCAGTTGCATTAAAGGTTGGAAATAAGCTGTTTTCAACTTCCCCTTTTTCGATACCAATACCCCTTTCAGCAGGTAGGATTTTAGTCCGGCTGAGGCGGTAAACGCTCTTACAATTAAACTTGTGTCACCGTATTTTAAGGAAGAAAGAATAATGGCCTTGGTAGTTACCTGCATCGATGGTTTTTAGATGTGACGCAAAGATAACTGTTTGGAACCGGATGCAGTCTGCAATTGGTAATTGGCGGTTTTACACCTAAAGCCCGTTAGTAAATGAAAGCAAAGGGCAACCGCTTGTAATACCAGCAAGGATTATCTTCTGAGATTTAATAATTAAACATATTGTTGTCCGGTAAAACTTTTTAATTACAAGTATATTGGGCGTTCCCATTATTTTTGTTATCCAGGGGCCTGCTTTTCACACATTGCCAACACGTTTGAACGTACCTTTGGCACCTGAAATCAGCTATACGATTTTCAGTTGGTCACGATCAAGTCTTACGTCTTATGTCCTGTAGCACAGTGGTCTTACGTCTTTAGCCGGACATTAGTGAATTAAATACTGTTTACAGCCTACTGTCTATGGAAAACCATGTACTGAAGCGGTATCACCTATTTATATGACTCCCTGGGCAAGCATGGCATCCGCAACTTTAACGAAGCCGGCAATATTGGCCCCTTTAACGTAGTTGCAATACCCGTCTTTTTCTTTTCCATATTCAATACAGGACGCATGGATGTCTTCCATAATATCCTTCAGCCTATCGTCCACTTCCTCCCTTGTCCAGCTAATTCGCAGGGAATTTTGCGACATCTCCAAACCGGAGGTGGCAACCCCACCGGCATTAGAAGCTTTGCCGGGCGCAAATAGTATTTTCGCCTTGTGAAATTCATGGATGGCATCGGGGGTAGAAGGCATATTGGCCCCTTCGGCCACGCAAACACATTTATTCTTTATCAGTGTCCTGGCGCTTTTTCCATCCAGCTCATTCTGGGTGGCACAGGGTAATGCAATGTCGCATGCCACTTCCCACGGGGTTTTCCCCTTATGAAATTTTCCGGATTCGTACTTTTTGGTGTATTCGGAAATTCTGCCCCGTTTGTTATTTTTCAGTTCCATAACAAAGTTCAGTTTTTTGGAATCTATCCCGTCGGCATCGTGAATATAGCCCGACGAATCCGACAGGGTAAGGACCTTACCTCCTAGCTGTATTACCTTCTCTGCGGCAAATTGTGCCACGTTCCCAGAACCCGAGATAACCACATTTTTACCTTTAACGGCCTCCCCTCTTGTCTGCAACATACTTTGAGCAAAATAAACAGTGCCGTAGCCTGTTGCTTCCGGGCGAATTTTTGACCCTCCCCAGGAAAGTCCCTTTCCGGTAAGCACGCCTGTAAATTCGTTTTTTATTTTTTTATACATCCCAAAAAGGAACCCTATTTCCCTTGCTCCAACCCCAATATCTCCTGCAGGCACATCGGTATTAGGACCAATATGTCTGCACAATTCGGTCATGAATGCATGGCAAAACCGCATCACCTCATCATCCGATTTCCCCTTCGGATCAAAATCGGAGCCTCCCTTGCCGCCGCCCATGGGCAGCGTTGTAAGACTATTCTTGAATACTTGTTCAAAAGCAAGGAATTTCAGGATACTTGCATTTACGGAAGGGTGAAACCGCAAACCGCCCTTGTAAGGTCCGATTGCCGAGTTCATCTGAATGCGGTAACCACGATTTACGTGAATATCCCCGTCATCATCAACCCAGGCCACCCTGAAAGAAATTAAACGCTCGGGTTCTACCATCCTCAGCAAGATGTTCTTGCCATTGTATATTTTATGCTGCGCTATATATGGGATAACGGTTTCCGCCACCTCCTGAACTGCCTGGATAAATTCAGGTTCATGGCCGTTACGGCCCTTTACCTCATTCATAAACGCTTCTATCTTTGCCTCCATATAATATGTTAATTAGCTATGAATTTATTGATTTAGAAATACTGGAGCAAAATTATAGTATTATTATAATTTACCTCTGCTTTTTTTGAAAATTTGATAAAACCTTTCTGCCTCCCTCTCCAGGAAGGGTGAACCAATTCCTTAATTTATTTAAAGTCAGGTACCCGTTTTAACTGTTCCCATTAAAACCCTTATGGATAATTCTTCACCCGATGGATTGCGGAGGGTAGACTAGCCAATGGCCTGCTCCAGATCTTCAATCAGGTCCTCAATATCCTCTATCCCAACACTCAAGCGGATCAGAGCATCTACCACGCCGCTTTCTTCCCGTTCTTTTTTAGGGATACTCGCGTGTGTCATACTTGCCGGATGCCCGGCCAGGCTTTCCACCCCTCCCAGAGATTCCGCCAAGGTAAAAACCTTCAATCTCTCAACGATTTTTATAGCCTCCTCATAACCGCTTCCCCCGGGAATAAAGGAGATCATCCCTCCAAAATCCTTCATCTGATCCCTGGCTACGGCATGGTTTGGATGGTCCTCAAAACCCGGCCAAAACACTTTTTCAATTTTTGGATGATTAGCCAGATACGATGCTATTTCCTTTCCATTTTCACAATGTCGCTGCATTCGTACATGAAGTGTCTTTATTCCCCGCAATACCAGAAAACTATCCATAGGCCCGCAAACCGCTCCACTTGCATTCTGTATAAAATATAATTTATCGGCCAGTTCCTTTTCTTTAACTACCAAAGCGCCCAGGACCACATCGCTATGGCCCCCAAGATATTTAGTAGCCGAATGCATTACGATATCCGCTCCCAGGTCCAGAGGCTGTTGTAAATACGGCGTGGCAAATGTATTGTCTACTGCGAGCAGGATATTATGTCTTTTCGCAAGTTGCGAGACCCCTTTGAGATCAATTACATTCATCATGGGGTTGGTGGGGGTCTCTACCCAAATTAGTTTTGTATTGCCATTTATTTGGGCCTCCATGGCAGACAGGTCTTGCATTCCCACGAAGTGAAAGGCAATTCCGAATTTCTCAAATACCTGCCTGAACAACCGATAACTTCCTCCATAGAGATCATTGGTCGATACCACCTCATCCCCGGGATTCAATAATTTAATGACCGCATCCATAGCGGCCAGGCCACTGGCGAAAGCAAGGCCGTATTTGCCATTTTCTATGCTTGCCAGCGAATTTTCCAGAGCTGTTCTGGTAGGGTTGGCGGAGCGGGAATACTCGTACCCCCGATGCCCTCCCGGGGTTGACTGAGCGTAGGTAGAAGTTTGGTATATAGGGGGCATTACGGCCCCATAGGCCTTGTCCGGTTTTTGCCCGCCATGAATGGTCTTACTATTGAACCGCAATCTTTTTTCACTCATTTGATATAATTATATGCACAAATGTATCGTTATCTTTTAGAGAATACAATGAACCGATCTGAAGTTTATGTCCCAAATTCAATAATTGCTCATGAAGCTATTTTTTACCTACGCCATTTTTTTACTGCTGGTTATTGGTTGCAAGCAACCAGACAAACTTACTTTTGAACCCATGGCGGTAACCGGAAGCAACTGCAGTGATTGCCCAAAAGTGGTTATTCAGCTACCCGAAGCAAGAGGGAATAACAGAATAAGCATAGCCATAAACAACGCCTTAAAAGAAGAGGTTATTACACAGCTTACCTTTGATACGGAAATTGAAGCCCGCAATATCCGGGGGGCAATAAGCTCTTTTACGGAAGGATATAAAAACATACAGAAAATGTACGCGGATGAAAGCGCGGTATGGGAGGCCAAAATTACAGCGGAAGTAACTTTTGAAGATACCCGGATGATCGCGATTAAAGTAGATTCCTATCTGTTCACAGGCGGAGCTCACGGTTACGGCTCCACCCGGTTCCTAAATTTTAACAAAAAGAAAGGCAATGAAATAGATGACTGGGAACTGTTCAACGACCGAAAGGATTTTCAGCGCTATGCAGAAAATAAATTCCGTAAACAGGAAAACATCCCGCAGGATAAACCCATAAACAGCACGGGTTATATGTTTGAAAGGGATACTTTTTACCTGCCGCAGAACATAGGTTTCACTGAGGAAGGTGTTAAGCTGCTATACAATCAGTATGAGGTGGCCTCCTATGCCGATGGTCCGGTTGAATTAACATTGCCTTACCACGAAGTTAAAAAGTATCTCATTTTTCCGTAATGAAAAAAATTACTTTAAATGAAAAAAATATACTATCTAAGCACCTGCGATACCTGCCAGCGCATCTTAAAGGAACTTGCACCTTTAAGCGGAGTAGCGCTCCAGGATATTAAAGCAGGATCCGTCACGGCCTCTCAATTGGAAGAACTGAAGGAAAAGGCCGGAAGTTATGAAGCTTTGTTCAGCAAACGAGCGCAACTATATGGGTCCAGGAACCTGAAAGCCAAATCGCTTACCGAAAGGGATTACAAGAACTTACTTCTGGGACATTACACCTTTTTGAAGAGACCTGTCATTGTGGTCGATGATACCATTTTTATCGGAAACAGTAAGAAGGTGGTGGCAGCTGCCAAACAAGCCATACACTCTTGAAGAAAAGAACCCTTGCTATTTTTGCCGCAATAGGGGCTACCACCATTTACGGATTAAACCATACGATAGCTAAAGGGGTGATGCCGGATGTAGTCCAACCGTACGGATTTATCATGCTGCGGGTCATTGGTGCGGCCATCCTTTTCTGGGGGATCTCCATTTTTGGTCCCAAAGAACGAATTGAGAAAGCAGATTACTGGCGGTTAGCGCTTTGCGCCTTTCTGGGAATGGGCTTTAATATGTTATCCTTTTTTAAAGGATTGTCACTATCTACTCCCATCAACAGTGCCGTATTAATCACTTTAACGCCGATCATCGTATTAATTTTATCGGCCCTTTTTATAAAAGAAAAAATATCAAAAATAAAGGTAGGAGGAATTTTTATAGGCTTACTGGGAGCTATGGGGCTTTTACTGCTGGGAACTGAGATGCGGCAGGATGCGCCAAACATTCCTTTGGGGAATGCCCTAATTATACTTAACTCAACACTTTACGGCTCCTATTTAATTGTAGCCAAGACGTTAATAAACAAGTACCATCCCTACACGTTTATGAAATGGCTCTTCACGCTTGGCATCATTATCTGCTTACCCTTCGGTTTACAGGAACTTAAGGAAATTGAATGGGCAACAATGCCGTTTGAAGCATTGTGGAAAATAACCTTTGTGGTGGTTGGCACTACTTTTTTTACCTATCTGTTTAACATTTTCGCGCTAACCCAACTCAGGGCTTCCACGCTAAGTGCGTTTGTGTATGTACAACCCGTACTGGGAATACTCTTTGCCGTGGCTATGGGAAAAGACCGCCTTACAACTGTAAAAATCCTTGCCACCGCGCTTGTGTTATTCGGAGTGTATCTGGCCAGTAGAAAAGGCAAGGCACTCACAGCCGGTGATACTCTTAATTGATCTATTTTTCTTTTATAAAAAAGGGGGGAATTATTACCTGGTTCCGAAAAAATAAAATTGAATTTGGAGCGATCCTGAACTTTCCTTTGTGATTTCTAAAACCCTGAAAACTAATCAATATTTGCCAGATCTTTCGGAACTTTCGCGTATTTACGGGTATCTGCTTTCGTTAAAATGCGAAAACCTTCTGCTTTTTCCGCCTTGCTCCACATCTGAAGCAACTCAGGTGAAAGTCCGGTCAGCCTTCTGGTTGTTAAATTGATCCATGCCCCCATCATCTCGCAATGGGCCATATTTTTACCATGATTATCATAAAAGTTATGGTAAAATTCAAAGAACATCCCATCCTCGCTAAGCCCTATAAACTCCAAAGAAACTTTTAACGGGGTTTCCGGTAATACTTCTTTAAAATAATACATATGCTCGTAGAACACCACTGGCCCTATCTGCATTTGTTGCATTGCTTTTTGATCAAAACCCAATTCCAATAGAAAAGCAAGCCGGGTATGACTCATGAAGTTGGTATAGGCACTGTTAGCCAAATGCCGGTTGGCATCCACATCGCTCCAACGAATTTCAAACTCTTTTAAAAACATTTTGACAAACTATTTTTTATTATGCGCGCATAGGAATTCCAAAAATACCATTGTTTTGGAAAATCCGGGCCATAAACCCATGAAATTAATCCCTATTTTTAGATCCAAATAATACAATGGATACCAAAGCACCTTTTCTTCGAGACCTTTCTTTACCCGCCATTGCGGCGCCTATGTTCCTTATTTCAGGACCTCAGCTGGTCATTGAATGCTGTAAAAACGGGATCATTGGAACCCTCCCCGCACTCAATCAACGTAGCAGCGAAGGCTTTGAGGACTGGCTGATCCAGATAAAAACCGAGCTGAAAGGATTTGAAGACGAAACAGGGAAAAAACCGGCACCATACGGGGTGAATTTGATCGTACACCAGACCAATCCCCGCCTGGAAGCCGACCTTAAGTTGTGTGTCAAACATCAGGTGCCATTGATCATAACTTCGCTTGGAGCAGTATCCCAGATAGTAAATGCCATTCACAGTTATGGCGGGCTTGTTTTTCACGATATCATAAAGAAAAGGCACGGCGAGAAGGCGGCGGAGGCCGGGGTAGACGGACTTATACTTGTAGCTGCGGGTGCCGGGGGGCATGCAGGCACAATCAACCCTATGACCCTGGTAGCGGAGATCAGAAAATTCTTTGATAAGACGATCATCCTTTCAGGCTGTATCACAACCGGGAGGGACATTGCTTCAGCCTTGCAAATGGGCGCGGACCTCGCTTACATGGGCACTCGATTTATTAATACCAGGGAAAGCAAAGCCCCTGAAGAGTACAGGAAAATGATCATAAAGGCAGGTGCCAGTGATGTGGTGTACACCGCGGCAATTTCCGGGGTACATGCCAATTTCCTGGGTGCAAGCCTGCATGCAGCTGGAATAACGGAAGAGGACCTCAGAAGAGATACAAAAATTGATTTTGGAAAGGAACTGGATACAGAAGCGAAGGCATGGAAAACCATTTGGTCCGCAGGGCAAGGAGTGGCAATGATCGATGATGTGCCTTCAGTCTCTGAGCTTGTATCAAGTTTGAAAACCGAATTTACAATGGCTGTTGAGGAGCAGGCCAGGATCCTGGAGACGTATCCAAAATAGTGGGCGGAAAACAGTTCGCATTAAACATTGGGCAGAAAACCGTAGCATTGGAATTTGATCAAAGTTTCAGAAATTAAGGATTCGTGCTTATTTTTTTCATTAGGGCACCTCTAATAACTCTGTTTGGAATGATACCGCAGGGATTTTTTTCGGATACAAGGCACCAAAAGCGGAGTTTAGCAGGGCTAAATGAGTATTTTGGTAACGAAGTAGCTGGGAAAAAGAACAAGTTGGCAACCACAGTAGGGTTTTTAGAGATGCCCATTAGTAATTGAACTGATATGTACATAAAAAGAAATATAAGCTGGGGTATCATCTTGCGCTATGCCTGGAAAAATCTTTTGTTTTTTACATTTTGGGCCGGGCTTGTGTTTAGTAGTTACCTTTTCCTTGGCTGGAAACATATAGACATTCCCTTTCAACCGTTGAGTCTTATTGGTATCGCGGTTGCCTTTTACATTGGATTTAAAAACAGCCAGAGCTATGACAGGTTTTGGGAAGGCCGGAAGATTTGGGGCGGTATAGTAAACTATTCCCGTACCTGGGCCAATAATGTACTAAGCTTTGTTGAAGATGAACATGAAACAAAAAGAGTGCTTATTTACAGGCACATCGCCTGGATCAATGCCCTGCGTATTCAGCTGAGACAGCCCAACAGTTTTTCCATTAAAGAGAACAGGGCGGTTGAACGTTTGTTCGAAAAGCACGGGGAGAAAAATCCTGTTTGTGATGGTATGGATCTTTTTTTGGGTCCGGCTGAAGTTGAAGATCTGGAAAACAGAAAAAATGTCGCCACACATTTGATCAAAAACCAGGGACTGCATTTAAAACAGTTGTTGGCTGCGGGTAAAATTACAGAATTTGACAAGCAGGTCTTTCATAACGTTTTGGAAGAGTTGTACAATCTCCAGGGAATGTGTGAGCGCATCAAAAACACTCCTTTTCCCAGACAATATGCTTACTTTAGTACGCTTTTCACCTGGCTGTTCGTAATATTGCTCCCCTTTGGGTTATTAAATGTATTTGAGGCGGAATTGACAGAGATCGGCCAGTTAAGTGTCCGGTGGTTTATTGCCCTGATGATCTTCTTTTCGGTACTGATCTCGTGGATCTTTACTACGATGGAAAAGGTAGGAAGCAATAGCGAAGACCCCTTTGAAGGTCGTATTAACGACGTGCCAATGACAGCACTTTGCAGAACAATTGAAATAGACCTTCGCGACATGCTAAATGAAGAAAACCTACCTGAAAAGATACAGGCCCAGGATAATATTTTGTATTAGAAGTGATTTAAACTTTTTGAATTGAAGCGAAAATTGATGGTTTTGTGCCCAGGTGAAGGCTTTTTTGAGCTGCATAGCAGGGCAACGGAGCAAGAAAAAGACAAAATATGGGCGTAAAACGGCAACTTTTTAGCCAATTTGTAAAAGTTTAAATCATTTCTTAATGCCTATCATACCTTCTGATTACAATCCCCCATTTTTATTTAAGAAGGGGCATGTCTCCACCTTGTATTCCGGCCTTATCCGGAGAGTCAACACTTTAGTCCAGAAAAGGGAAAGGCTGGAACTGGCGGACGGGGACTTTATGGACCTTGACTGGAGTTATCCCGGGGAAACCTCGCAAAAGGCAGTCATTTTACTTCACGGGCTAGAAGGTAACGGGCAACGGCCTTATATAACCGGTAGTGCCCGGGAATTCAATAATAATGGCTATGATGTCTGTGCCGTAAATTTCAGGGGATGCAGCGGCGATACAAATCGTTTGTACCGGTCCTATCATTCCGGTTCCACCGAGGATTTGGAAGCGGTTATCACCCATATTCTGACCGCAAAAAAGTACCGGGAAATTTATATCAACGGTTTTAGCCTGGGTGGGAATATGGCACTTAAATATGCGGGGGAAGGCCGGGACCTTCCAAAAGAAATTAAGGGGATAGTGGCGGTATCGGTTCCCTGCAGTCTCTACAGCTCCCTCCTGGAACTTTTAAAGCCAAAGAATTTTTTGTATGCAAGGCGATTTAAAAAACATCTGGTTGCCAAACTCAGGGCCAAACAAGCGTTGTTCCCCAAATGCATCATAGATACCGATATACGCAATATTAAAACGCTGAAGGAGTTTGATGACTACTATACAAGCAAGGCTCATGGCTTTGCAGATGCCATGGATTACTACCAACAATGCAGTTGTTTGCAATTTTTACCGGGCGTTGCTATCCCAAGTTTGATACTTAATGCCAAAAACGATTCCTTTTTAGGGTCGGATTGTTATCCATTTGCGGAAGCAGGGAACAATCCTTTTATCTATTTGGAAACTCCCCATTTTGGTGGCCATGTAGGTTTTTACGAAAAGGATAACAGGTACTACAATGAAAAAAGAGCCATTAAATTTCTACGGGAGCTAGGTTAAGTCGGTGTATTTCTTATATTAGTACTACTAAATATTGTGAACATGAAAAAAGTACTCACCATTTTGGCACTGGGTGCCCTTGTTGTTAGCTGCGGCGAGAAAAAAGAAGAAAAAAAAGACGGTGGTTTTGAAATGAACCGTACCAAAAAAGAGGTGAAAACCGAACCAGAGGCGGCCTCCGCAGGAGTACCGGTAGATCTCAGCAATAAAGGAGTAGGCCCAATCACTTCTGTGGAATTTGCAGAAGAGATAAATACCGACATGGCGGCCAAAGGAGAAGAGAAGTTTAAGGCGATTTGCACGGCATGCCATATGGTTGATCAACGCATGATTGGCCCTGCAATGAAAGGAGTATACGAAAGAAGAAGCCCGGAATGGGTAATGAATATGATCCTGAATCCTGACGGAATGTTAAAAGAAGATCCCATCGCCCAGGCACTTTTAAAGGAATATAATAACGCCATTATGCTTAATCAAAATCTAAGTGAGGAAGATGCAAGGGCCGTGGCGGAGTATTTGCGAACCCTCTGATTTTCCAGACCAGAAAATAAACAGGTGCCTGTATCCCGGAGAAAGTTTGGGATATGGGCATTTTTTATATAAGGATACGAGGTTAGCGGTAAGAAACGAAATAGAAGTTATGAGCCTGGAAGCGAATAAGGAGAATGCAATAGCATTTTACAAGACAGCTTATGAGGGGAATCCCAAAAAAGCCATAGCCTTATAGGTTGGCAAGGAGTATATTCAACATAACCCGGCTGGCAAGTGGCACCCAAGGATTTATTGATTATTTCGAAAGAATGCAAAGAGAATATCCCGATAAAACCATTGAATTTGTGAGGTGCATTGCGGAGGGTAATCTTGTGGCTTTGCATACGCACCAGGTATGGCCGGATAATGATGAATATGTGACAATGGACTTTTTTAGGTTCGATCAAAATGGAAGAATAGTTGAACACTGGGATTCAATTCAACAAATTCCCGAAAAGTCTGCGAATAATAACAGTATGTATTAAAATACCACCTGTCACTAAAAGATCAATACTCCATAAGGGGGACTGTACCACACAGTTGCGATCATTACAAAAACAAGAATCCCGGCAAGCATGGCGATTACATCCGTAATACACAGCGCCCAAACAGCGTCCCATTTTCAACAAATTGCCGAATTGGCCACCCTGATTTGGACGGAGCACTACACCCCTATCATCGGCCCGGCGCAAGTGGCTTATATGCTCAGCAAATTTCAGTCTGTTGCTGCCATCAAAAACCAAATTAAAGAAGGTCACGAATATTTTATCATTTATCATGATGATGCTCCTGCAGGTTACTTCTCCTATTGCAAAAAAAAAGAGTCCCTGTTTCTTAGTAAAATTTATGTACTGCTCTCCATAAGGGGAATGGGTATTGGAAAAGCGTGTATCTCCATTATTGAACAGAAAGCAATAGAACTGGAATGCCATAGCATATCACTTACCGTAAACAAAAACAACACCGGTTCCATAAAGGCCTATGAAAAAATGGGATTTGAGAATAAAGGATCCCTGTTTCAGTATATTGGCAATGGTTTTGCAATGGATGATTATATTATGGAGAAACAAATTAGGATTTAATATTAAAAACGAGGGCGTGCATCTTTAGATCCCCGTATAATGATAACAGGGCTGTACCGTACCGTACCAAATAGGAAATTCCACCCTAACATATTTAGGGTTCCTTGTAGTTTATCTGTTGTATTCAATTCTCCGAAAGTTCTGAAAAATAGCCCCAAATGTCAGACGGAGATCTCCCAAAAGTTAAATTGTATCAACGGCTACCTTGTAAGTAGGATCTTCCAAAACATTTACCTCTATAACTATAATGTCATCAGCATTTTTTAAGAGGCGTTTGCAGTCCCTGCTAAGGTGCTTTAGCTGTACTTTCTTGCCTACCTTCAGATAACGTTCGGTAATTTTATTGAGCGTTAACAGGCTTTCTATTAATCCCACGCCTGCCACGATTGCGGCATAAAGCCCGGTAAGCGGGGACAGGCCCGCAATTAGTGCAAAGGCAATGGCTTCCGGGACCAAAGCCAGTGCAACGGTAATACCCGATAGCACTTCGGTTTTATAATTTACTTCCTGGGAAAAATCGAACAGATTTAAGTACTTCTTCAAATGCCCGTGAATTTTAAGGGCGCAAAAATAGTACTTATTAAGTGTCTGACCTTACTTTCTCAAAGAATTGTGGATTTAATAATTTACCACCGCGTTAAACCCAATAATCTTTCCCCTAGCTCGGATAATTTGGCAGTTTCGTACCTGGTCTGTTCCCAATTTCGCGGATCTCCCGGAAAGGCATAACCTTCCGGAGCTACCCTGTGCTTCCAGGATTTGATACGCCATTGTCTTAAGCCGTCATTCTCTTCCTCAGCCGGCATCATGGAAATGTATTGTGCTATACGAACCTTTTTTTTTGATTTATTGGGGCGAATACCATGGGGTTGTGTACTGTTGAAGATCAACAGGTCGCCGGCTTCCATTTTTACTTTTACAATTTTGTCGCGTTGCTCCGAAATATCAGGCTGAAACCTATTGCGATCCCCGGGCTGGGTCAATTTCCAGGTATCGTAATTCCTGTAGAGCCAGGGAATGCATTGAAAGCCACCCATATTCTCATCATTTTGATCTGCAAGCGCTAAAACCCCCTGTACATTCTGCGGCCTGGTTTCAGGATCGTAATCCCAGTGGATAAATCCTTTTTGTTCAAACCCGGGGCGTATGGGAAAATTAAGGTTGGCACGGTCTATGGTGACCCAGAGCTTTTCCGTTCCCCAGATATCTACAAAGGCATCATATACCCTTGGCACCTGTCTGTTATCCCATAATTTTTGATGATTGTAGACCTCCACCATTCCGGTCCCCGTAAGTTCCTTCATTTTCATTTCAGCTCGCGGGGGCGCATACCATGTTTCAGGTTCATTGGGATCCTTTTCTTCAAACTCCCATAAAAAGTCGGCCGTGGCAAGTGCCTGCTCCCTTGAAACGGCATTTTTAATCACTATATAACCGCTGTGTCTCCAGAATTTCCAGTCCTCCTCACTTAATACTTTTAGAGGCTTCCCGTTGGTACGATCGTTTAATTTTACTTTACTGCTTGTAGCGGTCGAAGGGTTTCCTGGAATAGCTTCATGAGCCTTGTTGGCCATTTCCATTTTAGTTTTCGAATCCATTGGAATAATATTTTGTTGTTTTTGAATATATAATTTACGTAATTTTCCGCATAGTGGCTGCCACGTTAAATCGCAATCTTATGAAATTAACAATTCCTGCCCGGCTAATTCTGGGAATCTTAATTTTCAATTTTGGATACCTCCCTGCACAAAGCAAAGCGCATACCGAAGTTTCAATAATAGGAAACCGATTTTATATCAACGGGGAACTCACCTACAAAGACAGGTTTTGGAAGGGACACGAAATTCAGGGATTATTGTTTAATTCCCGGATGGTACAGGGAATTTTTGATGACTTAAATCCAGGGACGCGGGCCAGATTTTCATACCCGGATACAAAGAAATGGGATCCCGAAAGAAATACGAGTGAATTTGTGACGGCCATGGGGGATTGGAAAGCGCATGGCCTGCTTGCATTCACTCTTAATTTGCAGGGTGGAAGCCCAATGGGCTACGGAAATATGGGGTGGATAAACTCTACATTTGATGAGGAAGGGAATCCAGGACCTGATTATTTAAACAGGTTGGAAAGAATTTTAAAAAGAGCGGACGAACTCCAGATGGTCGTCATTTTAGGCTATTTTTATTTTGGCCAGGATCAATATCTTAAGAATGAAAAAGCCGTTATCAATGCGGTTGATACAATTACCCGTTGGATTCTCGACAAAGGTTATCAGAATATCCTGGTGGAAATAAACAATGAATGCGACATTCGCTATGAGCACGAAATTCTGCAACCGAAGCGCGTTCATGAACTTATAGAAAGGGTAAAAGGGATAAGCAGGAACGGCCATAGTTTATTGGTAGGCACCAGTTATGGCGGTGGCACAATACCTTTGCCCAATGTGGTCACCGCTTCCGATTATTTATTGCTGCACGGGAACGGAGTAGGAAATCCCGCAAAAATTTCGGAGATGGTGCAGGCCACAAGAAGAGTAAATGGATATACCGATAAACCTATTCTCTTTAATGAGGACGATCATTACGATTTTACCGCTGAAAACAACAACCTTAAATCCGCTGTAAAAGCCTATGCTTCCTGGGGTTACTTTGATTTCAGAAGAAAAGGTGAAGGATTTGAAAATGGGTATCAAAGTGTACCTGTTGATTGGGGTATAACTTCTGAGCGGAAGAGGAGCTTCTTTGGAAAGATCAAGGAAATCACGGGCTTTTAAGGAACTATTTCGCAATAAAAAATTTCTTGAAATTCCGTCATTTAGATTCCCGCTTTTGCGGGAATGACATTTCCGCAGCAAGCTGCGAGGAATTCTTTTCGATTAAAAATAAAAAAATCAGCCCTCAGTTTCATTAAAAAAACCGCCTGAATCCCAATGAAAGTTGCAATGGGAATCAGAACGGTCTCTAACTAAATAACCAACCAAAAAAACTTTTATAGCCTATTACTTTGTCGTAAAATACAACAATTACTTTCTTTTCCGTTTCACATTCATCACCGGAAGTTTTGTTTTGCTCCTTTTCCGGGAACCTAGGGTTGTTCCGTCTTTCAGATACCCAATATAGCCCCTCGCCTTAAATTCATAAACTGTTCCGCTATCCGGGTGATATAATTCAATCGTGCCGTCATTAATAATATACAATTCAAAATAACCATTGTCCAAAAAGTCATAATCCAGTACTAAAGTTTTGAGCGTTTGGTCACCTGCCACATTGTATACCTCATAATCCCCCTCGTAATCCCATTGAAGGCCATTAACAGGAAGTTCTGCCGCATCCACGGAAGACCGAAGAAATCCCCAGTAGAACCCGATAAAAATTGCAGGTAATTCTCATCATCAAAGTCGTTGATCGCTCCTTCCCGGCTGGTAAAAACCTTTTCCCAGGCCCCGTATTCCTGCAAAAAATAGTTGATATTATCATAGAAAACGCTGTCATAATCGAAGTTGCTCCTCTGATATCCTTTAATGAAATAAGAAGTGTCTATTACCGGGGCATACAGTTCGAGCGTATTGTTGTTAATCGCAAATACTTCAAATATCCATTCGCCATCCACATCGTGATCTACTACAACTGCGGCTCGAAGCGTATCATAGTAACCAACTTCTATTCCCAAACCTCCACCGATCTTTCCAATACCCACCATATTATTATTGGCATACAGTGTACCTCCGTCGAATGTGATGGTGAAAGCGCGCTGTAAAAATGGAACTTCTTCGCTACCTCTTGTTTCATTGATATCCACATACCAAAGATCATAGGATTGCAGTACCTGATCC
This sequence comes from Flavobacteriaceae bacterium, assembly GCA_041743085.1. Lineage (GTDB taxonomy): Bacteria > Bacteroidota > Bacteroidia > Flavobacteriales > Flavobacteriaceae > JAFMPW01. The sequence goes on from JBGTNL010000019.1 coordinate 282,169, forward strand.
GTATTAAATGAAGATTCTTCAATAAATTCATCCTCCAGGATCACTTCATTATAGCATGAGGTGCTCAGTAACCCCATCACTAAAAATCCGGAAAGTAGTTTTAATGCCCTCATAGTCATATAGTTATTTTCTAAGTTAAAAACAAGCATCGTGCCAAGATTTGTATCCCAGTTCTTAATGTTCCCGGAGCTGTTCAGGAATAGTATTAAGAACTCTGAATTCAGTTCCCTTCTTTAGGGCACCTCTAATAACTCTGTTAGCAACCAAAGTAGGGTTTTTAGAGATGCCCTAATTTAACTACCATGTATCAACCGCTTTTTTCTGATATTTCAAATAAAAAATTTCTTGAACCCGCTTATTAGATTAATAACAAAAAGTTGCGCCATTTGCATATGGGGGAACCAAAATTCCTTCTTCAAAGGGATTTAGAGTGTTTTTTTAAGTAGAAACACTATTTTAGCCAGCAACACCTTCAAATGAAAAACGATCTAAAATTTGCGGTAATAGGTGGGGGCAGCTGGGCGACTGCCATTGTAAAGATGCTTTCTGAAAATCTGGAAAGCATTACCTGGTATATGCGAAATTCTGAGGCGGTAGAGTTTATTAAGGTTAAAAAGCACAATCCCAACTACCTTACTTCCGTGACTTTCAATATGGAAAAGTTGCAATTAACCGATAATATCAATGCTGCCGTTGAAACGGCAGACGTGCTAATCTTCGTCATCCCATCTGCCTTTTTAAGTGGGGAGTTGGAAAAACTCAGTGTACCACTTAAAGACAAGATCGTATACTCGGCCATAAAGGGTATCGTTCCGGAAACCGGACTTATCGTCGGGGAACACTTCAATAAACATTACAAGGTTCCTTTCAAAAATATCGGAGTGATCACCGGTCCCTGCCATGCGGAGGAAGTGGCCCTGGAACGACTTTCCTATCTCACCATCGCTTGTGCCAATCCTGAAAATAGCAAACTGCTGGCCAGGGTTTTGGAAAGCGATTACATCAAAACCAATGTGTCAAAGGATATTATAGGAACCGAGTATGCCGCCATGCTTAAAAATATCTATGCCATTGCCGCCGGTATTGCCCATGGCCTTGGTTACGGGGATAATTTCCAAAGCGTTTTGATGAGTAACGCCATCCGCGAGATGAAGCGATATACCAAAAAAATATATGATATAGACAGGAATATCAATGATTCGGCCTATCTTGGGGACCTGTTGGTTACCGCTTACTCCACTTTTAGCCGCAATCGGATGTTTGGAAATATGATTGGAAAGGGCTATACCGTTAAAAGCGCCATGATGGAGATGAACATGGTGGCCGAAGGGTACTACGCCACAAAGAGCGCCTATGAATTAAAGTCAAAGTTCAAAAAGAAGGCAAAAACCCCAATTATAGATGCTGTTTTTGATATCTTGTACAATCAAAAGAACGCTAAGAAAATAGTTAAGGATTTAACCGAGAAATTGGATTAATTCCATTGTTATTTTTTTATCTCCTTCCAATTGAATAATTTAGAATTTGCCCACAAAGGCGTTGATCTATGAGTACCCTAAAAAGCATCTCAATACTGTCCTTGATAGCCATAACCGGTTCTATAACCGCATTTCAAACCGCGGGTATCAACAATTTTAGCGATCAGGGAGATTTTGAATCTTATGAGGAAGTGATTGCAGGCAGTCGTGAAACTATAAAAATGATTCCTATTACCGGGGGAACATTTAAAATGGGCAGTACGAATGCAGAGGCAGATGAGGCCCCCGTTCATGAGGTTTTGGTAAGTGATTTTTGGATGGGAGCATACGAGATCACCTGGGACCAGTACCAGTTGTTTGCCGAGCGGCAGATTGATGGTGCCAAAAATCCGGAAATTGGCAATGAAATAGCCATTGAAATTGATGCTGTAGCCGCAGCTACCACCCCTTACGTAGACATGAGTCACGGAATGGGAAGAAAGGGCTTTCCCGTGGTAAATATTACGGAACATGCGGCCCTGACTTTCTGTAAATGGTTAAGCGCCAAAACGGGTAATTTCTACCGTCTCCCGACTGAAGCCGAATGGGAATATGCCTGCAGGGCGGGAAGTACAGACCAGTATGCCTTCGGAAATGATAGTACTCAACTCGGGGACTATGCCTGGTATAAGGCCAATAGCGACAATAAATATCAAAAGGTTGGAACGAAAAAACCCAATGCCTTTGGGTTGTATGATATGCACGGCAATGTGGCGGAATTGACCATGGATCAGTATGATGAAGCATCTTATGTCAGCAGAAAGGAAGATGTCACCAAAGATCCCTGGGTAAAACCCACGGAACTCTATCCCCGGGCGGTCCGGGGTGGTTCCTGGCAGGATGAAGCGGGAGAATTACGCTCGTCTGTAAGGTTAGGTTCCAAAGCGGCCTGGAAAAGAATTGATCCGCAGATCCCGAAAAGTAAGTGGTGGTTTACGAATGCGCCCCATGTGGGATTTCGAATTGTTAGACCCAAAAATACCCCCTCCGGGGAGGAAATTGAAAACTACTGGCTAGAGGCCATAGATGATTATTAAAACCCTTGAATGATGAAAAAAGATAAAAAAAAGGTGTCGCGAAGAAGCTTTTGTAAGAACACCGCCATTGTGGCCGGAGGTATTTTAACGCTGCCTTTGGATGTAGCCGCATCTGCCCATGTGTTAGGTGATGATGCCATTAAAATTGCGCTTGTTGGCTGTGGTGGCCGGGGAACCGGAGCTGCGATGCAGGCCCTTAGCACAAAGGAAAATGTAAAATTGGTTGCCATGGCAGATGCTTTTAAGGACCGCCTTGATGACTGTTATGGTATTCTGTCCAAGAAATTCGGAGATTCTGATAAATTGATGGTTAAGGACGAGGATAAGTATGTGGGATTTGAAGCCTACAAAAATGCCATTGACAAGGCAGATGTAGTACTCCTTGCCACAACGCCGGGTTTCCGGCCCATACATTTTGAATACGCGGTAAATAAAGGCAAGCACATCTTTATGGAGAAACCCGTAGCAACCGATGCCCATGGCATCCGGAAGGTACTGGCCGCCGCGGAAATAGCAAAACAAAAAAATCTGAATGTTGTGGTTGGCCTGCAACGGCATTACCAGAAGAACTACCTTGCCTGCCTTGATCACATCAAAGAGGGCAAAATGGGACAGATTGTTTCCGGACAGGTGTACTGGAACAGCGGCGGTGTTTGGGTAAAGGACAGACAGCCCGACCAAACAGAAATGGAATACCAGATGCGCAATTGGTATTACTTTAACTGGCTTTGTGGCGATCATATTGTGGAGCAACATATTCATAATATTGATGTGGCCAACTGGTTTATAGGGGAATTCCCGTTACATGCCCAGGGGATGGGAGGCCGCGAGATACGGACCGATAAAAAATTCGGGGAGATATTTGATCACCACTTTGTGGAATTTACATATCCTTCGGGTGCTGTGATCGCCAGCCAGTGCAGGCACCAACCGGGATGTGTGACCAATGTATCTGAAAGTTTTCAGGGTACAAAAGGAAAGATCTATACCGACTCCCAGAATAAGGGTATGATTACGGGTTATGATGGCAATACAATCTTTGAGCACCAGGGGGAGGAAGATCCAAATCCCTACCAGACGGAACACGATGCACTTTTCGCCTCCATAAAAGCAGGAAATGTTATTAACGATGTGGAACACGCTGCCAAAACAACAATGACAGCTATTTTGGGTAGAATGGCCACCTATTCCGGGCAGTTGATCACCTTTGAGGACGCCCTGAACAAAGGAAGAAGCATTATGCCCGCCCAGTATACATGGGATGCAAAGCCGCCCGTACTACCCGATGCCAATGGCAGGTATCCGGTACCAGTACCAGGGGTTACTCAGGTGTTGGAGTTAGAATCTTAATTGAATCCCGGATATTGTTCATTCAGAGCGCGGCGAAGAATATTTTTGGATTCCTTCCTGTGCCAGAAGGCGGTTTTAGCCCTCACGGGGCTGGTAGATGCTTACGTTCTCTCTTTGGCAATCGGGATGCGTTCTGAATGACAACTTATAGTGCATCCCCTATTTCAAATCCGGTCCAGGGAGAAGTTAGAGTGCTCGTCGATAGCATGCTCCAGTGCTTCTTTCCATTGTTGGATCTGGGTATCATCCAACGTATAGATGGATTTAAACTCCCCCAGAATGGGATTCATCATAGTGCGGACGCTATCAATATCAAAATAAAGTCGGCCTGTCCTTCGAATAAAAAAGTCCATAGGCGTCAGTACCATTTCAAAGTCGATTCCAAAATGTAATTCAGCTTTTATCATTCTTACGCGGGCATCCTTATCCTTTAGTGCGGCATAGGTTTTAAGGATTGTTTCTGTCTGCTTCCCGTAGTTGGTAACCAAAAACCACGCATCGTGTTCGGAGAACCCGTCCTTGCGAATCCTTTCATATACTTCGGCAATATACTTCTTTACCTCCTTATGCCTTTTAAAATCGCTGCCGCACAAAGGGATCTCGGCAGTACCGCTTTCAGGAATTTTATTTCCATGATCTTCTTCCATTTTCCGTGCTACCCTGTTCACAGCCCGTTCGGCCATTTTGCGATAGCCGGTAAGCTTGCCACCGGCCATGCTGATAAGTCCGGTATCCGAGGTAAATATCTCATCCTTCCGGGAAAGTTCCGAAGCCGATTTTCCCTCTTCGTGAATGAGAGGGCGCAACCCTGCCCAGGACGATTCAATATCTCCCATCCCTAACTCAATGTCGGGAAACATATTATTTACGGCAGATATAAGATACAAGACATCTGCCAGGTCTATATCCACGTTATCCTTATCATTATTGAAATTGGTATCGGTGGTCCCCACATAAGTGATCTTGCCCCTGGGAATGGCAAACATCATGCGGCCGTCGGGAACATCAAAGTATACCGATTGCTTCACCGGCAATTTTTCGTGCGGGAACACCAAATGAACTCCCTTGGTCAGATGCAGCCTTTTCCCCTTTTTGGAGTGATTTACACTTCTTAATTCGTCTACCCATGGTCCTGCAGCACTTATGACGTATTTCGATTTGATACTAAACTCCTGTCCCGAGAGGCCGTCCCTTACTTTTACCCCGGCCACTTTTTCCTCCGAATATAAAAAATCTTCCACCTTGGCATAGTTCAGGGCTTGTGCCCCATAGTGCAGGCTTGTTTTGATTGTTTCCAGGGTTAATCTTGCATCATCCGTTCTATATTCCGCATAATAACCTGCCCCTTTGAGAATCTTTTTGGGGAGCAGCGGCTCTAAAGCCAACGCTTCCTTCTTTTCCAATATCTTTCGCTTGTCTTTCCCATCCACCTGGGCAAGAATGTCGTACACCTTCAGGCCAATTGAGGTGAGCCATTTGCCATAAGAGCCTCCCTCAATAAGCGGGAGTAACATCTTCTCGGGCAGCACTAAATGAGGCGCCAGTTTATGGACTATAGCGCGTTCGGAGCCCACTTCCTTTACCAGCCAAAAATCGAACTGTTTCAGGTACCTCAACCCTCCGTGAATGAGTTTGGTAGATTTACTGCTGGTTCCGGAGGCAAAGTCGCCCTTTTCTACCAATGCCACTCTCAATCCTCGAGATGCTGCATCAAGGGCAATTCCTCCTCCTGTGATGCCCCCTCCTATTACCACCAGGTCGAAGGTCTTCTGAGAAAGTTTTTTAATTACTTCGGTTCTCTTAAGATTTGTAAATTCGATATCCTTCGTCATCGGTATATTTAGCTGAAACCCGCAGATTAAGGCGTGAGCCAAAGGTAGATGATTGAAACCCTATTTCAAAGGAGTCCTTTCACTCTATCGTTATGGTGAGGGCTTTCTCATTGCCCAGTTCATCCACGACTGTAATTTTGTGCTTTCCCGGAGCCGGTAATACCCCCGATTCATGAAAATTCCGGGTCTGAGCCACAAACTTTTCATCCAGATACCAAAACACCGTCATCTCGGGAGTTGTATGCGCAATTTTCATAACGATCTCATTGAATTGATGTTCCTCTCAAAATTCTTAGGCAGGGAAATTCGGTTTCCATGGCTAGGGTAAATAAATTCGATATTTCCATCCGCCTCGCGCCGGCAATATCATGGGTTTTACTGACGATACGAATCCCCGACCTTACTGCCGTGCAAGAGAAGATCAAAATTTTCCTGGTTTCATTTGATGTACTGCTTTTCCAAAAAATAACTTACTATGGCCTCTTTCATCAGCACGGACTGCTCCCCCGCTTTAAGTGGCGGCAATTCTTCTTTCACCGTATAATGCGGCCAGCCATCCTCATCAAAAAATTCGAATTCATAATAACCATAAGGCTCCAGTAACCGGCAGATAGCAATATGCATTAAGTTTACTTTCTCATCTTTCTTATATGTCCTGTGATACTGCCCCAACTCCTGCACCCCAACCAAATAAATAATAGCATCCAGTTCCAAAGGATCACCATCAGAGAACTGGTCGGAAAGTTTGTCGACCAATTCAACCCATCGTTCTTTTAGTTTTATATCCCTGGACATGATTTATACTTTTTATGACACCCTCCTCAGATCGGGAGATAACAGAATCATCAACCGGCTTGTGGCCAAGAAAGCGTTTGCTCATTGCGCCATCCTACCCTGTCAAAACCCACACAACCTGTGCCTTCATTTTACTTTATTCCTCCTATATAATATCTAAGGAGCTTTTACCCTTGCCGCATTGAACTCCAAAGGTACAAATCAAAGTTCTATATTTGCGTAAACTGCGGGCATGGCATTTCTGGATATTGTGTTGGGGTTATTGCTTGTCTATGGGCTGTTCAAAGGATTAAAAAATGGGCTTTTTGTTGAAATCGCTTCCATTATAGCTTTGATAGCCGGACTTTATGGAGCAATTCATTTTTCCTACATAGCCGGAGACTACCTCTCTCAAAACATGGATTGGAACGAACGCTACATTAACCTGGCGGCATTTATTATAACTTTTATAATCATTGTTCTTGTTGTTCATTTAGCTGGCAAATTCCTTACCAAAATTGCTGATTTTGCCATGCTTGGATTGCTCAACAAAATTGCCGGTGGAATATTCGGGGTTTTGAAGGTGGCCGTTATCCTCGGGGCGCTTCTGATATTTTTTGACCGTGCGAATTCCTCCATTGGCCTGGTAAACAACGAAACTGTAAGGGAATCCGTTCTTTATACCCCTATCAAGGAGATCGGGGCTTTTGTTTTTAGCAAAGTGTTGAAGCCGGAAGAAAGCTAGAATATTCCAACGGGTTAAATGTCCGACAAACATCCCTGAGGATCTTTTTTCTTTCCCGTCCCCAGGTCACATACGACCTTTCTTTTACTGTGATTGGCATCAACAACTCATGTCGGCAATGATCTTCCATTCCCCCTCGATCTTCTTAAAGATGATCATAAAAACACCATTGGCATCTCCCACCTCCCGTGTTAAGTGATATTCTCCCATGACAAAATAGGAGTCTCCGTTAATTTGTGAAATGTCATTGATTTTAAATTTTAACGTCCCGGAATGGGCTTTAGTAGGATATCTTTTTTTATAGTTATCCAAAGTGTTCTGCCAGCCATAGGTAATTCCCCGGCTGCTATGGAATTTAAGTGAATCGCTTTTCCAGTAGCCTTCCATAAATCCTTCAAGATCTCCACCAGACCAGGCCTTTTGCTGTGTTTCCATAACAGCATGAATCGCTTTCTGATCCGATTTCCCATCTCCGCCCTGGGTATGGATACTTAAAATAGTAGTTAAACCGATAAATACTGTTAGTGCAAGTTTTTTCATCTTAATAAAATTTCGCCAACCTGTTGATTTAGTGCTATTTATATCGGTTGGTATTGGCCATTTTTTAATAATGCCCACCTGCCTTCCGAAGATAGGTTATGGGCTTTCATATTATTCGCTTTTTATAGTCCTTTATATTGTTGTCCGGTAAAACTTTTTAACTGCAAGTATATTGGGCGTTCCCATTCTATTTGTTATCCAAGGGCTTGCTTTTCGTACATTGCCAACAAGTATGAACGTACCTTTGGCACCTGAAATCAACTCTATGATTTTCAGCTGGTCACGATCAAGTCTTACTTCTTATGTCTTGTAGCGCAGCGGTCTTACGTCTTTAACCGGACATTGGTGAGTCTTTTACTTCATTTCAACCCCGCCGTCTTCCTTATCCCCCGCTTTCACTCTTAGACGAAATTATGCCCTGCGAAACTTCTAAAATAAACTCCCGGTAATTTTTGATGTTGTCATAGGCTTTATCAATTTCCTCTTGTTTTGAGGTACAGCCGATAGTCAATAAAATAATGAGCGCAATGACACCTGGTCTGATCTGCATAAAAAAATTTCTTTAATAAACGTAAAGATAATGGGTTTGTTATTACCTCGGATTCACAACTTAAATCAAAATATTCTAGGCTATTTTTTCTTGAAGTTAGCAGGAGTTTATTAGGAAGTTCTTTAAAACAGCCAATTTCCCATAGGGGAAATCTGGCAGATTATGAAGACACAACTGCTTTTAATTACAGCAATCCTGAAGAAAGTTGCAGTTCATCGAAAAATATGGGTTTTTAATGATCTTTGGGCATATTTTCTTTATTATTACTCTCTGGATTCATTCGGGATTCAGCGTTTACGAGAAACACCCCTTTCTTCTCTTCCTACTTAGCAGATAGAACATTGTATGAAAATGAGATTGCACCTTGTTATCTCGGTTTTATATGTATTAGTGGCGAGCTCCTGTAGTAAAGAGGCCATTTTAAATACAGATATTCCGAAGGCCGAAAATGCCGTTCAGGTAGAACAAGAACTCCTGGGTATTGTCAATATTCACAGGGCTTCTTTAGGGTATTCCAAATTGCAATTTAGTGTAGTGGCTTATGAATATGCGAACAAGCATACGGACTATATGATTGCCAAAGGCAGTATTAGTCATGACAACTTCAGTGCTCGTGCGTCCAGTATTTCTTCCGAAACAGATGCTGAATTTGTTGCAGAGAATGTAGCCCGGAACTATTCCACTGCCGATGAGGCATTTAAAAACTGGATGGACAGTTCAAGCCACCGCAAAACAATGGAAGGGGACTTCACCCATACCGCAGTAAGTGTAAAAAAGGATACCGCCGGGAATTTTTACTTTACACAATTGTTCTATCGCTAAACTAGTTTTACTTCGTATTCTTTTCTTACCTTTAAGTTTGGTGTTTTGCCGTTTGGTGTTTGTGCTTTTTGTTACAACGTAGGTAACTCCAAACCGTTAACTCTAAATTTTTAGGATATGAGCATTCCCCTTCCTTTTAATCTGACTGCCTGGATCGAAGAAAACAGAGACAGCTTAAAACCACCGGTTGGTAACAAGAATCTATACAAGGATGCAAAAGATTACATTGTGATGGTTGTTGCCGGACCCAATGCGCGGAAGGATTATCACTACAATGAGACCGAAGAGCTCTTTTATCAATTGGAAGGTCATATCGAAATCCACGTTCAGGAAGACGGGCAAAAAAAAACGATGAAGCTGGATCCTGGGGACATGTACCTTCACCCGGCTAAAGTACCCCACTCCCCGGTTAGGCACAAGGGCTCCATTGGGCTTGTAGTTGAGCGTAAGCGCACCGATATGGAAGTGGATGATGGCTTGTTATGGTTCTGCGATAATTGCAATCATAAACTCTATGAGGCCTACTTTACTCTCAATGATATTGAAAAGGATTTCCTGGAGCACTTTGAACATTTCTATAATTCCGAAGAGTTACGAACCTGTGATAATTGTGGTGCGGTAATGGAGGTGGATGAACGTTTTGTTGCTGCAAAGTGAGGGTTGAGACGGTTGTGTGGACAAGAAAGGTTTCCAACTTATTCACTTTAAAGCTGAGAAGGATTAAGTATATTGAAGTATGACAAGACTGCAGATCTTTAAGTACCTGGTCATATTAATAATTGGGCTGCTTGTTTCCCTATACCTTTTCTACAGCATTAATGACAAGTACAGCGAGAGAAACAGGGGGAACATCGAAAATGCGACCACCAAGGCGCAGCTTAAAATAATTGAAGAGATCAGTAAAATAGATCTCGTCATAGAATCCATGGGATTCTTTTTCGAAAATACTTCAGAGATCAATCCTGTACTTTTTACCCGATTTACAGATCCCTTCATGGACGATCTCTTCGGCATTAAATCATTGGGGTGGGCCCCAAAAATACTTGATGCCAAAAAGCAACAATATCTTACGGAAGCCGAAGAAAACCTGGAAGGTATCACCATGATTACCGAAGTAGATTCTACAGACCAGCTCGTAGTCACTGAAAAAGGGAAAGTGTATTTTCCCACGACTTTTATAAATCCCATGGATTCCCATTTGGAGATCATGGGTTTTAACGTGTATTCGGACAGTACCAGAAGAGCCGTAATCGACAATACCATTGGCAGTAAAAAAATTGCCTTTTCCCCTCCCATAGAATTAATACCTCAAAGCGGGGGGGGCATAGGTTTCCTGGTGGTAAGATCGGTTTTCAATCGGAAATCCGAGAACGTGAAGGGCATTGTCATGGGCCTCTACCGAATGGACGAATTTATAGAAAAGACACTGGCAACGGAACTGAAGACCCTGGATATTGATATTTATGACAAAGGAGAAGGAACATTGTTTTTATACTCAAGCCGGGGAGACAGGAATTACGAAAATATCACTGATGATACAATCGAAACCGAGATAAAGGTTGGGGATCGGATTTGGGGAGTGAATTTTACGCCAAGTCCAAAGTTCTTGGCCTATCCGCACGTTTTTGAATCCTATGTCGCCCTATTTTTGACTCTTATTGCTACTTTTCTATTGATCTTAATGATCAGGCGGCGGGATTATTATTATAGCACCTTAGAGGAAAAAGTGCGTTTGAGGACGGCAGAACTTGAGGAATCTAACAAATTAAAAGAGAATTTGCTTCGGGAAATTCATCATCGGGTAAAGAACAATTTGCAGATCACCTCGAGTTTAATGAATATGCAAAAGCGAAAACTTTCGAGCAAAGAGGCCATCACCGCCTTAGAGAACAGTCAGGCAAGAATTTCAGCAATAGCGCTGACCCACCAAAAAATTTATCAGGACAAAGATTCCAAGGCAGTCAACCTTTGCGAATATTTGGGCGATCTTATGGCGTACCAGAAGCGAATGGCGCATTCCTTCGAGTACAAAATCAAGTGTCCCGATCTCTCTATAGATCTCGACAAAGCGGTTCCCCTGGCACTTATTATTTCAGAACTGGTAACAAACGCCATAAAACATGCTTATGCGGAAACCGCAGAAGTCAATGAATTGAAGATTACCGTAAAGTGTCTTGATAATGATGAGGTAGCTCTCAGCATCAAGGATAACGGCGGGGGCCTGCCGGAGGATTTCAACATCAACAAAGCCAAAGGTATTGGCTTTGAGATCATTCGGGCTCTCTGCAGGCAAATTGATGCAAAACTTACTTATAATTCAGATGAGGGTGGGACGTGTTTTACCGTAACTTTCAGTAATAAAGCCAAATTAAAGGCTACTTCTGTTTTTTAAGGTGTAACCGGGTACAAATTCTAGGGGCCTCTTCCGGATGGAAGCCTTCTTCCCCCGGGAATTGAAGAATGGAAAGCCCTTTGATTCTATCATAGAGCTTGGACATGTTTTGCGGTGAAAAACGTTTAGATTTGTACAGGTATGAGAGTCGTTATCCAAATACTAATAATTTTAATTGCCCTACTACACCTGTATTTTATGTGGTTCGAGATGTTTGCATGGACCACAAGGGGGAAAAAAGTTTTCAGGAATTTCCCGGCAGATCTTTTTGAACCTACCAAACCCCTGGCGGCAAACCAGGGTTTGTACAACGGTTTCTTGGCCGCCGGCCTCTTATGGACCTTCTTTATTAAAGACAGTGAATGGAGCGTTGACATTTCAATATTTTTCCTGAGCTGCGTAGCCGTTGCGGGTGTTTATGGGGCGTTAACCGCGGATAAAAAAATATTTTTTGTACAGGCCTTACCGGCTTTAATAGCCCTGCTGCTAATTATGATATACTCTTAAATTACAGTAAATTTTTAAAGATGGATCCCTACAAACCAGAGGGATATAATTCCCTTTCACCTTATTTTATTGTGGACGGTGCTCAAAAGATGGTGGAGTTCCTGCAACAGATATTTAATGCAAGGCAATTGAGAAGATATGATATGCCGGATGGCTCCATCATGCATGCAGAACTAAAAATTGACGATTCGGTCATTATGATAGGTGATTCTTCGGAAAAGTTTCCTCCAAATCAACAATTAACGCATCTGTATGTCCCGGATGTGGATACTATTTATGAAAAGGCCATTGAGTTGGGCTGTGAATCCATAGAGGCACCAAAAGAAAGCGAAGGCGATCCGGACCGAAGGGCAACTTTCAGGGATTTTGCCGGAAACACCTGGTCTGTAGGGACGCAACTTCGGAGCTGAACGGCACCGTACTTCAAAGTACCTCTTTTGTCCCTTATCCATAGTGTGTTTTCTCCCCCAGAAGAAGTATCTTTGCACTCCCGATAGCTATCGGGACTAACAATATCTTTAAAAAGTTATAATATGTCTTTAGTTGCCACCGATTTTGGATTAGACGAAGCCCTTGAAAAATTGGGAATAAAGGAAATAAATGATGGTACCTCAACGGGTTCGGATAATTTTTCGTCAGGAGAACCATTCACCTCGTATTCCCCGGTAGATGGTGAAGTAATTGGAAAGGTAAAGAGCACCACCAGGGAAGATTACGACAAAGTTTTGGAGACAGCCACCAGGGCTTTTGAAACCTGGCGTAAAAAACCGGCGCCTCAACGTGGTGAGATTGTGCGCCAGTTTGGGGAGAAATTAAGAGAACTGAAAGAACCTCTCGGGAAACTGGTTTCCTATGAAATGGGGAAATCGTATCAGGAAGGTTTGGGGGAGGTCCAGGAAATGATAGACATTTGTGATTATGCTGTTGGTCTGTCCCGTCAATTGCACGGTTTAACCATGCACTCTGAAAGACCGGGACATAGGATGTACGAACAGTATCATCCTTTGGGAGTTGTTGGGATTATTTCAGCCTTTAATTTTCCCGTTGCTGTCTGGGCCTGGAATACTGCGCTTGCCTGGGTTTGTGGGGACGTTTGCGTCTGGAAACCCTCCGAGAAGACCCCTCTTTGCGGTATCGCCTGCCAGAAGATAGCTGCCTTTGTTTTTAAGAAAAACAACCTGCCGGAGGGTATTTCCTGTTTGATCAGTGGAGATTACAGGGGAGGTGAGTTTATGACCAATGACAGAAGGGTCCCTTTGATTTCTGCTACGGGTTCCATTGGCATGGGAAAAACCGTGGCACAGGCGGTTGCCGGAAGATTGGGGAAATCGCTCCTGGAACTTGGCGGGAACAACGCCATCATTGTTACCCCCGATGCAGACATAAAAATGACGGTGATCGGGGCTGTTTTTGGCGCGGTCGGCACTGCCGGGCAACGCTGTACTTCTACCCGCAGATTAATCGTTCATGAATCTGTTTATGACAAGCTAAAAAACGCTGTTATTGATGCTTACAAACAATTGCGAATCGGAAATCCCCTGGATCAGAAGAATCACGTAGGCCCTTTAATAGATAAGGATGCCGTTGCCATGTATGAACAGGCACTCGAAAAAGTTGTTGATGAAGGGGGCAGATTGATCATTGAAGGAGGCGTTCTTAGCGGGGAAGGCTACGAAAGTGGCTGCTATGTGAAACCTGCAATCGCCGAGGCGGATAATTCATTTGAGATTGTACAACGCGAAACCTTTGCCCCGGTGCTTTATTTAATAAAATATTCCGGGGGGCTTGAAAATGCCATAGCTATTCAAAATGGCGTCGTCCAGGGGCTTTCATCAGCCATTATGACGAATAATCTTCGTGAAGCGGAGCGATTCTTGTCGGCGGCAGGAAGTGATTGCGGGATTGCTAACGTAAACATCGGCACCTCCGGTGCTGAGATCGGCGGTGCCTTTGGCGGGGAGAAAGAAACCGGTGGTGGCAGGGAATCAGGGTCCGATGCCTGGAAGGTATATATGCGAAGGCAAACGAATACCATAAATTATACCACAGAATTGCCGCTGGCCCAGGGAATAAAATTCGATTTGTAGATCGAACCTAACAGGATCTAAAAAAAATCCGCTGCCTTTTCAATTACTTGTTCGTTCCCCCAAAAACAAGTCTGAAAATACAGCGGGTTTCTAATTGTTATTTAAAAGTAATAATCATTTTACATACAACACGGAACTTATGTGCCCGAACCCCAAAAAACTGTGTAATTGCATGCTTTTCATGTATGGATGGAAAAAACCCGCCGACCCTTTAGCTCCTTCATTACGCAAAAACGCAACTGGCTCAAAGGGTCGGCGGGTTTTTTGGACACTAACTAACTCAAATAATTTTGTTAATCGAGGTAAGCCCTAAAAGGCAAGTGGTACCGGTGGCAGCTTACTTGTTTTGCCGCCTTCTACCCTTTTTGGCTTCTCATACCTAACGGTCCAACTTAAGTGTAATAAGTTTTGGTTTCCTGTCGCCAAAACTGTACAGCAAAAGCTCAAAAAAATTAGTATTCCGGTCTTCATATTTAACCGCTTCATCACCATTACTATCTAAAAATACGAAGGGGATCCTTTAGTTCAAATTGATAATGTATTCTTAGCCGGGAATGGCACATGCCTAATGAGCTATTCTGTATAAATGGTAAAAAATATATTTTGAGGAAGAAACAAAAGTAATCTCCAAATGAAATTTATTACGGTTATTGCAATAGGGCAACAGGCCATTATGGTCTTTCATAATAAAAAAAATAAAGGTTTTTATGCCCCCTAATGTTTCTATCTGCCAGAGGTTAACATCATAAAAAAACCCGCTGACATCGAACATGAAACAACAGCGGGTTTTTCCAAACTAACCAAACTAAACTAATTCAAACTATATGATCGTTGAGAATCAAAACCCTATTTCAATGCCGGATCCTCGTCGGGAGAAATAGGGCTTCATCTCTATTCTTTTTGCTAATATCATATATAATTCCTTACATAGTTTACCAAAAAGTACAATCGGTTCCAAAAACTGTATAAGTGGTATGCATTACAGTATTTTCCGTTTTACATCCAACCAAGGTATTAGAACCTCTGTTATGAAGAGCTACCCCAGAAGTACAATTTAAAGCGGGGTGCTTTAACAAGAATTTAAGATTTTTTACTACATTGTAGGATGAAACCAAAATATCGTTCAAGGGCGTTTCGAACACCCCGTCCGCAACACTTTTGGGTGTGATCCATTTACCTATTAATTACCGGGAAAAAGATAAGGGCCATAACAGGATTATTAGAATCTAATTGAAGTATATAAGTAACTAACCATAAAAAATAGCGCATGGATTTTGAAAATATAAATATCTGGAGCTGGTTAATACCTATTCTGACAGGTATGCTGTGTGGCATTCTTGGTTACTTCATAGGAAAATCCCGAAGTAATGTCCTAGCCCATTCGGCAGATTTAAAATTATTGGAGGACAGAAATACGAAATTAGAAGCTGACCTGGATGAATGCAATCAAAAATTAGCCGTTATAGGAACATCTTCTTTCTTTACGGCAGAACCCATACCCTTTGATGCGAAAGCGGCAAGCGCGGCTTTTGGTAAGCGTATTAAGCAGGATGATTTAAAAATAGTAGAAGGCATAGGGCCTAAAATAGAGGGTCTTTTCCATAATTTTGATATCAAAACATGGGAGGCTCTTTCCAAAACATCCGTTTCTAAATGCCAGGAAGTTTTGGATTCCGGCGGGGAACGTTATAAAATTCACGATCCGGCCTCATGGCCAATGCAAGCCAAAATGTGTTACGAAGGAAAATGGAAAGAACTCTTCAGATGGCAGGAAGAACACAAGCATGGAAAATTATGATCCAAAAGCCCCCTGACCCCAAAATAGCGGGTTTTTTTATAGCATTCCGTTGGCTTCGACCCATTTAAATTGATATTGTTGCTCCGGAAATTTCATTCTTTCGGATATCCGCTGTAATCTTTCAGGAAGCTTCATAAGATAATCCCTTGCCCTTTCGGCCTCATCGGACAAGCTTCTTAGTATATCCAGTTCCCAGTAGGCATTTAGTTTCATTAAAATTTCCACATAGTCTTCAGCAGTATAAACCCCCAGTCGTTGTGCACAATTGGAGAACGTCTCAAAAGCTTCACCAATCGTACCTCCGGATTCCCTAAGAAAATGTGCGGGCATTACAATTTTCCTTTTCATCATCTCAGCGAATGCCAAAACCATTCCGCTGGGATCGTGTTCCAGGATAGTTTTTACAAACTCCCTGTACGCCAAATGGTGCCGCATCTCATCTCCCGCAATGATCGTACACATTTTGCTCAGCAGGGCGTTACCCTTTTTCTTAGCCATTTGCCCAACCCTTTTATGCGATATATTAGTGGCCAGTTCCTGAAAAGTGGTATAAACAAAATTCTTATAGGGATCCCTATCGGTCCCGATATCAAAGCCATCTGCCAATAAATGCTGGGTAGTCATCTCCATTTCGCGCATATTCACTCTCCCGGACAGGTAAAGGTATTTATTAAGAACATCTCCGTGCCTGTTTTCCTCGGCAGTCCATGCACGCACCCATTTGGACCAACCGTTTTTATTTTCCGCATGTTGGTTTATGCCCTCCACATCCATCAACCAGGATTCGTAGGTAGGCAATGCCTCTTCCGTAATAGTATCCGCCACCAGGGTAACCCAAAAATCATAGCCCAACTCTTTCGCTTCTTCCCGTATTTGGTGAACATGGTCAAAAAAACCTTCCTTTTCCGAATCCGGGAGAAAGTCCGACGGTTGCCAAATATCTTCTATAGGAATGAGAAAGGAATCCATAAAGCCCGCTACCCGAGGTTCTATGGCCTGCATGACTTCCAATCTTATGTTTTTTGCAGCCATTTTTACTTTTTTACAAAGTTCGTAATTAAAATGCTGAAAATGTGTTCAAACGCTCTTAAATTTTAGTTCCTTCCATTCTCCCCGGGATATAAAGTATATACCGGATCACTTTGCCACACTTCCTTGCTATCTACATCCATAACAGACAGGGGGCCTTTGAACGCGGCCCCTGTATCCATATTATACACATTAGCTGCCTTTGTGGGAACGGTTTTACCGATTCTTGTGACGGGGGTATGTCCTATGTAAATTTCCCTGTAGTGCGTTAATCTTTTCGGGTATCTGGGATCATCTTTTGAAAGTTCGGTATCCAGGGATAGCGCTAACTCCCAAAGCGTTCGGTCCCAATAAAATGTGGTGGTGAGATATTCGAACGCAATACCCTTAATATTCGTGAATCCGGCATGCAGGAAAAGACGATTCTCCTTGTTCAGGTAAAAATTTTCGAGGTCCTCCAAGAATTTAGTGTGCCTGTTTTTTGTTTCTTTATCAACTACCAGATAGGAATCCATAGTGACTTCCCCGCCATGCTGAAACCACAGGGGGTTATCTTTCCATGTAGTCAGCCAATCATAACATAATTCGTCGTGATTCCCTCTTAAAAACACGCACTTGTGCGTGGTCTTCAGATTGATCAAGAAATCAACAGTTTCAACAGCCTGGCTCCAGCCATCTACATAATCCCCAAGAAATATAAGGAAGTCATCCTTTTGAAGGCTGGCGCGTTCCAGTACTTGTTCAAGTGCCTTCAAACCGCCGTGTATGTCGCCAACAACCAATTGTCTCATTGTGCAAAAATCGCTATAAGTACAATAAATGCAATGATAAAAAGTACCAAAAAGAAAATCTTCCAGAAGGAATAAGGCCGGTTCAATGTATAACTTCGGTCTGCCCGGGGTGCTGCCCACCGGATACCGGAGTTGTTGCACGTTGGGCCTCATTTACGAATACTGTGGACTGCCCTTCCCGCACGACGAGTTGCGCTCCGTTCTTTATTTCATTTTGATAGCGCTCAAAGCGATGAACAATAGTATCATTGGTGCCAACAAGCCATTCAAAAATATCGATAAATTCATGACTTAGCCTCATCGAATAAACCCATTTCCTAAGTGTTTCTAATTTGCGAGAGGGTACTAATTTCTTAAAAACAGACCAAAGGGAATCTCGCTATTTATACTTCCACATTTCAGAAAAACTCCGCTCTTATTATTAGGGATAAAATATTTGGAGTAACATTGTAACTTGGATTGTCATGAAATTTTCAAGAATCGCAAAATGAAAAAAATATTTTGTGTTGGTGAATTGCTGATCGACTTTGTTGCAGAAAAACAGGGCGGGGATCTTTCAAAGGCTATGGAATTTGCGAGAAAAGCCGGAGGTGCTCCCGCGAACGTAGCATGCGCCATTGCAAAATTAGGTGGAAGCAGTTTTTTCATAGGTTGTGTCGGGGAGGATCCCTTCGGTACCTATCTCCTGCACATCTTAAAAGATACAGGCGTGGATATTCGTTATGCCCAACGTTCTGAAGTCTTTACCACATTGGCTTTTGTTTCGCTTTCAGATGACGGGGAAAGAGATTTTGTATTTAGCAGGGGGGCGGACAGAGAACTTGCCTACGATCCGTCTATCAAGGCGGATTTTGGCAAAAATATTTTGCATCTGGGTGCGGCGACTGCCCTTCTGGGTGGTAACCTGGAAAAATCCTATGGCAGGTATTTTTTTGATGCGCTGACAAAGAACGCGTTCATTAGTTTTGACCCCAACTTCCGGGGAGACCTCTGGAAAGGTAAGGAGGGGGTTTTTGTCAAAAAATGTATGCCTTTCATTGCAAAGTCCCATCTCTGTAAATTTAGTCTGGAGGAGGCGAGGTTACTTTCGGGGAAAGAAGATGTTTCGGAGGCCTGCCATTTCCTTCACAAGGTTGGTACAAAAATAATAACGGTAACTTTAGGGGCAGAGGGTACTTTTATAAGCACCCAAAATTCAGAGCGATTAGTTGCCAGCATAAAGGTAGATCCTGTTGATACCACGGGCGCTGGTGATGCTTTCATAGGTTGTTTATTGGAGCAGATCGCCGCTTTGGATAGTTCCTATGGAATTCTGGAACAGGATGAGCTCCTTTTTCAAATGGTGAAAAAAGCGAATATAGCCGGAGCGCTGACCACGACCAATTACGGGGCGATAGCATCGCTACCAAGCCAGAAACAACTAGCATGAACCAAACTGCGTTACACCGTTTTTTGGCTTCCAAAGAGTTGAAAAACCTGAAAATGCAAATCAGCTAAAATTATTTGAACTTCGTTTAGCCACCAACCTACCTATTTTACAGGAGTGATTTTTCGGCTTTATCCGGAAGATCTTCATAAAGCCTCTTTTGAAAAATTAATGCGCCAGCTTCAGAAATTATTTGATGAAAGGCCTGCCGAGCTTCGGCTTCGGCACCTGTGGCATCTGCAGGATGGAAACTGGTATCAATCCGAAAAATGGTCGGGATGCAACTGTATAGTGTTCTGGCGCTTTGCAATTTTGATCTGAAATCCCAGGTCATTGACGGCAGTCGGTTGGACCAATTGGGGTATTTGAGAGATTCAATAAAAAATTTCTTGAAACCGACTATCCTCAAGGCAGAGCCATAGAGGTATTTCGCCGGTTTCATTTTGGCCTTGGGTCCAAAAACCGAAATTTTGTATTTTGCCCCGCCCGGAATTGCGAAAAGGCAATTCCGACCTCCCCCAACGGGAGGTAGATTCGGAAACCCCGAGGCAGAGCCATCGGGGAATTATTTAGATTAAAAAAAATTATCATGGCAACAGTAGAAGACTTAGCAGAAAAACACGTATTGGTTTCCGATATTTTTAAACTTCCCGGATCCAAGGAAGAATGGGAGCAATACCGATTAAGCGATGAACAGGTCGCCCATTTTCATGAAGAGGGCTATGTTTCCGGTATAAAAATGTTGAACGATGCCCAAATCGAGATATTGCGGAACGATCTTGGGGAGATTTTGGATCCGGAACATCCGGCACACTACTTGTTCTATGAATTCCACAGCAATGAATCGACGGATCTGGATTCGGTACTGTTTCATTCCCTGGGGCATTGGCGCATAACGGCTGGCTTTCATGATGCCCTTTGGAATCCGGCTTTTATTATGGCGGCCCATCAGTTGCTGGAAAACAAACCAGTACGATTTTGGCACGACCAATTATTCTGTAAACCCGCCAAACACGGCGGAGTTGTGGCCTGGCATCAGGACTATTCCTATTGGACGCGGACCATCGCCATGCAGCATTTGACCTGTTGGACGGGTCTTGACGATGCCTCTATCGAAAATGGTTGTCTTCATTATATTCCCAAAAGCCATAAATGGGGATTGCTCAATGCCCCTGAACTTGCAGGGAACATGAATGGAATAATGGACTATTTAAACGAAGAACAAAAAGCTGATTTTAAACCCGTGCCCATTGAATTGAAAAAAGGCTATGCCACTTTTCACCATCCATTAATGGTACATGGATCCTATGAAAACAAATCCAATAGGAGCAGAAGAGCCTTTGTGCTCAACGTTTTTGCGGACGGAACCATTAGTAACACGGATGATGAGCTGTTGGCCGGTGTTCCCCCAATTCCAAAAGGAAATAAAATGGAGGGGAAGTTTTTTCCAATGCTCTTTGATCTCAATGTTTAAATACATTCTGTCTAATAAGGGTTCGCATTTCATTTATCTAAGCTATTGTAGGTTTCTTCCAAAATCCCGAATGATATTGGAATTCTTTCGGGACTTTTTTTGAGTTAAACAAATTTGTTGTACTATTTGCGCCTTTTGCTGCCTATAATTAGTTGAATAATATCGAATTTAACCGCATCAACCAGAATACTAAAAATATGCCAACTTCCACTTTCCCTCACCTTCCATTGAAAATAAATCCTATAGCGGTCTACCGGACCGTTTTGTTTTTAGTAATGACCTGCGCGGGCAACGCACAGGAACAAAAGCCCAACATCATTGTAGTACTGACAGACGATCAGGGATGGGCCGACGTGGGCTTTAACGGGGGAACGGATATACCGACGCCCGAATTGGACAGATTGGCTTTGGAAGGAGTTATCTTTTCCAACGGCTATGTATCGCACCCCTATGGTAGTCCTTCCAGGGCCGGGCTACTCTGAAAAAATTGAGATAAAATATTGGTTTCTAAGGATATCGCAATAGAGTTATAACGCAGTCATATCGAAAGATTTTACCTCGCCTCTGCCGCCGATAAATTAGCCAATGTTATTTTGGCTTCCAGCATATCCGGTAATTTTAGACCTTCCTTAAACCAATCCACTATCTCCTTAAGGATTGAATAAGCTTCGGCATTACGCGGAGAGTTCAAAAGCAGTTTAGCCAAACTGGTTGCCGCCCTTAGTTGCAGGGATTTGGCTTTTTGCTGCCCTGCAATATGCAATGCCTTGAGATAACATTCCTCGGCCTTTTTATGATCGGCATTTTCAGAGGCCAAGTGCAACATACCCTCAAGTCTATATAATTCGGCCTCCCACCATTTTTCCCCGGTTCTTTTCACAAACTGTTTTGCTTGTGCCAAGCATTTCCGAGCCTCTTGAAGGTCGCCACGGTTAAGCATGTTTTCGGCCAATAAAAAGAGGAAGTAAGAAGAGCCCAGTTCCGACCCTGTGGCATGCCAAGTCTCCAGCCCTTCCCTCATTATAGACAGTTGATCGTTACTTCCTTTCTCATCTTTTGCCCAGCCTTCCAATATTTTTCCCCAGCCGATCCAGAATGCAAATCCATTTTCCTCAGCTATCCTCAATCCTTTTTGTGCACATTCCAGGGTTTTGTCAACTTCGTCCCTAAACTGATGTAACCAGGATGCAAAACTTAAGGAAAGCGCAATACTAAAGGGATGCCGCAATCGTTCTGACATTGCAATGGATTTTTTACTCTGTTCCATTGCCTGATCTGGATACCCCAGTAGCCAATAGGTCAGAGATGCATAAGATTGTGCTGTTATCCATGCATCAACAACATCGTAGAGTAATATACCTGCCCGCCCTTCGGGCGAGGCATCCGACTTAAATATATCTTCAAAATAGCCCTGTGCGCTTTTCAGTTCCCCTAAATAGAACCTGGTGGATCCAGCGGCCCTATTGGCTACCACCATATGAACAGGATCCTCGCTGCTTTTTGATAAACTAAGAATTTGCTCACTTAGCTCACGCGCCTCTTTATAAAGGCCCCGTAGCAAATAATATCGCCATAAACCATATAATGCAGGAACAAGCTGCCAGGTATCCCCCGCTCGTTGACAGAGGGTTCGTGCCCGCTCATATGCCTTTTCAACCTCAATGGAACCATAACCCCGCAAAGCGGTGAGTGGCACACCCAAAGCAATTTGAAGTAAAATCTCATCATTTAGATGTTGCTGGGAATCTGGCAGGTCTTTCAAAACCTCGAGTCCCTTATTAAGGTGATTTATAGCTTCCGAATGTGCAGATCTACTAATCGCAAGGTCACCGGCCCGCTTCCAATAAGGAATTGCCTCCTCTAGCAAACCTGCCTCATGACAATGATGAGCCAAAAGTTCTGGACTGGATTTGACGATATCGGGAAAACTTTTTTCCAAGTTCTTAACAATCCGTTTATGGAACAATTGATTTTGCTTCTTCAGTAAAGATGAATATGCAGTCTCTTGAATTAGCGCATGCTTGAACGTAAATATCGCATTCGGAATTTCACCGCTCACAAACAATAGCTCTGTTTTCACCAACTTCATCAGATAATCTTTAAGCACAATTTTATCAAATTGGCTAACAGCTTTTATCAGACTGTATGAAAATTCACGTCCTATTGTTGCCCCTATCTGAGCCACCTTTTTTGCGGGCCCTAATTGGTCTAAACGCGCCATTAAGGAGTCGTGCAGGGTCTTGGGTATTGACAATGTTTTGAGGGATCCTTGTAAATGGTAGGCGCCCTTCTTTTCTTCTACTAACCCGGATTCCAGAACCAACTTGGTCACCTCTTCAATAAAAAGAGGATTCCCATCTGTTTTGGAAAGCAGGTCGGAAATAACTTCATTTGGCAGGTTTCTCGCTACTTGATTGATAAGGGCTTCGGAATCTTCTCTATTAAGTCTTTTTAAGTCGATTTGAATGAGGTGGGAACCAACCTCCCATTTGCAAAGAAATTCCGGTCTGAACGTACCTATAAAGAGTACAGCGGACTTTGCCATTTTGTCCATGAACTGGTCCCATAACTCCAGGGTAGATGGATCCGCCCACTGCAAATCCTCAATAAGTATCAAGGAGGGTATTGTGTCACCTTGCAACCAGCGTATCATAAAGGCAATGGTCAGTGCTTTTCGACGCGCGGGCGAAATTTTCAATTCCTCGAAGTGGTCGGGCACTGGTATTGATAACAATACGGCACACAGGGCAAAATCGTCAGTTGCCGTCAGCTCCTGATCACTTAGATATCCCTGTAAATTTTCTAAATTGGTCTCTGGTAATGCTTTCTGGTCATATCTAATTTCATGTAGTAGTCTGTCAATGATTGGTTGAAATGCGGTATTACGATGAAAGGGTGAACATTGGAACGATAGAAGCGGTGTGCCATTTTCGACAATTTCCCTCACCAACGACTGTACGAGGTGCGACTTTCCAATACCAGCCTCTCCGTTAACCAGCACAACCTGACCATTGGATTCGTTTGCCAATTGCCATCGCTCTAAAATCCTGTCCCGCTCTCCCACTCGACCAACAAGCTCCGTGGAATTTTCGAATGACGTGATGTCGAACAACTTACTTTCTTTTTTCCCCATAACCAGATACAGTTGAAGGGATTTATCAAAACCTCTGAGGTTATAGGAGCCCAATGGCTTTGTTTCAAATCTCAGGTTAACAAGTTTATTGGTGGTCTCGCTGATTACCATGGTATTGCGCTCTGCAACACCCTGAATACGGGCCGCCAGATTTGGCGCTTCACCAATGGCGGTAATCTCCGAGTGTGCCCTACCTCCTGTTGCCCCCACTACTACAAGACCGGTGTGTACTCCAATACGTATCTGAAGTGGTTTGCTTTTTTCAGTGGAAAGTCCTTTATTAAGATCATTTAATGAGCTTAAAATGGCCAATCCGGACATAATGGCCCTTAGCGGATCATCTTCGTGAGCAATAGGATAACCGAAGTAGACCACGATACCATCTCCTGCGTGTTGCATTACCATTCCGTTATGCAGGTTTACCAATTTGTCGCATAGTTCTTGATACTGGTATATAATCTCCCGAAGATCTTCCGGGTCAATAAGCTGGGAAAGCTGCGTTGATCCTACTAAATCAATAAACATAACGGTGAGTTGCCGACGTTCAGCAATAGTATATGACTGACCATAGGTAGTACCTTTTAGGATTTCTGAATCCTGGGGTAGTTGGGTATTATTGATTGGCTTATCGCCTACCCATGTGAGCATTTCGTCTCCAACATCTACGGCTACTTTTAAGATCTTAACTAGTTCGTACTTGAGATCCTCCAAGTATTCTTCATTCAAATCAAATTGCCGGACTAGTGCCCTATAGGAGACACGGCCCCGCCGTTGCAACATAGCTTCGGCCTGATCCAAAATTTCCTCGAATGTCATATCACCCATTGTTGTTATTTTATCTCATAGTTTCATAAACACTATGTTTAACGCCATTTTTCGACAGGAAAATTGCCCCTGTTCTTAAAGTTCAAAGCAAGTAGTGATATTCCGGGTATGATATTCATCATTGCTACTTCAAATATCTCAAAGCATAATGTTTTGGGTAGTTTGGGCTAATTTGGTGTGAAATCCAATCCAATTGTGCGCTGACCATTATTGATCGGGGTCTGTATGATCGCCAGCCCTTGATTACGCAAGGCGAACATTCTGGCTATCCCCTCCGTGAGACGGCCCCTATTGCCGTTAAATGCATCTTCAAGGCTAACGAGTAGTTGATTGTAACTATTGGCAAATTCGTTTAATGCTCCGCGTATATCAGAGTCCTCGGGGTATTCGCGCCTGTGGGTATCTTTCTTCAACGGATATACTTTATCGTAATCAACTTTTAGTTCCTTTCCACTGGGTCCACTTTTCGGGGTATCATTCTTCGTATAGTGTCGTTGCAATAAGATCTCTTTGAAGCGGTAATAATGGGCCAGTTCTTTTCCTTCTCCAGAATTCAGGATGTTCCTGTCCGCATCAAATAGCCCTTCATGGGCTCCCTCACCCTGTTCTGCTATGATATTTATTGCTTCATGGGCGGTATTCCGATTTTTTACTACTACCACGGCGCCCGATCCGTAGTAGTCCTCAGGTCGTATTTGGAGGTCGATTTTACCACAAAAAACAGTTTCCTCCCCATACGTATCACATAGGTAATCTATTCGACTGCCCACATAGGCATAAAATTGACCAATAGTGCTAAATCCTTCTCCTTTTGGAAGAATCCCTTTAACTTCCGGTTTTTCAATATGTAAAAAGGTGTTAAGGGCCTTCTCTGAAAATTTTTCAATATGAATCTTGAAATGGTCACCGCTATGGGGAAGTGTATGAGGGTACCGTGGTACAAAATCCCGATGTGTGAGCTTTGGTATTCCTCTTACGGCGTTCATGATGTTCGCTACCAGTGTAAGATGCAACATTTCTTCAATAAGGACACTTTTCACGATTTCTTTCGGTTCGTAATTAAACCCCTCCATCATGGATAACCATGCCGTAAAATAAGGGGGGATTGTTGCGTGCTCCACCTCAAGGGCGTCTTGTAGCAGTTTATGCAGCTCGGAAATTTCAGAATCTCTAATTTTTTCTTTGGCGTTCATTCTAGTTCCTTTAGTATTGCCTCCGATGCCCTAACCGCCAGTGCGGCCGTGGTCAGCGTTGGGTTGGCAGTTCCTATGGTTACTTGATTTCCAGGTCCGACAACATATAAATTGTCGTGGTCCCAGGCCTTCATATTCCTGTCTGTAACCGAGTCTTTGGAATATCGTCCCATTCTGTGCGTACCGACAATATGACCCGATCCCATGATGTTGTAGTCCATCCCATTATAATTCATTCTCTGATACCCTCCGGGCGCTGGGTATGGATATTGGGTCTCATCTTCAATTTTTGCATACTCCGAGATTTTTTTCCAGACCTTGGTCACGGCCGCTTCTATTCCGCCTTTGGTATAGTCATCATAGCCGTAACTTAGAACAGGGCGATAATTGCCCATTTTATCCTTGTAATTATCGTCAATCGTCACGCGATTTTCGTACGATGGCAATTGCTCGAACATAAACCCTATTTTTACCATTCGGGTCATTCTATCCCCCAAGGTGTGCCTTAATTGCTTTCCATAAATTTTATTTTCGATTAATTTGGACAGTTGATTTTTAGGTTCCCCGCTCCATCCCCAATTGGAAAGACTGGCCCTGAATGAAGCATGTACTTTGCGGAATTCACCGTCTCTGAGCGATTCCATGCCGCTGGTAGTATCCGGGCCCCTGAACGGAAAAACTCTTTTTGGGGCATAGCCCCAAGTATAAAGGTAAGGGTGATCCATTAGGTTGCGGCCTACCTGTTGGCTACTATTGGCTGCGCCGGAGGCCAGCAGAAGGGTAGCATTTTCAATGGCATTGGCCGCGAGAATGATAATTGTTCCCCCAGCCTGCTTAAGCTTATGATTTTCAGGTGAATCGGGATCCTTATAGTGCTTATACTCGACAGCGGTAATTTTTCCGGTCTCATTATTTATTATAAGTCGTGAAACTACGGATTGGGTCTTGATTTTCACTTTGCCTTTTTCCGTAAGCCCGTTTAGGGTTTTCAGCGCACTATATTTGGCCTGTACCGGGCATAGAGGCATACAGGAAGAGTTCCCTTGGCATCTCAGTCCGTGATCCCGGTTTCCAACCGATGGAATTGGGTCGTAGCCGCTATAAATACCATATTTTGGATTTGGTGTGGAGTTGCGGGCCACAGGAATACTGATTACCTTCAGCGGGTACGTATTCCCTTCTAATTCCACAGTCTTATCTTGAATCGTATCCAAAAAGAATTTGTCTACCCGACTTTGGGGCAATTTATGCATAGGGTAAACATAGCCTTCGGGAAACCAACCAAAAAAACGTTGATCTTCCACATCTGCCGAAACCCCTAATTCAAATTCTGCCCGGCGGTATGCGGGTTCCAGGTCTTCATAACTTAATGGCCAATCACGGCCCCTGCCATAAACCGTCTGCATTTTGAAATCATTGGCTACCATTCGAAGCGAAGTTCCCTGCCAATGTAAAGTGGTCCCACCGAGCATACGGAGATAATCGCTCATAAAATGTTTCTCGGTCCGAAATACAAAATAAGGATCCTGTTCACTTTTTGGATTGGGGGCCGTGGGTATAGCCGGGGATGGGGCTGAAGCATTCCAGGGGTAGGGCCCGTTTGGCATTCCTCTGATACCCCCTTCCGTATATAGCTTGTTCAAATATTTTCTGTAGTTTTTTGGTTTCATTGCCCCTTTAATACCCGCTTCCAATATCAGCACATTTTTCCCGCCTTCGGAGAGCATTTTGGCCATAATCGCCCCTGTTACTCCTCCGCCTACAATTATCGCGTCATAGTGTTTGCTCATGATACTGCTTATTTAGTAGTGATGAAATCTCCGAAAACGGGGTCTAGCCCCCAACTTCCAAACCCTGTCGGGTGCGCTCCTGGGGGATGTGCGCCTGCAGCCTTATAACTAAGCTGCTGGGTGTATGCTGCGGCAGAAGGTACTACAGTTTTGTCAGGTGTTAGGTTAGGACTGGGTGGAACACGGGCATAATAGCGATACCAAACGAGGGACATGCTTGTCCATTGGCCATAGTACCAAAGCATTATAATACCCTTACATATTGGCCAAAGGGTGGGTGATGCCACTATATCGACGCGCATGAAGCGGTCACGTGCTTTTGTCGTATTATGACTAAAAACAGCTTTTGTAGTATCATATAGAAATGTGGCAACGTGCTTTCCAATTTCATCTTCTACAAGTTTTTGGTACGAATAAACCAAACCTGTGCCTTCAAGATCTATTACGGAATAACCTGTAAGTTCTGAGGATAAATTCAGAAAAATGTGGTGATTTTCATCCATCTGGGCAGGGTTAACGAATGGGATCTTTCAGGCGCGTGTGCCCGGATGATGCAGCCGGAGGGGAGTTATATAACAACACGCCAACGGCCATAGGATCGCCCTTAAAAACGGAGGACATTTCTTTCTGCATGATGTGTTTTGCATTTCCTATAACGAGCTCAACCGAATTTTTAGGAAGCGGATCGATAGGTGTGCTGTCAGAGCTAACGTACCAGCTTTTAAATAATCCGAAAATAACCCGAGAGGAAGTAATCATAAATTTTTTGCCCTTGTCCTTTCCGTTCGTTTCCTTGAGATTTGCATATGCGGGTACTGGTGAAAAAGGAGAAGTAGTGGCTATAGGAAAGTCTGGCCCCGTTGTATCTACTTTTAGATCAAAAATATAGGGCGTTTGCGATTTAGGCGCTTTCCTATGTGCGTAGCACCTTATCCACCAAGTCTTGATTTCAGGAGCATTTACGTCTGGTACGGCAAAGTCAAAAGAAGCTACAAACTTTACCTCTCCATATTTTTCACTCCCAGCAACCACCGCAGTTTCACTGTCACATGGCACATTTATCCTGTAATTGCCATACGTTTTCGATTGATCCCCTCCGTTGAGATATTCCGCTACGCTCAGGGCAGGTTCCGTCCCTTCGCGAAAAGTTGGATATGCAACCACATTAAATTCTACCTCATTTACATAGCTGGAGTAATTTCCACCGAAACCGGCGTATCTTTCAAAGTTTAGATTTACCAGTGCGTTTCCGTCAAAAATGCCCGGCACTAATCCCGTTCCCTTGAGAAGTGATTTAACCGCCGGGACCGGGACACTGAAAAACGTCATCAGCGATTGTAGTGATCCGTAATTAAAATTTCCTAAGGATGTTGTTTGTTGAGGATGATTATTGGTTGTTTTTTTCATATTTGAAGAGTTTCAAGAGGTTATGGTCGCTAATAAATGTAATGATTTTATTTCATATTAACATGGATTTTTTGACACACTACACTTGACCGGTATTGGATTTTATGATTGGCACACATTGGGTATCATCATCTTATAGAAAAACAGATTCACTTTTAAGGTACTCCCTTTAGAAAATTCTTGATGGGCTGTGCGTTTGTACAAAATAATTTGCTAACTTCTAAAACTTTCAAAATAGCAGTAAACCAACAAGGGTGGGTTTTGTGAAGTATAATTTCCACAATTGTAATGGTTTTGGATGACAAAATTCAAGAACGCATAACCCATGGTTCTTTCAAAGATGTCGAAACCGGTCAACTTGTCTAAAAACAGAGCAAATGGAACTTAAGGTTATCAATGACCAGGGAAATAAGTCTATTGACTGGTGGTTTATGTATAAGTTGCCTGAAAATTTAGATCCAAAAACGGGAGCTGCAGCCAAATTTAAAAAATCGACCGGTTTGGAATATATGTATTTCGAAGCCGGCCAAACGGGACTGATGCAACTGTCTTCTAAAAAATTGAATAATCAAGAGGGGGCGTTGTACAACACCCTAAAGCCTATTTATGGGGCCGGCCATAAGTTTAAAGATACCCTTGGTTGGATCTGTTATAATGATGAAAAGCCTGCGACGGCGACTAATGATGACGAAAAAGGGCATACCAAGGGAATATTGTCTTTTGACCTTAAATCGGATACCGCCATCTGGCTGCTCCATAGCTGGCCTAAATTTCCCGATACCCGTTCTGAAAAAATAGGTTCTGCCGAATATGGTCAGACCTATATCTGTATACAGCTGAAGAATGTTGCGGCCGCAAGGCTTATTGCAGAGCAAATGTATCATAGACAAGAACCCCAAACCTACCAGTGCAGACTTCCTCCAAGCATAAAAAAGAATGATGTTTTTTACAAGGTAGCAAACCTTGTCGATGTGAATGAAACTGATCCGCCATGTGATATTATCTTCCAATCCAAAGGGGGCGAAATATTTCGCTTATTGGCAAAAAATAGACACTGGGAAAAAGATTTTTGGATAGACTTGGTCGGGCCTTCCTTGAAAACCAATATCGACGTGGAAACATGGAGACGCGGAACATTACCGGGTACGGAAGACTCCAACAATACGGATACTACTACGGATATACTCTATATAGATTTTGAAAAACTGGGCGCGCCCTACGAATGGCATTATACCAAAGACCATTCAAAATGGGCAATGTCGGAGACGGATCAATGGGTGTGTGTTGCGGATATTAATAGACAAACCAGTCAAGAGAAAAGAGGGGGAGGCACTGTTTGCTTTAAGAACAAATTGCTCTGGGAAAGTTTAAAGGATATCGAAAAACTTAAATAATAGTGAAATCTAGTATTTTATTTTCTTCCATTTACCCTTCCGCTTTCTATACTTTAAAGTGTATTTACGGTTCTTTCCAAAAATGTAATTGTAGTGTTCTTGAATGAAACAGAGCATGTTATGATCATCGGGGCAGGGCTTTTCAAAAATCTCGCAAACCATCGTCGCAAGAAGTCTGTGAAGTTCGTTCAATATAGTGGTTTCTTCAGGTTCAGATTTCTTCGGTTGAGTTTTTGCCTTAGTTTTGAAATCATGGGGCTGTACGGTAGGAAGGGATTTACCCACTCGCGGCATATCGTTGAGAAGAACGCATGAGAAATCGGCAGCGGCTTTGGATCGCTCTGTAAGATATGGTTCAAGGCCAAGGCAGTTTTGAACCGTTTTGATTACAGAGGTGTGGTCAAAAGGGGTGTACCCATCCGGACGCGCTATGAGGCCTTTAGGGATGAAAGGATTAATCAGTACACAAGGAACCCTAATCCCAAATCGGTTGAACCGGAACCCATCCTGTCCCGGCGCGTTAGTAGGATCCGGATTTTTTGCGCCACCCGGGGGAGACACATGATCATAGCAGCCCCCATGTTCATCATAGGTGATAACCAATAATGTTTCTTCAAAAGCCGGTGAGGATTTAAGCGCATTATAGATACCAGCTATCAGGTTCTCTCCTGGCCTAATATCTTGTGGAGGATGTTGATCGTTCTGATCTTCTCCGCCAAGAACCGGCTCTAAAAAGGAGTACCTAGGTAAATCTCCCGTTTCACATAACTCATAAAACCGATCTAAGGGGTGAAAGTTATTATCGAATCTTGGCTCGTGCAATTGGGTCATCGCCAGACGGGTGAGCGAAAAATGGTCACCGTCAAACGCACCGCCCGTATCTCTTTCTCTTTTCTTTTCATCCGTTGGCATAAGATTGTTTCCAAAAATTCCCCAGCTTAGGTTTTTTGAACCTTCGTCTATCTTGTCCTGTATTTGATTGAATATCGTCTTGGAATGGCAAAAGGCGTTAGGAGAATTGTTCACATTGCCATCTGAGGTAGCGGCGTGAACAAAGGAACGATTAGGTAGGGTTTGGCTGGGCACTGAAGCATAATATTGATCACACACAGCGAAATTCTTTGCCAATTTGCTTAAAACCCTGGTCTGTTCCGGGGTATAACAAGTCATGATTTTTCTTGGGTCGGTGGGGGCATCATAGAAACTGTAAGTACCATAAAGCATGGCGTTATTGTAATTTTGTACAAAGCCCATATTGACCGGTTTCGGTGGATAAAGGGCATTGACCTTGTATTTCAGAAAAAGTTGGTGATTGGTATCGGCATAGCCCTCACCGGGATCCGGGTCTGGAAGCGTATAGTCAACTGGATTTGGTATCTGTTTTCCGAGGCGTTCTATTTTCTGACCATTTTTGGCAACAGGTACTTTTTCAATGAACGGTATACCATCGGCGTCAATGTTGTCTAAGGGATTCCAAAGGCCGCTATGCAAACCTTCAAATGACTGATTATCCGGTATTTCTTTTTCATCGTACAGCCAGCCGAGCAGATTATCGAAAGATCTGTTCTCCAACATAAGCACTACAATATTCCTAATTTTTGATCGAAGCTTTTCGGGTTGTGGTTTTAAATATTGGCCCATTACACCTGATTTAACGGTTTGGCCGATTGTTACTGTTCGTTTCATCTATATAAAATTTTACCAGCCATCCCCATTTCCCTTATTTATGTCGGTTGGCATCGACCATTCTTTAATTAATGCCCACCTGCCTGCCGTAGGTAGATTATGGGATTTCATTCAACTTAAAGTTGTTCTTTTGCCGAACGTGTTCCAAGATAGTAAATCCAATTTAATTTAGTCGCTATATCCCATGAATCTTAAATGTGTTTAAGTAAAGAAAATCGGGAGGAATGGTTAAACAATAGGTTTTGTCTCAAATATTTTAAGCGGTTTTAAGTAACTTTATAATCCCTAACATTGTTGAGGTTATCAAATTCGTTGATTTGGATTAATACAGTGAAAGTTTAGGGTTAAAAGCTTTCAAAAGATATTTTCCAGTGGTTATTGTGGGTTTAGACACCAATACGGCATATTAAAGTGCCAAAACAGAATAAAATGGAAGAAAAGCAGAATGTAGCGGTCCGGTAGCAGGAGTAATGGGATAGTGTTGGTAAAATTCGCATGCTGTTAAATGCGAGTTTCCCGACCCTCCCACATGGGCATCTTCAGAAGCCATAGTGGCCAATACGCGTGGACGAGAGAACTGGCCTCCCCCTACTGCCCCCCTTCCGTCGAGCAATGAATACGCGCCAATCAGCACCCCGTTGACACCGTATTTGGTAGCCAATGTAGAAATATTGACCGAGCCGATCGGTTCAATTTCCAGATAATCCTTATTACAGCTAAATGTCATTAATCAATACGATAACCACACAACTAAACCACTATGGATTGAAAATCCATGCCTGTCCGTCCTATGGCGGAGGTTTTGAAAAGCAATGAAATTGCCAACGGTTATCGGGTTACCAAGTTGTTCGTTATTTAGTCGGAACCCTTAATAACTTAATAATCAATGACCTAATAACTATTATGGCTAAAATGTTCTTAGAAACCGAAAGTCTTGCACTAAAGTGCATACCTGCCTGTAAAGGCGCCGGGCAGGGTTTCAACTAACGAATGGGACCAATGAAAAATAGTACAAAGCAATTTAAGTACGTTGACTTCCTCTGGAACGATAAAAAAGCGGCCGCATTGGGCGATGACCAAGTCGAACTTTTCCTATACCGCTCCAACATATTGGGAAGCGATTTACGGATTACCAATTATGGCGGCGGAAACACCAGTTGCAAGACCATCGAAAAAGATCCTTTGACCAATGAAGAGGTGGAGATTATGTGGATCAAAGGCTCCGGAGGTGACATTGGCACGTTGACCAAAGCGGGTACTGCCGGGCTCTACACCGAAAGGCTTCGGAAACTTAAAAACGTTTATGGCGGTTTGAAGGATGAAGATCGCATGGTGGGGCTTTTTGACCATTGTATCTATGATCTGGATAGTAAGGCGCCCTCGATAGATACCCCCTTACACGGATTGCTTCCTTTTAAGCACATAGACCACCTGCACCCCGATGCCCTTATTGCGGTAGCGGCAGCCAGGGACAGTGAAAAAGTGACCAAGGAGATATGGGGCGATACCATGGGTTGGGTGCCCTGGCAACGACCCGGTTTCGATTTGGGCCTGCAATTGGAAAAATGTTTAAATGACAACCCGGGAATCCGCGGTATTGTCCTGGGCAGTCACGGACTTTTTACCTGGGGCGATACTTCCTACGAATGTTATATGAACAGTCTGGAAGTCATTGAAATGGCCTCCGAATATATCGAAAACAAGATTAAGGAAAACGGGAGTGTTTTTGGAGGACAAAAAACCGAAAGCCTTCCCAAGGACCAACGCCATGAAAAGGCAGCTCAGTTGATGCCGATGCTCAGGGGTTTGTGTTCTTCCGAGAACAGGATGATAGGTCACTTTAATGACAGTGATGTGGTACTGGAATATATTAATAGCAACGACCTGGAGCGATTGGCACCAATGGGCACATCATGCCCTGACCACTTTTTAAGGACCAAAATTCAGCCTTTAGTGCTCCAATTAGATAGCAAGGAAGATCTTTCGGATACAAAAGCAGTTCTCAACAAATTAAAACCTGCCTTTGCGGCATACAGAAAAGAATATCAAGATTACTACAACAAACATAAGCGGGACAACAGCCCCGCCGTGAGAGATGCCAACCCTGTTATCATCATCTATCCCGGTGTGGGAATGTTCAGCTTTGCAAAAAATAAACAGACGGCGCGCGTCGCCAATGAATTTTATGTCAACGCCATCAATGTAATGCGGGGGGCAGAAGCCATTTCCGAATATACTTCGTTGCCAAGACAGGAAGCTTTCGATATTGAATATTGGCTGCTGGAGGAAGCAAAATTGCAACGCATGCCAAAAGAAAAACCCTTGTCCAGAAAAGTAGCGGTGGTTACCGGGGCAGGCGGAGGTATCGGTAAGGCAATTGCGGATAAATTGGCGGTGGAAGGCGCCAATGTGGTATTGACCGATATTGCCGAAGACCGGCTAAAAGAGGCGGTTGGAACATATGGCAGGGATATCGCAAGCTACGCCATCTGTGATGTAACCAAAAGCGATTCAATTGCCGATGCCTACAAAAAGGCCTGTCTGGAATTTGGTGGGGTCGATATTGTGGTGCACAGTGCCGGTTTGGCGATTTCAAAACCCCTCGAAGAGACCACGGAAAAAGATTGGGACCTTCTTCAGAATGTACTGGTAAAAGGGCAATTTGAACTTGCCAAACAAGCGGTCGCAATTATGCGCAAACAAGGTCTGGGTGGCGACATTATTAGCATAGCCAGTAAAAATGGTTTGGTCGCAGGTCCCAACAATGTAGGCTATGGGACATCCAAGGCCGCCCAACAGCACATGGCCCGCTTATTGGCCGCAGAGCTGGGCGGTGATAAAATTCGGGTGAACACAATTAATCCTGATGGGGTTATTGTAGGGAGCAAAATATGGGAAGGTGACTGGGCCGAAGGCCGTGCCAAAGCCTACGGAATTACCGTCGAAGAACTTCCGGCACATTATGCCAAACGCAATCTGTTGAACGAAATTATTTATCCTGAAGATGTTGCCAACGGGGTCTTCGCCTGCGTGGGGATCCTTGATAAGACTACGGGAAATATTATCAATGTCGACGGCGGAATGGCCAACGCATTTGTACGCTAATGTTAATTGTTTCAGTTAGTTTTTTAAGACCTCCATAGGTGAATTGAACCATGGGAATTATTCCGCGATAAGTTTACAACACGCCGATGAAAATAGATAGAAGCAGACTTGACGATAACAATCAAAAAGACATTGTCCAACACAACGAACGCTTTGATTTTTTATCGAACATAATTTCAAAAAAAGGGCATAATGTTAATGCGCTTGTCAAAAGGCTACAAGACTTTCAGGTTGCCATACCAAGCTGGGCCCTTGGTGCCGGGGGCACTCGTTTCGGACGTTTCGGTTTTCAGGGGGAACCCGCTACTTTAGGGCAAAAAATAGAGGATGTGGGCATCTTGCACGCACTTACGCAAACGGCGGGAGCCATATCGTTGCATATACCCTGGGACGTTCCCAACGACGTTGATGCGGTTAAAGCTTTGGCCGCTTCTCATGATCTGGTATTTGATGCTGTCAACTCCAACACCTTTCAGGACCAAAAAAATGCCAAGGAAAGCTATAGGTTCGGTTCGCTGAGCAATACAAGCAAAGCGGTCCGTGAACAAGCTATCGGGCACAATATTAACGTGATAAAAATCGGGGATAAGCTGGGTTCCAAAAGCCTGACGGTTTGGTTGGCAGACGGGACGAATTTCCCTGGTCAAAATAATTTTCAGAGCGCTC
The DNA here is from genome assembly GCA_041743085.1 of Flavobacteriaceae bacterium. GTDB lineage: Bacteria > Bacteroidota > Bacteroidia > Flavobacteriales > Flavobacteriaceae > JAFMPW01. The sequence continues at coordinate 318,039 of JBGTNL010000019.1, forward strand.
TGGAACATACCCAGGACAGTTTAAAGAAAATCTACAAATCGCTTCCTGCCGACTGGAAACTTTTAATTGAGTACAAACCTTACGAACCGAATTTTTACAGCACCGTAATCCAGGATTGGGGTACCTCCTTTATGCTTGCAAATACGTGCGGCGATAAAGCCTATACCCTGGTAGATCTGGGGCACCATCTGCCGAATACAAATATAGAGCAGATCGTCTCGACGTTGATGCTAAAGGGCAAACTGGGCGGTTTTCATTTTAATGACAGCAAATACGGGGATGATGATCTGACGGTGGGCAGTGTAAAACCTTATGCGCTGTTCTTAATTTTCAACGCCCTGGTCTACGGAATGGAAAACAATCCACAAAATCCATATCCCGCATGGATGATCGATGCCAGTCATAATATCAAGGATCCCCTGGAAGATCTGATTCAGTCACTGGAAGCCATACAGGAAGCCCATGCCAAAGCCCTCCTCGTTGACCAAAATCTTTTAACGCACGCTCAGGAAAATCACGATGTGGTCAAATGCCAGGAAATTCTTCAGGATGCCTATCGAACCGATGTTAGGCCATTACTTGAAAGGGCAAGACTGAATCGCGGAGGGGCAATAAGCCCTGTCGAAACCTATCGTTCATTGAACATCAGAGAACGTCTCATTAAGGAAAGGGGAGCCAATTCGGTTGCGTCCGGACTATAACCCCAGCACAATGAAAACCAAGGTAACGGCTGTATTCGATGTTGGAAAGACCAATAAAAAGTTCTTTCTTTTTGATGCAGATTATCAAGAGGTCTATCGCGAATACAGCTGCTTTGATCCCATTGAGGACGAAGACGGGTACCCTGCCGAAAATTTAAGTGCCCTTCAGGTTTGGCTGAAAGAAGTATTTAACAGAACACTGAGTGCCGAGGAATTCGATATAACGGCCATCAACTTTTCTACCTATGGAGCCAGTCTGGTACATTTGGATGAAAACGGTGAAGTGTTCACGCCCCTTTACAACTATACCAAGCCCATGGATCAAAAATTAATGGATTCATTCTACGAAAAATACGGCCCGGAGACGGAGTTTGCCAAAAGCACCGGGTCTTCGAACTCCGGGATGCTGAATTCCGGAATGCAGCTCTACTGGTTAAAATACACCAAACCCGAAATCTTTAAAAAGATTGCCTGTTCATTGCACCTTCCGCAATATATAAGCTATGTATTTACAGGAATTCCTCTGAGCGAGTATACGAGTATCGGATGCCATACCGCACTATGGGATTATGCAAAAAAAGACTACCATAATTGGGTATATCAGGAACGCATAGACCGCATTCTCCCCCCTATCGTTTCCACCGAAACCAGTATCAATATGAACTATAACGGCAAACGGATAAAGATAGGGGTTGGTGTACATGATAGTTCCGCCGCCCTATTACCATACGTGCGGAGCGTTAAAAAGAAGTTTATTTTGGTTTCCACCGGTACATGGAGTATTGCCCTGAATCCCTTTACAGAAAAATTATTGTCAGAGGACGATATTGAAAAAGATTGTATCAACTACATGCTGATCAACGGGAAGCCGGTGAGATCGAGCCGTCTCTTCCTAGGCAATGAGTATAGCCTTCAGGTAAAAGAACTCTCCAAAAAGTTCCGCGTACCCGAAGATTACCATAAAGGTGTGATGTTCAATTACGATACCTTCCTGGAAATTATTAAGGATTTTCAATACTCCTTTCGGTGGATAAGCTTTTCTGAAAAGAATATGCCGTCGGAAACCAAATACCATTACGACAGGTTCGAACATGCATATCACCAGTTGATGATTGAGCTCGTTTTGCTCCAGGTAAAAAGCATCAGGACTGCGGCTGGTGGGGATAGCATCGAAAAATTATATATCGATGGTGGTTTCAGTGATAACGATGTTTATATTAAATTGGTCTCCCATTATCTGCGGAATATGGAACTGCGGACAACCGACTCCTCCTTGGGTTCGGCCCTGGGTGCCGCTATCGCCATTTCCGATGTGGAACTGAACTCCAAATTTTTGAAAAAGAATTATTCGTTAAAAAAACATATTCCTTTCATTTTAAAATAGACTGATCCTATGGCCATGGAATTCAACACTGCTTACCCATCGGTAGACGACCTGAGAAACAGGGCCATGAAACGCATTCCCAAATTCGCCTTTGAATATTTGGATGGCGGCTGTAACGAAGATGTAAGTATATGGCGAAATACTGCCGAGATACGAAAAGTTCAGCTACAACCGCGCTATCTCCGTAACTATGGCGAAAGTTCTACAAAAACAAAAGTGCTGGGTATGGAGTTCGATGTCCCTTTCGGCATTGCACCTGTTGGCCTTCAAGGTCTGATGTGGCCAAATTCCCCTGAAATTTTGGCAAAAGCGGCGCTCAGACACAATGTACCCTTCATCCTGAGTACGGTCACCACAATGAATATTGAACGTGCCAGTGAACTGACGGAGGGGAATGCGTGGTTTCAACTCTATAATCCGGTGGAAGATGAGCTTCGCGATGATATTATCAATCGTGCAGCCGCGGCTGGATGCCCTGTTTTGGTATTGCTATGCGATGTCCCCACTTTCGGGTATAGACCACGCGACATCCGCAATGGCCTTGCATTGCCCCCCAAAATGTCGCTCACCAATATTCTTCAGATCTTAGCAAAACCGGTCTGGGCCTACAATACCCTAAAATACGGCCAACCTACTTTTGAAACCTTAAAGCCATATACTCCGGAAGGACTCAACCTAAGCCAATTGGGCCAATTTATGGACAAAACCTTCTCCGGTCGCCTGAACGAAGAAAAAATAAAGCCGATCCGGGATAAATGGAAAGGAAAACTGGTATTAAAAGGTGTGGCATCGGAACAGGATACCCAAGATGCAATCCGCATGGGCTTTGACGGTATTATCGTTTCCAACCACGGCGGAAGACAACTTGATGCCGCGCAATCCACCATTGGTTCGTTGCAGGAGATTACCAAAAAATACGAAAACCAGATTGAGATTATGATGGACAGCGGGCTGCGCTCGGGTCCTGATATTGCGCGAGCGATAGCCAGTGGGGCAAAATTCACCTTTATGGGCCGCGCATTTCTATATGGTGCCGGCGCATTGGGTAATGAGGGTGGGAACCATACCATAACCATTTTGAAAACACAGTTCAAACAGGTGATGGACCAACTCTGCTGTGAGCGGGTTGAAGATCTGCCAAAACATTTGATAACCGACTAACCAAACCATAATGGCACTCAACAAACGCGAGGAAGAAGTAATAGAGGGAATTGTAGGCGGGGAATTCGAAAGGGAACCCGTGCCCCAATCGAAACTAAAAAGCTGGAAAAGCTTTTTGGGAATGTACGCCGGCGAACATGCCGCGGGCACCGAATTTATGATTGGGCCTTTGTTTTTGACAGCAGGTGTAAGTGCCTTTGATTTGATTATCGGTCTGCTGTTAGGCAATCTGTTGGCAGTGCTAAGCTGGCGTTTTCTTACCGCGGAAATTGCTGTAAAAAACCGATTGACCCTTTACTACCAGCTCGAAAAAATCTGTGGAAAAAAATTGGTGATAGGGTATAATCTGGCAAATGGAATACTGTTTTGTTTCCTTGCCGGCGCCATGATAACAGTTTCAGCGACCGCAATCGGAATTCCGTTCGATATGGAAATGCCAAAACTGACCGACACCCTGCCCAATGGGGCCACCTGGGTTATCATAGTGATCATAATAGGTGCGGTAATCTCATTGATCGCGTCAAAAGGATACGATACCGTTTCAAAAGCGGCCAATTGGATGTCGCCCGTAATTGTCTTGGCTTTCATCGCCTGTGGCATAGTGGCGCTGAACCAATTGGGCGTCAAAAGTTTCTCCGATTTTTGGAATCTCTGGGGCGAAGGCTCGGAACCTTTCCCGGGCCAAATCAAATATACGTTTTGGCATGTACTCGTATGGTCATGGTTCGCCAATGCAGCGATGCACATAGGTATGTCCGATCTGTCGGTTTTCAGGTTCGCCAAAAATCCAAATTCGGGCTGGACTACGGCCGCCGGAATGTACGTTGGACATTATATGGCATGGATAGCAGCCGCCCTTCTCTATGCGGTGTATCTAAAATCCCCTGAGGCACAAGCCTTTTTGTCGAATGGGGAAGCTCCTCCCGTGGCTCCCGGGCCATTGGCAAATAATGCCATTGGTATCTTTGGTATCATTGCGGTAGTTTTAGCGGGTTGGACGACGGCCAACCCGACAATCTATAGGGCCGGACTAGCTTTTCAGGCCATCATTCCAAAGCTGTCGACTTTTTGGGTAACCATTTTAGCGGGTACGGTGGCAACCATTGCGGGGCTATTTCCGGCATTTGCCATGAAGCTATTGGGATTCGTGGCTTTATACGGATTCATTCTTGCACCTTTCGGAGCGATTATCGTTTTTGAGCATTTCTTTTACAGGCGGGCAGGGATCGTGAGGAATTATGCAGGGGTTGCCCATATTACCTTCAATAAATCGGTGTTTTTAGCCTGGGCAATCAGTTTTGGGCTGTTCTATTTTATATCCGTTCAGTTTGATGTATTTTTATCTTTCGTGACCCTACCGGCATGGGTGCTTTGCGGAGTTTTGTTTTTGGGTTTCAGTAAATCGTTCCAAAAGAAAATGGTCTAGTGTGGTGATTGCTAAGTTGGCTGACTAAATTTTTGTTGCTGTTTTTTCTTTGTGCAAGGCAAAATTTGCAAGCATAGCAGCGCTACGGTTAAAAATTTTAACGCCGCAGAAAGGAAAAAAAGTGGGGAAAATAGTGAGTGAATTTAGTAATCACCACACTACGTCCATTGGTGTTAGGTCATTAATTATGATTACAAAAGTGAGATTCGTACTGATATCAATTGCAGCTGTTTGTTGCGGTACATGTTTTGGGCAGGAACGGGGCGATCAAGGACGAAAGGGTATCCAAATACAAATAGCAAATAGCAAATAGCAAATAGCAAATAAGTAGTTGAAAAAAATTGAGGCTAACTAAACCACTCTATGGATTGAAAATCCATGCCTGTCCGTCCTATGGCGGAGGTTTGGATACGCAATGAAATTGCCCGCCTGTATCGGCACGGGCAGGCCCGCCTGAACGCCAGCCCGACAAGTCATTCTGGCGGGGAACGGGCAGGTTTTGGTTAAATGTTAATCGTTGATATCATACGATCAACGGTTAACCGATAACTATTAACCTATTCGAAAAAAGTTTTTAGCCCCCCGACCTTCGGGGGGAAGTCTTGCACTAAAGTGCATTGTTTCAACTGACGATTGAGACAAATGATTAAACCGGTGGATTTACTTTTACGTCCGGTGGGTCAACTTTTATGCATAGAGTTCACTTCTCTCTTTATTGCATTAACCGTCACTGCTAAAAGGATGTAGCTTAGATGGACTTAAGAAAATCAAAAAAAATGATGAATACTTCATATGAAGATTGTATTAAAGCCTGTCAGCAGTGCCTGGTAGATTGCCAGAATTGCCTGATACAAATGGCGGGCAAAGACAGCATGAATGATTGTCCCGTTTGTTGTGCACTTTGTATAGACGCTTGTTTAGCCTGTATTAAGTTTATGATTGCGGACAGCAAATATGCTCCCGAGTACTGCCGGCTGTGCGCTAATGTGTGCCAGTGGTGCGCAGAACAGTGTGGCCAGCACGATCATGACCATTGCGTAGCCTGCGCCAACGCCTGCGTGAAATGCATGGAGGAATGTCAGAAAATTGCCAATGGAGAGGTTGAAACCGCTTCGTAATTTATGGCCTTTTTTTAAACGAACTATAAAATAACCAACTATTTAATCTTTTAGAACCCTATAAAAATGAAAAAAAATATTCTTATTATCATCTTTTTTGCCGCTTGTACAATGGTCATGTTTTCGTGCAAGAGTAATAAATCGGTAAACATGCCCTCTGAACGGGAAACGGCGGCAAACACAAATATGGAAGAAAGGGAAGACTCGCAATCTGCCAACGGGACCAATGCAAATGAAACCTCAGCAAAAGAAGCGACTGAGAGTGAAGAGGTCGGAGGTGTGGTGACACAAACCGGAGGTTCCACGGGAGCAGCAGGCAGTGCGCAAATGCCAACTTCGGGTCAATCTACCGCTTCCACCAAAGACTACGACACCATGTACTCCCAATTGCAAATGACCGAGGAGCAGATACAACAATTCAACATGGGTATGAAAGAGTTTTCAGAGTCTGTAGCCAAGGACCCCAATGGCGCCATGAGGGGAACGATAGAAAGCGAGCAGGACAGACAGTTGGGTGCTATCCTTACAGATGAGCAATTGAGGGCATATGAGGACTGGAAGAAAAATAACTAGTCCCCGGAGGTAAAGCTGAAGTGTGACTTGGCCGGGGGAACCTCCTCCCTGAAAAAAATTCAAAGTGGAGTGGGTTCTTTTAATCTTTAGAATTCCCCGGTGCTGCGCTGTTTTGTCATTCCCCCAAAAGTGGGAATCCAAATAACAGTATCTCGATTTTTGACCTTAAGTCAAAATGAAATCAGCGAAATAGTTCAGCCGAACCTGCCCAAATACGCCAATTGCTTGCCCTGACGGGTCTTTAGGATAGTTGGTTTCAGGAAATACTTCAATTTCCAGGCCGCCGTCATATATAATGTAAGGTTAAATGCAGAAAAAATACGGAAGAGGTGCTTTAGGCACCTCTCTTTTATTTTTCAAGTACAATGAATGTAAATAAAACACAAAGGGAACAGTAATGATATTTCGCATTATCCGTTCCCTTTGCTATCATATTCCCTTGCTGGCATTATCCACCAAGGCCGCGAGTATATTCTCAGCCATCACATACATGATAGCACCCCGATTATGATACCCTTAATTTAAGAAGAAAAAGTGCGAAAAAAAAATCCATTCCCACAAAAATACCTGTTTTGTGAGATTGCGTTATCCTTAAGATCAAATGAGCACATTTCCTGCTGCAGTTCACGGATTAGTGATAAACATATCTCCTATCCACTATATCGGTGCGGCATATCAATTCAGGAAGAAATCGCCCTAGGCGCCAGTCAGCTTAATACTCACCTTTACAATGCTTCTTCCTTGTGAACCTGACTGGAGGAGGTGGTATAAATAATTACCCGGATCTCCGTTAGGGTTTGCGTTTCTGAAGGTAGTCAGGTCCGGACCAAAGAAAAACCGTCGCCCAAAAAAAGCGACGGTTTCTGCTAACTAGAACTAACAAACAACAAACTTACCAATTCTCAATTTCTGTACGGATTTCATCAACAGATTTTCCCCTTATTTCACTTATTTTTTCCAGGACCCCCTCAAAACCTCCGCTTTCATAATACAGGTCTTCCGTATCCAGCTCGGGGTACCGGGATATATATTCTTCCTGAATGGCATTCCATTTATCCGCGGGTTCCTTGTACTGATTCAGGTCGTTGTCATCATTTTTCCAATTAACATTGTTGTCCCGATTAACGTCATCTGCCCAACCTTCTTTTTCGTTTCCCATAGTATAAATTTCAGGATTAATATCCCTAAATTTACAGTACACATCATTGGTTCCTATGCTTTTTTGGGAATAAAATTAGCCCTATACATTCCTAGAAATTAAGGCTCGTCGGGCCAGAATATTTTATGCTCGCCGGCTATATCAAAAAATACGGAACAGTAGTTACAGACAGCAGATCCGCGGAGGGATAATTATATGTGGGAAATTACTTGCTTTCCATTTTTTTTACAGTTAATTTTAAGTGCGATAGGCGTATGCGTCCCATTATTCCGACAGTAATTTGCAGTCTGATTTTAGAGGAAACATCGCTGCAAATTTAAGTGTGTGTTACTGACAAATAGCAAATTTCGGGCAGTGCATAAACCAAAAGCCCCGCAAAAAAAATCATTAAAAGACACTGCCGCAGTATTAAACAAAGTTGTCGGGTGATGTAAACTTCACATAACTTCTCATTTTATAAGGGTTGTTGTAGCCCTGTAAAGTCAGGCTTTAAGACCAGATAATTTCGGCGGCGTATTTAAATAACGTACTATTTCAGAAAAGACACCCAAAATGGAAAATAACCTCACAGTTCAATATAAAAAGAGACCTAAAAAACGACAATATGTGCCTCGACTAAAATCTGGCCATCTTGAAAAAACAGTTCCCGAAACAGTCAAGAAAAGATCGGAAATCCTTTTTTTAACCACCTATCCGCCCAGAGAATGTGGTATTGCCACCTATTCCAAAGATCTTGTGGAAGCGCTCCACAAGAAGTTTGGGAATTCGATTAAATTTTCCATCTGCCCGTTGGAGTCAGAAAATGAAAGCCATGTCTACTCTGAAGGCATAGAACATTCGCTTAACACCGATTTGCCACTCGATTTTTTAACTGTTTCCCGCCACATTAACTCCAATCGCTCCGTTGATCTGGTGGTAATTCAACATGAATTCGGGTTGTTCAAAAACCATGAAAAATCATTTATAGAATTCCTGCATTTTCTGAACAAACCGGTCATTATAACGTTCCATACGGTTCTCCCACACCCGGATAAGGAATTTAAATCATCGGTCAATGAGATTTCATCGCTATGTGAAGAGATCATTGTGATGACCCGGACATCATCCGAAATTTTAATAAGGGAATATGAGGTAGCGGCGGAAAAAATTACAATCATACCGCATGGCACCCACCTCGTTCCGTATGAGGATAAATCCGTGCTAAAAGAGAAGTACCTGCTATCGGGCAAAAAGGTACTCTCCACTTTTGGCCTCCTGGGCCACGGAAAAAGCATTGAAACCACACTGGATGCTTTACCGGAAATCATTAAAGAGTATCCCGATGTTATGTTTCTTATTCTGGGCAGAACACATCCGTCACTGGTAAAACGGGAAGGTGAAAAATACCGCGATTTCCTCCATAAAAAAGTAGACGCGCTTGGTATTCAAGACAATGTGCGTTTTCTAAATCAGTTTCTACCCCTGGAGAGCCTTTTGGAATATTTACAGCTCACGGATATTTATCTTTTTACTTCAAAAGACCCCCATCAGGCGGTGAGTGGAACCTTTTCGTATGCTTTGAGCTGCGGGTGCCCTATAATATCTACACCCATACCACACGCCCTTGAGGTCTTGCAAAACAATGCGGGTATCATCGTGGATTTCGGGGATTCAAAACAATTGGGAAAAGCCGTTACCGATTTGTTGGGAAATGATGACCTACGCCGCAACATGAAATTAAATGGCCTGCATACCACAGCGGCTTCGGCCTGGGAAAATGCTGCAATTGCCCATGCAAAGATCTTCCAGAGGCTGGGAAACGAAAAAATTCAATTGAAGTACAGTAAACCCCCGCTTGATTTAGGCCATATTGAAAAGATGACTACAGAGACCGGTATCATACAGTTCAGTAAAGTCAACCAGCCGGACCTAAGCTCGGGCTATACCCTTGATGACAATGCGCGAGCACTGATTGCCTTGTGTCGGCATTATGAGTTGACCGGTGCGGAAACCGATCTTAAACTGATCAAGATTTATTTTAATTTCATTTGCTGCTGTTTCCGCCCAGACGGTAAATTTTTGAATTATGTGGATGAGCACCGGCAATTTACCGAACAGAACAATTCGGTTAATTTAGATGATGCACAGGGCAGGGCTATCTGGGCTTTAGGATACCTTCGGTCAATGACCGCTCTGTTGCCACCCGAATATCAGAATATGGAGCACAGGGCGACTTTCATTTTTGAAGAAGCCCTGGAGGAAATGGAAGGGACATCGTCCCCACGTGCCATAGCTTTCATTATTAAGGGATTATACTTCTATAATATGGGCAGGCCGCAAAGTGAAATAAAGTCAAGGGTCAATTTACTTGCCAAACGCCTGACGGATCTATACCAAAACGAATCTTCCGATAAGTGGAGATGGTTTGAGGGATACCTAACCTACGGGAACGCTGTTATCCCTGAGGCTCTCCTGATGGCCTATACCATCATCGGGAATCCTGATTATGGAAAAGTGGCAAAAGAAGCATTCAACTTTCTTTTGTCAAAGATCTTTGTGCAAAATAGAATTCGTGTAATATCGAACAAAGACTGGCTGCAGAGAGGTCAGAAATTTGACATGAAGTTTAAGGGAGGGGAACAACCGATAGATGTTTGTTACACCATACTGGCATTGCATAAATTCAATGAGGTCTTCCCGGCTGAAGGATATGATAAGAAAATGGAGGTTGCCTTTAATTGGTTTTTAGGGGGAAACTTCTTGCATCAGACCATGTATAACCCCTGTACAGGAGGCTGTTATGATGGTTTGGAAATGCAAACCGTAAACCTCAACCAGGGAGCGGAATCCACCATTAGCTATCTTCTGTCAAGAATGGCCTTTGAGGATTTGCGAACCAAATGAAAGTTGCCATCCTATCCCCGATTGCCTGGAGAACCCCTCCCAGAAACTATGGGCCATGGGAGCAGGTAGCATCCGTCCTTACCGAAGGACTGGTTGAAAAGGGGCTGGATGTAACCCTTTTTGCCACAGGAGATTCGTTGACTTCGGCTAAACTGCAATCCGTTTGTCCCGGGCCTTGCGGAGAGGATCCCCATGCGGATCCCAAAGTGTGGGAAAGCCTTCACATAAGTAATGTTATGGAGCAGGCAGACGAATACGATTTGATACACAACCACTTCGATTTTCTCCCCCTCTCCTATTCCCGATTGATACGCACACCCATGATAACTACTATCCATGGTTTCTCCTCCCCGAAAATTATTCCGGTCTATAAGAAATACAATTCAAACTCCACCTACGTTTCCATTTCTAACGCCGACAGACATCCGGAATTGACTTACTGCCGTACTGTCTATCACGGGGTAGACTCCCGTAAATTTAAATATAACAACCTTAAGAAAGAGTATCTGCTGTACTTTGGAAGAATACATCCGGATAAAGGTACCCATACCGCCATAGAGATAGCCAACAAAAGCGGTTATCCCCTTAAGATTGCAGGATTGATACAGGATCAGGACTACTATAGCAGGGATATTGCACCCCGGATCGATGGAAAGAAAGTTACCTATTTAGGGAATGTCGGCCAGCGGGAAGGCAATAAACTCCTGGGAGAGGCCATGGCCTTACTGCATCCCATATATTTTGAGGAACCTTTTGGCCTTAGCGTGGCCGAATCCTTGATGTGCGGCACCCCCGTTATTGCCTTTGCACGGGGCAGCATGCCCGAACTTGTCCTCGACGGAAAAACAGGATTCCTGGTCAATACCCCGGATGAAGCCATTTTGGCGGTTCAAAAATTAAGCACTATTTCTTCACGGGAGTGCAGGGCACATGCAATTGAAAAATTCAGCATCCAAAAAATGATAGATTCCTATGTAGAAGTTTACGAAACAACGTTGGAAAAAAGCCTTAAATTGTAAAGATATACAGCTTTAGGCCTTTAGGGTATGGAGCAATTCACCCAAATCCACCACGGCGTATGAAGAAGAATAATCAGAGACGGCATAGGGTAACACAAGGCTGTTGTTATGTATCATGGAACCGCAGGAATACACAACATTCGGTACATAGCCCTCTCGCTCTTCCTCCAGGGGGGAAAGCAGGGGTTGTGAGAGTCTTCCGATTTCCTTCGTAGGATCCTCCAGGTCAAACAAGGAAGCCCCTATACAATAACGTCTCATGGGACCCACCCCATGGGTGATTATAAGCCACCCTTCTTCTGTCCATAGCGGCGCTCCACAATTTCCTATCTGGGTAAATTCCCACGGATATTTTGGCTCCTGTATTTTTATAGGATCGTTCCACAACGTATTCCGTTCTGAGAACATGACATAATTGTTCACCCCATCCACCCGGGCAAGCACCGCGTATTTACCATTTATTTTCCGGGGGAAAAGCGCAAAATTTTTATTCTGGGCCCCATTACCGTGCATCGGCATTATCCGAAATGTTCTGAAATCCTCAGTAGAGAGCAGTTTTGGCAAAATAGTATGGCCGTCATAGGCTGTATATGTGGCATACACTTTTTCGGTACCATCATCTTCAGTAAACCGGACAAATCTTGCATCTTCAATTCCCTTACTTTCAGAAGGTGAAATTGGAAACAGAACCCGTTCCGAAATATCGGAATCAACACTGAATTCCACATCGTAGTACGAATCTATTAACCATGTGATTTCATCCAGGGCAAGTCTTTTTTCTGGACTTATGCCATTTGCCAAAATTTTTCCAACCGAATCTTTTAATTGGTGGTACTCAAATTTATCGGGCAGGGGATCCATTATCGCCGAAGTATAATCCTTCGATATGTCCATCTCCTTTAATTTTTGAATGAACCGCCCCTTATCGTATGATTTTTTCTTAACGATTTTGGCCATATCAATGTGCGTCCGGACCTTCCTTAGTTTAAGATCGTTGTTCTGATCCAGAATACCTCTCCGGAACACAATGGAGGACAGATGCCCCTCGCCCGTGGCCCGAAATGAGATAATTACCCTTTTTTCTCCCTTGGCCAGAAAGGATTGATCAAAATCTTCAATGATAGATGGGTTAAAAATGGCCGCGGATTCTATGGAATACTCCATAGTGGAGTACGACCCGATCAAAAGTTTTCGTTCTTTGGATAAACTGGAATATTCCAGGCTCATGGAATCGAAAAGTCCCTTGTGTTTTTCACAGTGCCGAAGGAATATTTGTGAAATATTACGGTGTCTCCCAACAAATTCCCGAAGCGTGTAATCCAGTTCCCGGTTAACTGAAGCTTTATCAAGCGACATGATCCTCTTGATCAACTCCCGGGTGCGGGTTTCCCCGTTGTTGAAGAAACGCGCCACAACCCGGCTGGAATCGGGCATAAATTTGACATCCTTCCTTGAAACGGAAACTTGCATCCTAAATTTGGTTAGTTTGAAAGGTTACAGCTATATCTGAGGGATGACAAGCCAAACTCCGGATAAAATTTTCCATAAAATAAAAACGAACAGGTTTAGAAGTGCTCAAATGTAAAAACAATTTTACTTCCAAAACGATTTTTAAAGTGAAAATATTGTTTCTGTACGTTCCAATTCAATGGAAGGTTCATTTAAAAAAAATCAACTTACAAAAATCATCCTGTACCTGATCTCAAAAAGGAATATTTTCCATAAGGTTCTTTCCACACGAATTAGCGGAACAATTTTACTTCCAATTACGGTATTTCTCAAGAATTTTCTTACAGATATTGATACATATTGCTATTAAAAGTATATGGGTCAATACCCTGATCATATGGAGCAGTATTAGTACGAAGATTTGGCTTCTTACCGACTAACTTAGCGATAAGATATTGCCGATCAGAAGACCGTTTGTTCTTTCCGGCATAACTTCTAAGCAAATGAATATTTATTAACTAAAATTTTGAAATTATGGAATTCTATAAGAATTTGGCAGTTCCGGTACCGATACTACTCAAACTTGCCGGAATCGCTCTCCTTTTATTTTTGGGAGTGTCAATAACCGGTTGTGAGACCACCGACAACACAAGTATAAATGACCCTGCAGAGGCAGGCACGTTAGAACTACCGGACGGCTTTAAAATTGAAAAAGTTGTGGACGGCCTTACTTATCCGACCTCTGTCACCTGGGATGATGATGGAAATATGTTCGTAGTGGAAGCCGGAGGCGGGCTCAACCCCGAACAGTTGACACCGAGCCGTCTTTTGCAGGTGGAACAGGGACAAACCAAGGAAATTTGTGATCTGACCAATAATGGGGTTCATGCGTCCCTTGTTGGGCTTACATGGTACAATGGCGCTTTTTTTGTAACACACCGGGCGGCAGATCTTACCGGAGCCGTATCCAGGGTAACCAAAGCGGGACAGGTGACCCAACTTTTTAACGGGATAGTGGATAGCCAGGCAGAGCATCAGATAAATGACATAGCCATGGGCCCGGACGGTATGATGTATGTTACTGTAGGCCCGGCCGGCAACTCCGGGGTAATGGATCTTTCTGTAGCCCCCTGGGTGATGGAGAGCCCTGATACCCACCCCACCCCTTGCCAGGATATCGTTTTGCTCGGCAAAAATTTTAAAACCCCTGATTTCAGAACAGAGGACCCCACCGATTCTGTGATGACAGGGGCCTATGTACCTTTTGGCGTTGAAACTACAGTGGGACAGGTAATTCCGGGAGTCAATAAATGCGGTGGCTCTATCCTTAAATTTAATCCTGATGACCCCAGCGCTCTTGCCACACATGCCTGGGGCTTTAGAAACCTGATTGGGATTACATGGAATGATGACGGGCAGATGTTTGCAGCTGAAAATGGATACGATGTGAGGGGTTCCCGGCCCGTGAACGACGAATTCGATGCCACGCTTAAAATTACTGAGGGTGTATGGTATGGTGTCCCGGACTACTCAGCGGCGAGAGAACCGTTAACGGCAGATAAATTTGAGTCCCCGGATTCATTACAGAGCGGGATATTTATAAATGGAGAACTGATAGGGAAAGATCTTGGCTTTCTGATAGATCATGAAGCAAGTGGGCTTATGCCTCCCGACCCGTCATTGGTATTGGGACGCCATGAGATTAACTCCTCTCCCTGCCTGCTCGACGTCGCTCCTGCCTCATGGGGGGACATGGCCGGTCAGTTGTTTGTTGCGGAATGGGGCGATTTGGCTCCCCCTACCAATCCTTTAAGAGGAACTACACCCACCCAGGGTTACAGAGTAGCCATGGTGGATGCCGACACTGGGGACGTATCTTCTTTTGTTGCCAATGCAGGAGGCGGACCTGCATCGGCCTCCGGGAACCAGGGAGAAGGGATTGAACGCCCTTTTGATGTAAAGTTTGGCCCTGATGATGCCATGTACATTGTAGACTATGGGGTGGTTAACATTGATATGAGCAAAAAGCCACCTTATGCCTATGAAGCGGGAACAGGAACAATATGGAAAGTAAGTAAAGAGTAACACCATATTCCGAACTTTAGGAGTTTTATCCTCTTTGATCCCGGCCATACGATCCCGGGTATGGGAATGGTCCAGGGAAAAATAGAGTATTTCTTGAAAGTTTTCCTGCCTCTGGCGGGCAACTCTCCCTGCCTTTAGGCAGGCTCAAGGCAGAGCCATAGGGGAATTACTTAGATTAAATCAGATCACTTATTGCTTTTACCTCTGGAATTTGGTGTCATCGAACTCCCTTCTGTCATAGAAATCATCGTCCTCTCCAATTTCCGAAGGGCTCTTCAGACCCTCATTTTCAGCATCGTACCAATCAACATCTTCATCGCTTAATTCATCATTGCTATCATCCTCCCGATATTCACCGATGTGATCTCTTTTTTTAATCCGTTCCAGGCGCTCCCTTTCCCTATCAACATCGGTCACCTCCTCTGTATCAACCTCTTTATACGTTTCATCTAAACCGGTTCTTTCTGGTCGACTTCTATTATAGGAATCCATAATAACAGTTTCGTAATCACGTGCAATGGAAGCGTCCCTTCGTTTCCTTTTGGTTTCGGCAAATGTTGTGTGGTCAATGCTCTCCGTAAAGACGTATTCCGGATCCTGATGAATATCAACCAGGCCGATTGGAATAATGATATGGTTTTCGCCCTCTTTGTTAATAAATTCCCGAACCTCCACATTGGCAGGCCTTCCATAGGGATCATGTTTGGCATCTATGATCGTATGATCCACCTCTACATCCAAATACACCACTCTTTCGGTCAGCGGATTTACCAGGAGGTTTTTAACCGTTCCAATGGTCCTTAAGGCAGAGTCCTTAACTTCCCATCCCCGCACATCGGAATAGCCCCCGGCTATTTTATAGTCGGAAAGTTCGCTGAGATAATACAAATGCTTTTCCTGTGTTTTCATTATTTTTCGTTTTTATGTTCCATTTTTTTCAGTACTTCACCGCATGTTTCAAAAAAGTGGGCTATTTCTTTTTTTTGTTCCGAAATAGCAACATTGGGAACAATGTCTCCCCCAGCCCTTTTCAAGGCTTCCACCTTCCGGCTCAGATCAGGAAATTTTTTTTCTGTAATGATCCCATTACCGAGCTAATTTCCCCGTCCCGCATTTTTAATTTCTTTCGAAAGGTCGGCCGCATTTGAACCCTGTTGCTATCGGGATGTTTTATTTCCAATATTCACCAATTGACCATTTGTTGCCACGTCGTTTTCCCTGCCGGGCTCCGTACCTTGTCGGCCAATTTTAAGAGGGAATTCCTTGTTTAGGCAACATCTGGGCCTATTTTAGAGCTATCGTCCATACCGGACAGAAATGCTTCCAACTCCTCGGATGTTGTTCGGGAAGTATCCATATAATTGCGCTCCCTCTTTGCTCCTATTACCTGCTCCGTATCGGTGTTACTCACATCGTCCTCAAGAATATCCCTATCGGACCACCAAAAGTAAAAGACCAGGGCACCAATTAGTATCAGAAGTAACAGGATCCATGGCCATACCGGCTTCTTTTTTTCTATTTTTATTTCTGCCATTGTATTTGATTCTTTGTAATTAATTCGCTATTGTTTTCCTTCTATCTCCGGTGTTAATTTTTTTCAAGCAATTCAGGTTTTTATAGGATCACGCTCATTGTATCCTTTGCGCGTTTTTTCGCGGAATCCCTGGCAGGAGTACGGTAGATATTCTTTTCCATTTCCCCAGTCCTTTCCCTTTCCTTCGGTTTGGATACTTAAAGGTATTTAAATTAGCGGTTTGCACTTAATCATATCGCTTTAAATATTATCGTTAAAAATTGAATTTTTAAAAGGAAAACAGGGAGGGGAAGCTACCTGAACTTAACAGTAAAATGGATCAATAAAACATTTAAAAAAGACAGGTTGTAGACAATAAATTTTTTAATTTTACAGTAATCAACGGATAAGCTTGCCTAAATATATTGCGGGCAGCAAGAGGCCGACTCGGAAATAATTTTATATTCAAATATGAACACTATGAAAACTTTAAAAGCAATTATTTTACTGACTTTACTATCTGTGGCCGTCACTGGGTTTTCCCAAGACAATAAGGACCAAAAAATTATCAAAGATGCCGAAAAGGCGAAGCAGAAATTACTAAAAGCAGATCCGGGTATGGAAGAATTTTTTAAAAACTCCGCAGGATATGTAATATTTCCCAATGTAGGCAAAGGAGGCTTTATCGTGGGCGGTGCTTCCGGTAACGGCGTAGTTTACGATAACGGTACAATGGCAGGCATGGCCGATCTCAAAAAGTTAAACATAGGCCTTCAGGCGGGAGGTCAGGCTATTATTGAGGTCATATTTTTTGAAACAGAGGCCGCCCTTCAGGATTTTAAAGAGGGGGATTTTCAATTTGCCGCCGAGGCGTCCGCCGTAGCAGTGGAATCAGGAATTGCCGTAAATGCAAAATATAAAGACGGTGTGGCGGTTTTTGCCCTTCCCAAAGCAGGGCTAATGGCCGATGCATCAGTTGGGGGGCAGAAATTCAAATTTGTTCCATTCCATTAGGACTAAACCACTATGGATTGAAAATCCATGCCTGTCCGTCCTATGGCGGAGGTTTTGAAAAGCAATGAAATTGCGAACAGTTATTGGGTTACTAAGTTATTCGTTATTTAGTCGGAACGCTATAATAACTTAATAATCAAT
>JBGTNL010000020.1:0-147543 GCA_041743085.1 Flavobacteriaceae bacterium
GGTCGGAATTGCCTTTTCGCAATTCCGGGCGGGGCAAAATACAAAATTTCGGTTTTTGGACCCAAGGCCAAAATGAAACCGGCGAAATACCTCTATGGCTCTGCCTTGAGGATAGTCGGTTTCAAGAAATTTTTTATTACCTCGACCAGTGGGTCGATTCCTTCTACTGGGTCCAGGGCTTTAAGCGAAAAGAATTCCTCGCAGCCTGCTCTGGGCAGGCAGGGATAGTTGCCCGCCAGAGGCGGGTAAACTTTTAAGAAATTCTTTATTTATTTGAGTTCTCCTATTTCCTACGGAAGAAGAGAGCCTCCGGGTGGCTAAATATTTGTTGCGCTCTAAACTTTTGAAGCAATTTCCATCAGGTAGGCACACAATAAGGCACCACCCGTACCCACTACGTAGCCAAAAACTGCAAGTAAAACACCAACCGAGGTCAGCGAGGGGTGAAATTCGGCTGCGACAACCGGGGCAGAGGCAGCTCCCCCAACGTTCGCCTGACTCCCGACTGCAAGGAAAAAATAGGGAGCTTTGATTAATTTGGCGACAAGAATTAATAAACCCCCGTGAATTGATATCCAGATAAGCCCAAGAGCAATTAATCCCGGATTTTCCAAAACCTTGCTTAAATCCATTTTCATCCCGATCGTGGCTACCAGGATATAGATAAACATACCGCCAATCTTGCTTGCACCCGCACCTTCGTAGTTCTTAGCTCTTGTAAAGGATAGTAAGATGCCTATTACAGTTGCAATTACCACCATCCAAAAAAAGTTGCCCCCCAGAAAGGATAAAAAACTTTTCGGGTTGCTCACCGTTTCAAAATTCGCTGTCAGCAGTTCACTGAAATATTCTCCGGATAAATGGGCTATTCCCACTGCGGTAAAAGCAAAGAAAAGCATAAGCATATAGTCTTTTAAGGTGGGCACCCTTGTAATTTTCTTCGCAAACTCAGACACGGTAATTTTTAGATTTTCAATAGCCGAAGTATCGGCTTTGAGCCAGCGGTCAATTCTTTTGGTCTTCCCCACGCCCAGCAATAGAATTGCCATCCAGATGTTGGCTCCTATCACATCAACAAGTACCATTTGGCCGAATTTATCAGGATTGTATTGGAAAATTTCAAACATGGCTGCCTGGTTTGCCCCGCCACCTATCCAACTCCCGGCGATAGTGGACAGGCCCCTCCAGATGGCGTCAAAATCATTTCCCCCTACGGTTTCCGGAGAGAAAACGGAGACGATTAATATGGCCAACGGCCCCCCGATTATTATCCCCGCCGTCCCGGTAAGGAACATAATTAAGGCTTTGGATCCAAGGTTGGCAATAGCTTTCATATCTATGCTTAATGTCATTAGCACAAGGGCGGCCGGAAGCAAATACCGGCTGGCCATAAAATATAAACGTGATTCATGTTCAATAGGCTCCCCGGTTTCCCCCAGGGTTGTCCATTCCGGGGCAATAAGTCCAACCGAGGTCAGGATCCCCGGCAGCAGGTAACACATAAGAACTCCTGGAACAAGGGAATAGAATTTATTCCAGAATCCTTTTTTGATGGAGGAAGTATAGAATACAAACCCTAAACAAAGAGTCAAAAGCCCGAAAACTACGGTATCATCGGTAATTAATGGTTGGTCCATCGGTTTGAAATTTCATTTTTGGGATGAAGTTAAGGAAAAGGTTCAAAGTTCATAGGAAATGGGTATTACGTTTATGAATCTAAAAATTATTTTTTAATCCAAGTAATTCTCTGATGGCTTGCCCACCCGTACCTGGTCGGACGAGCCTTGAGTATAGGAGGAATGCACAGCTTAAACAAGTCTAATCACTGTCCTTGAATTTCCTTTTTTTCTTCTTGTTGGGATTTTTAAAGAGCCTTTTAAAAAAGCCATCTCTTTTTACCGGCTCGCAATCCAACTTTTCCAACACCTCTTTATCCGGTGCTTTAAAGCGGGCTTTCGTGATGTAATCATAGGCTGGATCCTGATTTAGTTTTTGCATCAGCAGCGCAAAAAGCGGTAAAGCCGCGTTGGCACCCTGGCCGAGTTCCGTACTTCTAAAACCAATCTCGTGATGATCTAAACCAACCCAGGTTACATGAAGTAGTTTCGGTGTAATGCCCACAAACCAGGCATCTTTATTGTTTTGCGTGGTTCCCGTCTTTCCGGCAATGTCATTTTTTAAACCATAGGTGGCGCGGATCCTGGAGGCAGTTCCATCATCTACGGTGGCCTTCATCATCTCTATCATGATTTGCCTGTTCTCCTCGGAAAAGGCACGATCCTCAATCTGTTCTGACTCAAAGACCGTTAATACGGAATCCCTGTCATTTGTTATGCGCTGTATGAGATATGGGTGTACGGGTCTTCCATCATTAACAAAACTTGAGTAGGCGCCGGCCAGCTCGGGAATTCCGATTTCTCCTGTACCCAGCGCTAGCGAAGGCTGCTCGGGCAATACGGCGCTTATACCCATTTTGTGGGCCTGATGTATTACATTCGGAATTCCGGTTTGTTCTAAAACTTTCACTGCCACGGTGTTTATAGAATTGCTCAATGCCTCTTCCATGGAATAATTAAGGTATGCTTCGTCCTTATCCCCTGAATTACTTGGAGTCCAGTCCTTCAAATTTTCATAAACCACTTCCTCCGCGGAAAAATGGGTGCAGGGATCAATACCGTGTTCCAGTGCCGCAGTATATACAACAGGTTTAAAAGTAGATCCCACTTGTCTTTTACTTTGTGATATATGGTCGTATTTGTAATATTTGTAGTTAACCCCACCAATCCAGGTTTTTATTGCGCCCGTCGTTGGATCCAGTGACAAGGAACCCGTATTCAGAAACTTCATATAATGGATTATACTGTCTATTGAGCTGATCCGGGCTGTCTTGTCCCCTTCCCAGGAAGCCAAGGTCACCGTTCTTTTTATGGAAAGCGAATCCCAGGCCTGCTTTTCGTCCAGGCCATTTGCCATCAGCTTTTTATAGACAGGAGAATTTTTCACCGTTTTCTCAATAAGTTTTTTATTGGAATTCCAGGGTGTGTCTTTTCCGTAGCTCTTTTCAAAGCTAGCCTGAAGTGCTCTCATATGGGACGCCATCACTTTTTCGGCGAGGAGTTGCATCTTAAAGTCCAAAGTGGTATAAATTTTTAGGCCGGAAGTGTAAATGTTGATCTCCTTGCCATCCTCCTTTTTCGAAGCACTCCATTTCAAAAGCTGTTTGCGAACCTCTTCCCTGAAATAGGGCGCTATGCCGGCGTTGTAGTCGTACTCACGATAGCTAAGACCTAAAGGTAGGTTTATAATACTGTCTGCCGCTGCCTTTGTTAAATAATCATTGCCTACCATTGAGCGGATTACAAGATTTCTCCTTCCTAGGCTGATTTCGGGAAATAATCTGGGGTTATAACCGTAGGTGGCCTTTAGCATACCTATTAGGGTAGCCGATTCTTCAATTGATAAATCCCTGGCACGTTTATTAAAAAATTTCAGGGAAGCACTTTCTATACCAAAGGTATTGTCGCCGAAGGAGACCGTATTCAGATAATTTTCTAAAATTTCATCTTTGGAATAACTATCCTCCAACCTCCCGGCGACAATCATTTCCTTCACCTTATCTACCAGTAACCGGATCTTGCCAGATCTTTCCCGCGGATATAAGTTCTTGGCCAGCTGTTGACTGATAGTGCTGCCTCCGCCAGCCGATTGATCCTGTAGCATCACTGTTTTAACAGCCACTCTTCCAAGGCTTTGATAGTCAATTCCGGAATGCTCGTAGAAACGCTCATCTTCGATCGCCACCAGGGCGTTAATTAGATGTTCGGGAATAGTTTCGAATAAAATGGGTTGCCGGTCGTAGAGGTAGTACTTACCTATAAGCACACTATCTGCTGTGTACACTTCAGACGCCTTTTGATATTTAAAATCGGATAAGGCCTGTTTTCCGGGCAGTTTGCCCCAGGCACCGAGGTAGATGCTCAGGATAAATAGCAATGTGATAATGGCACCGCCAATAAGAACCAAAAGCGAATACCTTAAATAAGGGGATTTTATCTTCTTAAAAAGCAATTCGTTAAAATTTGAGTGCAATATCTGATTAAATATTTAAAATGTACTATCCCTTTAACAATTGCTTAATTTTCTATTCCATATTTTTGGCCAAAATCCGCTGCATGAAAAAAGTTGCCGTTTTATTGTTATTTGTGAGTCAGTTTGCTTTTGCCGGGCCTCCGTTGTGGTCCAAGACCGGGCACAGGGTTATTGGGGAGGTGGCTCAGGAGCATCTCAAAGGCAAAGCAAAAAGGGCTCTCATGGATCTTTTGGATGGTCAAAGCCTTGCGGCGGTTTCCAACTTCGCCGATGAAATCAAGGCAGACAGTGTATACGGAAGATTTAGTTCCTGGCATTACGTGAATTTTCCTGAGAACGAAAAATATGGAGATACGCCTGTGAGTCCTTATGGCGACTTAATAACGGGAATAGAGGAATGTGTACGGATTATAAAGGATGGAAATAGTACCAGGACGGAAAGGATCTTCTATTTAAAAATGTTGATCCATTTGGTGGGGGATCTTCATCAACCGATGCATGTGGGTCGTTTAGAGGATAAGGGCGGCAATGATATTCAGTTGCAATGGTTTAACAGGGGTAGTAATCTGCACAAGATCTGGGATGCGAATATGATCGATGATTATGGAATGAGCTATTCGGAATTGGCTGCAAAATTGCCAAAGCTCACCCGGGCAGAGAGAAAAGCCATAGAAAAAGGGACAATTTACGAATGGGTGGAAGAAAGCCAGGAGTTGGCCAATAAACTCTATGGATCCGTAGAGGCAGGAGAGAAATTGTATTACCGATATGGTTACCAATGGTGGGATTCTGTGGAGTACCAGCTTCAAATAGGAGGTCTGCGGTTGGCAAAAGTTTTGAATGGGTTGTTCTGATTTTTTGTTCAGAATTGACATTAACCGCGGATTCTTCGCTTCGCTCTCAATAGCGGAAGAGCGGTGTTTTAACTTATAGGAGCACCTTCAACAGGATATATGAAGCAATTTACCCAAAAAAGAAGGATCTGAACGATTAGTTATAGGCTGGCACGCGTTTTGGAGTTATATTATAGTAAGATATGAGGAAATTAGTGATTTTGCCCGGGCGCTAAAGATAGTATCTTCAAAAAAATATGGGTATAAAAAAACGGTCCGCCAACTGGCGGACCGTTTTTTTATTTTATAACTCTAAAGGTCAGATTAATCCGTTCGCCCATAGGCTTTTCCGATTTTGGAATTTGATGCAACCAATGATGCTGTGTTGCGCCTTCCATCAATAACAAGCTCCCGTGTTCCAGAACCATTTTATGTTTGAGGGTGTTATCGTTCCTGTGTTTTAAATGAAAATAGCGTTCCTGGCCCAGGGAAACCGAGGCTATTACGGGATTTTTGCCTAATTCTTTTTCATCATCGGAGTGCCAGCCGTTGCTATCTTTTCCATCCCTGTAAAGATTCAAAAGGCAGGTTGTAAAGTCCGCATCGGTTTTGGTTTCTATTCGCTGTTTAATGCCGATCAGATCTTCCGTAAAAGGATGCGGAAGCATGGTGATATTAGAGTAACTGTAGGGTCTGTCGTTAGTTGCATACAAGGCTGTTAACCTGGGTTGAGGATGCACTTTTCCGAAAACCATTATGTCATCTTGTTGCCAGAGCACCCCGGTTTTAAACCGGTTTAAGAAGTAATCGGCTTCCTCTGTATTAAAAAAATGCGGAAAGTAGGTAATCTTACTATCTGGGAGGTTCAATTTTAATTTAGTACGGGGGAATAGCATCATTATTCTATTACTGATTTCAGTTGGTTTCTGTATTCTGAAGGATTTTTCCCGGTAAAGGCCTTAAATGACCTGTTAAAATGAGAAAAATTGTTAAATCCGCTTTCAAAACACACCTCGGTAATGCTTATAGGCCTTTCAGCCAGAAGCTTGGAGGCATGAACAAGCCGATATTCATTTAAAAATTGAATGAAAGTTTTATTCGTTATTTTTTTGAAATACCGGCAAAAGGAAGGGATCGTCATACTTGCCAAACCGGAGATTTCCTTGAGTGTAATATCTTCCTTAAAATTATTTTTTACATAATTGAAGACAATATTAATACGGTCGTTATCCTTTACATCGGCTGCCATCGAAAATCCATTCGCATTCAATATTCTGAATTCTTCCGTACTTGCAAGGCCATTCAGGATATCGAGGATGGAGAGCAAGCGTTCAAAATTGGACAGCTGCTCTAAAGATTCCATTTTTGTGCCTAATTCCTGTTTGGTCTCCCCATAGAAGACAACACCTGCTTTCGCAACTTCAAACAGACTTTGAATTTTTTTCATCTCAGGAATTCCAAAAAATTCTTTTCCGAGAAAATCCATTTTCATCTGAACAACGGTCTCGCTTTTATTACCGGTGAGTTTGTCCGTAAATCCGCAATGGGGCAGATTACTGCCAACCAAAATTAAGGTTCCGTTGGTATAGTAAGAAAGGTTACTGCCAATCTGGCGTTTTCCCGAACCCCCGTTTACATATACCAGTTCTATTTCCGGATGGTAGTGCCAGGCATTATTTTTATTGTTCTTTGAAGCGTCAAATTTTTGAAACATAAATGAATGCTCAAAATTTGGATCTATAACTTCAAATCTTGGTTTCTGTTTTATCATATACTACATGTAATTTTTATATAAAATTAGTCATGCCTCTTTGAACACAACTTTGCAAAATTACCCAAAATATATACTATATTACCTCTTAACGTTAATTTAACGTGGGAGTATGGTAAAATAGCATAGAAATCGGAAAATTCGGATGTAGTGGGGGTGGTTATATGGCAGTAAGTTTGTCCTGTAAATTATTCATTAACTCAAAACTAAAATGTTATGAAATGAGCTGCAGTAAGAACTTCGATACCGGTCGTGGAGATTGCTAAGGCGAATTGCATTTAACCTTTTTATTAACAATTAAAAAAATACAAATGAAAACAATTTTCAAATTTACCGCAGTAGCCGCCTTGATGTTCGCTACGACAGTGAGCAGGGCGCATGAACCAAAAATGAAACTCGTTAACGGAAATGATATCAAGGGTTTAATTTTTGAACTGGATTCGCAATCCAGAGAAACAGCAATCAAATTAAAAGATGCTGAAGACCATGTTATTTTTTCAGAAAATATCTCAACAGGGGTCTACGCAAAAAAGTTTGATCTGAAAAAACTCAAAGATGGAATGTATTATTTTTCTACGGAGAATACATTAAAGTCAGTGATTTATACCATAAGTATAGACAAAGCTGCAATACATATTCTTGGGAAGAAGGAAAGATCTAAGCCTGTCTTTAGGAAAGATAAAAACATGGTGTATCTAAATCTCCTCAATCTGGATAGGGGGAATGTAGCTATCAAAGTTTTTGACAGCAGTAACCGGGTGCTCTTTAAAGAAGTTATTGAGGGTAAAGTCTCGGTAGAAAAGGCCTTTAACTTTAAAAAAGCCTTCTCGGATAGTTACACGGTAGTGGTTAAGGACAACGAAAACACCTACTACGAAACTATCAAAATTAATTGAGGTTTAGTTAGTTTTTCGGGGCGGGGGGCGAAAGCCCCCTTTTTTTATTTTGCCTTTTCTCTGGCTATCCAGGCAGAGATTTTATCTTCGAGCAGCGCCAGCGGCAAACAGCCGCTTTTCAGCACCTGATTGTGAAATTCTCTAATTTCAAAGGCATCCCCTAATTCGTTTTCGGCTTTGGCCCTTAATTCCAGAATTTTTAACTGCCCGATCTTATAGGATAAAGCCTGCCCCGGATTCGCCATATACCGTTCAATCTCTGAAGTAATACCGGCTTCGCTTTCCGCCTCATTGTCCAGTGAATATTGAATGGCTTCTTCCCGGGTCCAGCCTTTGGAATGTAGTCCGGTATCAACCACAAGGCGAATAGCCCTGTGCATTTCTGCCCCAAGCATCCCAAAATATTGGTAGGGATCCGTGAAAAGGCCAAGTTCTTTCCCTAAAGACTCCGAATACAAAGCCCAACCTTCAGCAAATGCGCTATAAATCAAGGTTTTTCTAAAATCGGGAAGCGCTTTATTTTCCTGTTGCAGAGAAATCTGAAAGTGATGGCCCGGAATGGCCTCGTGTAAAAACAAATCTTCATCCGAATAAATGTTGTATTTGGCAACATTGGGAATGGGTACATAAAAGATGCCCGGGCGGGTTCCATCTAAGGATCCCTGGTTGTATTCCGCACTGGCCGATGCCTCCCTGAAAGCTTCTGTACGCCTTACTTCGAATGACGTCTTCGGTTTTAGATCGAATAGCTTATCTATTTGAGGTTTCATCTTTTCATGAATGGCATTAAAGTTAGCCAGGACCTGCTGCGGGTCCGTATAGGGCATAAGCTCTTTTTTGTTACGGACGTAATTAAAAAACGCTTTGATATTTCCCTTAAAACCTACTTCTTCCTTTATCTTATCCATTTCGGCCAGAATACGGGCCACCTCCTTCAAACCAAGTTGGTGGATTTCCTCCGCCGTCATTTCGGTGGTCGTATAATACTTGATCTGATGCTTGTAATACGCTTCCCCCTGGGGAGTATCTGCTATCCCGCTCGATTCCCGTCCTGCCCCCTGGTATTCCGTGCCCATAAATTGATACAGTTTTTCATAAGCGGGAATAATTTTTTCTTTGATCATCCGGGAATAAGAAGTCCTGAGATCCTCCTTTTCCCGATCGGAAAAACCTTCCGGAAAATGCTTCACAGGGCTCATGAAAAGATGGTCTTCCATGTCGGGCCCTGCAACGCTTGCCAGCTGAGGTAACACTTTTTTAATAAGCGATTTAGGGAGTACGTCGCCCGTTTTGACACCCTCTTTCATTCTGGCTTCGGCTGTAGCCAGCCATTCGGTATAGTCTTCCAGGCGGGAAAGCCAGTTTTGGTAGTCCCGGACCGTATTAAATGGCTGTGCGCTGCTGCCTCCGGCCAACTGGCCCATCATCAGGTTAAAAGACCACATCTGATCTACCGGGGTGTGATCTTCAAAGGAAAGTCCGTTGAGATTTACCGTGCAATCCCACTCTAAAATGGCTTTTGACAACTGTTCGCTTTCAGAAAGGCCCTTATCTTTATATTCAGCCATTTTGGTCCGATACTTTTTATAGAATTCTCTTAGCCGGGACTTATAACCTTCCGATAAAAAGTTTGGGATAGTATCGTTGTATCGGCTGTCTCCGGCAAAAGTGGCATTAATCGGATTTAATTTTAGGCCTTCCTGGTAGTAGGCTTCAAAAACTTCTGAAATAGCAGGCTGGGCATTCCTTTCCTTTTTTGTTTCTCCTCCGCAGGCTACTAACATTACTAGGCAAAGTATACTTATGAAATGAATTTTCATGGGTCAAATTTTTTATGTTGAGTACATAAGGGCACCTCTAATAACTCTGTTTGGAATGATAACGCAGGAATTTTTTTCGGATACAAGGCACCAAAAGCGGAGTTTAGCAGGGCTAAATGAGTATTTTGGTAACGAAGTAGCTTGGAAAAAGAACAAGTTGGCAACCAAAGTAGGGTTTTTAGAGATGCCCATTAGTGAAAATTAAAGAAATTTTTCTAACCGCTTTCTTTTATATTCGGGAAGTGACATATTGCTAACTGCCAAACGTACTATATGAGAGTCCTTTTTCCGGGCGTACAGCAACCTGTAAAATTGTGCGACTGTCAGGGGGTTTTCAGATTGTTCTACAAGTTCCAGTGTATCCTCTGTTGCCACTTCACCTTTTTCCAGGAGCCTGACATAGGTTCCCGGATAACCGTGTTCAATAAATTGCCTTACGATTTCCTGGGTGCCAAATCTGATACCCAACTTATAACATGGCTCCCGTGGCTGTGAAACCTGTACAAGGGCAGCCCCGATTTTATAAATATTCCCTATACGGATTTTCGATTCATCCAATCCTGCCACAGTAAGATTTTCACCAAACATCCCCCAATCCCAATCAAGATGTGCGTAAAGGTTTTTCCAATACGGATACTGATCAGCCGAAAAAAGATAACAGGCCTTGTGAATACCACCGTGCACTTTTCTGTTGGCAACAATATCATTTTCGACTGCTGCAGGCCCAAGGGAAATTGGTTTTTGAACCGGATACTTAAAGATGCCGGTAACTTCCTGTTTGCCATTCCACTCAATTAGTGTTGACTTCCCAATATTGGTAGCTATAACCTTCATACTATAAAAGTAAAAAACCACCGCATATTAATACGATGGTTTAACACCTTTCTTTCTTTATTTTATTTCCCGGTCCCATCCTTCCTTATCTAGTTTTTTTGTCAATGTAAACCCCGCAAAAAGTCCTATCCCTGCCATCAGGAAAATAGTACCGGGAAATGCCACATCTTCGTCCATCCCCAAATTATTAGCCAGAAGGGAAGCAATAAATATGGCCAGCCCGATGCCTATTAGCAAGAGCGCCAGGTTAAGGATAACGACTTTCCAAATAGGAGCGGTACCATTGCGCCTTGGATGGGCAAAAATACTGGCATCTGCTCCTTTTTCGATAAGCGCCAGGCGCTCCCTGTTCCGCGTGGAAAAATATAAATAAAAAACTCCGAAAATGGCTCCAAAAATAAGCGCAACTATTATTACTTCTCCTCCCATGTGATTATTTTTAAAATTATACATTAAGTTCACAGCGTAAGACAGGTCATTTTAATAAATGGTTACAGAAAATCATATTTTTTTTATTGTTGTCCGGTAAAACTTTTTAACTGCAAGTATATTGGGCGTTCCCATTATATTTGTTATCCAAGGGCTTGCTTTTTATACATTGCCAACAAGTATGAACGTACCTTTGGCAGCTAAAATCAACTATATGATTTTCGGTTGGTCACGATCAAGTCTTATGTCTTGTAGCGCAGCGGTCTTACGTCTTTAACCGGACATTAGTGATTTTTTTTATACATTATGTAACCCCTGGGCCGAAGAAGGCGTCTTATAAGGCAGAGATGAGCCATAACCAAGACCAACACTGTGTAGATAGCGTGCTATCAGGGGACACCCGTGCTTTTTCAGAATTGATTGAACGGTATAAACAAATGGTCTTTACCCTGGCGCTTAAAATGGTAAGGAACAGGGAAGATGCCGAGGAGGTTGCACAGGATGTTTTTTTGAAGGCCTTTAAGGGTTTAAAGACCTTTAAAGGGGATGCCAAATTCTCTACCTGGCTATATAAAATAGCTTATTACAGGAGTTTGGATTATGTAAGGCAGAATAAAAAAAAATTGGAAACCAGGGAGGTGGATATCTCAGAGGAATATACCATAGCAGCCCGCGATACGTCCCTGGAATATCTGGAAGCATCGGAACGCAGGGAACTCATAAGGGAAGCTATGGATCAACTAGCTCCTGACGACAGTGTAATCATTACGCTGTATTACTTTGAAGACTTATCTTTAAAGGAAATTTCCAAAATTATGGAAATCACCGCGAATACGGCAAAGGTACGGTTGTTCAGAAGCAGAGCCCGATTGGCAGAATTGTTGAAAGGCAGGGTAGAACCAGAAGTAATAAGGTATCATGGGAGAAAGTAAAAACAAAAAACTAGACGATCTCGTAAGAAAGGCGGTGAAAGAAGTTGGATTAGAAACCCCTTCACTGAATTTTACCGAAACGGTAATTTCCAGGCTAGAGACTTCCGGGAGCACGGATGCAACACTGGTTTATAAACCATTGATATCAAAAATTGGTTGGGGTGTTGTGGTCATCATCGTTGCAGGCCTGAGCACTGTGGCGATCTCAGGAAAAATGGATACCAATAGTGCTTGGTTTAATAAGATATTTACAGGGGTTATGGCAGAGAATTTTTTAGATGCCATGCCAACCCTCACCCTCTCTGATACTGTGAGCTATAGTCTTTTGATCTTCTTCGTAGGGATGGTAATCCAGATGATACTTCTAAAACATCATCTGAACAAGAGATTTGTGCTGCACTAGGCTAAGCGGTTACCATGCACTGATTAAAATTGTAAATACCACCAGGCCCAGTAGATAAGTCCGAATTGCAGGGGTATTCTCAGTACCAACGCCCATTTGGGAATCCCCGCCGAAGCCTTCTTTCCGCTCAGCATGTAAAAATGGACCAAAAGAAAAACGAGGAGCATGGCTATAATTCCGTAGATAGCAAGTTTATGGGTTTGCCTGAAACAAAGCCCAAGCCCTATTGCAATCTCCGCTACGCCGCTCAGATATACCAACGCCCGGTGATTTGGTAAATAGCGCGGCATAATGCGCATATACGCTTTGGGTTTTATGAAATGAAATATTCCGGCTACTAAATACATTGCCGCCATCAGATACAGGTGCCAGGGATAGAACATGGAGCAAAGATAAGGAGAAGAACTCAAGAAATCAGGAGCCTGCAGAATGGCTGCAGATTGGATTTTTGAAAAATACGAGTGCTTTTTGTGAGGGTCGGATAAATAGGACAACTTGAGTGGGTGAAGGTGGCTGTAAATGAAGCCCGTAATAAATACCAGGCCATTTTTGACAATAGGTATCGATTACCGGTTGGAAAATCTTTAGACAGTCACTTCCTAATTCTCCATAGACGCTTTGAATGCTCTCAATTTACCAAGTTCTATATCTTCGTTCCATTCTACACTTTTATCCCAACCTCTTCCGCTCCGGCAGATTACACTTTAAGAGTACAAAGTGTCCCATAGATCCGTAAAGGCCAAATAAAGGGGTATTTATAGGGTTGTCTGAAACAGGAAGCTCCTACTTTTTGACCCGCTCACACCGTGTTGTCATCAGCATGCTCCTTTCGCTTGTCCTGAAAGAGGTTATTGCTAAAAAAACTGTTGATAAAAAGGTAATGGGCGGTGCTTCTTGATCAGCAGGTACAAAAGCGCTACTTTTAACCGTAAATTTACTTTTTACGAAGTATAAAACTGTCTGAAGAAATAGGTATGAACAGAAGAATAGTAAAGTTGTTTTTGCGATTTGCACTTGCAATCGGATTTTTATCGGCAGTGGCTGACCGATTTGGAGGGTGGAACAAAGAAGTTTCTGCCTGGGGAAACTGGGACAACTTTTTGGGCTATACCCAAGTAATAAATCCGTGGCTTCCGGAATCAACGATTCCGACGATCGGAATACTGGCAACAGCAGCCGAAATAATTTTTGCCGTTTGCCTAATAGTCGGATTTAAAACGGAACTGTTCGCAAAATTAAGCGGATTTCTTTTATTGCTTTTTGCGTTGTCCATGACTTTTTCGACGGGCATCAAGGGAGCATTCGATTATTCGGTTTTTACCGCTTCTGCCGGGGCGTTCGCCTTAAGTCTTATCAAAGAGAAATATTTAGAGCTGGATAATTTAATTTGGAAAGCGAACAACTAGAAAAATGTGAAAGCATCTGCAGTGACAGCCCTTTCAAAACAAAAGACCGCCTCAAATTAATGGAGCGGCCATTATCTAAAATCTAATGTCTGACATCTAGTGTCTAAAATCTAACATCTACTAACATCACTTCACCATCTCATAACTCCGTTGGATAAACCTGGTAAGTTCTTCGCCTGTAAGCAGGCCTTTTGATAGCCGGGCAAGGTCAATGGACTGATTTATGAGTCGTTCCCGCTTCTTGGCTGTTTTCGTATTCAATATCTCCCCAACCAACTCGTGATTGGTATTGACAATAATATTGTACATCTCGGGCATATTGCCCATTCCGAACATACCTCCACCACCGGTTTGCTGCATTTCTTTCATCCGCCGCATAAATTCCGGTTCGGTAATGATGAAGGGAGAAGCATTGCTATCCATAGGTTCCAGCTGGATGGTGTAATTCTTATTTTCTATAACCTCTTCCAGATTCGCCTTTAACTTTTCTTTCTCCTCGTCTGAGAGTTTACTGATCTGGGTGTCCTCCTTTTTAATGAGGTTATCTACGTGATCGGCATCAACACGGGCAAAAGAAAGCTTTTCCTTGGAAGTTTCCAGCTTTTGCATCAAGTGGGGCACAATGGGCGAATCCATCAACAGTACTTCATATCCCCTGGCTTTGGCAGCTTCAATATAGCTGTGCTGTGCTTCTTTGTCCGAAGCATACAGGACCACTAGCTTATCATCTTTGTCGGTCTGGTTCGCTTTTATTTTTTCCTCCAGTTCGGCAAAGGTATAGTAGGTGCCGTCAACCGTCGGATAAAGTGCAAATTTGTCAGCTTTTTCAAAGAATTTCTCTTCGGAAAGCATTCCGTATTCAATGACAATTTTAATGTCGTTCCACTTGGCTTCAAAATCTTCCCTGTTATTTTTAAATAGCGAAGCCAGTTTATCGGCTACTTTCCGGGTGATATATGACGCGATTTTCTTTACAGCCCCATCTGACTGTAGATAGGAACGGGAAACGTTTAGAGGAATGTCCGGGGAATCAATTACACCGCGAAGCATGGTAAGGAACTCAGGAACAATACCTTCTACATTGTCCGTAACAAACACCTGATTCTGGTACAACTGAATCCGGTCCTTCTGAATGTTAAAATCGTTCGTCAGTTTTGGGAAATAAAGAATCCCCGTAAGGTTAAAGGGGTAGTCTACATTCAGATGTATATTGAATAAAGGCTCCTCAAACTGCATGGGATAGAGCTCTCTGTAAAATGATTTATAATCCTCTTCCTTTAGATCGGCGGGCTTTTTGGTCCAGGCCGGATCCGGGTTATTGATAATATTGTCTACCACCTTCGTAGGGGCAGGATCATCTTTTTTTGCATCCTCCGGCTTTGGCAGGGTTTCTGTGCGGGTCCCGAATTTTATCGGGATGGGCATAAATTTGTTATACTTACGGAGCAGTTCTGTAATTCTGTTTTCTTCGAGGAACTCTGTGGAATCTTCGGCTATATGAAGAATGATCTCCGTACCGTGATTTTCTTTGGTAGCCTTTTTGATCGTGAATTTAGGCGAACCGTCGCAGGACCAGTGCACGGCGGGCTCATCCTTGTAACTCTTGGTGATGATCTCCACCTTATCCGCAACCATGAAAGCCGAATAAAAACCAAGCCCAAAATGACCTATTATTCCTGCATCCTTCCCTGCATCCTTGTATTTATCTAAGAATTCTTCCGCTCCCGAAAACGCAACTTCGTTAATATATTTTTTTACTTCCTCTTCTGTCATCCCGATCCCCTGATCCAGGATATGTATTTTTTTTCCTTTTTTATCGACCTTAACCTCAATAATCGGATTGCCATACGCTACTTTGTCTTCTCTCGAGGCTATGTGCTTTAATTTTAGAGTTGCGTCCGTGGCATTGGAAATAAGCTCCCTGAGAAATATCTCATGATCGCTGTAAAGGAATTTTTTTATAAGGGGAAATATGTTCTCAACGGAAACATTAATCTTACCTGTAGCCATACTTCTAAATTTTAAGGTGTTTATAATGTCATTGACATGGCAAAAAAAATACCATTATGGGTTTAAATGACAAACTGACACCCTACGGGTTGCATGATTAAAAGTTTAACATATATTTTGTTTAATTATTTTTTTAAATAGTTAAACATTTTATATCTTTGTAGTATGACATGAGAAAGCTGATTGCCATGGGAATGATTACTTGAATTATGTGATCGGTTTGTTTATTAATTGGTTAGGTTGTTGAAGGCACGCTCCCCCGGAGCGTGCTTTTTTTAGTCCGCTTCAAAGCTATTTGCAGCCTTAATCAATTATTTTTATCTATCTTAGATCATTCATTTCTAAACAACTATCAGACCTCGTTATACGGCTCGTAATAAGCCGGTCAGAATAACTAAATAAACCTCTCGATGTACAACTCTAAAATTATTGGTCTCGGCTACTTTGTGCCGGATAATGTGGTTACGAACGCCGATCTTTCCAAGGTTATGGAAACCAGTGATGAATGGATCCAGGAACGCACTGGCATCCGCGAGCGGAGGCATGTAATAAAGGGTGAGGACACAACGACTTCCATGGGTGTTAAGGCAGCCAGAATTGCTATAGAACGGGCCGGCCTGGATAAGGATGACATTGATTTTATTGTTTTTGCTACCCTGAGCCCCGACTATTATTTTCCCGGCCCGGGGGTGTTGGTACAGCGCGACCTGGAAATCAAAACCGTGGGGGCAATAGATGTCAGAAACCAATGTTCCGGATTTATTTATGGTATATCTCTGGCGGATCAGTATATTAAAAGCGGGATGTACAAAAACGTCTTGGTTATAGGCTCCGAACTGCATTCTCATGGGCTGGATATGACTACGCGGGGTAGGGGAGTCTCAGTGATTTTCGGGGACGGTGCCGGTGCAGCCGTGCTTACTAGGGAAGAAGACAGCGGCAAGGGTATCTTATCAACGCACCTGCATTCAGAAGGACAGCATGCAGAAGAGCTCTCACTGATAGCTCCGGGCATGGGGCAACGCTGGGTTACCGATATAATTGATGAAAATGATCCTGAGGACGAGTCGTACTATCCTTATATGAACGGACAATTCGTATTTAAAAATGCGGTAGTCCGGTTTAGCGAAGTGATCAGGGAGGGTTTGGAAGCCAATAAGCTACAACCGGCGGATATCGATTTGCTGGTGCCACACCAGGCCAACCTGCGGATTTCTCAGTTTATCCAGAAAAAGTTTGGTCTGAGTGATGATCAGGTTTACAACAATATCATGAGATATGGCAATACCACGGCTGCTTCCATACCCATTGCACTTACCGAGGCCTGGGAAGAAGGAAAAGTAAAGGAAGGGCATCTGGTGGTCTTGGCAGCTTTTGGCAGCGGCTTTACCTGGGGAAGCGCTATAATCCGTTGGTAGGCCAATTATAATTACAATAGATGGGAAAACGACTTCAAAAATTAACCCCCCGCCTGGTTGATTTTATTTCCGGACAAAAAGTCTTCTTCGTAGCCACGGCAATGGAAAAGGGCAGAATTAACATCTCCCCCAAGGGAACGGATTCACTCCGGGTTATGGATACACACCGGATACTTGGTTGAATCTTACGGGAAGTGGTAATGAAACTGCTGCGCATCTTATACATTTTAATAGAATGACCCTAATGTTTTGCGCTTTCGAGGGGCCACCGATGATCTTACGGTTGTATGGACCAGCAAGAACCTATCACGAAAGAGATCCTTTCTGGGCGGAGCACATATCATTATTCCCGGCAAATACAGGTAGCAGACAATTAATTGATATGAACATAGAGTTGGTGCAGACCTCATGCGGCTTCGGGGTGCCTCTCATGGATTACAAAGAGGAAAGAACGTTGTTAGAACCCTGGGCCCGGGAGAAAGGAAAGGATGGTCTCCTTGATTATATGAAACTGAAGAATACAGAAAGTCTTGATGGGTATCCGACGGAGATTTTCGGGTAATTTAAAATAGCCAAAAACCCCGATATCCTTCCCGGTAACAGGAGATCATGAACGGGGTTTTATCGATCGACAGGCGCGGCTGAAGTCAACCAACCAAATTCTTCAACCTCGCACTGACAATACTTATACTTTCAAATGTCAATTTCGGGAGGACGCTACCTAATGGACGATAGTTTCGTTGAAAAGTTACAAAGCCGCCAGCCAGAGGCAGGTAAACTCTCAGGAAATTTTTTAATACACTTTACCCTGGGATCATAAAGAGAAGTCCGGATAGCACGTCATTGCGATCCTATTTTGATGTTGTATCTTGGAAGCCTTAAAAAAGAAAATTCGTTTTACGGTTTATGAAAACATACCCAAATCAAAACCCCGACGAAGCCGTCGGGGTTTCTTTCATTGATCAGCTGTACTAAACACTAACCATTAACTATAAAAATACAACAAGATCAATGATCTTTTTTGCCTAACCTGTTACCAATAGACGAATTTTTTTTGATATCGTTACAGTTATTAACACACTTTAACACCACCCGGAATCTATGAAAAAAACACTTGTTTTTGGCGCATCCCTGAAGCCAAATCGTTACAGCCGACTCGCTGTTCAGAGGCTGGTAGCACATGGTATTGAAACAATGGCTTATGGTCAAAAGGAGGAGGAAGTTTCCGGAATACAAATTAAAACCAATTTCAATGAATTTCATAATATTCATACCATTTCTTTATATGTTAATCCTCAGCGGCAGTCGGTTTTTTGCATTGCCCAAACTCCTTGCAGAGGCCGTTCATTTTGTCCTGATACAAAACGAACCAAAAAATCAAGAAGATTTTACAGGAATTTTTGACCCCGGATGGAGATACGGCTCTATGCCCTTATTCGCTAGAGCGAAACTTACCCTGGACGGCTTCCCTGAAGGTGCCATCCCTCCTGATAGCCGTCGAAGGACAGGCATGTTCACGCCTGAAATCTTGAACCCAGCTTGAATTGCTTATTTTAGGGCATCTCTAAAAACCCTACTTTGGTTGCCAACTTGTTCTTTTTCCCAGCTACTTCGTTACCAAAATACTTCCCGATAGCTATCGGGGTTAAACTCCGCTTTTGGTGCCTTGTATCCGAAAAAAATCCCTGCGTTATCATTCTAAACAGAGTTATTAGAGGTGCCCTTTTCAATGTATCTTTTGCTATCCCCAGCTATGGAAGTTAAGTCTTCAATTTCTCCTCACGTTTTTCCCGTATGAGCCAAAGACCTGTAAAGGTTAGTAGACCATTCAATGGTAAAAGTTCGTAACCAAAAATATAGCCACCCAGGTGTTCTGTCGGTATATTTGCGAGGGCTACAATCAGCAATACGGAGGTGAGAGCTACCACCCAGACATATTTGTCTTTTACAGCGTGTCCGGTGAGTATTCCAAAGGCAAATAAGCCCAGAAGCGGCCCATAGGTATATGAGGCAACCGTGAGTAATCCATCGATGACATTTCTGTCCAGCACATATTTAAAAATAATTACCACTATGATCAGCAAAATGCTCATCCATATATGCGTCATTTTTCGAACGCCTTTCTGCTTTTCTTCGGGCTTTCTGTCTATCCCCAGAAAATCAACACAAAATGAGGTGGTGAGGGAAGTGAGTGCGCTGTCCGCACTGCTATATGCCGCCGCAATCAGCCCGAGCATAAAAGTGATCCCAACCGTGATCCCAAGTCCGCTGTTCAGTGCAATTTCCGGAAACAGGAGATCCGTTTTTGGTTCTCCGTCCATGAGGGGAATCCCAATATTGAATTTGTCCGCATAGATAAAAAGCAAGGCGCCCAGAAGCATAAAGACAAAGGTCACTATACCCAATGATATGCTGAAAGTGATCATGTTCTTCTTTGCGTCTTTCAGATTTTTACAAGTCAGGTTTTTCTGCATCATATCCTGATCCAGACCTGTCATACAAATGGTGATGAACATACCACCCACAAAGGATTTTATAAAATGATTTCGTGCAAAAAAATCTTCCGCAAAAATGGTCTTGTTGTATTCCTTAAATTCTTCGGAAGTCAGAAAATCGCCCAGGTTCCAATCCAGGGCCTCAAGAATGAAGTGGATGGATAAAACAACCGAAAGAATCATGAATAAGGTTTGCAGGGTATCGGTCCAGACGATTGTTTTAATGCCCCCTTTAAAAGTATAGATCCAGATAAGTAGAATAGATAAGGTTACAGTTACCTCAAAAGGAACATTCCAGGCGTCGAAAACAAATTGTTGCAATACGATAGCCACCAGGAACAACCGGAAAGAGGCACCAAGTACCCGGGAAATAAAGAAAGATATGGCCCCAACTTTATGACTGACCACTCCAAAACGCCGACTTAAATATTCATAGATAGAAGTAAGGTTCCATTGATAATAAATTGGCAATAGGATGTAGGCGACCACAAAATAGCCCACCATATAACCAAAAACCACCTGCATATAACTGAATTGAGAATCTGCTACCCATCCCGGTACCGAAATAAAGGTTACTCCCGATAAGGATGCCCCTATCATTCCAAAGGCAACCACATACCATGGTGATTGTTTCCCGGCTTTAAAGAAATCCGCGTTGGAATCGTTTTTACCGGTGAAATATGAAATCGATAAAAGCAAGAGAAAATAACCGCCGATCAATAGCAGAATATGCAAAGCTGTCATAGAAATTTATTTCCAATGCAAAGTACGAAAAGTAAAAATAGTATGTAATTTTGTCCCGAAAACTATCGGCATGGAATTTTCTTCAAAACTTTTGGAAAATGCGGTATATGAAATGTCTCAACTGCCGGGCATAGGGAAACGCACCGCTTTGCGACTGGTGCTGCATCTGCTAAAACAACCTGGTGAACAAACTTCCCGTTTGGCCGCATCAATAATGAAATTAAGGGAGGATATCAAATTTTGTTCCAATTGCCACAACATCTCGGACGTAGACTTATGTGAGATTTGCGCAAACCCCAAACGTGATGAAAGCCTGGTATGCGTGGTGGAGGATATCCGGGATGTGATGGCCATAGAAAATACCGGGCAATTTAAAGGGTTATATCATGTCCTGGGAGGGAAAATATCTCCTATGGAAGGCATGGGACCGCAGGACTTAACCATTTCCTCCCTGGTTACCAAGGCGAAAAAAGGCACAATTAAGGAATTTATTTTTGCGCTCAGCACTACGATGGAAGGTGACACTACTAATTTTTATATTTACAAGCAACTGGAAGGTTTAGAGCTAAAGATCTCTGCCATTGCAAGAGGGGTATCGGTGGGTGGTGAACTGGAGTATGCGGATGAAGTAACTCTTGGAAGGAGTATTCTCAACCGAGTGCCATTCGAGGGTTCATTGAGGGCATCGTAATACTATTCAATACAATAAACTTAAAAATAAGGGCGTTTTTTTAGTATTTTTGCAAAATATTATTCAAAAGGCGTACTTTAAATAGTGATATGTCAAAGTTTGAACTGAAATTGCCACAGATGGGCGAAAGTGTCGCTGAAGCTACCTTAACTTCCTGGCTAAAGGAAGTAGGGGACACTATTGAAATGGATGAGGCCGTTTTCGAAATTGCAACGGATAAGGTAGATTCCGAAGTGCCCAGCGAGGTGGAAGGCACTCTTGTGCAAAGGCTTTTTGAGGTAGATGATATCATTAAGGTAGGACAAACCGTTGCCGTTATTGAATTGAATGGGGAGGACGTTTCGGACACAGCAGTGGTGTCAGAAGATGGGGAAGAAATTAATGATCCTCGGGAGGCC
The DNA here is from genome assembly GCA_041743085.1 of Flavobacteriaceae bacterium. GTDB lineage: Bacteria > Bacteroidota > Bacteroidia > Flavobacteriales > Flavobacteriaceae > JAFMPW01. Next base: position 21,170 of record JBGTNL010000020.1, read on the forward strand.
ATGGTCTCAGAAGTGGAAAAAACCGTGGGTGTTGCCAGAGAATCGGTTACCACGTCAGTGAAAGCGACGGAAACTGAGGAGCAAAGTTCTGAACGATTTTATTCGCCCCTTGTAAAAAATATAGCCAGGGAGGAAGGAATTTCACTGGCCGAATTGGATGGCATTTCGGGAACGGGAAAAGAAGGCAGGGTGACAAAGAACGATATACTCGCGTACGTTGACGCAAGAATATCCGAGACTTCCCCAACTCACCAACCGAAGGTTGCCGATACACCTGCAAAAGCGAAACCAATGGCGGAAGCACCTGCCGAAAAGCATCACGTTTCCAGGGTTCGGTCGGGTAGTGGAGATGAAATCCTGCCCATGACCCGAATGGGAAAGTTAATCGCGCAACACATGAGCAACAGTGTGTCAACGTCTGCCCATGTCCAGAGTTTTATCGAGGTAGATGTTACCAAAGTGGTGAATTGGCGCAACAAGGTTAAAAGTATTTTCGAGAAACGCGAAGGGGAGAAACTCACCTTCACCCCTATCTTTATTGAAGCTGTGGCCAAGGCGCTTAAGAATTTCCCAATGATGAACATTTCTGTTGACGGGGACACTATCATAAGGAAAAGGAATATCAACATAGGAATGGCCGCTGCCTTATTGGATGGGAATCTCATTGTGCCCGTTATAAAAAACGCAGATCAGTTAAATTTGGTTGGAATGGCCAAGGTTGTCAATGATCTGGCCGCAAGGGCCAGGAACAATGCACTAAAGCCAGATGAGGTACAGGACGGTACTTACACGGTGACCAACGTGGGTTCTTTTGGGAGTGTCTTCGGAACACCAATAATCAATCAGCCCCAGGTGGGTATCATGGCCCTTGGCGCTATCCGGAAGATGCCCGCTGTGATAGAAACGGGAGAAGGAGATTTTATCGGGATCCGCAACAAGATGTTTCTTTCCCACAGTTATGACCACAGAGTGGTAAACGGCGCTTTAGGAGGTATGTTTGTGAAAGCTGTTGCAGATTACCTGGAAGCCTGGGACATGAATAGAGAAGTTTAGCCCTTTGGCAGGGAACTCAAGGGTAACTTAACATTACTATAACCCAAGATTTTTTTGACGGACTTTTGTTAGGTAGTATCTTTGGCTCTTAACCCATAGCAAAAACCCATAAGTATTAGATGAGATATTTTTCTCTGTGCAATCAAAAGATTGCATGCTACATTTTTATTCTACTTCCAATAATAACCTTAGCACAGGATAATAAAGATCCCATAAGACTGTTTACGGAGTGCAACTGCGAAAGAAGTTATATTCGACAGGAGATCAATTATATTGACCACGTCAGGGACCAGGGATTGGCTAACGTTCAATTATTTATCTATGATATTGTCAATGGAAGCGGTGGACGTACCTATCTGCTCGATTTCAAGGGTGTTGAGGATTATAAGGATATTTATGGAAAATTAACCTATGAGACTTCATCGGGCACTACTCCCAATGAAGTGAGGGAAGGACTGGTAAGGAAAATACGATCCGGGCTGTTGAAATATATTCTCGAATCCAATCTGGCAGACCGGATCACGTATACGGTTTCTGATAACGGTCTCGGGGAAATTCAGGAAGTGGATATCAAAGACCCCTGGAATAGCTGGATTTTCGAGATTTATGGGGAAGCTGATTTGGACAAGGAATCCAGCAGACGAGAGTTTGAATACGAGCTTGGGTTTGAGACTGATCATGTTACTGAAAAATGGCGTATTCGCACAGATCTTCAGATGAATCAGGCAAGCAGCAGGTTTTTGAGGGATGAGGAGGAATTCACCAGCGAACGGCAGCGATATTCGGGTGATGGAAGCATCGTTAAAAGTATCTCCGATCACTGGTCTGTCGGAATTTTCGCCGGTGCGCGGCATGATACTTTCACCAATCTCGATGCCAGACTTTACCTGACCCCGGCCATTGAATACAATATATTTCCCTATTTTGAAGTCCTTCGGAAAGAGATCGTTTTTGCCTATAAAATAGGCTATTTTTACAATAATTACATCGATACAACGATCTTTGATAAAAATAAGGAATCCCTGTACAGACATGCCTTGGATGTGCAGGTACGTTACCGACAACCCTGGGGAAATATATATTCAAGGCTACAGGCCTCAAGCTTTTTAAGTGATTTCTCAAAGAACAGGATTGAATTATTCGGAAGGTTCTCGGTCAGGTTGGTAAAGGGTTTGGCGGTGCAGTTTTCAGGAAGGTTAGAACTCATAGGGGACCAGATAAACTTACCTTCCGGTGCTGCCTCCCTGGAAGACGTTCTTCTTCAGCAAAAACAGATCGCCACAGATTTTGAAGTTGGTTTCGGTGTAGGGCTCAGCTATACCTTCGGATCCGCATTCAACAATATCATCAATACCAGGCTATAGAAAAATCGACTTTTTTTTAGAAGCGCTATTGAAAGGCATTCTGGAGGAGGTGGATATCAAATGGTATAAAATAATAACTGTCTAAGGTTTTCTCCTCCTTCCGTAAAAACTATCTTTGCACAAATGCAAAAAATGGAATTAAAACTCTCCAAACCCATATGTTTTTTTGATCTGGAAACTACAGGGACCAATGTAGCTAAGGACAGGATTGTAGAGATATCTATTTTAAAGGTATTTCCAAATGGAAATAAAGAGAGTAAAACATGGCTGGTAAATCCTGAGATGGAGATTCCGGCCGAGTCGGAGGCCATACACGGCATATCGGATGCCAGGATAGCGGACGAACCCACATTTAAATCCCTGTCAAAAGAGATTTACAATATGATTAAGGACAGTGATCTGGGGGGTTTTAACTCGGACCGCTTTGATATACCCCTGCTCGCCGAGGAGATGCTGCGCGCCGATGTGGATTTCGATATGAAGAATATGGTTTCCATAGATGTTCAGACCATTTTCCATAAAATGGAAAAGCGTACGCTCCAGGCCGCCTATAAATTCTACTGCGACAAGGAACTTACAGATGCACACAGCGCAGAGGCGGATACGCTTGCCGCCTACGAGGTATTGCTATCGCAACTGGAGCGCTATCCCGAACTTGAGAATAATGTTAAAAAATTGGCGGAGTTCTCTACACACCGCCAGTTTGCGGACTTTGCAGGCTTTCTTGCCTTTGACGGGAACGGGGAAGAAATATTTTCCTTCGGGAAACATAAGGGTAAAAAAGTAGCAGACATATTGGAAAATGAACCAGGCTATTTTGGGTGGATCTTAAACGCCGATTTTCCCCTGTATACGAAAAAAGTGTTAACTCAGATCAAATTAAACGGGCTCAATAACAAATCCGGGTAGTTCCCGGATAATATCGAGAATGTAATATTTATATGAGAAACAATTCAAACTCCGGCCCGAGGGCTGTTTTTCGTTATTTTAGAAACTAGAAACCAAAATTTGCGCAACCTAAATTAACCTGCAATCAACCACTAACCAAAAAGCAACGTGCCAAACCGCCTAAGATCATGAAAATAGTTTGTATAGGACGTAATTATGTGGATCACATTAAAGAATTGGCAAATGAACGCCCGGCAGATCCTGTAATTTTTATAAAGCCGGATTCTGCTGTCTTACCCAAAGGACAGGACTTTTATATCCCGTTATTTTCTGAGGACATACATTATGAGGTAGAGGTGTTGGTAAAAATAAAAAAGGTTGGAAAGCACATCAATATGAAGTTTGCCCATACCTATTATGATGAAGTAGGGCTTGGGATAGACTTCACCGCCAGGGACCTTCAGGGTAAATTAAGGGAAAAGGGGCTGCCCTGGGAGAAAGCCAAGGGTTTTGACGGATCTGCGGTGATCGGTAAATGGGCTTCTAAAACTATTTTTAAAGACCTTAACAACCTTAATTTTTCGCTGGTCAGGAACGGAGAAATAGTGCAACAGGGGAATACCGGTCTAATGCTTTGGAAAATAGACGAGCTCATATCGTACGTTTCCAATTATTTTACGTTGAAAAAAGGTGATGTTATTTTTACCGGAACGCCTGCCGGTGTTGGAAGAATAAGCTCAAATGATTACCTTTCGGGCATACTTGGGAATGACGAGATGTTTTCTGTTAAAATAAAGTAAATGATATACAATCTGGATAAGTTGAATGAGATGGCCGAGGGGGATGAGGATTTCATCAATTCGGTAATTTCCGTTTTTTTGGAGGAAGTCCCCCAGGATCTCGAAGATCTTGAAAAGGCCATTTCCAACCGGGACTATGAAAATATCTATAAACTGGCGCATAAAATAAAGCCAAATGTAGACCTGCTCGGTATGGAGCAGGCCAAAGCTACGGCAGTGGAGATAGAAACACTAGGGAAAAGTTCTTCAAATATTGCAGAGATAGAAGAAAAATTCCCTATGCTGAAGAAAGACATACATCAGGTCATTTCAGAGCTAAAAAAAGACTTCCATATTTGATGTTTGCTGAGATCATCACCATTGGGGATGAGATCCTGATCGGACAGGTCGTTGATACCAATTCCACTTTTATAGCCAAAGAACTTAATAAGGTGGGGATATCCGTATACCAGATCACCACTGTTCAGGACAACAAGGGCCATATTCTCACGGCATTAAGGGAGGCTTCCCTTCGTGCTTCGTTAGTCATAACCACCGGTGGGCTGGGTCCAACCAAAGATGATATGACCAAGCATACCTTTTGTGAGTATTTTAATGACACTTTGGTTGAAGATCCCACGGTATTAGTTCATATAGAAGCGTTGTTCAGGAAATATATCTCCACGCCCATTTCCGATCTTAACAGAAGACAGGCTTTGGTACCCAGCAGGGCCGAAGTCTTACCAAATCCCCATGGTACAGCCCCCGGAATGTGGATCAACGATGGTGCAACCGTCTATATCTCTTTGCCCGGAGTTCCTTTTGAAATGAAGCATCTTATGGAAAATACGGTGATCCCGAAGATAGTAACGGAGTTTGAACGGCCCTTCATTATTCACAAAACCATTCAGACCTATGGGTTGGGGGAAAGTGCCATAGCGCAACGCATTGAAGATTGGGAAGATAAACTTCCTTCCTTCGTTAAATTGGCCTATTTACCCAATTTGGGAAAAGTTCGTCTGCGCCTTACGGCAAAAGGGACAGATAAAAAATTACTGGAGCAAGCCGTTGCCTCGGAATCCGGAAAACTTTACGAATTGATTGGCGATCTTATCTATGGGGAAGAGGAAGATGAAAACATTGAAGCTGCGGTGGCCAAATTACTGACTGAAAAGAAGATGACTTTAGCTGTTGCCGAAAGTTTTACGGGGGGGAAGATCGCTGAGCGGATAACGGCAATACCCGGGGCCTCGTTATATTTCAAAGGGAGTGTGGTAAGTTATGCCACCGACACTAAAATAAATGTGCTTAAGGTACCAAAGGATCTAATACGGAAGCATTCAGTTGTTAGCGAGCAGGTGGCCCTTAGTATGGCCGAAAATGTGCGTCATTTACTCAAAGCCCACTTTGCAGTGGCTACAACGGGCAACGCCGGCCCGACAAAAGGCGACTCCGATGCTGAGATAGGAACGGTATTTATTGCCATAGCAACCCCAAATGATGTATATGCCCACAAATTTAATATGGGTAATCACAGGACCAGGATCGTTCAGAAATCGGTAGACAAGGCTTTTGAGTTGCTTCAGAAAGAATTATTAAAATTCTAGTGAAGAATTTTGCGCTTCCCGCAAAATGACCTAAATTCGCAGCCTGTTAAAATCACGTAAAACGTAGCGAAATGTCAAAAGTTTGTGAACTTACCGGAAAGAAGGCAATGTTTGGAAATAATGTGTCCTTTTCCATTAATAAGACAAGGCGAAGATTCGATGTAAACCTTTCTAAAAAGCGTTTTTATATTCCCGATGAAGACCGATGGATAACTTTAAAAGTTTCAACTAAAGCGCTGAAAAACATAAACAAAAGAGGAATTTCTGCGGTTTTGCAAGAGGCAAGGGAAAAAGGATTTATTAAATAGTCCGAAATAGTATATTACGATGGCAAAAAAAGGAAACAGGGTTCAGGTAATATTGGAATGTACGGAGCACAAGGATTCAGGCATGCCCGGGACATCCCGATACATTACTACCAAGAATAAAAAGAATACCCCGGATAGATTAGAGATAAAGAAGTTTAATCCTATCCTTAAAAAAATGACTGTTCATAAAGAGATAAAATAAGGGATCATGGCAAAGAAAACAGTAGCAACACTCCAATCTGCTTCCAAACGGCTTACCAAGGCCATAAAAATGGTTAAATCCCAGAAGAGCGGGGCATATACCTTCCAGGAAGCCGTGTTGCCACCGGAGCTGGTGAATGATTGGTTGTCTGATAAGTAGCAAACCGACCAAAATAAGCAAAAGGCCATTTTCGCAGGAAAATGGCCTTTTTGTCATTTGGCTCCGATCGAAGGCGCTTTTTAACGCTTTAAAAAAATAGAGCCCGCAAACAACCCGTAGCGAGGTTCCTAATTTTTTAGTTATCTACCGATAGGGATCACTCTTTTTCGGCATATTTCCAGTTCCTGGCAACGACATGTTTTCGATAGTCGCTATTAAGGGCTAGCAAACCGTCCCCAAAAATGTAAATATAATAAAGACTTCAATAACCGGGGCAGCCGTGAAACATTTGTGGATTGCCGTTATTTTGTTCTCCCTCATTCCCTATCTTTACCAAACGATTTTTCTGCAGACATGAGTTTATTTAAAAAAATATTTTCCACCCAAAAAAAGGAAACACTTGATAAAGGCCTTGAAAAAACAAAATCAAGTTTTCTTTCCAAACTTGGCAAGGCCGTAGCCGGGAAATCGAGGGTAGACGATGAGGTATTGGATAACCTTGAAGAAGTATTGGTCACCTCGGATGTTGGGGTAGATACCACCCTGAAGATCATTCAGCGGATAGAGGAGCGGGTGTCCCGGGATAAGTATATGGGTACGGACGAATTGAATGGAATTTTGCGCGAAGAAATCGCAGCTTTATTATCCGAAACCCATCTCGGAGAGGCGACCGATTTCGATATTCCTCGCGATAAGCGACCCTATGTGATCATGGTAGTAGGGGTAAACGGGGTAGGAAAAACGACCACCATTGGAAAATTGGCCCATCAATTTAAAAATCGAGGACTTCGGGTAATCATTGGGGCAGCGGATACATTTAGGGCTGCGGCCATAGACCAGTTAGCGGTTTGGGCTCAGCGGGTTGATGTACCGCTGATAAAACAAAAAATGGGCAGCGATCCCGCTTCCGTGGCCTTTGACACTTTAAGTTCAGCGGTTACCCAGCAGGCAGATGTGGTACTTATAGATACAGCCGGCCGTTTGCATAACAAGGTTAATCTAATGAATGAACTTGGAAAAGTAAAGCGCGTAATGCAGAAGGTATTGGACGACGCTCCCCATGAAGTCTTATTGGTCCTTGATGGTTCAACCGGACAAAATGCTTTTGAGCAGGCCAAACAATTTACTAAAGCTACGGAAGTTACCGCTTTGGCGGTTACCAAATTAGACGGCACGGCCAAGGGGGGGGTGGTAATAGGGATTTCCGACCAATTTAAGGTCCCTGTTAAATATATTGGGGTTGGGGAGGGTATTGAAGACCTGCAGGTATTTAATAAATATGAGTTTGTAGATTCTTTTTTTAATACGGGCGATTGAAACCCTTCTTATATATATTGTTCTTCTTTGTTACGCCGGTTGTCTCGGCACAGATAACGCATCCCAAAGCCAGTCCTTTTTCGCGTCCTGAACAGGAGGTGGGCCTTACCAAATTTACGGTCGAATACTCAAGGCCCGCTGTAAAGGGGCGAAAAATATTTGGGGATTTGGTACCCTATGGGCGTATCTGGAGAGTAGGGGCCAATGAATCTGCCAAATTCAGAACGGATACAGGAATTAAAGTAAAAGGAAATCCCTTGTCCCAAGGAACCTACGCGCTTTATGCATTTCCTTTTGAAGCATATTGGGTGGTAGTTTTTCACAAAAATATTTCTCATTGGGGAGATGGAAGAGAAGCCTATAATCCTGAAGAGGATGCTTTGAGAATTAAAGTGGTGCCCGAAAGGACGCCCCACCATCAAGAGAATTTTTTGATCACTTTTGATGCCATCGATCATAATTCTGCCCATATGGAATGGATTTGGGAAAACACCAGAATACGTATCCCGATTACGGTGCCCACCGAAAATTTGATGCTTCTGGAAATTGATCAAAAGATCAGTGACAACCCTACGGCTCAGACGTTTTATAAGGCCGCCAGATACCTTCGGGAACAGGGGAAGGAGCCCGCTAAAGCCCTAAAATACCTCGATAGGGCAATAGCCATGGGTGGTGAAACGTATTACTATTACCGGGTTAAATCACTTCATTATTAAAAAGAAATGACCATGCATAGATCCTTTATTTTATTGAGTATCCTACTCTTGTTCTGTTGTTCCTGTAAAGATGAAGTCGATAGGGGTAATGATACCAGGGGAGACATCCCGGTGTTATGGGAGCCTTATAACGATTCTGCCGAAGTTGCGGCCAACAAGGACCATGAGAAGGGCAGGATGCGGTATAAGCTTATACAATCCAAAGTTTTGGATAAGAATAAAGTTTTCCGGCCGATGTATCACGAGGTTTCAAAAATGTCTGAAACTGAATACGAAAGTCTTAAACCCTGGGTATTGGAACAGGACATACCTACGATCCAGGCTCACATCGGTTCAGGTGGGTTAACCTATGAAAAGCTGGTGTTATTCTATTTGTACCGCATTTATAAATATGAACTGGACAACGCCACAACTTTAAATACCATAATCTCCTTGAATAAAGATGTGGTAGCAGAAGCGCGAAAATTGGACGAATTAAAAGCAATGTCCTCTTCAGATAAACACCATCCTGTTTTCGGTATGCCTATCCTTTTAAAAGACAATATTAACACGCTTGGCATGAATACAACGGCTGGCAGCATTGCCCTGCGAGAGAATTCGGCAGATGACTCTTATATTGCAAATCGATTAAAAAAAAATGGCGCCTTAATTTTAGGAAAGGTGAACCTAAGCGAATGGGCTTATTTTATGTGTGATGGCTGTCCCGTAGGGTATAGCGCCATTGGCGGACAGACGTTGAATCCCTATGGCAGGCGTCTTTTTGAAACCGGTGGAAGCAGTTCGGGTAGCGGTACGGCCGTCGCCGCAAATTATGCGGTTGCCGCGGTTGGTACTGAAACATCGGGTTCTATTTTATCACCCTCCAGTCAAAATTCTGTGGTAGGATTAAAGCCAACTGTTGGCTTGTTAAGCAGAACGGGTATTGTGCCAATATCCAGCACGCTCGATACCCCGGGACCCATGGCAAAGAATGTAACGGATGCCTGTATTTTATTGGACGCCATGATGGGATATGATGAGGCGGATGAAGCTTCGGTAGACGTTGATTGGGACAAAGAATGGTACAAATTGCCCGAGAATTATGCCGGGCTTCGGGGAAAACGCTTTGGGGTATTCAAGGAGTTATTGAAAAGTGATTCTATTTATAAAGCCACCATAGAAAAACTCAGGGAAGCCGGTGCGGTTATTTTTGAATTTACACCCCCGGAAGTTAAAATGGATGGTTTTATAAGTATCCTGAATATTGATATGAAAAATGATCTGCCAAAATACCTTCGGGCATATGTTACAAATAAGGATGTGGTGAAGGTGAGGTCTGTCGAAGACCTGGTTGCTTTCAACGAGGAGGATTCCCTTAAGAGAATTCCGTATGGGCACACCTTATTTGAAGGCATATTGGCGGATTCCACCACGACTGGTCAACTGGAAATGATCAAAAAAACCCTGGAGAAAAGCGGAAGGACTTTTTTTAATACCGCAATGAGCAAGTATCGGTTAGATGCAATTCTTTCTATCAACAACAACCACGCCGGCTATGCCGCCGTTGCCAAATACCCTGCCCTGACTATTCCCATGGGTTATAGGGAAAGCGGGGAACCCGTAAGTCTGACATTTATCGGGAAACAGTTCGAGGAAGGAAAATTGTTGCATCTGGGAAGGGCTTTTGAAGAAATGGATGCGGTGCGGAAAATGCCTGATGGGTATCAATAGTTTGGGGAAATATTTTTACCGTTAACCCAAAAGTGACCGGTATTTTAGTTCCTTCCCCTGGTTAGGGGAAAGTGTAACGCCTGGGCACGTCGGAGGGGATTTTCAAATCACCCCGTCTTTCGACCACGGGATGGGGGTATTTCAGTCCCTGTCCAGGTTAAGGCGGAATTTAAACTTAAGGGCATCTCTAATAACTCTGTTTGGAATGGTAACGCAGGAATTTTTTTCGGATACAAGGCAACAAAAGCGGAGTTTAGCAGGGCTAAATGAGTATTTTGGTAACGAAGTAGCTGGGTAAAAGAACAAGTTGGCAACCAAAGTATGGCTTTTAGAGATGTCCTTTAAAAGAACCCGGTGTGAACTTTAATCGATCAGGTCATTTATCTTCTCCCAAAGTTGATTGTCAAAACTCGAAGGCCCCAATGGACTTTGTCCGGTATCTTCACCCATGCGCACAATCACTAATCCCCTGCCAGGTGCCACATATAATTTTTGATTGTTTTTCCCCAGGCCGGCATAGGTGTCTTTCGGGGCATTGGGAATAAGTTCACCATTGAAGGTTGCCTGAACAGCCGGAGCCATATAACTCTCCTTGTCGTTAAGCCACCATAGGTACCCATAGGCCATGTTAAGGTTCTGGGAAGTGGTTTTCATGGCCTTAAGATAATCCGTATCCCCAAGAATTGTTTCCCCGTCCCATTCCCCGTTGTTCAGATTCAATAATCCAAAGCGGGCCATACTTCGGGCATCACTGAAATACAAGTTATTGGTTCCATTAGTGGATGACCAGACCCCGTTCATACCAATTTTATTTCGCAAATGTGTGTTGAAAAATGCACTCCAACTGGTTTGTACTGCGGCACTTACCACACTTTGTAATAATGTATAGGGACCATTGTGATATGCCCATCTAGATCCTGCGTCGGCCAGATATTCGAGGCAATTGGAAGAAATACAATCAAAGGAAGTATCGTTGAGGCCACTGGTCATGGTCAACTGATGTCGTACCGTGATGAGATCTTCTTTTTCGAGAGGAGCAGAGGTCCAGCCTTCCCCAAGGTAGAGCGAAGTTTTATTAGCTATGTCCAGAAGGTTTTTTTCCTGTGCAATCCCCACAGTAAAGGAGGTTAGCGTTTTGCCTGCCGAGGCCCAATACCAAACACTATCCTTGGTAAAAGTGCCAAAGTACGTTTCCAATGCTATTTTTCCGTCCTTCAGGATAATAAAGGCTTTGGTCTTGTTTTCTGAAAGAAAATCCCGCAAGGGTTGCCCTGCATCCGCATTCCAGTTCAGGTCTGCCATTGAAACCGTATCCCATTCTACAGAACCAACCGGTGGGAAATAAAGAGGGGCATTTGGAGCTGGTTTAACCGTAATTTTATCCGTTTTATCTTCCTTTGACTCTTTCGAACAGGCGTGCAATGCGAATAGAAAAAGGCCGAGCAGCCCTAATAATTGGGGTTTCGTCAGTTTATGGTTCATGTTTGGGACAATCATAGGTTTATAAAATGTAACGTAAAAAATGAAGAAATCTTATCAAACAACTCCTCTTGAATTACCAAGTTGTATTTTTGCACTTCATTGGCTGAAGTATGCGGACAAAATCGATTAAAAAAAACAGGATTAACGTTGTGACACTGGGTTGTTCCAAGAATGTTTATGATTCTGAGGTATTGATGGGTCAGTTAAAGGCAAACAACAAAGAAGTTGTCCATGAAAAGGAGGGCAATATTGTGGTGATCAATACCTGTGGCTTTATTGCCAATGCCAAGGAAGAAAGCATCAATACTATTTTGGATTTTGTACAAAAAAAAGAGACCGGAAAAATAGATAAAGTGTTTGTCACAGGCTGTCTGAGTGAGCGATATAAACCGGATTTGGAAAAAGAAATCCCCAATGTGGACGAATATTTTGGTACGAGCGACCTCCCCGATCTTTTAAAGGCATTGGGAGCCGATTACAAGCACGAATTGATAGGGGAACGCTTAACCACCACCCCTAAAAACTACGCTTATTTAAAAATAGCGGAGGGTTGTGACCGGCCTTGTTCTTTTTGTGCTATCCCATTGATGAGAGGCAAACACAGGAGTAAACCGATTGAAGCCCTGGTATCGGAATCCAAGAAACTGGCCGCCAAAGGGGTTAAGGAGCTTATTTTGATCGCACAGGATCTTACGTATTACGGATTGGATCTGTACGGGAAACGAAACCTGGCGGAATTACTCAAAGAATTGGTGAAGATTGAAGGTCTAGAATGGATACGGCTGCACTATGCTTTTCCCACGGGTTTTCCGATGGATGTTTTGGATGTGATGCAACAAGAACCAAAGATCTGCAAGTACATTGATATTCCCTTACAGCATATTGCCGATGACATCCTGAAGCGTATGCGGAGGGGTACAACGAAGGAAAAAACCACCAAATTATTGCAAGACTTTCGGAAGGCGGTTCCCGACATGGCGATACGCACTACCCTAATTGTAGGGTATCCCGGCGAAACCGAAGAAGACTTCAAAACATTGAAAGAATGGGTGAAGGAAATGCGCTTTGAGCGCCTGGGTTGTTTTACATACAGTCATGAGGAAAATACACATGCCTATCTATTGGATGATGATGTCCCGGAAAAAGTAAAACAACAAAGGGCGAACGAGATCATGGAATTGCAGTCTCAGATTTCATGGGAACTTAATCAGGAAAAGATAGGACAAATTTTTAGGTGCATCATTGACAGAAAGGAAAATAATCATTTTGTGGGCAGAACAGAGTTCGATTCCCCCGATGTGGACAATGAGGTGCTCGTAGATGCCGCCAAGTACTACTTGAAACAGGGGGAATTTATTCATATTAAGATTACTGGAGCCGCTGACTTCGATTTATATGGCGAGCCGACGGACCCGTTACATTTTACCGAGTTGAAGGATTAATTTGCACGGTATTAGGACGCTACTTGGGAATCGTCCCTTCGGAAGGTTAACCGTGGGGAAAGTTCTGATGCGTGTAGCTCAGTGGAGTATTAGTAACTTCCCTTTTTCCTTCCACTTACTCCAGCCCTTGTCTACCGGTTTATCAGGGTTTAGATCGCCATAAAAATGAAGGACTTGCCTTTTATAAAAATCGGGAATAAAAAAACCCAAACCCATAGAAGTTCTAATTTGTTGTTTTGGGTTATCTGATATGTTGCCAGGAATCTCATCTGTGATCATGGCCGTAGTATTGTCAACCGGGGAGGTTGGTTTTGCAGGGATCTCCTGCAAGGGTTTTTCACCATCTTTTATACTGTCATAACGGAAATGGGCAATGCCATAAGCTATGAGCAGTACTATAAGCAATACCCAGTTGAGTTTAACCAATATTTTCGGTCTGATGCGAAATCCGGTAAAAACAGCAACAATAAAAGCGATACCGCCGAACAATACTCCCCAACCCAGAACGATTGCCCCTCCTGCAAGACCCTGGTTCTTTCCTGCATCAATCACGCTTGCAAAGGACAAACCTGCCAAAAAAAAGACCAGGAACATTAAAAAATAAAAAACAATGCAATACGGTTTTAGAAGTTTTTTCATCTAATTAAATTTTTACCGGCCACCCTGGTTTACCTTAGACCTTAGTTATGTCGATTGGTATTGGCCATTTTTTATTAAATGCCCACCTGCCTGCCGTAGGTAGGTTATGGGCTTTCATAACTACTGATACTCCTGGGAATGATTAAATTACCTTACATATTCACAAAAATATGACCGGCCTGCGGTAAGTTTGTGAGATCAAATTCGGTCTCATTAAGTAGGATACCATGTTCCAGCCAGGCCTTGAGATTGGCCAGCCAGAATGTCCACCCACAACTACAACCATTGTAAATCTGCATTTTGCTCTCTTCATCCAGGGGAATTTCTGACTGCCGTAAGGTAACCAGTACCGCGTTATCCTTTTCTTCAAGAGTTACCGATACTTTGCTTACGCCCGCAAAGGAGATTTCAAAGAAATCTTTCCCATTGGCCTGCAGAACTTCCCCTTTTTCCTGGCCGTCCCAATTGTGCCATTCCCAGGTATAATCGTCGCCCGGTTGAATAAACTCTTCCGGTCCACGGGTTTCCCCTTCCGGGGCGTTATAAACTGCTTTTCTCAAAAACCAGGAGCAGATTCCCTCAGTTGTCCCCCAACACCAATACAGTTTTGCTATTGGCGCTTTAATGTAGATCTTCTTGGTGAATGCGTCAAAACTTAGTTTTTCCATTGTGATATATTTTAAGGTTAAAGGTTTGGTGCAATCCTAAATAGGTTGACTCTTTTATTGAGATTTTTAATATACTAATTCCAGGTTGTTTAGTTACTTTTTCGACTTAATTCATATTCGTAAAATTCCCGGCCCAGGGCAGCCAAAAATGGGATCCCTATTTCGTCATACTCATAGGCATCGTCATTGAAGATCCCGTCTTTGTTTACCAAAATGGTTGCCGTTATCAGAAATTCCACTTGGTTCTTTGTGTCTTTTATATAGGCGCAATCTGTCAGCGTTCCGTATGCGAACCCTACTTTATTGTAAATTTTAATGTTTTCCGGAATACTTTCTTTACTGTCCCCGTACATAAAGAATTTGCAATAGCCATCATAATATTCAACAGGATCGTAACCCACTTCCCTGGGAAGGGTGTGCATTGCGGTCAATAAGAATTCCCTCTGGGCGGCACTTAATTTAAACTGTTGACTTTCCTTAAACTTTTGGGGAAAAACAACCCTTTTTAGAACAGCATGTTGTGCGTTAATGGGGTAATAATTCTTAAGACCGAAATCAAATGGTTCAGGCACCAGGGAATCATTATCGTAAAAGCCTGTGCCTTTTCTCATTTTATTGAGATCCAGGGTGCGCGGTTCGGCATTATTGGTGGGTCCGGTAGTGGCCGTGGTACTGTCATTGAGGTAAATTACCAGGGGTTTGGTAGTAACATCATCGGTATGATATCCCAATCTGTGAGAAATCCTGACCGGCGAAATCCCCTTTTCCTTGAGTTTATCGTTTATCCAATTCTGCCCTAGAAATTCCAGTAAACGATTGTTGGCGTGATTGTCACTAACGGAGAATATTTTAGAAATATCTTCTGCGAAGGTGTTTTCCACAGAATCACCTTCTATGTAATACCGGGTTTCAAGGGATAGGGTATCAATTTCATTTAGCCTCTCCAGGGTCAGAACCGCAATGGGAAATTTTACGGTACTGGCGGGATAGAAATAATTCTTTTCATCGACCTGAAAATCAAAATCCGTAAAAAAAATGCTGTCCTTTCTTCTATCGATCCGGGTATAACGTATCTGAACCTCAAACTGATCAACACTATCCATCACACGTCTGATATTTGGGTTTTCAGAGGCCAGTACCTGTTCCAAAGGATTTATATCTTGCCTGTTTCCGTTGCACGAAAACCACATGGAAAGAGAACATAACGCTACTATCGGATAAATTTTCAAATTAGGATCGGTTTTTATGGTTTCTAAGTGGTGCCAACGTCGTAAAGTTCACCTCTGTGTGGTTTAAGGGCATCGCGCACCTGCACCATTTGGTTTTCCTCCACCACCATGAAAGCCATACTATGCGCATTGCTTAATTCCTTGTACCCTATAATATTAAAGTCCAGAGTCTCCTTTGCAATGTATTCCTTTAAATGTTCGGCATGGTGCCTTGCGGTTTCGCTTGCAACAGGGCCCCTGAAATCCCAGATCAGTTTTATTTTTTTACTCACAGTACATGGTTTTAAATTATCCTACGACCTGGCCACAGAGATGCCTTCTTCGGCAAAGGCCTTAAAGTCTTGCGGGTATTTTAACGATAGTTTCTTAAAAGCGCCGGGCATTAAAAAAGCCATAGCTTTCATCAGAAAGCCGGAAAACTCAAATTCCGCTTCCGATATCCATTTTGTGGTGTTTTCGCCAATATCATTAAAATAGTTCTTTTGAATGTTGTGCACGCCTTTGGCGTCATAAGTTGCGTGAAATTCATAAGGTAGATTTCGTTTAATAATGGTTTCAATCAGCGTCAATTTTCGCTTACCCATATCATAATTCAGTTCCATTTTTGCACCTTCCTGACCTGGAATTCCCGAAAGTTGTTTGTAACTGACAAGACCCTTTTGCCAGTGTTTCATATTTTCAGGGTTATCCAGTTTTTCCACAAACTTCGCCCGCGGTAGATCTATGATAATTTCAGTTGTATATTTCATCTCAGATAGACTGTTTGCCTTACTAATGTAACAAATTAAAAAATTTACTGCACTAAAAATGTGTTAATCAATAGCCCTTAATGTTGTGCGGCATCCTGTAATTCTTATTTTTGCGCAATGTATTTTTCTAAAAGACGGATAAAAAACACCATTGTCCTTACAGGTATTGTGGCCCTATTTTTTTCTTTGTTCTCCTGTGATTCTTTGTGGAAGAACGATAAGGATAAGGAGCCACTGGCCAGGGTGGGCCATACCTATCTGTACAAGGAGGACGTAAAGGAGTTGCTGGGAGATAATTTATCTGACCAGGACAGTGCATCGTTTGTCACAAATTACATTAACAACTGGGCAACAAAACAGTTATTGCTGGGGAAGGCCAGGATTAATTTACCGGAAGAGAAGCTTGCAGACTTTGAACAATTGGTTGCCGACTATCGTACAGATCTGTACACGAGGGCTTATAAGGAAGCACTGGTACTTCAGTCGGAAGATACCACAATGATCGCCTCTGAATTACAAAGTTTCTATGATAAGGAAAAAGAAAATTTTAAGCTAAAGGAAAAGCTGGTCAAACTTCGATTTGTTGAATTGCCCAAACAATTTTTGAATAAAACGGAAGTGTCAGAAAAATTGAAACGATTCAATGAGGAGGATATGACCTACCTTGATTCCATTGGAGTACAATTCACAAAACTAAATTTCAATGATTCCCTTTGGGTACCCACATCACGCGTTATAGCGGAAATTCCTCCAATGACCTACGATAATGAAGACAGATACTTAAAAAAATCACAATTTTTTGAATTGGAGGATTCAATGGGGGTATATTTGGCAAAGGTGATCGACGTACGCCGGGTGAATGATATTGCTCCGCTCTCCTATATTGAGCCCACCATCAGACAAGTATTACTCAACAGGAGGAAACTCGATTTTATTAGAAAATTGGAAACAGAAATCATAGATGAAGCGACTAAAGAAAATGAATTTGAGGTATATGGACCAAATAAATAAAACACTGATTTTCCTTTCCGTTCTAGGCGTTTCAATTGGGGCCGGGGCCCAGGGGAAAGACTCTATTCCCGATACGCAGATTGAACCGCCGGAAACACTTGTTGTTGCCAATGAGACTATCAGAAAAGACACTACCAATAATTTTAGCAGGGTAAAACTCGATGGAATAGCCGCGGTGGTCGGGGACCATGTAATATTGGATTCGGATGTGGAAAAGGCCCTTATCGATATTCAAAGTCAGGGCGCTTCTGCTGAAGATATAACCCACTGCAATCTTTTGGGCAAACTTATGGAAGACCGGTTATATGCTCATCAGGCTGTTCAGGACAGTATCCTGGTTTCGGATGATGAGGTTAATGCGACAAGCGACAGGCAACTTCAGCAATTGGTGCAACAGGTGGGATCTATGGCAAAGGTGTTGCAGTTCTACAAGAAGGAAACCGTTGAGGATTTTAGGGAAGAACTATATAATATTAATAAACTCAGAATGCTTTCTGAGAAGATGCAGCAGAAAATTGTAGGGGAAATAGAGGTGACCCCGGAAGAAGTACGGCAGTTTTTTTTCAGAATTCCAGAGGATGAGCGCCCGGTTTTCGGAGCGGAATTAGAGATATCCCAGATTGTTAAGGAACCTAAAATACCGGAGGGGGAGAAACAGAAGATCATAGATAAGTTAAACGAAATAAAGGCAGACGTAGAGGATAATGACGCCAGTTTTAGTGTGAAGGCCATTCTGTATTCAAAGGATCCGGGTTCTAAATCCCAGGGGGGTGCCATAGGCAGTGTTACAAGGCAATCCGGATATGTTAAGGAATTTAAGGATGCCGCCTTTAGCTTGCAGGAAGGCGAAATATCCGAACCTTTTGAAACCATTTTCGGATATCACCTTTTATACGTTGAAAAGGTCAGAGGGCAGGAACGAGATGTACGTCATATATTGTTAATTCCGGAAATTCCCGAAGCTTCCATGGAGGCCGCAAAACAGGAACTGGATACCATCCGGCAGCACATTCAGGAAGGGAAATATACCTTTGCGGAAGCGGCGCTGAATTTTTCCGATGAGAAGGAAACAAAATTTGATGGGGGATTGCTTCGAAATCCGGTGACCCTGGATTCCCGTTTTGAACTTACCAAAATGGATCCTTCGCTCTACAACCAGGTCCGGAACCTTAAAGACAATGAAATTTCTTACCCTCTCCTGGAACAAGATGAACGTGGCGGCACGCCCAAATTTAAAATACTAAAGGTGACCAACCGATATGATGAACATGAGGCTGACTTTGCCAAAGATTATCTGAAGATCCAGGAACTTGCCAAAAGAGAAAAACAATTCAAGGCCATTCAGGAATGGATGGAAGAGCATATTGAGGACACCTATATAAGTGTGAATGGCGACAACAAAGACTGCAATTTTGAAAACAATTGGGTAAAGGAATAAATGAATGTCAGACGTTGCAGCAATCAAAAACTTAGTGGAAAAACACAAGGCACTGAAGCAGGAAATAGCTAAAGTGATCGTGGGGCAACACAAAGTTATAGACCAGATACTGCTTTCTATTTATACCGGGGGCCACTCATTGCTTATAGGCGTTCCGGGACTTGCCAAAACGCTAATGGTCAATACCATAGCCAGGACACTGGGCCTGGATTTTAAGCGGATACAATTTACCCCGGACCTTATGCCCAGTGATATTCTTGGAAGTGAGGTGTTGGATCAAAACAGAAATTTCAAATTTATAAAGGGGCCTGTTTTCGCCAATATTATATTGGCCGACGAAATTAACAGGACACCGCCTAAAACACAGGCAGCCTTGCTTGAAGCCATGCAGGAGCGCACCGTTACCATCACCGGTAACCAATACAAATTAGAACTTCCGTATTTTGTTTTGGCTACTCAGAATCCCATAGAGCAGGAAGGCACATACCCCTTACCGGAAGCTCAACTGGACCGTTTTATGTTTGCGATAGAACTAAAATACCCTTCCGTAGAGGAAGAAATGCAGGTAGTGAAAACTACTACTAATGATGAGATCCCCGAGGTAAACAGCCTTTTCAACGCACAGGAAATTCTTGCGGTACAGCATCTTGTACGGAGAATCCCTGTTCCGGACAATGTGGTGGAGTATGCCGTAAAACTGGTAAACAGTACGCGCCCTGGCCTGGAATCGTCCAATGAGTATGTAAGGCAATATTTAGATTGGGGAGCCGGTCCCAGGGCTTCCCAGAACCTCATAATGGGGGCAAAAGCCCATGCGGCAATTAATGGGAAATACTCGCCCGATATTGAGGATGTTCAGGCCGTGGCCATGGGGATCCTAAGACATAGGATCATCAAAAACTACAAAGCGGAAGCTGAAGGTATCAGCGAGGAAGATATTGTTAACAAACTGATGTAAACCCATATGCTAAGAAATTTCAAAAAACTTTTAATAGTACTACCGATATCCGTTCTTATGAGTTGCGCAACAATTCTGGGAGGGCCTATTACAGCCAGTCAAAAGAGGAAACCCGGAGATGGGGAATCACAACGCAAGGTCAGGGTAGGTTGGCTTATCGCAGATATTATTTTATTCCTTCCGGGTACTATTGTTGATTTTGCCACTGGCGCCATTTATAAAAAATAAACACCTTTGGAAGCCAACGGTGGAATGAAAAATCCAAAGGATAGATTTTCAAAACAGGCCTTAACATACAAAAAGTTCCGCCCCCAATATCCTGAGGCACTTTACAAGGAGATACTGCAATTTGTTACAGCCAGCGACTGTGCATTGGACAGCGGAACGGGCAGCGGGCAGGTAGCCCTGGTATTATCCGGGTATTTCAAAACTGTCCACGCAACAGATATCAGCGAGAGCCAGCTCAGCAATGCAGCCAGGAAAGATAACATCTTTTATAGGGCAGAAAGAGCAGAAAACACAAGTTTTGCGGAAAACCAGTTCAATTTAATTACGGTGGCACAGGCCATCCATTGGTTTGATATTGCCCGGTTTAATCGGGAAATAAAAAGAATAGCGAGGAATAACTGTGTCCTTGCTATTTGGGGCTACGGTCTGCTGAAAATTGACAAAACCATAGATCATCTCATCAGTAGCTACTACAATGACGTAATTGGACCCTACTGGGACCAGGAGCGAAAATACGTCGACGATGCCTATTCCTCCGTTAAGCTGAACTTTGATCTGATCGTTGAAAGAAAGGATTTAAATATATCGCTAAATTGGGACCTGAACCAGTTGGAGGGATATCTCAATTCGTGGTCCAGTGTGCAAAATTATAGGGACAAGAATGCAGGAATAACCCCTGTAGGGCCACTTATAAAAAGCCTAGCCTCCCATTGGCCGGAAAAGGGACTTAAAACAATCAGATTTCCCATTTTCCTGAAAGTGTTCAGAGTTGAAAAATAAGGGGCCCGGGCAATCTTTTAAAATTGTGCGAATCATGCTCTAAAAATTTCTTTTGCCCCTTGGATTTTAGTAATTTTGCAGAATAGTGACAATCGAAAAAAGATGTACCAATGGCATTTGATATAGACATGATTAAAGGCGTGTATGCAACCTTTGCAGATCGGGTTAACATTGCACGTGACCTGGTTGGTAAGCCCCTTACGCTTTCGGAGAAGATCCTGTACACCCACCTATGGGAAGGTAATCCCACCAAGGCATTTGTAAGGGGGAAAGACTATGTGGATTTTGCCCCGGACAGAATTGCCCTTCAGGATGCAACCGCTCAGATGGCACTGCTGCAGTTTATGCAAGCGGGAAAACCAAAAGTGGCCGTCCCAACCACCACCCACTGTGACCATTTGATCCAGGCCAAAAGCGGTGCCGCAACGGATTTGCCCAGGGCAAATACTGCCAGTGCCGAAGTCTTTGACTTTTTAGAATCTGTATCCAATAAGTACGGCCTTGGTTTCTGGAAGCCGGGAGCAGGTATTATTCACCAGGTTGTTTTAGAGAATTATGCATTTCCCGGTGGAATGATGATCGGCACGGATTCCCATACGGTGAATGCCGGCGGTCTCGGAATGGTGGCCATTGGAGTAGGTGGTGCCGATGCGGTAGATGTAATGGCCGGAATGGCATGGGAACTGAAATTTCCAAAATTGATCGGAGTAAAACTTTTAGGGAAGATCTCCGGGTGGACATCCGCCAAGGATGTTATCTTAAAAGTGGCTGGTATTTTAACCGTAAAAGGGGGTACTGGCGCCATTGTTGAATACTTTGGAGAAGGAGCAAAGAATTTATCCTGCACGGGCAAAGGAACTATTTGTAACATGGGGGCTGAGATAGGAGCTACGACCTCGACCTTCGGATATGACGACTCCATGGAGCGCTATCTGAGAGCTACGGATAGAAGCGATATTGCCGATGCAGCTAATGAAGTCAGGGAACATTTAACTGCCGATCCTGAAGTCTACGCCGATCCCGATCAATATTTTGATCAGTTAATAGAAATAGATCTGAATACCTTAAAGCCACATTTAAACGGTCCGTTTACCCCGGATTTGGCGACTCCCGTGGGAGCTTTGGGCCCAAAAGCAAAAGAGAACGGCTGGCCGATAAAAGTAGATTGGGCCTTGATAGGATCCTGTACCAACTCTTCTTATGAAGATCTTACAAGGGCAGCTTCCGTAGCCCAACAGGCGGTGGATAAGAAAATAGTACCGAAATCGGATTTTGGGATAAATCCCGGTTCGGAACAGATACGGTTTACCGCTGCCCGAGACGGGCTGCTGAAAACTTTCGAGGATCTGGGCGCCACGATATTTACCAATGCTTGTGGTCCCTGTATTGGTCAATGGGACCGAAGCGATCTTAAAGGCGATGAAAAAAATACAATTGTCCACTCTTTCAACCGTAATTTCTCGAAAAGAAATGACGGTAATCCAAATACGCACGCATTTGTAGGGTCTCCTGAGATGGTGGCCGCAATTGCCTTGTCCGGAAGGCTGGACTTTGACCCAATGAACGATACCCTTATCAATGAGGAAGGACAGGAAGTAAAATTGGATGAGCCCAGGGGAATAGAACTTCCCCCTAAAGGATTTGAGGTGGAAGATGCCGGTTTTCTGCCCCCAACGGAAAATGGCAGTAGTGTTGAAGTAAAAGTGGCTAAAGATTCGGAACGGTTACAGTTATTGCAACCTTTTGAACCTATAACCTCTGAAAGCATGCAGGGGGCTAGGTTATTGATAAAGGCCTTTGGAAAATGTACCACGGATCATATTTCAATGGCGGGACCATGGCTTAAATACAGGGGGCACCTGGACAATATTGCCAACAATACACTTATCGGAGCGGTGAATGCCTTCAACAAGAAGACGAATTTTGTAAAGAATCAATTAACGGGAGAATACGGAGGGGTTCCGGATACGCAAAGGGCATATAAAGCAAAAGGCATCAAGACTATCGTTGTGGGGGATCACAATTATGGAGAAGGTTCCTCAAGGGAACACGCAGCAATGCAACCCAGGCATCTTGGAGTGGCGGCCGTCTTGGTAAAATCCTTTGCCCGTATTCACGAGACCAATCTGAAAAAACAGGGCATGCTGGCCTTGACATTTGCCAATGAAGCGGATTATGATCTTATTCAGGAGGAGGACACATTCAATTTTACGGATATTAAAGATTTTGCGCCCGATAAAGCACTAACTATTGAGGTAGTACACGCCGATGGTAGCAAAGACGAGATTAAGGCAAATCACACCTACAATAAACCGCAGATCACATGGTTCCGGGAAGGCTCCGCGCTTAATGTGATTAAGAAAGAGAATGCAGCTTAGTTTGTTCAAAGAGAAAGTGGAACTTACAAGTATTGATCTTTCTGAACGTAATGAGGAAACTGCCGCAAGCCTTCTGAATACAAACGAATTTTTGGTCATGGAGCACAACCGGATCATAAGCGCACCATTTGGCGGGTAAAGGCCTTCCACAGACTCGGAGAAACCAATGGACGTAATTGTACATAAAAACTCTCGATATTCCTTGGGAGTTTTTTAGTTTTGAGCAAAGCCCTATACATGAGAATAAGTAAAAAAACTGTTCTTAATATTTTACTGATTGCTTTTGTTCTCTCTTTTTTTGTGACCCCTCTTGGGGAATATGGAAAGATCTGGCTGATGCGCATATTTGCATCCGAACCGGGCGTTATTGAAACTGCGGATCGCAAACAAATAACAGACTACAACTGGAGATTGAAGGACGCCAACTGGGACATCTTTAATTTTGAAAAATCTAAAGGGAGGGTCGTCTTTATGAACTTTTGGGCATCCTGGGAGCTCCAAAGTTCATCGGAACTTAAGGGAATTCAGAAACTTTACGAAAAATACGGTGATAAGGTAGACTTCTATTTCATAACGAATGAAGAACGACCGCCGGTCCATGAATTTATGGAGGAAAAGGATTTCTCTTTCCCGGTGACCTATTTAATTATTGGGGATAGCACGGCAGTCCGGGTAATGAAACCGCCGGCAACTTACATTATCGACAAAGAAGGTTTCATAGTAGTGAGAGAGGATGGGATTGGCGATTGGGATAATGAGAATATATATCGACTACTGGAGCGGTTAATAATAGCAAAATGAAGTTGAAAAGCGCATATCTTATAAACCTTGCCATTGTCTTCTTTTTGATACTTTTTCTTTTCACACCATTGGGTTTTTACGCTAAGGTCTATATAAACAGGCTATTTTCATTTAATCCAACCCCGGTCATTGAAAGAGAACGGGAGGCATTGGTGAACTACAATTGGAATTTGAAGGACATGCAGGGGAAGGTGCTCAATTTAAATGAAAAAAAGGGAAACGTTATCTTCATTAACTTTTGGGCAAGCTGGTGCCCTCCTTGCGTCGCGGAAATGCCCGATCTTCAGAAATTATATTCCGACTATGGCGACAGGGTGACTTTTTTATTTGTTGCACGGGACCAGAAGGATAAAGTCTCCGGTTTTTTGAATAAAAAGGGATATGAACTGCCCGTCTATTTTGAAGGCGGCCTTACGCCAAAGATATTGTATAATACCAGTCTGCCTACGACCTTTATCCTGGATAGGAAGGGAAAAATCGTTATGGCGGAGGTGGGTGCCGCCAATTGGAATAGTAGTGAGACCCGTGCTTTTCTGGATAACATCCTAAGGGAATAGCCTTTATAGGGATTTTGGTTTGTAATTAAGCCCTATTTTTTGAAGTATTTAAAGGGAATAAAAAGCATCCCGAAACACTCCCCCTCTTCCTTTCCAAGGTGCTTGTGATGTATTTTATGCGCTCTTCTCACCCCCTTGGCATACCAGTTGTTCGCAGTCCTGAATATCTTGAAGCGCTGGTGAATGAAAATATCGTGCACCACGAAATAGGCGGCCCCATAAGCCATGATCCCAAAACCCAGAGGCCATCCATACCAGAAATTCGTATTTGCCGCCAGGTAGAAAAAGGTCATGCTCACCACCGCATAAAAGATAAAAAAGGCGTCATTCCTCTCAAACCAGGAGTCGTGATCCTTTTTATGATGATCTTTATGCAGTTTCCAAAGGAACCCGTGCATAATATACTTATGGGTAAACCATGCCATGAATTCCATAAAGCAAAACGTCGTTAAAAAAATCAAGATCCAAATCATGGGTTTCATCAAATGCTAAATTAAATAATTGAGTTAATGGTTAATGATCTTTCTAAACCTAAAGCCTTGAATTTTGGACCGGAATCACACTAAATTTAATTTATAATTTACGTATGATTTTGCCAATAGTCCAAATTTTTGATAGTTAGAGACCCTCACCCGGACATTCTTGATTTCCCTGGAAGGCGTTTTTTGTAATTTCTGCAACAATTTATAATAATATTTGTAGGCTGTATACACCCCAAATTTAGCCTCATTGGGTAGTCTTATAATACCTTTGTACCCACATTTGAAATCGCTCTCTATCTCTTCAACTATTCTGGATTTAGAAGCTTCATCCAATTCCAAAAGATTGGTATTGGGAAAATAAGAGCGATTGAGGCCTTCGTAGTCGGCTTTGAGATCCCTTAAAAAATTCACTTTCTGAAAAGCAGATCCCAACGCCATTGCCGATTCCTTAAGGTTCTCATATTGTAATTCATTCCCTTTTACAAATACACGCAGGCACATAAGGCCCACAACATCTGCCGATCCATAAACGTATTCTTTGAATTCCTTTTCCGAGGCATACACATTTTTACTCAAATCCATCCGCATACTTTTCATGAAGGCGCCTACCAGGTGATTCGGGATGTTGTATTGGTGATATGTGTGCTGAAATGAATTTAAGATGGGATTAAGGCTAATTCTTTGTTTCAAAGTATTTTTAAGATCCTCTTCGAATTTATTGAACAGGTCCTCTTTTTCATAATCATGAAAAGAATCTACGATCTCATCGGCGAATCGGACAAAGCCATAAATGTTGTAAATGTCCTGCCTGATTTTAGGAGACAACATTCTGGTGGCCAGGCTAAAGGAGGTACTATAAGATTCAGTGACCAACTTACTGCAATTATAGGAAACAATGTCGAAAATAGATTTCATCCTTAGAAGTGATTTAAACTTTTACAAATCGGCTAAAAAATTGCGTTTTACGCCCATATTTTGTCTCTTTCTTGCTCCGTAGCCCGGCTATGCAGCTCAAAAAAGCCTTCACCTGGGCACAAAACCATCAATTTTCGCTTCAATTCAAAAAGTTTAAATCACTTCTTAAATTGAATGTTAGGTATACTTTATTATTAAATCGGATACCAGTTTACCGGAGATCAAAGCGGGTGGTACCCCAGGCCCCGGAACGGTCAACTGCCCCGTAAAAAATAAATTCTTCACCTTTTTGCTCCGCAATCCGGGCCTGAGAAATGCGGTTTGTGATAAAGTGTTCGCCATGCCATAGGCGTTGCCCTTATAGGAATTGTATTGTTCTATAAAGTCTTTTACACAAAAGGATTCCTTAAATACGATATGTTTCAAAACACTTTGCCGGGTTAAATCCTGAAATCTCTGGAAGACAATATCAAAATATTGTTGCCGGAGTTCAGGGGTGTCCTCCAGGCCCGGCGCAATTGGAATCAGAAAAAAACCTGTTTCGCAACCTGCCGGAGACATGGTATTATCCGTCACCGAAGGGAAATTAGCATAAAACAATGGTTTTGTAGGCCATTTGGGACTATCATAGATCTCAGAGGCGTGGAGGTCAAAGTCCGTATCAAAAAACAGGTTGTGGTGTCCAACGTTCTTCAATTTCTTATTAAAACCAACGTAAAAAAGGAGGGAGGAGGGGGCAAAGGTTTTTCGCTTCCAATAGGTTTCGGAATATTGCCTTTGACTACTGTCCAGTAGCGTTTCGGAATGGTGATAATCTGCCCCGCTCAGTACATGGCTGGCCATCATCCTTTTGTCATTTGCCATAACGCCCGTGGCCCTCCCTTTATCTACCAGTATTTTATTAACAGTCGTGTTCGTATGTATGGTAACTCCCAGTTCTTCGGACAAACTTCTCATTGCTTCGATAATTTGATACATCCCCCCTTTGGGGTGCCAGGTCCCTAGTCCGAAATCGGCAAAATTCATAAAACTGTAAAAAGCGGGCGTATCTGCAGGCTTTGCTCCTAAAAACAACACCGGAAATTCTAAAGTGGCAATAAGCTTGGGGTTTTTGAATTGTCTTTGGACTTCAGATTTTATAGTACCAAAAAATTGATCCAAACGCATAATGGTTTCCCGGGTAATGAGTTCCAACGGGGAAAGGCCCGGGCGATATACAATTTCCCCGATCGCTACCTCATAATTTTTTTTAGCCTTTGCGATGAATTTCTTCAGCATAACCGAACTCCCTTCTTCTATCCGCTCAAATTCCGCACATATTTTAGACATGCGATCCCCGATCGTAATGACATCATCGGAAAAGAATATTTTGTACGCCGGACTTAACTTTTCCAATTGGTAGTAATCGGATGGTTTTTTGCCAAAATCGCTGAAAAAACGTTCAAAAATATCGGGCATCCAGTACCAGCTTGGGCCAATATCGAAGGTATACCCCTCTTTGATGAGCTGCCTTGCTCTTCCTCCAATGGTCGCATTTTTCTCTAAAACGACCACCCGATACCCTTGTTTTGCCAGATAGCAGGAAGCGGATAGTGCCGAAAACCCGGAACCAATTACAATTACCTTGTTCTTTGTACTAATGGTCTCCATGACATCAAAGTTCACCGGTTAACTCTTCGATTGATTCGAAGGTACGAATATTGGACGGTAAACTGCCGGGGCTGAGATACCTGGTCTGTTGTCCCAAAATCCAAAGTTTCGAGATACCGGACTTTCCAATTTTTGTATTAAAACTGCTTATATATTTTTCCAATTGATCTTTAGTGGGTGCCACTGTAAAGTACGACAGGAAATAGATATTCCCGAAGTAATCACGAATATCCATCAGATTTTCCAGGGGCATGGTCTGTCCTAAGTAAACGGTTCTATACCCTTTCCGAAGAATTTCATAATTCACAAACAATAAACCTATTTCGTGAATTTCATTTTCGGGCAGAAAGAGTACAAATACCTTGTCCTTTATTACCGGCTCACTGGCCTGAAGCCTTTCCGAAGCGTTATAAATTTTTTGCTTTATCAGGTTGGTTATAAAATGTTCATGAGCCGGACTTATGGTATCGGTTTGCCAAAGGAGGCCCAATTCTGTGAGCAGGGGAATAAACACCTCCCAGAAAATAGCACTGAAAGAATGTTTATCCAGAAGCTTATCATAGGTTTTTTGAAACAGCGCCTGGTCAAAATTTATCATGGCCATTTTTAAGGTGTTCACAGCCTGATTTTCCTCACTGTTTCTTGCCACTATTTCCTTTACGGCAACAGGAATGTCTTTTTCCGGAATTTTGGCAATTTTGGAGATCTTATAGCCGTAATTATACAGCAGTGTAATATTCAACAGTTTCTGAAGACTAGAAAGGTTGTAGGTCCTTATATTTGTAGTTGTTCTGTCAGGGGACAGTAAATTATAGCGTTTTTCCCATATGCGTATGGTATGTGCCTTTATCCCGGAAAGATTTTCCAGATCCTTTATACTGAAGGATTTTTTTATATTGTCCATTCTTTACACGTAAAAATTAAACAAATTTACAATTATTAATCTGCTCAACCTTTAGGAATAACGTTAAATTTCAGGATTGCACATGTACATCTCACAGGTCATTCGAGATATTTCGGACAAATACAAAATAATATTAAGTTAAAATGGATATATTTAGGCCATCCAATTAAAGAATCTAAAAATTAAAGGAAAATGAAAAATTTAATTCCCGCATTTGTTTTG
The DNA here is from genome assembly GCA_041743085.1 of Flavobacteriaceae bacterium. Lineage (GTDB taxonomy): Bacteria > Bacteroidota > Bacteroidia > Flavobacteriales > Flavobacteriaceae > JAFMPW01. The sequence goes on from JBGTNL010000020.1 coordinate 49,806, forward strand.
ATTTTGGCACTGACCTCCTGCAAGGAGGAAAAGAAAACTGAAGAAAAAAAGGAAGTTACAGAGGAAATGGAAAATAAGGAAAACGAATGGGTTTCCCTAATGGATGCTTCGGATTGGCGAGGATATAATCAGGATTCCCTGCCAGGTAACTGGTCTGTTAAAGATGGTATCATTGAGTGTTTTGGTGAGGCCGGGGACGTAGGAGGTGATATTATCTCCAGGGAAGAGTACGACAATTTTGAATTGAGCCTGGAATGGAAAATCAGCAAAGGCGGTAACAGTGGTATCTTCTATCATGTGGTTGAGGATACTATTTACCATTCCCCCTATCAGACCGGGCCGGAATACCAGGTTTTGGATGATGAGGGATTTGAAGAACCTCTTGAAGATTGGCAGCTTGCCGGTGCTAATTATGCAATGCATGTAGCCAATGACAAAAAAGCTTTGAAACCGGTGGGCGAGTGGAACTCCGCCAAAATTATACAGAATAAAGGGAAAGTGGAACACTGGCTAAATGGCGAAAAAATTGTGGAGTTTGATAAAAATTCCGAGGATTGGAAGACAAAAAGGAATAGTGGAAAATGGAACGATTACCCGGATTATGGCAAGGCCGACAGCGGTTATCTGGCACTGCAGGACCACGGGGCCGGGGTTTGGTTCCGGAATGTAAAGGTAAAGCGGTTATAATTTAAAATTTTCTTTCGGGATTAAAACCGTCCAAACTCATGGACGGTTTTTTATTGGATATTATTTCCGAGATCAGTTTGCCCGTTGCCGGTCCCAGGCTCCAGCCCATCATGGCGTGTCCTGTAGCAATATACAGGTTAGTGAATTTTGAAGTTCTTCCAATATACGGCAAGCCATCCGGGGAAACCGGTCGCAATCCGCACCGGGCATCGGCTATTTCCTGTTCATTGATCTCCAGTCCGTCGTAATAGTTGCCTGCCGCCCTGGCGATGGCACGCACCCGCTCTACCCGAATTTTATGATTGATCCCGGATAGTTCCATAGTACCGGCGAAGCGGGTAAAACCACGCATAGGGGTGACAGCGACCTTGGCCTCCATCAAAACCGCCGGAAGTTTTACCGGGGTGGGCCTGCTAACATTGATCCTGTACCCTTTGCCCGCTTGTACACTTATGTTCAACCTTAATTTTTTCGAGAGGTTTTGACTCCAGGAACCTGCCGCAATGACAACATCATCCGCCTTGTAAATGCCATTGTCTGTTGTTACTCCGTCAAGAGTGGTGCCTTTTATACTAAAATCTACCACCTCTTCATTGGGTTTTATAGTAACCCCGTGACCCCGGAGATAATCGATCAATTTTTTCATGATCTCTTCCGGAGTGGTATGTGCATCGCATTCATAATGAAAAGCCCCTTGTATATCCTTGCTTAAGTTGGGCTGCAGTTGCCCCAATTCTGCAAGAGACAGTTCTCTTGCTTCCAATCCCATGTCGATGGCCCTGTTCATAACATCCCTTTCGTGATTCCCAACTTTAGGATTCTTATAAATCATCAACAAACCTTTCTTCTCTAACTGAAAGTCACCCATTTCGCCCGACTGGTGCATGTCTGTATATAACTCTTTGCTAAGCAGGTTGATATCTTTAATGAGTGGAATGGCCTTTTCTACATTGGCACTGGTAGAAGAGGTATTAAAGTGCCAGGCCCAATTTATAAAGTCTTTTTCCAGTTTGGGCTTCATATAAAATGGACTGCTACTGTTGAACATCCATTTAATGCCTTTTGCCATCATCCCGGGAGCGGCCAGGGGGATAATATGGCTTGGAGTAAGGTAACCGGCATTTACATAGGAAGCACCGGCAGACATATCAGATTTGTCAATCAATGTTACTCTGTGCCCTTCCTTCATCAGATAGTAGGCACAACTAAGTCCTACAATGCCCCCACCTATTACGATAACGTTTTTACCCATACGGAATTCCGAGACTATAAAAGTAAAATTTCATCCCGAATAAATTCAGTGATCAAGGGAAAAAAGGTAGTTGTATCCCTGATTTGAATATATGTTACCCACTGCTATATCCGGAATTCATTATGTATGAATGGAATAGGTAATGATTTGGAGCCCATAGTCAAATTTTTCATTTTTCTGCAAGGTCAGTTGACAATTTTTTTTTGAAGATCCAAACAGACGAATTCCAGTGCCCAGAATTATCGGATTTAGTTTTATTTTGAGAATGTCGATCCTGTTATTTTCGAGAAGCCATCCCGCAAAATCTCCGCCACCACATAGATAGATATCAGCTCCCTGCTGTCTCTGTAGTTCCCCTATCCTGGTAATTTCCAATTTTTCAACATGCACTTTTTCGTTAGGACTCTCAAATTGAAGGGAATTCGAAAAGATGTAATGTGCCATGTGAGGGTAGGCTGGCTGACCTGGTTCCATACCAAATCTATAGCCAAATTCGTAGGTTTTTCTCCCCATAATAACCGTATCAAAATCCTCCAGATCTCGGAGGTATTTTTTCACGCCCGTGCTCTTGCCCTGAGGTTCGAATGCACTGATATCCCCATCCCTGCCTGCTATGAAACCATCTATTGAAACAGCCACATAATAAACTATTCTTCTCATCGGATTTAGTTAGGTCATTACCCTCAAGATATAAAGAATCATTCTCTTTAAAACCGGTAGCCGGCAAAATGGGTTTTAGGACAAAATAGCAAATGGTAAATTTGTCGTGCACCGCCAAAACATTGGATCAAGAAACTGGAAAAACAAAATATACGTCCCCAGGGTTGAACGGCGCAATAGTTGTAATGAACTGCTATTGCCCAAAATGGAGATTTTTTATAAACGAGAGGACTGATTCCAAGGAAATACACTCCCCAAGGGCAAAACGAACTCCTCAACGCGCCAGAACACATCGACTTTTGCATAGGAAACGACCTTAACAACCCTTCACCGGATTCATACCAATCCCCCTAGGTAGGACAAACCGGCCCGGTTCAGTCAAATGCGGAGGACCCTTACATTTCGACCAGAATGCGTCTCGGGCTTTAAAATGCACCAGTTAAAAATCGGCCTTGCAAAGAGCTGATCTAAAATTACAAAATTAGTCCGGGTGGTGGGTTCGTTAGGCTAAGAAATTAATAGAGTTCTTTTATGTGGGGAATGCTCTACAACGGTAGAGCTATGATTATGGCGCGGGAAATACCTGCCCGACCTTTTGGGCGGGCGATAGGATTTTTCGATCCGGCATAGAGCTTGTTAAAATAGGAATTTTCCTTTTGTAATAAACTAGCACTGAATTATAGCATCCATTGTTGGCAACTGGCTTTTCCGCTAGTAGTCTTGAACCAGAACTTCTGTCGGGATTTGAAGAGTAGCACTTAATTTTCTGATCATGTTCAATGTCAGTTTACGTTTTTTGTTCAGGATTTCACTTACCCGGCTTGTAAATCCAACGACTTCCGCCAGGTCCTTCTGTTTCATTCCCATTTGTTCCATACGGAATTTAATGGCCTCTATGGGATCGGGCATTCCAATTGGATAGTGTTCGTCTTCATACTTTTCGATTAAAATGGACAGCACTTCCGCCTCGTCTCCTTCGGGCGTGTCCGTTTCAGCATGGAATATTGTTTCTAGCCTTGCTAATGCTCGGTCGTAATCTTCTTCGGATTTTATTGCTTTTATGTCCATATCAAATGTTGTTTACGTCAATTTTTTCATATTCCCTGTGAGTTCCGACAAATCGGATAAATACCCATTTTCTCGGAAAATTTATTTCCACGACCAAACGGTATTTGTTCCCGCAAATATTGAATACTACGCGACTATTTTTGAGGATGCTTGCAGATTTGTACTGCTCTTTGATTTCGTTTGGGGTTTCCCAATCCGTTTTCAATGCTTCTCGGTACCATGCCGATAATTGTTGCCCTGTTTCTGGATTTTTCTCCCAATATTCCCGCAGTGTTCTTTTTGCAATCACTCTCACTATACTCTTTTGGTACAAAGATAGTGAAAAATTCCCAAAACGGTATTTTTTTTAGCTTGTTGCCAACGGTTGGTAGTCGAGTAGGGCAGGCGGTAAGCGATATCCTCACCGTTTAAGCACAAGCCAAATCTTTTGCATTTTGTTTTAACCTTATTTTTCTAAAAGCCAAATCAAAATATTTGGCGATTTTGCAAATACGCCCCCACCTTTGGGTTTAGCGATTGCTCGCCCAATTTTTTTTATACAATGTTATTAGGCACTGGGCTTTATTCGGCTTTCTAATCGGATTTTTTTGAAATAAGCAATAATTTCTTCTTTAGTCATTTTCGCTAATTCAGCGCTCAATTTGTCTTTTTGCTCCCTCGCAAATTTGACTGCATCAAATCCTTTTTTTGTTTTAGTTTCCATAATGCATTAAATCTCTTGGTGAGCGGATTTCCAATTGTTTATATCCATTTTTTATGTTGATGGAATTGTAGCCACGTATCCGCTCTATGTTTACGATATGCATGAAATTCCAACTGACGAGCAAATCGGCTCGATTTATTGTTGCAAGTGCAATATGCAGACAGTCCGCATAGCTTGTTTGTCCGACGACTTCTTCCGTTATGTATTCGGTCGCCAAGTCCACCACCTCATCATCTTCGTCAAGGAATTCCGTGTATTCGCTTTTCAAATCGGTAATAAGGTTGACAATCTTTTCAGGTGCGGGTTCAAGCTCTCTTTGCAAAACGGCAGAAAGCAGTACTTTAAATTCGCCATTGTTGATTCGTTCAAATAGTGGTTTGGTAAATTCCTTAAATTCGTTATCGAAATATCCACCGAAAACTGACGTGTCAAAATATATCCGCTGTCTTTTTTTCATAACATAAATTTACGAAATTCAGCGAGATGTTAAATTCTGGCAATTTTTTTCTTGCCTTGTGCCTAACGGCTGGGCTATGATTAAACCTTCCTTTCTTGCCGTGCTTGTTACTTCATGTATTATTTGTTCTTCAAGTGTTACCGCTGCTCCAACAACGTCAATCACAAATTTTATTGTTGTGTCTTTGCCTGCGGCAATTGGTGCTATAAAGCCACCTTGACTTAATCCCATTACTCCAACAACGTCAAGTTTCATTAAATTTTTTAAGTGATGAACTGATGAAATGGCGTCAGTCGAAAGGTCAAGAAAAGATGAATTTTTCCAACTACCTTCAGATTTTCCACACCCTCTTTTATCAGGAAGTAAAACGTAATAACCATTTTTAGCAAGAACTTCAGCGAAGGCTTTGGACCATAAATTTGTTCTATCGCTATTCCCCGAGCCTTGAATTAGTGCTATTCCAATCTTCTTATTTGCCTTATTTGGGGTGTAAATGTCAGCAAAGAGTGTAAGCGAATCACTTTTAAAACTCGTTTCGGTAACTGAAAAGTTTTGTCCCAAGACGGGATTGGTTAAACAAATAATTGAAATTGCAGAAGTAATTATAAATTTTCCCATAAGCTGTTTTCTTTTAAAATGGCACCTAACGGTTTAGCTATGAACAGTACGGGAGCAAACTAGCGTTTACTTTCCGCTACGCACATAGCTAAATCTTTTTGTTTTGTTTTTTCTTTTCCTGTCTAAAGCAAAATCCAAAAGATTTTGCGGACTTCCTAAAAATACACAAACCTTTCGTTTAAGCCCGGAGCCCGTATTGTTTATAGGTGGTTATTGTAGCACGTTTTTCTATTCGCCCTTGTTATAAGTGTGCGCATATTCTTTCCAATATTTAATAGTTTCCTCGTCGACCAGCTCAATTATGACGTTGCGTAAGTCATCTATTCTTTTGGAATTTGGCCATTCTTTTGGAATGTTTTCTTTAAACAAAAATTCGTCCCACCAAACAAATATTGCTCCAAATAATTCAATTGCGATTTCTTTTAGAACAATTTCATAGAGAATTAGTGCCTGTAATCTTTCAAAGAAACCTATTACAATCCAAACGTGGGCTAATTCGTTAGGCCGGTCTGCTTTTTCGCTAATTTCTTTTAGGTTAATTCCCGGATTTTTTAGTAAGTATGTAAATGCTACGTCACGAGAACGATAAACTTGTTCCCCATTCCATTCCTTGTGAAGTCCCGTGAGCGTATCATATTTTTTTGCTGAATTATCTTCTTGTTTTTGAATCGCGCGGATTACTGTTGCCAAGTAAATAATAACAGCTAAATTTAATAAAGATAAAATAGTACCTAAAAATCCGCCGAAGTATGTTGCAAAGAAGGCCCAATCTTCTGTTTTAGTCGAAAAGGAAAATCTATGAAATTGAACCACCCAAAAAATAATTGGCAGCAATATCTGCTTAGCACTTACCGGCGAAATACCCCTATGGCTTGCCTCGGGCCTGCCTAAAGGCCGGTAGGCAGGGATAGTCGCCCGCCAGAGGCGGGTAAACTTTCAAGAAATTTTTTATTTGTCTCCCCGATTCGGAGTCCGCCGGCATATATAATGCCTAAAAGGGTCTTGTGCTTAAGTTTTGACAGCGATGCGAGAATTGCCCTGACTTTATCCATACCTGATACTTCCGGCAATTGGGACTGCTTTTTTTTTGGTCTTTCCGACCTCTTGCAAAGAAATGGATTCAGCCCATCTCTTGAATAGAAAAATTTAAAGCAATTTATGGTCTGGTTCTGCTAAGTGTAAGAATAACCATTGGAAAAATACGGGCGGAATTGAATGCCGCCTACATCGTCTTTGGTAATATCCATGCTTCCCTTATCGAAGTGAAAACCAAAGAACATCAAGAGCATACTTTAGTGGCTCTTCCCCCTTAAGTAATCTTTTTATGCCTCCGGGATTTCCGGCTTTTCCAACTCCCGGGCCGATATTTTGGAAACAACCTCCTTCAGGTCTTTACCTCTGTGTGTTACAGGGCTTAGAATAATTTTATTTATCTATTGCCGCTTATTCTTCCTCCGAACTTTTGGCTTCATCAGCGCCGTTTTCATCGTCTTCTCTGCTGAGGTGGTTTTCCATGATGTTCAGTTTCTTTAACTTCGCCTTCCAGGTAGCGAGGGCTTCCTTATGGCGGTCAATATTCTGCACCACTTCCTTTACCAGCGGACTGTCTTCAGAGGCATCCGAGAAAAACTGAAGGTTATTCTCCAACTGCCGAACCTCGTTTTTACTTTCATCGATCTTCCGCCGTATAAAAATCCGTTCGTCATGAATGGCTCCCTCATTCTCGGATTTGGCCAATTGATGTATCTTATTGCCGTATTTCAACAACTCGGATTCCTGCCTGCTCACATTTAATTTTCTAAACAGGGCATCCAGGATTTTGTTAAATTTTGCATTGATACTTTTTTTGTTGAACGGCACCCTGCCATAGGTTTTCCACTCTTCAATAACTGCCTTTATGGCCTCAAGGTCCTTTTTATTGTCACCGGTCAATTCATAGGCCCGGAGTTTTTCAAGACTGGCGTTCTTCTTTTCAAAATTCTCCCCCTCCGTCTTGTGTGCCTTGTTTTTAAGAGCATGAAACCGGTCAAAATAATGGTTGCAGGCAGTCTTGAATTCATTCCAGATCTTGTCCGAATACTTACGGGGCACGTGGCCTATCCGTTTCCATTCTCTCTGTATCCGCTTCATTTCCGGAGTGGCCGTATCCCAATCCTCACTGTCCTTTAAAGAAAGCGCAAGCTGCAAAAGATCGCGTTTCTTATCCAGGTTTTCCTGCTGGTCTTTCTTTAGATTTTTGTAGAAGGCATTCTTGTTTCGGTTAAACTTGCGAACGGCCCCCTTGAAGGCCGCCCAGGTTTCTTCATTGTTTCTTTGGGGTACTTTACCTGCTTTAAAGAAGCTCTCACGCAAGGCTTCTATTTCCCTAATTTGCTTCTGAAGTGCCCGGTGATTGACCGCTACATTACCGCTAATTGCGTCTATCTGGGCAATTAGTTCGTTTTTCTTTACCAGGTTTTGTTCATATACCTTATCCAGATCCTTGTAGTAGTCCTGCCTTCTTTGGTGCATGGCCTTGGTGGCATTACCGAATCGCTCCCAAATAGCATCACGGTGTTCCTTGCCCACCGGGCCAATATCTTCTTTCCACATTTTATGAAGCGACTGTAATTCGCGAAACGCCTTGTTCAGATCCCCCTCTTCCACAAGTGCTTCGGCCCGCTCTACAATCTTTTGTTTTTCTTCCAGATTGTGTTTAAAATCCAGGTCGCGCAGTTCTCTGTTCAGGTGCAGGAAATCGTAGAAGATCTCAATATGGTGGTGGTAAGTCCTCCAAACATCATTGTAGGCGTTGCGTGGAATGGGTCCGGCATTTTTCCAGCTTTCCTGGATATTCTTAAAGTTTTTATAGGTGGTATTGATGTCTTCTTCAACATTCACCAACCCCTTCAATTCCTCAATGATCCGCTGCCGCCTGGCCAAGTTTTCCTTTAAGTTTTGTTCCAGGTTTTTATAGTACTGATTTCTTTTTTCGCGATAATCGGAATACACCTCGTTGAATTGCCTTTTTGCAACTGAATTGTACTTAAAGTCAATCTCATTTCCGCCATTGCTTAAAAATTCCTCCTTCTTTTGCTCTATAAATTCTTGGAATTTCAGATCGAACTCATATTTTATGCCATCCACATGCGTTTTAATGGCCTGCACCTTTTCATTCCGCACCAACCGCTGCAATTCCCCTACCAGATTTTCCATCGGCATGGCGTGGTAATCGGGCATGGGAATGTGATGCCTATGCTGATTGTCCTCATCTTCGGCGTCTTCCGCATTGGATTCTTCTATCTCCTCAATGACATCCTCCCCGGTATCGTCTGATGGTTCCTGTGGATTTTTCTCCTGGGTTTCGGGTTCAATTTCAGCGCTTTTCCCTGAATCTTTTGATATTTCAGTAGTTTCCGATAGTTCTTCTCCCCCTACATTTTCCTGTAGTTCTTGGTCTTTCTCTTCCAACATCTTATGACTGTTTGTCTGTCCGTCTGTCAATCCCCTTTAGGATATCATCTGAAAGATACTAACAACAGGGCTAACCTCAAAACCAATGAAACTTCTTTTTTTTAGAGCTAAAGGATTTGGTTTACGAAAGGAGATCATATTTGTCTGATCATCTGATGAATCCCCTTAGGAATTCCAGATCTCCCAGGCCTTTTCGGCCTGAAACTCCAGCATTTTCAGACCGTTGGAGACGGCTGAAGCCCTCTTAAAACCCTCGGCAAGAAAGGCGGTTTTTTCCGGGTTGTAAATAAGGTCAAAAAGGAAGTGGTTTGGAGAGATGCACTCGTAGGGAATATCCGGTTTTCTGGCAACAGCCGGAAATGTACCAAGAGGGGTACAATTGATTAAAACAGTAAATTCTTCAAGAATAGCGCAATTCAGTTGAGAATAGCCAAATTGATGCCCTGATGGTTTTCGTGAGACAAATTTAAAAGGGATATCCATTTCTTCCAGCGAAAAGGCTATGGCCTTCGAAGCTCCTCCCGTACCCAGGATCAATGCCTTTTTGTGATACGGCTTTAATAGGGGTTCCAGGGCCTTCTTAAATCCGAAGGCATCCGTATTGTATCCCATTAATCCATTTTTTGAAACCCTGATGGTATTTACCGCACCTATTTTATCTGCTTCGGGGTGCAGGGAATCCAGATAGGGGATAATCGCTTCTTTGTAGGGGATTGTTACGTTTAAACCCCTTAAGTGGGGATGTGTTTTAATAAGTTGTTCAAAGTCCCCTATCTTTTCCAGGTCAAAATTTTCATAACTGTGATCCTTCAGTTGTAAAGCGGCAAACTTTTTACTGAAATAGGCCATGGAGAAGGAATAAGAGATATTCCTTCCAATAAGCCCGAAGCTATTTTGTTTGTTTCCTTCTTTTTCCATACCAGTCCAGTCCCAGTAACACCAGGATCCCTAAAATTATAAATAGAACGGCCCACCAGGTTTCGCTGAGGCTAATGTCTGGCAGGTAGCGTTCATAGTTCCTGATAATGGGGTTGCCGCTTGAATCAATTGCAATAACCCCTTCCTCATTTGCAACAAATATGGTTTTTTTCCACGGCCAGACCACCCCAAGTGAACCGGTGATAAACCCTATGATCACGGCAGTCGTTAAGTGCTTAAAATGTTTCAATACATAACCCAGAATATGCGATAAGGTTACTAACCCAGTAGCGGAACCCGCGGTAAAAACCGCAAGTATCTTTAAGGTATCCAGGCGTTGCTGGTTTTGTGTAAAACTAAAATTTCCCCCAAATACTTCGGCAAAAGTATCGTAAAGGGCATTTACGGAGTCCACCAGCAGCAGCACGTAGTTCCCGAGAAGGATTAAAATAAAGGAGCCGGAAAGTCCCGGTAAGGTCATCCCGGAAACGCTGATTATACCGCATAAAAAGATAAAAAGAAGGTTGTCATTTTCCTTTGCAGGATTCAAAAAACTTATGGAGATACCTACCACAAACCCAAGAATCCCGGCAGGTATGGTTTTTTTGTTCCAATATTCAAAATCCTTTGCAATAAAGTAGATAGAGCCTATGATCATTCCGAAAAAGGCGGCCCAAACGAAGAGTTCTTTTTTCTCCAGGAAGTAATCCAGGATTTTGGAAACACTAAAATAGCTTACAAGCATTCCAAAAATCAATAAGGAGAGAAATTGTCCGTTTACATAACGATAAAAGCTCCTGAACCTGCCGTTTAAAAGTAGTTTGAGGGCTTTAAGGTTTATTTTTTGAAGCGAGTAAATGAACTCTTCATAAAAACCCACCACAAATGCCACTATTCCCCCGGACACTCCGGGCACCTTATTGGCGGCACCCATACAAAGGCCCTTGATAACCAAAAAAAACTTATCCAGAAATGATCTAGGTTGGTTCATGGGAGGCTTTTCTACTTTTTAGAAGCTAATTTTTCAAGCACAAAAATAAGCGAAAAACCCACTATGGCGAGCAGAATCGCATAAACTAACTTGGCATCGCCTTCAAATAAAAAAGGGGATACGTTTTCTTCTTTAATTGAAATTATCTTATCCCCGAAAACTTTGGTTTCCAACACTTTCTTCCAGGGCCAGATTTTGCTTAAGGAACCGAGGATAAATCCTGTTAAAAGCGCCAGCGTCATATTTTTATAATGGGCAAACATCCATTTTAATAGGCGGGCAAAACTCAATAACCCAAAAATTGCGCCTACGGCTACCACCGCTACAATCTTCAGATCCCGTTCGTGCACTGCGTCCAGAACAGTTTTATAAGATCCAAGAAGCACAAGGATAAATGCTCCGGATATCCCGGGGAGGATCATGGCGCATATGGCCAAGGCACCGGAAAGAAACAAAAAAGGAAGGCTTTCAGTATTCTCTATTGGGGGCAGGTTGGTAATGTAGTAGGCTAAACCCGTCCCCAAAATTAGCATCATAACGATAGCGGCGTTCCATTTTTCGATGGCTTTACCTACAAAATAAATACTTGCTACTACCAGACCGAAGAAGAAAGACCACACCAGAATGGGTTGGTTTACCAAAAGCCAACTGATGAATTTAGCAAGTGAAAGAACGCTTAAAGCGATCCCAAGAAAAAGGGCCAAAAGAAAATTTCCATTCAGTTTTTCCCAAAAAGCCCTGAAGCCGTCCTCCCGCCATATTTTAATGAGGGAGGGGCTTACATTATTAATAGTTCGTATAAGTTCTTCGTAAATTCCTGAGATAAAGGCTATTGTTCCGCCCGAAACCCCGGGAACTACATCGGCGGCCCCCATGGCCATGCCTTTCAGCGCTATTATGATATATTGAATGAGGTTACGGTCTCCCATGAAAAATAAAAAAACAAAAATAGTTTTTTTATCCGGAAGCCTTTTTAATCTCGGAAATTATGTTCTGAGCCCAAGTTGAGTGGTATTCTTTCGGGAATTCCTTTTTAAAAAACGATAGTTTTTTAAGGCTGGCCTTCAAAGCTTTAATAAGGCTGTCTTCGGCCTTTTTGTGCTCATCGATCAACAGGTACAAGCCGGCAAGTTTATAATCGAACCGGGCTTCTTCGGGGTAGAACTTCCGCCCCTGGCCCAAGATCTCTATCGCCGAACGGATATCTTCATTTTTAGTAACCACTTCAGCCCAGTTCAACCAGGTATCCAGCTCATAGTTGCCTAGTTCCACTGCCTGTTTATAGGAAAAATCGGCCTCATCAAAATTAAGGAGCGCTGTATGGATACCTGCACACTTTTTCCAGTATAACGCATTTTCACCATCAATATTAATGGCTTTATTCACGTAGTACAAAGCTCTTTCAAAATTCTTCTTTCTACTATAAAAGTCTGTAATAGCCAACCAGCCCTTATCTAATAAAGGATCCTCATGTACGGTCTGATAATAATAAAATTTGGCGAGATCATCGTTGTTTAACTTCTCGTGGCATTTGCCCAATCTAAGATACGCATGTGAGGTGGGGTCTTCTATTTTTACCGTGGTCTCGTAATTTTCAATCGCCTCATCGTATTTCCCGATTTTCTCCAGGACTTTCCCCTTTTCAAAGTATGCCCCAATAAAAGTGTCATCTGAAATAATGGCAAAATCAAAGGCTGCCAGGGCTTCAGGAAACATTTTTTCGGTAAAGTATTGCTTTCCAAGCTGGTGCCAAGCTACCTCGCTGTAAGGATTTCTTTCCAGATATTCATTAAGGTAATGGATGGCGCCCTCGAAATCCTCTAAGAATTCAAAGCAATAAACTACATTATAAAGCGAAGAGTAATCCTGTTCATCAAAAGATACACACTTCATAAAATTCTCCTTTGCCCTTTCAAAATCATCCATAAAGAGATGCTCCATTCCTAGTAGGGAGTAGATATCCGTGCTGTTTTCTGAGAGCTCCAGTGCCCTTTTCAGGAGAATGATGGCCGCTTCATGATTGTCCTTTTTGGAGTAAATATTGGCGCGCTGCACGTAGATCTCCTCATTTTTACTATCCATAAGCTGTAGCTGGTCCAGAATACTTTCTGCCAGTTCAAGGCTGTTCTCAAATACAAGGACTTCAACCTGAAGTAATTTCAGTTCGGTGGCCGCAGGGTGCTGTTGCAATCCAATTTTAATTGCTTTCTTGGCCAGGGATATTTTGCCGTTGTTAAGGTAGTGATGTATGATGTCCTCAAAATCCTCCGAATCGAAAAAATAGACGTCATCAGTCTTAAGCATGGATTCGAATTTGGCTATGGGTTGATTAGGTCTTTCGTTAGGTTCTAACGACATATGGAGTTGCTTGGTTAAACTACGGAACTAAAAATAGTCCTTTTGGCACTACCTTTTATTCCCGATTTGGGCTTTATTATTAACAAAATAGTTAACAACTTATTGCTTATAATCCGTTAAAACTTGAAGTATCAGGTCGCACCCTTCATCGATCTCCCCCTTAGATATGGTCAATGGCGGAGATATTCGTACAGCTTTGGGTTCAAAAAGTAACCAGAAAAGCAAAAGCCCGTTTCGGAGACATTCATGTATGAGATAACTCGCCATTTCAGCGCTTTCCAGGATCAGGGCAAGCATTAGTCCCTTTCCCCTGATCTCTTTTATTTGCCTGTGCTTTAATCGGGATCTGAATTGTTCCTCCCTTTCCAGGGTATCAGGAATTAAAGTGCCATTGGTAATTTCTTTTAAGGTGGCCAGGCAGGCAGCTACAATCACAGAATTTCCGCCAAAGGTAGTGATATGCCCTAATTTAGGTGATTCTTTCAGGCAATCCATCATGGATTTTGAGGCCGTAAATGCTCCTACGGGAAGACCGGAAGCCATTCCTTTTCCCATCACCAATATATCCGGGATACAATCGTACTGTTCAAAAGCGAACAAAGATCCGGTACGCCCAAAACCGGGCTGTATCTCATCTAGAATAAGCAATGCACCCACTTCCTCGCACCGCACTTTTACCCGGGTTAAATAGTCATTTTCAGGTAAAATAAAACCGGCTCCTCCCTGAATAGTTTCCAGAACTACCGCCGCCGTTCTTGTGGTAATTCTTTCTAAATCCGGGATCTTGTTAAATTCAATAAAGGCCACATCGGGAATTAATGGCCTGAAAGGCGCTTTCCGCTCCTCTAAACCCATTAAGCTCAAACTCCCCATGGTATTGCCATGGTAGGCATTTCTGGCGGCAATGATCTCCGATCTTCCTGTTACCCTTCTGGCCAGTTTAAGGGCACCTTCCATAGCCTCCGTACCGGAATTTACCAGATAGGTTGTCTCCAGGGGAGCGGGTAGGTGCGTAGCCAGCAACTTGGCGTATGCAACGGCCGGTTCCTGAATATACTCTCCGTACACCATGACGTGCATGTACTTTTCTGCCTGTTTTTTAACGGCCTCCACAACGCTGGGATGGCAATGGCCCAGGCTGCAGGCCGAGACCCCCGCTACAAAATCGAGATACGCCCTGCCATGGGTGTCGTAGATATAACTGCCTTTGGCATGGGAGACTTCAAGCGCCAACGGGTAAGGGCTGGTTTGGGCCTGATATGCCAGGAAGTCCTCTTTCATATTCGTAACGCTACTTATCAATTACTGACTTTCTTAACTTCCGGTCTTGTTATGGGTTTTGGCGCCCGGTCATTGGAAGGCGAAATCTTGTTTACAGGATCCCCTTCATTCCTGTTTCGTTCTTCTTCCTCCGCATCAATATCTATTGGATTGTCAATTCCTCTGATAACGGGCAATACAATGTTGTTGTCGTCTTCGTCAAAGATATCTTCCCTGGTAAGGATCCGCTCATCCCCCCGCCAGATAAAACCCTTTAGTTTCCGGCTGTTAAGCGGCAGTTCCCTTTCGGGAAAAATATCACCGTCCGGGTCGGTGATAAAGGTAATATCCTCTATGTCATTTTCCGCCATGGTCATTCTAATGGCGCTGCAAATGGTTTTATCAATTCCTACGAGTTCATTCTCGTCGTTATACATGTAATAGATCACCTCGGTATTTTTAACGAGATCCACGATTTTCAACTCATTATCTATGAATTTTCCAAAGAGGTCTTTTCCTTTAGCCTGATTATAGCCAGTCATACTTACGCTATCCAGCGAAATTATGAAGGCATTGTTGATCACCTTCAAAGAATCCATCTTATCCGTTTTCAGATCGGTTAACAGATGAATGCTATCCCCGGTCATCTGGTTTTCCACATTCCACAATACCGGCGCTTTTATCAACTGGGTAATTCCTGTTTTTTCTTCAAAGTGAATAGAATCACATTTACCGCTAAGATCTGTTTTATAAAATTTAGCGTTCCTGAAGGCCTGAAGGATGCGGGCTTCGGGTTTTCCTGTTACCAGTAAGGTATCCCCGTGCATATAAAGGGTATCCAATTCTACAAGTTTTTTGGAGACGGCCCGCTTTGTGGCGAAAACAGAATCCCTGGCCTTAAAAACCTCGGCGTAATGCGCTTCTATCACGCCCTGGTTTATGGTATCCGTTACTTTAATGTTGTTTGTAGCGGATGCAAATTCGGAAGCCTTGTCAAAATATACGCTGTCCCCCTCAATGATCCTGTTGTTGTAATTGATCTTCGTATTTTTTATTCCGTACCCGCTCTCTATTTTGGTATCGTAGAAGCCCCGTTCGCAGTAAATTTTATAGGCTTCCCCGGTAATTGTAGATGGGCCGTACATATAGGCGTTCTTGGAACTCGTGTAATAATCCAGGCGCTCGGACTCTAAGGTGTATTCCGGATTACGGATAAAGACACTGTCCAGGAATTGGTATTTTTTCAGCTCCATGAAATACCTGCCAATTTCGCTGGTTAGGGTATTGGCGGAATCCACCACGGTCCCTGAAGTATTGTAATAGGCTTCCTGCCGTTGCCTGTCAAAATATAGGGTATCGGTTCTAAGGGTCATGTCCAGATTCGTCAGAACTACATTTCCCCTTGCCTTGGCAAGTTTGGTATCCCCGTTGTAATCTATTCTTTTACCGGTCATTTGAACAGAATCGCCTTGCTTCAGCAAAATGTTGTCAATGGCTACCAACCTGTTTTCTTTCTGATAAAAAATCGCGATATCACACCACAGGTCGGCTCCCTGATGTTCAAATTGGACCTGACGGTCGTCTTTGCTGAAAATGGAAGCCCCGGGATACCGCGCTTCGTCCTTTGTGAAATTTGCGCCGTAGACGATATTGATCTCTTTTTTCTCCGGCGGCTGTTCCTGTGCTACCCCCATGGAAAATATAAATGCAATCAGAAAAAAAATAGTGAAGCTTCTCAACGCCTGAATTTTAGCCAAAAATAGGATTTTTTATAGGAGGCAGATAAGGATTATGACGGATTTAGGATTTCAGTTGGCATTAACACCGGCAATTACTTCCAGTTCCGGTGCCCCTTCCATGAGCTCTTTAACCCCCTGTTCCGAAACCCTGGTACCCCATACATATAGCCTTTTAAGGCCAGGAATGCTTTTTAGATGATCCAAGGAAGCATCTGTTATTGCAGTCCCGTATAGATTCAGAGCTTCAAGGTGTTTTAGGTTGGTTAAATGGATAATGCCCTTGTCCGAGATTCCGGTTTTTTCCAACTCAAGGCGGGTTAAGTTCGGAAATTCGCTTACAATGGATAGCCACTCGTCCTCGACATTCGTTTGAGCCAGCGAAAGCCAGGTTATATGTTCCTTTGCGATTTCCAATTTCAAAAGTTGTTCTTCAGTAATAACGCCTCCGGAAAATGAGACATCCAACAATGGATTTCCCTCCCCAAGGGAGTTAACAGAAAAGCCTGCCCTGCGTAAAACGCGTAATTGCACGCTGTCGACAGCTGGAATGCCAACCGATTCATACCATGGCCTGGGCCGCGAATCCAGGCCGTATAATCTTAAAATTACGGGCTGGATGGCTTCAACCACCCCCACGTCCTTTAAAGAGGTGTCAAAGTCAGCTCCTTGAGCGATCCACCATTCCAGAACCTTTATTTCGTCATAGGTCAAAGGCTCTCCTCTTGGCGGCATATATTTTTCATTTCTTCGCGGCAGGGTAACCCGGCGGAATAATTCACTTTCCGGCGCATTTCCCGGAAGTAGTACCGGCCCGTTCTCGCCGCCTTCCTTAAAGTCTTCCACATCAGTCATGTTGAGCGCTCCCCTGCGTTCATCCGTATTATGGCAGGTGGCGCACTTGGCTTTCAGAATGGGATAGATCATTTCATCATAAACCAGTATCGTATCCCGCCCTTCCAACTGTGGCAGGGAATTTTTTAACTTGCTTTCCGCGAACAGTTTTTGAACAGGCTCGGGAGCGTATTCCAGAAGATAATCGTCTCCATGGGTAATACTGCCACCCAGATGCCCCTCAAGCAGTACCAAGCCGATCACGAGAATGGTGGCAGCATGTTGAAAAGGTCTGGAAAATTGGCCGGGGCGACTCTTGATCCACCATCCGGAAAGCGCTGCCAACGCCAGACATATACCCAGCCATCGATGCCAGAAAATGTCATCTTCTACATAGTTGCCGCTTTCTGCCAGCAACCATCCGCAGAGGGCCGCAATACCGGCACTAATGGCGCCAAGGAGCCAGGCGTAGGAAATAAAGGGGCGGATTTTGATTTGTTCCCTGCGTTTTTGGCCCCATTCCAGTAAAATGGCCAATAGCAGGAAGCCAATCGGAAGGTGTACGAGCAAGGGATGGAAACGTCCTAAAAAGGTAGTGAAATCCAATGGGATCATAGGAGGAATAAGTTCTGGAGAAAATTGCTAAACGCGATGTAATTTTATAGGATATGTTTTGCCGGATGCCCATTGCGGGATGTACAAATTACCATCGTCATCCACCAAAACATCATGAGGATTACGGAAAGTCTGACCGTCAAATTCGGGAGGGGTTAAAATTCCTCCTCGGTAATCCGGGGCACTGCCCCCCGGAAAGGAGACGATCCTGTTATCCGCATCCAAAATGGCTAACATACCATCAAAAGCATCCCAGGTTTTGGTTACAATCACCGCAAAATAGATATTCTGTTCATGAATAACCGGCCGGCATATGGAACATCCGGGCAAAGGAATGGTTTCCAGGTGCTCGCCTTCCAGTGAAAAACGTTTAAATTGTTGCGCTGCCCTTGAAGTGATCAAAAGGGTAGGGGTCTGGGCATCTCGGGTATCAAGCGCTACCCCATGGCAACAATCAAATTTATCCTCCCCATCACCCTTGCCGCCAAAATGCCTGATGTACTCCCCTTTGGAGGTATACTGAATGATGTAATTCTCTCCGTAGCCATCGGCAATATAGATATCCCCCTTGGGACCTATTGCTGTTTCCGTAGGATTGAATTGATCGTCCTGGGTATAGCCTGAAACTTCTTTAGGCCTGTTAAAGGTCATTAAAATTCTGCCGTCAAGGGTTGTTTTAAAAACCTTGTGGGTATTTGGATCCGTAATGAAAAGAAACTGCTCGTTTCCCTCACCGGTGAGCGTTAAGCCGTGTGCTCCTGGAAAATCCTTCCCCCAAGAATCGAGCACCTTTCCCGATCTGTCATAGATTATGATATTATTGTTGCTTTCGCCTGTAGTGGTCATTAGGATCCTGCCTTTGCTGTCCAGGACCATTTCATGACAGTCATTTACGGGAACTTTTGCCGGGTCCTGCACCCCCCATTCCTTATCCACCCTGTATGTAAAATCTCCATGGCCCACCACCGCGTCCGCTTTCATCCGCGGCGGTATTTTTTTTCCAAAGGAAAGCTGTGGAAAAGTAGCCCCCGCAATTGCTGCCATGGTTGTTTTTCTAATAAAACTTCTTCGTTTACTTTTATGGGTTCCCATTTTTCTGTTTTAAATTATCACGCAAGTATTTCTTTTACCACCTCGCCGTGCACATCGGTTAATCGATACCGCCTTCCCTGAAACTTAAAGGTAAGCCTTTCGTGATCCACTCCCAGCAGGTGCATCAGGGTGGCCTGAAAGTCGTGCACGTGTACAGGCCGTTGCACCACATTGTATCCAAAGTCGTCCGTTGCGCCAAGTGTAATTCCTTTTTTGATTCCGGCACCGGCCATAAAAATAGTAAAGCATTTGGGATGATGGTCTCTTCCGAAGTTATCTGCGGTTAGTTGTCCCTGTGAGTAATTGGTACGGCCAAATTCGCCACCCCAGATAACCAGGGTGTCTTCCAGCAAACCTCTTTGTTTAAGATCTGTGATCAGGGCTGCCGAAGCCTGGTCGGTTTCTTTGCATTGCACCTTAATGGCACTGGGAAGGTTTCCGTGCTGGTCCCAGCCCTGATGATATAGTTGAATAAATTTGACATCCCTTTCCGCGAGTCTGCGGGCCAAAATACAATTTGCTGCAAAAGTTCCCGGTTTCCTGCTGTCTTCTCCATAAAGATCATATATGTGATCCGGTTCGTCCGAGGTATCCATAATTTCCGGGACAGACGTTTGCATTCTGAAAGCCATTTCATACTGTGCCATCCGCGCCAGTATTTCGGGATCTCCTACATCAGCATAGTTTATTTTTTCCAATTGTTGCAAATGGTCCAACTGCTCCCTGCGGCTTTCCCCGTCCACTCCGGGTGGGTTCGTAAGGTAGAGCACCGGGTCTTTTCCCGCCCTGAACTGGACCCCCTGGTGTTGGGAAGGCAGAAAACCGTTGCCCCAGGATCTGGAATACAGGGGTTGGCCGTATTTATCCTTAGTGACCAATACTACAAACTCGGGTAAATTCTTATTGTCTGTCCCAAGCCCGTAGCTTACCCATGAACCGATAGACGGCCTGCCCGGCAGTTGGGAACCTGTTTGGATGAAAGTCACCGCCGGGTCATGATTGATGGCCTCTGTATACATCGATTTTATAAAACAGAGCTCATCCACGATCTTTGAAGTATGTGGCATAAGGTCACTCATCCAGGCCCTGCTTTCCCCATGCCGCTTAAAATCAAAAATTGTTCCCGCAATGGGCAACGTTGCCTGGCCAGAGGACATTCCGGTAAGCCGTTGCCCCTGTTGTACGCTTTCAGGAAGTTCCTGCCCGTTCATTCTTTGCAAAAGGGGTTTGTAATCAAAAAGGTCCAGTTGCGATGGCGCTCCACTTTGAAACAAATAGATCACACGCTTCACCCGGGGTGGAAAATGGGGCTTGCCTAAAATACCTCCGCCACCGGCAGAAGAAACAATTGTGGATGCATCTTTGGCAAAAAGCCCCATCGGATCTAACATGGAGGCCATAGATAGCGCACCCATTCCCAGTGAAGTTTTCGTCAGGAAATCCCTTCTGGTATAATTCGTATTGTGTTTATGTGTACACATTTTATCAGTTTTCAATAGTATTCGGTAAGCGGTATTCAGCAAACAGTTTTCAGTAACCCAGAGTTTGCCTGCTCAGAACTGTTATTTCATCTTTTCATATAGGTTTCATCATGGTTAAGTATGGTATTTGCAACCATAGTCAAAGCGGCCATTTTCTCCGTATCAAGGGATTTGTCAACAGGCATTTTTCCAATTGATAACAACGCAATTGCTTCTTTGGGGTGGTCATCAAAACGTTTTGCCTGACTCTCATAAAAGTCTTTCAGCACTGCGGTTTCCTTCATCTTCGGCCTACGGCTAACAGCCAATCTGAAACCATAACCAATTTGATCCTCGACAGAGTCCCCGCCTTCCTTTCGCATTCGTTCTGCCAGAATTTTAGAGGCTTCAACAAATTGCGTATCATTCATCAGAACAAGTGCCTGCAACGGGGTATTTGTATTTTCCCGCTTTATTATACACACCTCCCTGGAGGGCACGTCAAACGCAGTCATAGCAGGATGAGGCGCTGTACGCCTGATAAAAGTATACAACCCTCTCCGGTACAAACTATCTCCCTCGGATTCCTTGTAATTTAATAGCTTGTGCGAAAAACTATTTTTTTCTATCCAAAGATCACCGGGCTGGTAAGGTTTTACACTTTCACCTCCGATATCGCGAACCAAAAGGCCACTTGCAGCCAGGGCGTTGTCCCTGATCATCTCTGCGGGGAGGCGGTAGCTGCTGCTTCGTGCAAGGTATTTGTTTGTCGGATCCTTTTCAGCCATTTTATCGGTAACGGCAGAGGATTGCCTGTAGGTATGCGACATAACCATGGTCTTCAACAATGCCTTTACATTCCAATTGCTTTCCTGAAATGTGTTTGCCAGCCAATCCAGAAGCTCAGGGTGTGTGGGAAGCGCACCTTGAACCCCGAAATCCTGGGGTGTGCTGACCAAACCTCTGCCAAAGAGCATTTGCCAGTACCTGTTTACCGTAACCCTGGCGGTAAGCGGATTGTCTTTTGAAAAGATCCACCGGGCCAGTCCCAATCGGTTTTTTGGATACTCTTTTGGGAATTCCGGCAACATCCCGGGGGTGTTCGCAGCAACTTCGTATAAGGGCTGTTCATAATCCCCACGGTTATAAGCGTAGGCAGCGCGCGCATGAGGCATTTCCTCCATGACCATAACTTCCATTACCGGCATCATCAGGTTTAGCCATTCATTTCGAAGCTGTGTTAAATCCTTTTCAATTTTGCCCACTTCTGCGGACTGACCTATCCAGTAATCAGTCCCAGGCGAATCTTTTACCTCCTTTTTATCTGCCAGGATGGCCATTTCGAGTGCCCCTAATTCCCTGGAGTAGATATAAAGGTCATCCAGTCTCCCCTTAAAGATTCCATTTTCACCGGTAAATGAGCGATAACTTTTGGCTACGCGGACCGGTTGATCAAATAACTCGTGGGTTGCGCTTTTTACCGTTTTTATGGATTTATATAAGCGGTCATACGGAACGGTAACCGGTATTTTTTCACCATCGATAAAAAGTGTAAGATCCTTAGCCCGGCCACCGCCGTTATACGCGAACCCCACGTGTCGCCACTCGTTGGTTTTGATGGAATCCCTGGAGCGAATGTGGAGGTAATTATGAGGCAGCGAATGTATGAGTCTGGCATTCAAATGGTTCAGGCTATCCAGGTAAAAATCCCAACCGCGCCAGAAATTATTTTTTTCTCCCGACGTGCCCAGTAGGGTTTGCGTACTGCCCGCCCGCCTTTTTGTGGTATTTATCCAAAGCGCCGACGAAAATTTATCGGTCCATTCAAAATTTGGCAGGTTGCGCAGGTATATTTCGTCATACTCCCCTGTAAACTCCAATGCCTTATCCTTAACCCCTTCCTTAACCAGGGGTGCCTCTCTAGAAGTTACACCGGCATTACCATCAATAAAATGTCCTCCGGATTTTCCGGTATTTTTTTTAACCCCATCAAGGGGATAGTGGCCCAGGAGATCTTTCTTTTTAGCATCGGCAGGGAGCTGTGCCATATAGGTTTTCAGGCCCCTCAATTCTTCCCGGGTAAGTCGCAGCTGCTTCTCTTTGTCGTCTATTTCGGATTTCAGATGCCGTAATTCATTTTCCGTTTCTTTCTCGGGAAGGGCAAGCATAGGCCCATAATTCCCATCGTCACCGGTCATTCCCAACTCCTTCACATTGTTGAAAAACGAGGTTAGCTGATAGTAGTCTTTCTGGGTAATGGGATCAAACTTGTGATCATGGCATCTGGCGCAGTTGATGGTTAAGCCCAGTAAGGCGGTGCCTACAGTTTCCGTTCTGTCCCAAACATAATTCAGCCTGAATTCTTCTTCAATTGCGCCACCTTCGGCTGTCATGGGATGGTTTCGGTTAAAGGCAGTTGCCAATTTCTGCTCCCTGGTCGCCTCGGCCAACAGATCTCCTGCCAACTGCCAACTTACGAACTGGTCGTAGGGCATATTCTCCCTGAAAGCACCGATCACCCAATCTCTCCAGGGCCACATCAGCCGCCAGCCATCCGCGTGCAGCCCATGAGAATCTGCGTACCTGGATAGATCCATCCAGTCGAGCGCCAGTCGTTCCGCATTGGCACCCGATGCCAGAAGCCTGTCTACTACATTTTCATAAGCCTCGGGACTTTTATCGGCCAGGAAGGAGTCAATTTCTGCAATGGTAGGGGGCAGGCCGGTCAGGTCCATGGATACCCTTCTCAACAAGCGCTCCTTACCGGCTTCGGGGGAAGGTTCAAAGTCCTCCTGTTCCAACTTTCTTTGTACAAAATTATCGATAGGATTCTCAGTAGCCCAATTGGATTGGACTTTGGGAGGAATCCGGGAATTTTGAGGTTTGGAGAATGCCCAATGTTCTTTCCATTCCGCTCCCTGTTTTATCCATTTAATTATGGTGGCTTTTTCGCGCGCGTCTAGGCTCAGGTGAGCATCTGAAGGAGGCATTTGGATTTCGGGATCATCACTCAGTATTCTCCGGACACTTTCGCTTTTTGAAGGATTTCCGGAAACGAATGCATGGTTCCCTGAGGCCAGTTTTTTGAAGGCGTTTGCCTGAATATCCATCCTCAATCCGGCTTTTCTTGTATTTTCATCCGGTCCATGGCAGGCATAGCACCTGTCTGAAAGTATGGGTTTTACATGAAAATTAAAGTCTACTTTTTCCGGAAGATCGCTATAGGCCATTTCAACCTCTTCCGGCATGTTAAGCGAACAAGAGCCCATTAGGGCTAAGAACATGAGCCGCGAAAATATCTTCCAATGCATATCTCTTGCTGTAGGTTTTAAAGATATGGATTTTTGCCTAAAAGTTTATTTATCGGTTTTAAAGGAGTTGCAAGCAATCAACGGTGTATGGTCTGAGTGCGATCAGGGCCCACCGAAACTATATTTATAGGTACCTCCAGTTCCCTTTCCAGGAATTTAATATAATCGTTCAAATTTTCCGGTAACTCCCCGGCGGTATTCATTTGAGTAAGGTCTTTGGTCCAACCCTTCATTTCTGTATAAATAGGGGTTACATTTTCGGTCTCAATATTATAGGGGAGGTGGGTAATTTTTTCTCCCTTGTAGTTATACGCAGTACAGATTTTGATTTTTTTGAAGCCGCTGAGCACATCGGCTTTCATCATCATCAACCCCGTTACGCCATTGATCTGCACAGCATATTTTAAGGCTACCAGGTCTAACCAACCGCATCTCCTAGGTCTGCCGGTTGTGGCACCGAATTCATTGCCCACTTTGCCCATAGTTGCTCCGTCTTCATCGAACAGTTCCGTAGGGAAAGGGCCGCTGCCCACACGGGTGGCATAGGCTTTAAAGATACCAAACACTTTTCCTATTTTATTAGGGGCTATGCCGAGGCCGGTACAGGCACCCGCCGCGGTGGTATTAGAGGATGTTACATACGGATACGTTCCGAAATCCACATCCAATAAAGATCCCTGGGCGCCTTCCGCCAGGATCTTTTTACCGTTCTTCTGGGCCTGATGCAAATATTCTTCACTATCAATAAAGGTAAGTTTCTTCAATTCTTCTACGGCCCTCAAAAAATCCGACTCCAGCTCTTTCAGGTTATACTGGATCTCCACGTTGTAGAAATCGATCAAAGCTTCATGTTTATCCGCCAACGCCCTGTATTTCTTCTCCCAATAATTTAATTCGAGGTCCCCGACGCGCATACCGTTCCTTCCTGTTTTATCCATATAGGTGGGCCCTATGCCCTTTAAGGTAGAACCTATCTTGGCCTTTCCCTTAGATGCTTCGGAAGCCGCATCCAAAAGGCGGTGTGTGGGTAAAATTAAATGTGCTTTTCTGGAAATAAATAATTTTGATTTAACATCGATGTCAAACTTTTCCAGATTATCTACCTCTTTTTTAAATATTACAGGATCTATTACTACTCCGTTACCCACAATATTAATGGCATTCTTATGGAAAATACCAGATGGAATGGTGTGAAGAACGTGTTTTATCCCATCAAATTCCAGGGTATGTCCGGCATTGGGACCGCCCTGAAATCTTGCAATAATGTCGTAATTTTTGGTAAGTACATCAACGATTTTTCCTTTTCCCTCATCTCCCCATTGTAATCCTAGTAGTAAATCTACCGCCATGTATAAAATTTGGTTAGTTGTTTGTTTTTTCTTTTTTGTTCCTTGTCCCGTAAAAATATAGGGAATGGTTATTTATTTTGATATCAAAGACTTCCTCTATGGTTTTTTTGATGGATTGAATCCGGGGATCACAAAACTCAACTACTTCTCCGGTATCCGTAAGTATCACATGGTCATGCTGGCGATCAAAATACGATTTTTCGTATTGTGCCTGGTTTTTGCCAAATTGGTGCTTTCGTACCAGTTTGGATTCCAATAAAAGTTCAATGGTGTTATACAGTGTAGCCCTGCTAACCCGGTAATTTTTATTCTTCATGTTAATGTAAAGCGACTCAATATCGAAATGTTCGTCACTATTGTAGATTTCCTGAAGTATGGCGTATCGCTCCGGTGTTTTTCTATGCCCGTTGTTCTCTAAGAACGCCGTAAAGACGTTTTTTACAATTTCCTGATCCTTATTGTTCCCCATGGCACCAAGCGCTGCATCAATGTGCAAATGTACAGTTAAAATTTAAATTCTGGTCACTTTGTCAATGCCGTTTATCTGCTTTAGGTTGTCAATTAATTTTTTTAAGATCCCTTTGTTTTTTACGACCACGGTGATCTTTCCGGTGAAGGTTCCCCCGTCTGTACTAAAGTTAAGATTACGCATATTAACATGCATGTTATCTGAGATAATTTCGGTGATTTCATTCATAAGCCCCAGGTTATCTATGCCTGTAAGCCTGATTTCCGAGGTAAATTCTTCCTGGCTGGAATCTATCCATTTGGCGCCGATGATCCGGTAGGCATAATTGGACTGCAGGGAAATGGCATTGGGGCAATTCTTCTTATGAACTTTAATCCCTTCATTAACGCTGATAAAACCGAAAACCTCGTCCCCCGGGATGGGATTACAGCATTGGGAGAGGGTATAATTCAGCTTTTCCTCTTCCTTTCCGAAGACCAACATGTCGTATTTTGACGTAATTTCGTCCTTATCGATGTCTTCAGGAATCGGTTTTCTCCTGATCTTATTTTTGAAAAAGCTGATGAAGGCATTGCTGTAGGAAGACGCAAAATCCTTGATCATCTGATTGTCTATGGCGCCAATACCCACCCTGTAAAACAGGTCCAGACTCGTCTTTAGCTTAAAATAGACGACCATCTTATTGATGACATCTTCCCCCAAGGTAATTTTCTGCGACCTTAACTTTCTTCTGAGCACCTCTTTACCCTCCAAAGCAGTTTGTTTCTTCTCATCCCTCAGGGAGGACCGTATCTTTGAACGTGCCCTGGCTGTTGTTGCGTAATCCAACCAATTTTGATTGGGTTTGGCGCTTTCGGAGGTAATGATCTCTACCTGGTCACCACTTTGAAGCACCGTATTCAGAGGGACCAATTTTCCATTGACCTTGGCACCCCTGGTTTTCAGACCGATTTCCGTGTGAATATGAAAGGCCAGGTCTAATGGGGTAGCACCCTTCGGAAGTGATTTTAGATCGCCCTTAGGGGTAAAAACAAAGATCTCCTTTGAATACAGATTTAGTTTAAACTCTTCTACAAAATCAACGGCATTTCCGTTACTGGTCTCGAGGGCTTCCTGCAGCCTGTTCAGCCAGGTCTCTATGCCCTGTTCCTTTTGATCCCCATGTTTATATTTGAAGTGTGCGGCGTACCCTTTTTCCGCAATTTCATGCATCCGTTCACTCCTTATCTGTACCTCCACCCATTTTCCTTCAGCACCCATCACAGTTATATGAAGCGCCTCGTACCCCGTTGATTTGGGAGAGGATATCCAGTCGCGAAGCCTGATGGGGTTGGGGGTAAAGTGGTCGGTTACAATGGAATAAATTTTCCAGGCCAGGAATTTCTCATTCTCCTTGTCCGATTTATAAATAATCCGAATAGCGAATTTATCGTAGATCTCATCGAAGGATACGTTCTGGGCAAGCATTTTTTTCCGTATGGAATAGATGGATTTCATTCGTCCCTTGACGCTGTAGTTCAGGCCTTCCTTATCCAGCGAATCTTTAATGACACCGGAGAATTTATCAATATACTCCTGTTGTTCTTCTTTGGTATCTTCAATGTTTTCAAGAATATCCTGATAGACATCGGGTTCCGTATATTTTAGACTCAGATCTTCGAGTTCGGTCTTTATATTGTAGAGCCCTATTCTATGCGCAAGAGGGGCATAGATATATAGCGTTTCAGAAGCGATTTTCACCTGCTTGTGTTCCGGCATCACGTCCATGGTGAGCATGTTGTGGTACCTGTCCGCTATTTTGATGATGATCACCCTTGCATCGTCATTCAGGGTAAGCAGCATTTTCCTGAAGTTCTCGGCCTGCTGGGAGATGTTCGTATCCTTATTCAAATGGGCGATCTTGGTAAGACCATCCACAATACGCGCAACAGTCTCGCCGAACATTCGCTCTATATCAACGAGGGTATATTGGGTGTCTTCCACGACATCATGAAGAAGGGCAGAAGTTATGGAAACGGCGTCCAATCCAATTTCGGAAGCTACGATCTTGGCTACGGCAATAGGGTGAAAAATATATGCTTCCCCGGTTTTTCTGCGTTGATTTTTATGTGCATCAACGGCGACATCGAAAGCAGAACGGATTAGCTTTTTATCTTCGTCGGACAATGTCTGATAGCTAATACGGAGCAATTCTTTGTACTCTTTGGCAATCTCCTTATTCTCTTTCGCTATGGCAGTTACGACCCTCATATATTAAAAATACCACAATCTTTTATAGAAACCAACAAAAACTAGGCCATAGAGCGCGGTTAATTCCTGTTTTGCATACGGCTTAAAAGGACGGGATCGTTTATGGGAAAGCACTAAACCGGGAGCAAAATGCATTACCGGTTTCCGGTTTAGGAAGTTTCAGGTTTAACGTAATTCTACAACGCTGGAACCCGGAACTTTGAAGTTCAATTTTGAATTTGAACTTGCTTGTTGTGGAGGCATGTTTAGCGCCCATGAGCCGTGGGTAATTCGAAAAAGTATTAGTAATTGCCTCCGGAAAGCTTTAGATTTCGTATTCTGTCTATAAGAGGTGGGTGAGAGTAATGCATAAAAACATAAGCAGGGTGCGGGGTAAGATTGCTAAGGCTGTTTTTCGATAGCTTTTTAAGGGAAGTAACCAGGGGCAGGGCGGAGAAGGTGTTTTTCGCGTAATCATCGGCCTGGAATTCAAATTTTCTCGATAGGTAATTCATAATCAAACCGGTGATCTCCGATATCGGGCTGTACAAAATACCAAAAGCGATAAGCGCTGCATGAAAACTGGGTTGTGAGACCCCAATAGCCATAGACATCTCCGGATTGTTTATAAAAAGGGACAACAAAAATAATGTAAATCCCGTAAGAAGAACGGAGACCGTTAAATTAATTATAATATGATTGCGTTTATAATGACCCACCTCATGCGCCAACACGGCAACAATTTCTTCTTCTTCCAGATCGTTGATCAGGGTGTCATATAAGGTAACGCGTTTTTCTTTCCCAAATCCCGAAAAATATGCGTTTGCCTTTGTGGACCTTTTGGAACCATCTATCACAAAAACGTTTTTCAGTTCAAAACCTACTTTTCTGGCATAACCCTCAATCTTACGCTTAAGACTCCCTTCTTCCAGGGGTATTTGTTTGTTAAAAAGGGGGACAATAAGCCTGCTGTAAAACAAGTTCATGAAAAGGGTAAACGAGGCCACAAGGGCCCATGCATATATCCAGAAGTTGGTTCCCGCCCATTGAAAAAACCAAATAATCAACGTCAGTAATCCACCCCCCAGGACAATCATCATCAGCCATCCTTTCAACTTGTCGATAAAAAATAATCCGGGAGTCGTTTTGTTAAAACCAAATTTTTCCTCAATTACAAAAGTTTGGTAATAGGACAACGGGGTCGTAAGCAGATCACTACCAAACATAATGATGCCAAAAAAGATCAAAGCAACGACAATGGGGTCATCGGATATTTCTCTTGCCAAAGTATCCACCCACTCAAATCCACCGAAAAACAGGAACGCCAGAATGAGGATAAGGGAAAATACGGATGACAACAACCCGAAATTATAATTTGCCTTTTTATATCTCTGTGATTTTCGATACTCTTCTGCATCGAAAACATCGTTCAATTCTTCCGGAACGGGATCCTGAAATTTTTTCGCGTTGAGATAATCCAGGACGGATTCCAAAATAAACTGAAAGACAAGGATGGCAATTATAATATAAAACAAGGTTGAGTGGTCCATTGATTAAAGATTAGCCTTAGGTGAGAGCTTGGAAACTGGTTATATTGTCCAGGAGTGATTAAATTTAGTAGCTTGGATTTTTGTTTTCAGCCGGAAACCGGAAATGCATTACTTACCTCGGTTCAAGATATAAACTCCTAATCTTGATAAAAATTGGGAAGCAAGGTGATTATTTTTTCAATCCGTGAAGTTATCGGTGTCATTTAAAACCTCTCTGCCTTTTTGCTTCAAATATAAGTATTGCAGCGGAAACAGAAACATTCATTGAATCTATTTCACCCTGCATCGGAATTACTACTTCCTGATCCGAGTGGCGAGACCACGCCGCGCTGAGGCCGGTAGATTCCGTACCCACCACTATAGCGGTAGCCCTGGTGTAATCTTGCGCAACATAGGATACCGGAGCAGCCAGGGCCGCAGTGACAATGGTGACATTTTTGTCCCTCAGGTATTGAATGACCTCCGGACTACCGCCCATGGCAACAGGTACGCTGAAAATACAGCCCACACTGGATCGTATGACGTTTGGATTGTATAAGTCGCCCCGAGGATCGGCAATGATAACCGCATCCAGATCGGCTGCGTCTGCAGTTCTCAGTAAAGCACCGATATTTCCGGGTTTTTCAGGGGCCTCCGCTACTAAAATCAACGGATTATTTCTCTTCCATTTCAGCGATTCCAGCGTATGTGTTTTTGTTTTGGTTATGGCCAGAATTCCTTCGGTCTTTTCCCTGTATGCTATTCTTTGATACACTTCTTTGGAAACGCCAATGATTTCGGGAAGAACTGGTATTCCTTCAAGCAGTTCGTGTATTCGATCTTCCGAAATAATCGCTGGGTAAAAAAGTATGGTTTCAATCAGGTATTGGCCTTTAAGCGCCATTCCGAACTCCCGCTGGCCTTCGAGCACAAATAGGCCGGATTTATTTCTGCCTTTCTTTTTTTCCTTTAGGAGCAGCACTCTTTTTACCAATGGATTTTGTAAACTGCTTATCTGTTTAATTTCTTTCATCGGCTACAATGGTTTTTTGAAACGCTGCCCGGGGAACAAAAGTATGTGCCATGGTGCTTCAGAGCGTCCCCATGACTGTCGGGATGGGAATTCGGTTTATTTGTATGTTTCAATCGCAGGCGTTACTATGTTCTATTTTATGCATTAGCTAATTCCTCCGGGCCTGGTAGCTCATAACTCGTTAACTTTTGCTATTTATTATTATTGTTGTCCGGTAATGCCAAAACTGTAAGTATATTGGGCGTTTCCATTATATTTGCTATCCAAGGGCTCGCTTTTCGTACATTGCCAACAAGTATGAACCTACCTTTGGTATATGATTTCGGTTGGTCACGATCAAGTCTTACGTCTTATGTCTTGTAGCGCAGCGGTCTTACGTCTTTAACCCGACATTATTGATTTATTATACAATCCGAACCCCAGCCTGCTTGAACCGCAGGATCAGGTTCCTAGCAATTTAGTTGTAAAAGTATGGGAATATGTAAATATTATGTGCATTTTGCGACAAATGAATCGTCTAACTAAATAAAATTCAAGGTGAAAAAATTAAATATAATTGCACTGCTGGTACTTACCATTTCATTTTCATGTAAAGAATCCCCTAAAACAACAGACCCGGTATCCACTGAAGATAACACGGAAAATTTGGAGGAAACAAAAAATTATCCTGCTGCTCTGCAGGCCGTTTTTGAGGCCCATGGAGGCTTTGATTTATGGAAGGATCAAAAGACATTGGTATATAGTATGGCGGATACGGGGGGTATGGAAACCAGTACTACAGATCTTCGTACGCGTAAGGACCGTATAGATTCACCGGTATTTTCAATGGGGTATAACGGTGAAAATGTGTGGCTGAAGGATGAGAAAAAGAAGTATGAAGGCGATCCGGTTTTCTATCATAACTTAATGTTCTATTTCTACGCTATGCCCTTTGTTTTAGGAGATAATGGTATTAATTACGGCGAAACTACGGACCTTGTTTTTGAAGGGAAGCATTATCCCGGACTCAGTATCAGCTATGATTCGGGAGTGGGTACCTCACCAAAGGATGAGTATTTTATTCATTATGATCCGGAAACCAAGAGGATGGCCTGGCTGGGCTATACAGTTACTTACCGGAGCGGTGAAAAATCGGATAATGTGAAATGGATACGGTATAACGACTGGATGAGCGTTAATGATCTGATCTTACCCAAATCGCTTACCTGGCATGCCTATGAAGGCCGTGATATCAAAGAGGCTAAAAGTACGGTTGAATTTGAAAATGTGAGCCTGAGTGAATCCGCGAAACCAAGTTCGTTCTATGCCATTCCTGAAGGGGGTGAAGTAGTTGAAGGGAAAAAGATGTAACATGATTTCTAATTTTCGATTTCTTCTTTTAATCTAAGTAATTCCCCTATGGCTTTGCCTAGGGGTTTCCGATTTACCTCTCCTCTTGCATCCGACGAACGAAGAGAGAGGAATGCACAGGGTCGGAACTGTTTTTTAAGCAGTTCCGGGCGGGGTAAAATACAAAATTCCAAGAAATTTTTTATTACAGGGGACGCTAATAGCCATCGACCCGATCTCAGTAAAGAAATCATTATATTTTGGAATTACCCACCTTCATATTTGCCCATATACCGTTTCCACAGTTCGGTCTGATGCGTTTCCAGGGAAATCTCCCGGCCATCAATGAAGGCATGTGTTAACTTATTGAATCTCATGTCGAGGGCATCGCCTTCAGAGATAAATAGGGTAGCGCTCTTGCCGACTGCCAGGGTACCATAATCAGCATCTATCCCTAAGATCTTTGCCGTGTTCCCTGTTATTAATTGCAATGCCTTTTCCTTTCCCAGCCCCTGCCCAACAACCTGACCGGCATAAAAGGGAAGGTTTCGGGTCTGGAAATTAGAAGCGCCGGCATTTTGCAGTCCTACCAGAAGGCCGGCATCCAATAGCAGCTTTGGAAGCTTATATGTAAGATCATAATCGTCATCGTCAAAATTTGGGAGGCTATGCGTAAACTCAACCAAAACAGGAACGTTATTTTCTTTTAGAAAGTCTGTGCTCTTATGTGCGTGGTTACCGCCAACAAGTACCACTTCCTTAACTCCGGCTTTTTTCACTGTATTTATTGCATCTATGATTTCGCGCTCCCCCTGGGCGTACACGTATAATTTTTGGGACCCATCAAATAAACCGTGCATCGCCGCATACGCCGGATTTAGTTCCTTGGCGGTATCCTTCCCATAGGCCGAAGAATTTTTTATAAAGCTTTCAATTTCCGCTACATCTTTTTGATAATCCTTATTTGGCTGATATCCTCTTGTTTCTCCCAGCCACAATCTCCCCCGCCTAAAGGAATCGGGCCAGTTAAGATGGATCCCGTCATCGCCCTTTACAGCGGCATCTTCCCAATTCCATGCATCAAACTGCACAATGGAAGAGGTCCCGGAAATGGTGCCACCCTGTGGTGTTATCTGCCCCAGCAACACTCCGTTGGGTCGCATGCTTTCAATCAACTTTGATTCCGCATTGTAAGCGATAAGGCTTCTTATGTGAGGTAGAAAGGCTCCAATTTCATCCTGGTCGTTACTCGCTCTTACGGCATTTATCTCAATAAGGCCGAGCGATTTTCCCGGCGCGATGAATCCCGGATAAATATGTTTTCCGCTCGCATCAATTGTCCTTCCTTTTGAAGTTACATCGGTTCCCAGCGCGGTAATTTTGCCTTCTTCAAAAACAAGGGTACAGTTCTCAACGACACTTCCATCCCCCAGATGTGCCGTGGCCCCCGTAATTGATATGGCCTCGTTCTGAACTGGTGCAGGAGTTTGTTGGGAAAATCCCGGGCTTAGCATCCCTGAAATGGCTATCGCCGCTAGGTATATGGATCTTTTCATATTAATAATTTGATTTTCAATTATTTGTGTTTATTTGAACAATTGTAAAAAGAATGAGCCAAGAGGCTAGAATCTAGACTTTTATACGTCCGTCCGATTGAAATCTGTCTTGATTCCTGGTTCTAGGCTCTAGTTTCCAGACTTATTCATCTCCTTTTGTGACCCCGAAATTTCGGGGTTAAACATCCCCTTTTGTGAAGCCTCGAAGTCCCGGGTTTAAAATTTACCAATGTTCATTTCATCTGAAAATTTTTTTTCATTTTTTTTACAAACACCATTTTATCTCCTGGTAAGCACACTGATCGGCCTGTCATAGTTCAAATTCGGCCAACGTTACTGGCTACTGTCCGCTAATTAAAGGCTTTCACAGTGAAACCTTTCCTTTTTGTTTTGTTTGGGGTCCTGGGTATCACCGCCATTATCTTTTTCCATCAACATCATGTTTATAAGTTGATTGCGTTCTTTTTGAATTGCTTTTCTCAGTTCTTCATCCTTTTCAATATCGAAATAAGTAGCACCTTCAATCAGGGTTTTCTCTGCTTTTGCATAGACGGATAAGGGATGATCTGACCACAGCACCAGGTCGGCATCCTTTCCTTCCTTTATACTACCTACCCTGTCGTCGATATGGAGCAACCTGGCCGGATTAATGGTTACCATTTTCCAGGCCTCCAATTCGGTCATTCCGCCATATTTTATAGTTTTAGCGGCTTCCTGGTTTAGTCTTCTGGACATTTCCGCATCGTCACTGTTTATGGCTACGGTTACGCCCTGTCTCTGCATTATGGCGGCGTTATACGGGATAGCATCGTTCACCTCGTATTTATAGGCCCACCAATCACTGAAAGTAGAACCTCCTGCACCGTGCTCGGCCATTTTGTCGGCTACTTTATAGCCTTCAAGAATATGGGTAAATGTATTGACCCTGAAGCCGAAATTTTCGGCAACTTTCATCAGCATGTTTATTTCGCTTTGCACATAGGAATGGCAACTGATAAATCGTTCCCCATTTAAGATTTCAGCCAAAGTTTCCATCTCCTCGTCATAACGATACGGCTGCCCGCCTTTTTTCTTCGTATCGTACTCCCCGGCCCTTTGAAAATAATTTACAAAAACCTGCTCTACGCCCATTCTGGTCTGGGGGAAACGATCAAAACTCTGCCAGTTGCTTTGTTTTACATTTTCACCCAGCGCAAACTTGATGAACTTGGGCATGTTGTCATAGATCATTTCATCAGCATTCCTGCCCCACTTTAATTTCAGAATTGCGGAACGCCCGCCTATCGGATTTGCCGATCCGTGAAGCAATTGGATCGAGGTAACACCGCCGCCCAGATTACGGTAGATATCAATATCTTCCGGATCTACCACGTCGGTCATTTTAACTTCTGCGGAAGAATTATGTCCGGCCTCATTAATGGCGATGCCGGCTATATGGCTGTGTTCATCAATTATACCGGCCGTAAGGTGCTTCCCGGTAGCATCGATGGTTTTTGCGCCACCCGCATTGAGGTTTGTACCTATTCGGGAAATCTCACCGTCTTTTACCAGAACGTCCGTGTTTTCCAGGACCCCTGCTTCCTCACTGGTCCAGACCGTTGCATTCTTAAAGAGCAACTCCTCGGCCTGAGGAACACTTTTATAGCCATATCCTACATTGGGATGCGTAAGCCCGACGATTTCCGGGGCAGTTTTCTCTTTTTTCTTATCGTCTTGTTTTTTCGTGAAGACGTCTGTTTTAACCGCATTAAAAGTACCCTCTTCGCCGTCCGGCAGTATTAATTTTCCTTTAATATTATCGCCTTCCGGAGCTACCAGGCCGGTCATCCGGTATATTTTTTCTCCCTTTTCCCCGGAGAACGAAAGGGCTAACCAATTGTCCTTATAGGAGATATTGGACTTTAATTTATTGGTATCCTGTTTGATCTCGGCTTTGGGTTTGCCGGGTTCTCCGGTGATAGCTAATTTATAGGTAGTGCCTGCTACGGAAAGGTCGTATTCTCCTCTGATATCTTTCAGATCTTTATCGTTGATACTATTTTTTGTTCCCTGGACCCAATTTTCGTAGAGGGTGGTTTCCTTGTCAAAAATATCTCCTGAAGTAATGAGAAAGTTGGCTTGTCTCCCTGTTTCCAGAGAACCAATTTCATCGCTTTTTCCCAGTATCTCTGCAGGAACGGTCGTCAGGGCCTCCAACGCCTTGGTCTTTGGTAAACCATATTCAATTGCTTTTAGCAATTTCTCCTTGAATTTATCCGGTGATTTCAGATCGTGGAGCGTGAATGAGAAGGCCAGTCCGTTGTCTGCCAGAACTTTTGGGTTAGAAGGTGACTGGTTCCAATGCCTCATATCTTCCAGCGAAACATATTCCGCCTGATACGGATTTGAAACGTCATAGGGTTCAGGAAAATTTAAGGGAACAATTAGTTTGGCATTGGTATTTTTTATGGCTGTCACGTTTTCATACTCATCGCCCCCCGCCAGGATGGCATATTGAATCCCAAAAGCATCGCCAATTTTATCGGCACGAAATACATCCCCCTTGTCATTTGCAGCAAAAATCTGTACCAAATTATTATTTGCGTTTAAAGCTTCCAGGGATCTGTCCTTGGTATCCACGTTGCCTTTTGCATACCACAAGGCATCGTAATACATTTGACGAAGCAATGCCATGGCGCCCATTAAGGAAGTGGGATAAGACTGCCTTTTGGCCACACTTTTTTCAAAGGAAAAATATTGAGCTGAGGTATCGTCCAAAATCCGATCCGCATCGTTGCCTTCTGCATTCAGGGCTACCAACACC
Source organism: Flavobacteriaceae bacterium (assembly GCA_041743085.1). GTDB lineage: Bacteria > Bacteroidota > Bacteroidia > Flavobacteriales > Flavobacteriaceae > JAFMPW01. Next base: position 85,576 of record JBGTNL010000020.1, read on the forward strand.
CCCGTCCCCCGGGCAATACCATCCTGTATATGCGAGTTGACCACGCCGAAGCCGACTTCCCTAAGGTCCTTGGCTTTTTTATCATCGTAGGTGAATTTGAGGATGGCATTATTTTCGGGCATAATGTGGTCATTCCAGTAAAAGCCTTCGCGTTCGGGATTGTATTGAGGCGACCGGCCCTGATCCTCTGCCCGCTCCGGTTGCCCCACTCCAAAATCCGAGAAGATATCTATAAAAGAGGGATAAACAGATTTTCCCTTAAGATCTATTTGGACACTGTTCTTTGGGACATTTACAGATGTACCAACCTGCACCACTTTTCCGTTTTGGATTAAAAGCGTTCCGTTTTCCAGGATCTGCCCGGGAGTTACATGGATCTTTGCGTTAGTGAAAGCCGTGAAGTTGTTGTTTTTTGCTTTTACACCATCATTTTCGGGGAAGTAATCCTGGGCAAATGCTGTCGCACCGCACCATAAAATGGTGAGCAAAAGAATTCTTAATTTCATATAAATTTGATTAACTGAATTAGTCGGCCTAAAATAAAAGAAGTTGGGAGATTATGAAGTATTATTCAATTTTTTAACGTTTGAGGTTTGAGGTTTGAGGTTTGAGGTTCGAGGTTCGAGGTTTCGGGTTTGAGCATTGTACATATCTGAATATAGTTGCTTTTTTTTCCGGTTTATAGTTATGTATAGTAGCTCTAAAAAGTTGATTTTCGTCTTTCGGTGAGCTGAAAACCAGAAACATTTTAAACTTGAAAAAAGAACTAATTTTCCCCCCGCCCACTGCCTACTGTAATAACGGATGCTCCTCATGATAGGCTACCAACAAGGAAACCACAAGATTATAACTATTGATTCCCTGGGCCTGGTTATTCGCCTTTAAAAAGGAATTAAACATGGATTTAAAAACAGGTTCCATGGGATTTTCATAAGCCAGCCAGAAGGCATTCATTTCCGCATAATTCTCTTTGATGCCATCGTTCACTTTCAGAAAAAGTTCGTCAAATTTTGTCTCGTCCTTTCGCTTGATCTCCCCCAGACAATACCCCAGCCCATAGGCCAGGGCTGCATATTGAAAATAGGGATCGTTGCTATTTAAAGTGACCAGATAGCCAATAAAATTGGTTTCGTTTTCAGCAGAATACCCCAATTGATGGCCAATTTCGTGGCCGGCGACCACCGGAAACCTAAAATTGGGGAGCTTGCCGTTCACCTGTGCCTCATTGGTAAAAGGGTTCAAATACCCGCCATACCCCATATAGGTGAGCGGTGTACTCAATAAAGAGGTTTTTATGCTGGGTCTGCGATATTCAAGGGCCGGGTATTTTACTTGCAGATCTGAATATCCCTGAAGTGTCTTTTCGAATATTTCATTTTGTGAATAGGGGATTTGAATACCTTTGGTGCTGTCTTTACTAATTTCATAATGTACTTTATTTGTCACGGCAATCAACTTTTCGGTAAATGCCAGCAGCGCAATCCGATCCTTGCTTTCATTTACTTCCAATAATTCAGAAAGCGGCTGTCTGTAGTAATTAAATCCCCAAAGCAGGTGAAAAGTAAAATAGGCAACAGCAAGTACCAGAATGATGTTCCTCAGAAATACTTGAGGACGCTTTTTTATATGGTTTCTCCTGATTATGACATACCTGATGGCGACGATCAAAAGGCTGAAGTAAATAATATCGCCCACCGAGAAGGGAATCCATCCGAATAATGTCCTGAAGAATCCCGAAATTTTCGGGTATAGGCCAAGGCTGTAATACTTTTCAATAAATTCGGGATAACTCCCCGCCCATTTAACAAGTATAATTTGGGGGATCAGCGACAATGCTATGCCGTTTTTAAGTCGGTTTCTCATCGCATCAAAATTAAGGAAACTTTATTTTGCTATTTCCTGCCGGATGGATAAAACAGAAAATTATAAGTTAATTCATCCCACCGAAGAGTGCGAACCTAATATCTCAATTTTAAAATTTTTACATCTGCAGAGTATCTGTATTTTTGAACTTATAAATTAAAGCATGAGTCAGGAAGTAAGACAATTAGAACCAGAAGAGGTCTGGAACAAATTTGCGGATCTGAACGCGGTGCCACGTCCTTCAAAAAAGGAAGAGCAGGTGATACGATTTATAATGGATTTTGGAAAATCCCTTGGGTTGGAAACGTTAGGGGATAAGGTTGGCAATGTGATCATCAGGAAACCTGCTACAGCTGGTATGGAAGATAGAAAAATGGTTACCCTTCAATCGCATCTGGACATGGTGCACCAGAAAAATTCGGATACCCACTTCGATTTTGAAACCCGGGGAATTGAGATGGTGGTGGATGGAGACTGGGTAAGGGCAAAAGGGACTACCCTCGGTGCTGATAATGGTTTAGGTGTTGCGGCAATTATGGCTTTGCTGGAAAGTAAAGATATATCCCATCCGCCTTTGGAAGCACTGTTTACCATTGATGAGGAAACAGGAATGACCGGGGCCCTGGGACTTGAAGGCGGGGTTTTGAAAGGCGAAATCCTTTTGAATCTGGATACGGAAGAAGATACGGAAATCGATATAGGATGCGCTGGAGGAATTGATGTTACCGCAACCCGCGACTATCAACTTAGGCCGATTCCGGAGGATACAACCGGCTATACCATAACGGTCAAAGGCCTGCAGGGCGGACATAGCGGGATGGATATTCATCGTGGTTTTGGCAATGCCAATAAGATCATGAATCGTTTACTATATGCCGCGATAAACGCCTGTGATTTCAGAATTGCGGAGATCGACGGCGGAAGTTTGCGCAATGCAATTCCCAGAGAAAGCACAGCCCGGGGAATCATAGCCAACTCAAGGGTAACCGCTTTTGAAAGAGGTTTAAGGGAATGGGCCGGCACCATTAGGGCAGAATTAGCCGTAACCGAACCAAATCTTTCAATTATTCTGGAAAGGGGTACCAGGCCGTCACATGTAATGGAACCGGAAGCACAAGCGGCATTAGTGAGATCCGTTTATACGGCACATAACGGAGTGTATGCCATGAGTCTGTCTATCCCGGATCTCGTGGAGACCTCAAATAACATTGCCAGGGTAGCCGTAAGAGAGGGAAAAATACTCATAGATTGCCTGGCACGGTCATCAGTGAATTCCGCCAAAATGGATCTGGCTTATGCCCTGAAATCGGGTTTTGAATTGGCAGGGTGCGAGGTAACTTTTTCGGGTACCTATCCGGGATGGAAGCCCGATCCGGATTCGGAAATCCTGAAAATAGCATCCGCTAAATATGAACAGCTTTTCAAGGAAAAACCAGAAGTGGGAGCTTGTCATGCCGGACTGGAATGCGGCATTCTGGGACAAAACTATCCCGAAATGGATATGATCAGTTTTGGCCCCACCATAAAGGGGGCCCACTCCCCGGATGAACGGGCGAGTATATCATCCGTCCGAAAGTTTTGGAAATTTTTAAGGGTGATTTTGAAGGAAATCCCAAAAAGGTAAGTTCGGCTTTTTTATAAAAATGTACTATGCCCGCCGCAACGCTTCAATATCCAGTTTTTTCATTTTCATAAGGGCTTTGGTCACCCTGGGCCCTTTTTCGGGATCTCGCATCAGTTCAGGGAGTGTGGAAGGAACTATTTGCCAGGACACGCCGAAAGGGTCCTTCAGCCATCCGCATTGGCTCTCTTCCCCTCCTTCGCTCAATTTATTCCAGTAGTGATCTATTTCCATCTGGGAATCACAGTTCACCACAAGGGACAGTCCCTCCGTAAAGTCAAAATCATGGTCGAGCCCGCTGTCCATTACAATAAATTTTTGATCCAACAGGCTAAGCTGTCCGTGCGCGACTTTCCCTTTTTGTAATTCGTCTGTTTCGGGGTAGCGGAAAATAAAGTGCGTAGAAGAGGGCTTAAAAATGGCAGAATAGAATTGCACGGCCTCTTCAGCCCTTCCAAACTGATCGCCTGTATACATCAGGGCCGGGGTAATCTTTTGTCCCATTTCATCCGTTTTGCCAATGGTCAGTTGCCAGGAAACCCCAAATCTATCCTGTACCCATCCGTATTTTTCACTCCACTCGTATCGGTCGAGGGGCATCAGGGCATTTCCCTCTTCCATCAGTTCCTGCCATAGTCCGTCAATTTCCTGGTCAGTTTCGTAAATGACAGAAAAAGAAATGGCCGCGTTTGGTCTGTATTTAGCCCCCCCGTTAAGGCACATGAATTTTTGTCCCTCGATTTCAAATGTGACTACCAACGCATTGTGATCCTTAATATGTCCGTTTTGAAAAAGAGAACAATAGAAATCAGCGGCTTCCCTGGCATTGCCATCAAACCATATACAAGGGTAAATTTTATTTTGCATCGTTTTCAACGTATTTTTTTAAATTGTTAAAAATAGCCCACACCGCTATTCTGAGTTTCCCTCCGGAAAAGAAACTTTGCGCCCATGCGTAAATCATTTTCAGTCCGGGGAGTATGCCTTTCGTCCGATGTCTGATAATCACACAGGAGATCCAGCCAAGTGTCTACAGCTGTGGTATTTTTAATAAGAGACACTTCAGCGGTTTTCGTCATACCGGGTTAAATTTTACGATCTAAATTTATGAAATTCCTACATGTGTTAATTGCTTCATTGAGAATAATAATGTACGGGGAATTTGATTTGTCAAGTTTTTTGATACCTTAGAATTAAGAAATCATTTTGAAGTGGACTAATGGAACCTGAAAAGCATTATGGGACAAGGAGCGGGTGGTTGCGGGCGGCTGTTTTGGGTGCAAACGATGGTATTTTATCTACAGCCAGTATTGTCATAGGAGTAGCGGCTGCCAGTGCTACCAGGGAACCTATTGTATTGGCTGGAATTGCAGGACTGGTGGCCGGTGCGCTATCTATGGCCGCAGGAGAGTACGTATCCGTAAGTTCTCAATCCGACATTGAAAAAGCCGATTTGGAACGCGAGCAAAAAGAACTCCTGGAAACACCCGAAGCAGAACTGAGGGAACTTGCCGAAATATACGAAGACAGGGGCCTGGATACGAATTTAGCCCTTGAAGTTGCGAGGCAGCTTACCGCCCACAATGCGCTTGAAGCCCACGCCCGGGATGAATTGGGAATCAATGAAATTACCCAGGCAAAACCGCTGCAGGCAGCATTGTCTTCCGGGGGGGCATTCACCTTTGGCGGGTTGTTACCGGTCATCGTAGCCCTTACCGGGCCTTTAAAAGGTATGGAATACATTCAATATGGTTTTACACTGCTTTTTCTGATTGTTTTAGGCGCCGTAGCGGCCAGGGCAGGGCGCTCAAATATGTTTAAGGCAATTATAAGAATCAGCTTTTGGGGTACGGCAGCCATGGGCATCACCGCGCTTATCGGTTATTGGTTTGGAACTACTGTCGGCTTATAAATTTATGATTTGTCCATAGGTATAATTATTTTCCATATAGCTTTTTTTGAAACAACACTACTAAGGAAAAGATGGCCAAGAAAATGAAAATGACGTCTTCAGACTTTGAACATAAAACGAATGCTTTATTGCCTTTCCGGAAATTTGTGCAACGCTTTGTCCGTTATTTTTTGTTTTCTCTTTTGTTAATTGCCATTTCCCTGGGGATCGGGACGGTAGGCTATCATTATTTTTGCCCCCATAGCACACAGGGTCCTACATCTGTTTCATATTGGGGAAGATGAAAACTAAAAGACCAAAAGTAGTAATCGTGGGTGCCGGATTTGGGGGCATAGAATTGGCAAAGGCGCTGCGGAACAAAGCTGTGGAGGTTTGCCTGATAGACCGAAACAACTATCATAATTTTCAACCCTTAATGTATCAGGTGGCTACTGGGGGGTTGGAACCCGGGAGCATTGCATATCCCGTACGAAGGATTTTCAGATCCTATGAAAATATAACCTTCAGAATGGGAGAGGTATTAAAAGTTGCGACGGAATTAAACCAATTAACAACTTCCATTGGCAAATTTAATTTCGACTTTTTAATTATTGCAACGGGCAGCGAGAACAACTTTTTCAATTTCGACACCATAAAGGACAAATTGCTGACGCTCAAATCTATTCCGGATGCCCTGGACCTTCGCAGCGCTGTTTTCAGGAACTTGGAGGAAGCCCTGGTTAATTCGGGCGAAGAGTCCCTGGAAGAAATAGTCAATATCGCCATAGTTGGCGGCGGTCCTGCCGGACTGGAACTGGCAGGAGCCCTGGCGGAAATGAAGAAATATGTCCTTCCCAAGGATTTTCCGGAACTCGATCTGAGCAGAATGCATATCAATCTTTATGAAGCCGCTCCAAGGGTATTGGCCGCCATGTCTGAGGAGGCATCTGCAAAAAGTCTTAAATACCTAAAAAATATGGGAGTAAATGTTTTTTTAAACGCCCGTGTGAACAGTTACGACGGAAGCAGGATCGGGCTTGAAGACGAAACCTCTTTTCTGACCGATACCGTGATATGGACCGCAGGTGTAAAAGGCTCACCCTTGCCAGGCCTGCCGGAAAAATCAATAGTTAATGGAAACAGAATTGCTGTCGATCAACACAATCAGGTGGAGGGAACAACCAACATTTTTGCCATCGGGGATGTGGCCGCACATATTTCTTCGGAAAATCCGAAAGGGCTTCCCATGTTAGCTCCGGTAGCCCAACAGCAGGGGAGGCATTTGGCAAAGAACATTATGAATAGTATCAGGGGCAAAACTATGAAACCATTCGATTACAGGGATAAAGGAGTAATGGCAACAATTGGTCGCAATAAAGCCGTGGTAGACCTACCGAACTACAAATTTCAGGGAACTTTTGCCTGGTTCGTCTGGATGTTTATCCATATCTTTTCCCTGGTAGGATTTCGGAACAAAGCGATGGCATTTATAGATTGGCTGATGAATTACCTCAGTTATGACAGACCATTGGGACTGATTATCTCCCCGGGCAAAAAGCCAAAACAAGAAGATAAAAATTAATACAACATACCCCTAAATCTATGACGGACAATAACCCAGAACAAAGGCGGCTGCAGCAACACTACTCCGAAAAGAAAGACTGGTTAAAATGGGGTCCTTATCTGAGTGAACGCCAGTGGGGCACAGTGCGGGAAGACTACAGTCCAAACGGGGATGCATGGGAATACTTTCCCCATGATCATGCCCGAAGTCGTACGTATCGTTGGGGGGAAGATGGCATTGCCGGTATCTCTGACCGCTATTGCAATATCTGTTTCGGGATAGCTCTTTGGAACGGTAAAGACCCTATTCTTAAAGAACGCTTATTTGGTCTTACAGGGCACGAGGGCAACCATGGGGAAGATGTTAAGGAATTGTACTATTACCTGGAAAATACGCCCACTCATTCCTACATGAAACATTTGTACAAGTATCCCCAAAACGAATTCCCCTATGCAAAGTTGGTTGAAGAAAATCAAAAGCGCAGCAAGACCGACCTTGAGTATGAACTTTTGGATACCGGAATTTTCGATAACAACGAATATTTTGATGTTTATACGGAGTATGCCAAAGCGGACAATGAAGACCTCCTGATAAAAATTTCCATGGGCAATCGCGGGCCCCAAACCGCACCGGTCTTTCTTTTGCCCACCTTGTGGATACGCAATTTCTGGAGTTTTACGGGAATGCCAGAAAAACCATTGATACAGAGAGAAGAAACCGCGGGAACCCCTTTTGTTTCCATAACCCATGTCTATGCCGGAAATTATAAGCTGTATTTTGAAAAGCCCTCGAAGCTCCTTTTTACCGAGAACGAGACCAACAGGAACAAGGTTTTTGGGAGCCCGAACGATCATGTTTTTAAAAAAGATCTCTTCCATGGGGCGGTGATCCACAATGACTATGAAAATGCCGAAAAGAACGGACGGGGTACTAAATTTGCACCCTTGTATGAGCTGGTTCTGGAGTCTGGCGAAACAAAAACAATTAAATTGAGATTGACGGGGGAAACCCTGGATGCTCCTTTAGATAAAACTTTTGATACTGCCTTTGCGGATAGGATGAAGGAATCAGAATCCTTTTTAAAAGCTGTTACAAAAGAAACGCCCGAAAATTTAAAGGAAATTCAGAAACAGGCCCTGGCAGGTCTCTTGTGGTCCAAACAATATTACAATTATGAAGTAGAGCAATGGTTAACAGGCGATCCCAATTCCCCACCGCCACCTCCGGAACGGCTCCGGGGCAGAAATAGCAGTTGGAAAACCCTGCGCAACCATGACATACTCGCCATGCCAGACAAATGGGAATATCCATGGTTCGCTGCCTGGGATACCGCTTTTCACTGCGTTACATTCGCTCTTATGGATTCGCATTTCGCCAAGCGGCAATTGTTGCTCTTTACCAAGGAATGGTATATGGCCCCTAACGGGCAGATCCCGGCCTATGAATGGAATTTTAGCGATGTTAATCCTCCTGTTCAGGCGTGGGCTTCCGTGCAGATCTATCAAATCGAAAAAACCAGGACAGGTAGGGGAGACATCATATTTTTAAAACGGATGTTCAATAAACTCGCCATTAATTTTACCTGGTGGGTGAACAGGGAAGATAGCTCTAACAACAATGTTTTTGAAGGGGGCTTTTTGGGATTGGACAACATCGGCGTTTTTGACCGAAGCCGCGCGATCCCCGGAGGCGGTGTCCTGGAACAGGTGGATGGTACTTCCTGGATGGCATTGTATTGCCTCAATATGCTGGAGATGGCTTTGGAGATTGCCCTGATAGATGAATCCTTTGAGGATATGGCCTTAAAATATTTTGGGCATTTTGTGTTCATTGCGGAGGCCCTTAACCAAATAAGCCGGGACTACCAGGGCTCCTGGGATGAGCAGGACGGATTTTTTTATGACAGGTTGATTTTGCCTAGCGGGGAGGCTATCCCGATCAAAGTGCGTTCCATTTCAGGACTATTGTCAATGATCGCGGTATTGAATATCAAAAAGGAATGCTTGCAAAAACTGCCGCGATTTAGGCGAAGTATGGAATGGTTCCGGAAACATCGTATCGACAACGCCAAATATCAGGTGATGGAGGAATATGACAAAGATAAAGATGTGCTTCTATCGTTGGTGCCTAAACATCGCCTTCGGATATTGATCGGCAGCATCCTGAATGAAGAAGAATTCTTATCTCCCTATGGCATTCGATCTTTGTCCAGGGTACACATAGATCCCTATACCATCTCCATTGAGGGAATTTCGTACAGTATAGACTATGAGCCGGCGGAATCAACAACCGGACTTTTTGGCGGAAATTCCAATTGGCGTGGCCCCATATGGATGCCAATGAACTATTTATTCATTAATTCCCTGAAGGAATATCACAGTTATTTTGGGGATGAATTAAAATTTGCCTATCCCACCGGGAGTGATAATGCCTTGTCTTTGTATGACATAAGTGAGAAGCTATCGAGGCGATTGATAAAGTTATTTGCAAAGAGCCCCAGTGGTACCAGGCCGGTTAACAACTTGTATGAAGAACGTTATAAAAATAAGCATTTTAAAGATCTAATTTTGTTTTACGAATATTTCCACGGGGAGAACGGCAGGGGTTTAGGTGCTTCGCATCAAACCGGTTGGACAGCTTTAATTGCTAATTTGATCGCGGAGTTAAGGTAATTGTGGGTATGAAGTCACGGACTTCGCACAGCGGACTTCAAAATTTTTCTGAAAAAACATTGAATCCCATATTGGTTAGACTACTTTCGAAATCCTATACTCATGATTAGTGGAACTCTAAAAATGGTAAGAGAGTCCTATATTCCATTTAAAACCGGGACTTGGCGATAGGTTGCCCTCAAATACCCGGCTAATCTTTGTTGAAAGGAATATAGGCCATTTATTGTGTCCCACGCCAAATGTTCCGGCAACAAAAAACCCATCGTTTTGATAGTCTAAATTGATGTACAACAATTGGGGAAAAAGACTGACATACATGGACTTGCCAATCTTCAACCTGGTAATATTCCCGACAAGCGAAAAGAAGTTCGCCCAGCGAATGGATAATTCGGGAAAACCATACCCGTGGTAGGTGGCACCACTGATCGAAACCTTTTCGGAGAGCGCATAGGTGGATGAAAAGACAAGAAACACGTACCGTTCGGCCTTTGCAATGGTCTGTAACGTACCATCTAGGGTAACTTCGGGGTGGGAATAGCCTATTCCCCACATCGCCGAGGCGCTGAAATCAAGTTTTGGCCCATCGACCAGTTTAAAGTTAAAATAGGACTCTAAAAACCAGGGTTCCCCCTCGGCGGAAAAGGCGATGTACTGGTCAACACCGAAACGCTTCTTTGTTAGTGACAGGGTTCCCATAACGGCGGGTTTTCCCAAGGAAAAGGCAGGTACGGTAGCAATACCGTTTGTGTTGACCTGGAAGGTGCCCGAAAACTGGAGGCCAACCGCTACGGTATCCTCTACATCCTGGGCAAACACGAAAAAGGAAACCAACAGGAGACTAAGAAACGAAATGGATTTTTTCTGGATGCTCGTTTTGAATACTGCCATTTCTATCATTTTGGTTCTGTTATATTGTGCTTTTCCCCTTGGGCGTTCCCGATCTTATTTTTCGGGGGATCCAGCTTTTTGATTGTAGATATCATGCCATTTCGTCTCCATTATATCTTCAAAACCTTCCTCCCAAAAGCAATCGGTCAAATTGCATCCATACAAGTTCAAGGAGGTGTCTGTACCGCTCTTCCGGGGTAAGGTCCAAGAGGATTTATTAGTGAAACCCCATTTTAATAATCTCGCTTTTTAGCGGGAACGGTTAAAATGAATGGTTGAACTAACCCCGCTTTTTCAGCGCGGTCTAGGTTTAATACCTCGACCCTTGGGTCGATTCCGTCTATTGGGCCCGGTCCCGATAGCTATCGGGATGCCCTGGGGTTTAATGCCATTTATTCTGCTTTTTTAAAGATAAAAGCAAATTGTTCCGCTTGATTGCCGTCGGGCCCACGCACGGGACCGTGGGTCTCGCCATCAATATGGTAAAGCCCTACCACATGCCATTCCAACTCATCTGTTAAAGCGCAAGCTTCGATCTCGCCCACAGTTCCGAGCGTACCTGGGGGCGTTGAGGCCGAAATGCTTCCTTCCCCGCTCGCAGAGGCCGTGAACCCGCTCTGGCTACCATCGTTAGGGCCAATGGGGCCAAAGGCCTTCACATTTGCGGGCAAGCCCGGACTGTCGAATTCCCCGGTAAAGCCAGGATCTTTAAAAGTGACGTTCCAAACGGTGTACACCCCGTTGGGGATTAATCCTTGAAGATCGAGGGTCGTTTTTGTGCCTGCCTCGGTACATTCGGCAACAATGGAACCGGTCACTTTGCTCCACGCTCCCCAGGTGACCTGATTCCCTTCCGGGGACAAAATCGGTTGGCGGCCAAGATCGGTAATAAGAGGTGTTTCGGGGGTGGTCGTTGCCGGATCTATCGGCACCCCATTGTCACACCTTACAAAAAAAGGCAAGGGTATGAGTTGATCGGAACTTTCTGTCGGAAACACGATCGGATCGTTTCCCACATAATCAGAACCACAACTTATCATAGTTGTCGCGGTCATAATGATCCAAATGGCAAGTAGCATTTGAATTTTTCTAGTATTCAGTCCTATAGTTTTCATTGTGTGCAATTTTAAAAGGTTATATTGTTTCATGAACGTTTTGTTCTTTGCTTCTTTTTCTGGGAAAGGGAAGTATCTTCGGCACGTTCCTTTGATATTCCCTATAACTTTCCCCGTGCATTTTTACCAGATCCCTTTCTTCCAGGAAGGAAATTGCCACAAGAATGTAGGCAGTTGTGGTAATGGCAAAAATGAGATGGCCCAGCGTCATCACGGGAATGGCCCAGAAGGCGATGATAAAGCCCAGCATAATGGGATGCCGTACGATCCGGTAGAACAGCGTCAATTTAAACTGTACCGGCCTGGGCGGAATGCTTTTGACGTATTCATACACCTGTTTCAATCCAAACAGGTCAAAGTGGTTGATCATAAAGGTAGAGAGCAAAACGATACCCCATCCGAGCGCAAAAAGACCATACAAGATGGTAACACCCATGGGGTCGTTCACTTCCCAGACAACGGTTGTCATTGGCACCCATTTCCAGTACAACAGGATCAGGGCCAGGCTTGCCAACAGCACATAGGTGCTGCGCTCAATGGGTTTGGGAATTATCTTGGTCCACCATCTTTTAAAACCCGGCCGTGCCATGATGCTGTGCTGCAAGGCGAATACGGTCATTAGCACCAGGTTGATCCCCAGTGAGGACCAAAAGGCGCCCTCGGTTCCCGAATTGATGGTTTTGGGGACCAAAAAATCCCCTACAAATGCTATGGCATACAAAAAGGTACCCAGGAAAACGATGTACGCGATTACGCCGTACAGAAATGTGATTGTTTTTTTCATGATTTTCAGATTTTAGTGTGTGTTTCCAATATTTTCATTTTAAGACCTATATGCATATTAACCTCTTGATTTGTAACCTTTCTTCGTTGCTGCAAGCGTTCACTGGCAAACACAATGATCCCATAGATGAAATTTGCCGGTTTCATTTTTTTATTTTTAGAGGTTACTATATTTATTTTCTTGTACACAATGGTACAATGGGGGAAGAGCGTTCGGCATTCCCAAAAATCAAAGCGGGCGTGGGGATTTTTACCAGCCCTATAAGGCAAAAACCTTAAAATTGGGCAATAAGAGTGACCTCTCGGATGGTATCTAAGACTGTCCGAACATTTAATTCAGGCACTACCACTATTTTCGTGGAAATTAGGATTAAGACATTAGAACCAAGACGCAGGATATAAGACTAAAAAATCAGTAATGAATCCCCTCCCGGCAACAACAACATCGTAATTCAAGGTCTTGTTTCTTTTCTCTTTTCTATCATCTCTTTTCTTCTATTATCTTTAGCGAGGTTGGTAATCCAGGTCCAGCCCCAACATTCCTTTTGCCAACACCTCCCGGGTAATGTAGCTGTTGGAAGGATGGATCCTTCCCAGTCTCGCATCCCGGAACAAACGTTCAAAACCGGATTTCCGCAAAATTCCTGCACCGCCCATGATATCCATGGCTTTATCCACGATTCGCCACGAACCTTCCACCGCATGACATTTTGCCGCGAATATCTTTACGCCCCAAGCGGCACCGTAGGCCTTGCCCTCGCTCCATTCCCGGGCAATAGTATCGAGGTGCGGCCCTATGCCCTCCAACTCCAGGATCAGTTCTGCGATGTCGTGTTGAATGCCCGGATGGTAGGCCATGGACGGGCGATCTAATGCAAGGGATTTCTTTTTTTTGACGGCCTCCAGGACCATATCCACAACACGTTGCGCCAGGCCATAATAAATATTTCCAAAACCCATCAATGCCCAGGCAAAAATTCCCAGAATAAAACTATCGATGCCCTTAAAACCTGCTGGAAGTTTTCTCACGATATATTTATCAGGAATAAACACCCCATTGAGCAGGGTATCGTCGGAACGGGTCGCCCGCATACCCAAAACATCGTCCCAGGTGTTCCTGATCTCAAAATTTTTGGAATCCCTGGGCATAAACGCATGGATCACCATTGGGTTGTCCGGGTCGCTATTGTCCTGACCGTGCAGCCCCAGGTAGTCCCAGACCGGAGTCAGACTTCCGAACATTTTATGTCCCGTGAATTTATAGCCCCCCTCCACTTTTTCCACTTTGCAGGTAGAATACAAAACGGGAATATCGTTTCCCGATTCGCCATGGCCGGCCGCAAAAACTTTTCCCCGTCCGGCCTCCTCCAACACCCATTGCATCGTGGTATCCCCGCTTCTCCACAGATCCGCAATAAGGCCAACCCAGTAGTTATGCATGTTGAGTGCCAATGCAGTGGGAGCGGCATGATACGCTAATTTTCTGGTAAGGACCTCGCATTCATCCATTACCATGCCATAGCCCCCATATTCTTCGGGAACGGCCATCAACAAATACCCGGCCTGCTTTAGTTCGTCAAAATCCTCTTGAAAAAAGAGGTTGTTCGCATCATAATGCGCCGCCCTTTCCCCACACTTTTTAAAAATTTCCCCTAAACTTTTTAAAAGGTCTCCCTTTTTCTGTGATACTGTTGCTGTCTCTTCCATAATGCTATTGTTTTAGAGTTGATCAATTAACTTTTTATATATAGTTGGGGGAATATTATGTTATAAATTGGTTTTTGTTTTGTTTGAAATGCAGGCCAATGCTCCATCCACAAAGACCACCATTTTTTTGTCATACTATTCTTTGGCAGCTTAACACCTCAAAATTAGTATGTTGCTTTTTCAGATTCTGTAATGAATAATTTTATTTTTGGTAAAATTTGACCAAAGTTTTATAGCTCCTTTTGGTAGGAAAGCGGTTGCATGCCGAACCGTTTGTGAAAACATTTGGTAAAATAGGAAGAACTGGTAAAACCTGCATCGAAAGCAGTCTGAAATATATTTCGATCTGTCTTCAAAAGATCCAGCGATCTCAGGAGCCGGTATTCGCGCAACAGATTGTTGGGCGACATGCCGGTAATTTCCGTACTTTTTCGGAACAGCTTTGATTTGCTCATGGACATCCGATCGCAAAAATCGCCGACCTTTAATTGGGGATTTTGCCAGTTGGCCGCCATAGTTATCATAAGTAGCCCCAAGAAATTTTCGTCGGTGGGGCCTATCCATTTAAAAGGGCTTTTGCCGTTTATGGTATTTTGCCTATTATCTTTATAAATCTCACGAATTACGGCTGCCATGGCAATTTGATTTCCCGGGCCGATGCCGCATAGATGCTTCGCCATTTCGATGGTATCCCCAAACAAGGATTTGCTCTTTGATACCGGCATCCCCGCATTTAGGCCAATTCTAAGATCGATGAGTTCCCCGGCTACATGCAGTCCCTTTTGGACGGCAAGGGCACATATAACGGCCTGTGTTACAGATACAAAGGAGGCTACGAAGCCCTCCCCCTCCAATTCCACTTCCCGACCTTCATATTCCTGCAAGGCCGACCGCATCATTTCATGGTACATGGCTATCAATTTTGTAGCCTTGTCCTTGCCTAACGAATGCTTCAGCAGTCGAGTGTCCTTGGTGCTGGAAACCAGTATAATACGAAACGCGGGGTCGTTGAAAATCTTGAGGTTGGGATCAATGCCGTAATAGCCTGCGGGATCGTGTATCCTTCCCAAAAACGCCTCGACCACATTGCTGTTTACCTGAATAATTTCATGGGGGATGAGGCCATGGGCCATATCGTGCATTTTTTTTACAGATGCTTCGTCAGGGCCATCTATGAGGCAAAAAGCGCTCCCCCTTTCTTCATCTACCCAATAGGTCATGCACCTACATCCGAATTTATCCTGAATCCGCAGATCCTCCCTGTGCGCTTCAGCGGCATTTTGGGCCTCGATACCGGGAACTATATGGCGATCCATGAAGATAGGCATAACCTAAAATGATTTATGGCTTCTAGAAAGTTAGCACAATTAGTTCTAATTTTGGATGTTTACATAAAGAAACGAATTATCTATCGTTAAAAATAAAACTTTTGGTTCATTTTATAATAAAAATAGTTCAGCTCCTCCTTAAAATAAAATAACCGGAACGTTGAAAAGACAAACAGACCCAAACCGATAAAGCTGATATAGTTTACAGACCTGTTTAACAGAATGGCTGCATTACGCACAATGGTATTTCGTTGGTGCCCTCTTTTTCTTTGGGCGATCCGGCACTCCTTTTTGACCTAAAATTCACCAAGGGCGGTTTAAGTTTTGAACCGGATATGCGCTTTGCGTTGGAAGGAAAGCCTTGGTCTTTTCTGTTCTGGTTCCGGGATAGAGTTATCCAAAAAGAAAGCTTTTCGTTGCGTGTTGGGGCGCATCCCGCACTCAATTTCAGGACAGTTAACATTATAAGAAATGGGGAAAATGAAGAGATTCAGGAATCAAGACGGTTTTTTGCCGCCGAACTTGCCCCGAACTATGCAATTACCGAAAACATCAATATAGGTGCCTACTACCTTTATTCCTACGGCTTTGATGCCAGTGCAAAAAACACCCATTTTTTGGTAGCCAACAGTTCGTTCAACAATATCAACCTCACTGAAAAACTATATTTGTCGGTCTCACCCCAGGTCTACTATCTAAGACAAGACGAACTTGATGGTTTTTATGCCGTGGCCTTTTTTAATTTTGGTATTCGTGATTTTCCGGTCTCGGTCTCGGCGGTTTTCAACAAGGCCATTGACACCCGAATATTGCCCGAAGACGATTTTATCTAAGTAATTCCCCTATGGCTCTGCCTTGAGGATAGTCGCCCGCCAGAGGCGGGTAAACTTTCAAGAAATTTTTATTTTGGAGCGTGTTGTTGAACTACAGCTTCCCTTCGCCCCGACGGGGCCCAAACAAGAAAAGAAATTTATAGTCCATAAGGATTTCGTACCTTTTAAACATGAAAACCGTGGAAAATTTAGAGGACTTCTACAAACGAAAATTTGATTTTATTCCCGAGAATCTTCGAAGGGAAATCGGTCATTTCAACGTGTTCAAATTGGATGATTTTACGGGAAAGAATGCCAAGCCCGTACCCTATAAACGAAGGGATTTCTATAAGATCATGCTAGTCGTAGGGGGAAGCAAAGTGCATTACGCCGATACGTACATGTCAACCATCTCAATCGTGCGGTCAAGGAAACCACCCAAAGGACCACTACCGAAATCATTACCGAACGCCTTTTAAAGGAATCCAAAGTGTTGTTAAGACACAGCAATTGGAACGTTTCCGAAATCGCTTATGCCCTAAATTTTAAGGAAGCTACGCACTTCAGCAATTTCTTTAAAAAGCACCAACAGCTTAGCCCATCCGCATTCAGGAGCACTTCATAACGAATTGTGTTTGAGTTTTGTATGTAATTGTTTGACTTTCGTTATTTGAAATTTACACATCGACCTAATTTTGTCCCAAACTCAACGACCCCGTCATGGCAGGACAAAAATTACGCACTACATTTAAAAATTTTAAAAGCCCTATTCTTTCAGAATGAATTCTTTTTCTAAAGTAAGAATCAAAATAGTCTTCCTTTTCACATTCATTCTATTATCCTTTCCCATTAATGGGCAGGTAACTACCCGTTCAATTACAGCGAAATTTATTAATGAGCCAATCCTATTGGACGGCGTTATGGATGAACCTATTTGGCAAACCGCAGAAATTGCGGGCGATTTCCAACAGTTTTTCCTGTCTGGCCAGGTGCCTGCCGAATATCCTACGGAAGTCAGGGTTTTGTATTCGGACACCCATTTATATGTAGGGATTTATGCGGAGAAGGCTAATGGGAATTATGTAGTCTCTACCTTGAAAAGGGATTTTGGGGCTATGACCAACGACAATATTTCTTTATTGTTCGACACCTTTAGCGACGTTACCACGGCTTACTTTTTTGGGTCACCCCCTACGGGGTGCTTTGCGAAGGATTGGTCTCTGAGGGCGGTGCGGCCTTCAACAACACCTGGGATGTAAAATGGTGCAATCCCAGTATTCGCTGGTAGAGCGTGTACACGAAAATGGTACGTTGGCCCTTTGTGAGGAACTGGGCATCGGTTTTGTGCTTTGGGGTTCCGTTTGTCGCCGGTTTTTAACCGATAAATTCAATGAATACAGTCGTTTTTCGGAAGAATCAAGATTTGTTTCGGTAGATTATTTTACTCCGGAAGCAATAAAAAATAATATGGAACTTCTAAATCTTGTTCGTTCTTGGGCAAGAAAAAAAGAGGCGACTCCCGCTCAGTTTTCCTTGGCCTGGCTATTGGAACAAAAGCCGTCTATAGTCCCGATCCCGGGCACTACTAAACTACACCATCTGAAAGAAGATTTAGGGGCGTTGAACATTGAATTTTCATCCGAAGAATTGGCGACATTCCGTGATGCATTTTCAAAGATCGAATTGATAGGCGTGCGGGCCCCTGAATCGGCACTGAAAGATCAGTAAGAGCGAATGAATTCAAAACAATCCCAATGCAAAGTCATCAACTCTAGCGCGTCCATTGACCGAATGTACATCATCTTTGTTTCGCTATCGAACGCTGCGCCACCCCATTGTTCCCCTCCTCGTGTACCCGGGATCATTACGGTTCCTTTTAATGCGGGCGGTGTACGAATGGCTGCGAATGCTTGCTAAATTAGCAGTTAATTTTCTTTTTAGTGTTATTGGCAAAACGAACTTGGCCTTCTAAACCGAACGTTTTTTGAGACATTCACAAATTTGTAAAATTGTAAGTTAATAGTCGTTTTATAGGAATTTAGTAAAACAATTAACTGATATAAGGAACAGTCTATATTCAAATATTATTCCACTACTATCCTAACACGATCAAGATTTCTAATCAAGGTAAACGATGTATTCGTATCGCCTTCCCTTTGCGAAGCTACCCGAAGTGTTGCGAAGTAAGTATCCGGTTTTGTATAGGTATGAGTTGCTTTTAAGGAAAGTGTGCTTTTTAAACCGTCAACATCGGCTTTTACGGGAAAACTTCCTTCTCCCTCAAAATCCCATTCTGCAGAAACAATTTTGCCCATATTTTCAGGTAGTTCGACGTTCGCAATAAAAGTTACTTCTTGTCCGGCTTTTATCTCGGCCCTTCGCCCCCCGTTGGCCTTTAGATCGATTGTTGGCTGAAAGCCTTGGCGTTCTTGTGCGGTATCCGGAACGATTACTTGTCCGTCTACTACCTCATATACCGTATTTTTTGGCGGCAGCATCCGGACTTAACATCATCGCATTTTTGGGCACTTTGGCTTCATCAATCGACGTTTTGAGCCCGGAATTGGACATAATCTTGGTCTGCATGGCCCCCGGATGGATGATAGTTACTTTTACCGGGGTACCCTTCAATTCGGCATACAAACCTTCGGTCAATAATTTAAGTGCCGCCTTTGAGGCACCATAAATGGTCTGGCCCGGCCCACCTAAACTGGACACATTGACGATATGCGCTTCGGACCGTTGTAGTAGATGGGGCAGTACGAGTGCCTGGCCCAGCCCGCCACCGCCACCGGTTACTACGATTACTTTGTTTTTGGCTTTCATCCTCCCTTGTGATTATTAAAGTCTAACAGCAACGGCATCGAACATATCCATCATCTTTCCCTTTAAATTATTCTGGTCCGCTTTGGATAATTTGATGTTCACATTAAAGCCTTGTGCAGTAAATGAAAACTCAATTCCATCAGGACTTTCTTGGATATCCGTCATAGGCACAGTCGGATTTTTACCTTCCGGGTCTATTAGATTTCCGGTAAGCCTTCCCGCATTTCTATTAATATCCGCATTCATTTTAGAATCCCCGTTTGGGGTTCCCTTGAATGTTAAGTCCCATTTTCCGGTAAAGAAATCATCTTTGGATGCTGATGATGCACTACTATTTTCTTCTTCAACTACCGGTTTTGGTCCCCGGGCCATTTTGAATTCTATTGTCAATACAACCATTAATGAACCTGGGTTTTCCTTTCTAGCGTTCGTAAAAACCAAATAAAGGCCTTGTAGTTCACCATTAAAATCATTCGGTAGCGCTATAGGTGCAATCATTGGGCTAGGGGCAAAACCACCTCCTTCGGAGGCTTCCAGAAATTCGGATTCCCCGATTAATGTGCCGTCTGGACTCCCCAAATGTAATTCTACCTTTCCGCCAGCGGCGTTTAACTGTGCTTTGGGTGCCGTTGCCTGTAAGTGGACGGCAGACAAGCCAGCTAGGTCGATTTGTTTAAGGACCATATAGGAACCAGATTTGGCTGGAATGGCCAAATCAGCACCCGCAAATGACATTTTATTAACACCTACATATTCATCAAAATCGTGTGGCCCTACAGTTGTTGATCTCAGTATAAATGATTTTTCTGCCATTAAGGCGGGCATGTCATTTGCACCGTGATCTTCATAAGCCGCACGCACAATATAAACTCCTTTGCCTTGATCGCCTGCCTCAACTTTGGCGGGATAAGATCCTTTTGTGACGGTGTACGATCGCCCCTTCCGCAGAAATAATTTCCAAAAGAAAATGTTGGATCTTGGGGTTCTTGAAAGGCTTGAAAAGAAATTTACCGGTGCCGCGAACAAAGCTCCCTATTTATATCGGTTTATGTCCTGATCCTAGTAATTGCGATAAAAAGTTCTATATTTTATTAAGGGACGTGAAGCAATGACTATGTCAATTCCCTACTTGCGAACTGTCCTTTGTTTTCCCAATATTGATTTGAACAAGTTTTGTATTATCATGCCTTTAACATAAGACCAATCATATTATGAGGTAGGTACGGTAGTTCAACAAGGGCATCAGAAACGGGGAACGATTACAAAACACTTCCCAGATAGTCCAGGGCTTCCAAAGGACAAGGAAGCCTATTCAAAGGCGGTCGAGGAAATATATGTTACCCATGCCTATCATTCCTTGTCCATAGAACGGTACAACGTTTCGGTGGAACTCATCGAAAGGGCCAGGAGCGGGGATGGCATCTGGAATATTTATCTTTCAAATGAATTTTTCGGGTTAGTACCGGGGCTATATTCATCTTTTATTTTTAACAGGAGCTGTTCAAAATTCATGCTTGACTCTGGAATGGAAAACCATCGATGAAAACCTGCGCTAATTTCTAACGTGCCGATTAAAAATGTCAAACTAATAAATAATAAAAAAATTATTGTTGTCCGATAATACCAAAACTGCAAGTATATTGGGCGTTCCCATTATATTTGTTGTCCAAGGGCTTGCTTTTCATACATTGCCAACAAGTAGGAATGTACTTTTGGCCCCTGAAATCAACTATATGATTTTCAGTTGGTCACGATCAAGTCTTACGTCTTATGGCTTGTAGCGCAGCGGTCTTACGTCTTTAACCAGACATTAGTGTAAAAAAATAAAGGTAACGGGCTGACTATTTTTTATCCACGGTTATATGAAATGGGTGAATACGGATTATTTCAAGATTTCAATTGATTCGCTGTTATACCACTTTGAAATTATAACAATCCATTAATAAACTTGTATTTTGGAGTTAAAATACCTAACGGCATTTGTCCTTCTGGCGTCGCTCCTAACGGGATCTACGTTATATTCCCAATCGATTGAAGGCAGAGTTTTGAGCAAAAATGAAGACGTGGCAGATGTTCATGTACTCAACTTATCCACCAATAAAGCTACCATCACGAACGCCGATGGTTATTTCAACATATCAGCTACCGTTAACGATACAATATTGTTTTCCGCGCTTCAGTTCGCGAAAAATGAATTAGTTATAAGCAATGCGATGTTAGATGGTTTTTTGGTCATAACTGTGAATCACCCAAATTTTGGTTCTGAATGGAGACAAATAGATTTTGATTACTTTACAAGCGAAGAAAGTAGGACGAAGTTAGGAGAAAAAGGCATTATATTACTCACTTGGAAGGATATAAAAAAACTCCAAATGAAAAAGTGCATTGTAAAAGACTGATCAGAAGTTCAATAAAACCATACAATGTTGTTAGATTTGTTAAGCATTATTATGAGATTACACTTATAATGAGTCGATGGTCTGCCCAGGTAAGGACAAAGAACAAACGAAAAATGATAAGACCATATAAAACTTCGGATCACCTTCGGAGCAAAGCCACTCACCGCAATAAAACCTTTTGGACTGAAAGCAAACCAATTCTATGACAACTGAAAGCGCAGAAAATGTTCAAACGCTATTTGTTTTGTGCCGCCATCCATTCCATAATGGTTACCGGCCTGCCATCCAGTAAAACCGGTTTTCCGTCAAAATCGAAATCAGCCCGGTTGGCATGGGAATAGAGACATTTTTTAATTTTGTCGATTTGAAATTGGAACAATAAAAAAGAAAATGTTTCTTCATAATATTTTCAGAATTTTATTTTTTGACCTAGGCACATAGCTAATAATTGCAATGCCCCTATTTATAGGTGTTCCGCGTTTCAAAAACCTGAGCTTAGCTCTTTTTGTTATAGATATTACGAGGATACATTTTGTAAAGTATTGATAACAAGACTTATAATTTTAAAGAGATTATTGATTAAGTGCATAAGCAATTTATTTTTTAAGTAACTTAAAAACAAGGAATTATAAAAAAGTCTTATGTCTTACGTCTAGAGCGCAGCGGTCTTATGTCTTTAACCGGACAGTACTGGTGTTGATTGGAATTAAAAGATTTTTACCTCAGGAATCACCTTAAATTTTTATTGAAAAAGTCGATCGTCCTTTGCCAGGCCAGTTCGGCGGCCTCCTTGTCGTACCTTGGTGTTGTATCATTGTGAAAACCATGGTTTGCATTTTCATATATGTAGGCGGTATAGTCTTTACCGTGTTCTTTCAGGGCCGCTTCGTAAGCGGGCCAGCCTTCATTTACCCGGGTGTCGAGCTCTCCAAAGTGCAGCAACAGCGGGGCGTTTATGTTTTCGATATTTTCTTCGGGCTGCCCTCCGTAGAAAGGAACGGCGGCCGACAGGTCGGAAATTTTTACTGCCATCATATTGGAGATCCATCCTCCAAAGCAGAAGCCCACCACACCCACCTTACCCGTACATTTCGGATGCGATTTAAGATGTTCGTAGCCTGCGATAAAATCTTCCAACATTTCGTTGCGATCCCGTTGGCTTTGCAGAGTTCTTCCATCATCATCGTTCCCGGGGTAACCGCCGAGGGGGGTAAGTGCGTCTGGTGCCAGGGAGATAAATCCGGCCAGAGCCGCCCTCCGCGCTACATCCTCAATATGGGGGTTCAACCCACGGTTCTCGTGTACTACCACAATTCCGGGTAACTTCCCTTCGGCATCGACAGGCCGGGAAAGCAATGCTTTAATAGAACCACCCCCTTTTGGAGAATCATACGTAACAAATTCGGATTTTAAACGGGTATCATCCTGTTGTATCTGTATCTTATCAATGTAATTTGGCATGACGAAACTGAGTAAGGAAGCTACGGTAAGTCCGCCAATGGCGAAGGTTGACAATTTATCCAGAAATTGCCTTCGATTTATTCTGTTGTGGGCGTAATCGTCATACAGGTCATACACCTCCTGTTTAATGTCTTCTTTTTTTATTTCCCTGTCCATTACAATAGCCTTTTAATTGAGGTGATTTGAACTTTTTAAATTGAAGCGAAAATTGATGGTTTTGTGCCCAGGTGAAGGCTTTTTTGAGCTGCATAGCATGGCTACGGAGCAAGAAAAAGCCTTCACCTGGGCGTAAAACGGCAATTTTTTAGCCAATTTGTAAAGGTTTAAATCACTTCATTATTTGTATTTTCTGTTTTGTCAATGAATAAAAGCATACATCCTTACAAATGCAAGTACTATTCTTTGAACAACAATAGTTATACGGCGAACAACATATTGCAAAATAAACTTTTTTATCCTGCGGAACTGATTTAGCAAGGAATCACAAAGAAAATAGTTATTTTTTGTAGCTGATCGCTAATCCCCCTCCCGAATTATCAACGGTTGTTGTATAATTATCCAGGCTTTCAACATACTCCAGGTATGCTCCGGTGCCCCTCATCCCGCCGCCACCTGCGGGACGTACATTATGTGCAGTAAAGCAGCCCCCGGCTTCCAATTTTGGAGATATATCCTTGAAATAGTTGGTGTACCAGTCCTTATCGGCATCACTGAATACAAAATCGAAAGGACCCTTGAGTTCTTTGACCAATTCATGGGCATTGGCCAATCTGGCATCGATATACTCTGATACACCGGCTTTTTCAAAATTTGCCAGGGCTTCTTTATGACGATCTTCATCTATTTCAATGGTGATCAGTTTGCCGCCTGTTTTGCTAAAGGCCCAGGCGATCCAAATCGCAGAATGCCCGGTTGAGGTCCCTATTTCAAGACCCTTGGCATATCCATTCTTAACAATGATGTCATAGAGCAGTTGGCCGTCCGAAGCGGGAACGTTCATATCTCGCCATTGGTGTTTGTTGCTTTCCAGAAAAGCCTTTACCCTTTGGTCCAATGTGGCATTTTTAGTATTTTCCTGTGCCCGCATCTGATTCCCCATTGAAAAAAACATGAAAAAGACCAGGCAGGTTATAAATTTAGCGAGAAATGTATCCGTTTTCATATCGTTAATTTTAATATTCAATTTATTTTACAATCCTTTCATCCGCGATCTCGTAGTGGTCCGACACTTTTGAAAATCTTGATAAAAGTGCTCTGGCCTTCTGTGGCACGTAGGCATTTTGATAGTTTTCTCCGGCAAATTCTATGACGGATTCCAGCGTCTCAAAAATCATTATGGTAATAAACGCGACCTCATGCTCCCCACGGGATTTCAATAAGCTTATTTTTTTAAATCCTTTAATGTTCTTATGTACTATTTCAGCAAATATTTCTTCTTTAAGTAGTTTCTCATACCCCACTTCGTTTTCAAAAGTCGTCCAGCCGTGCCATATCCGAGCGATCATATCCCGACAGATTTTATTGTGATGTACCCATTCTAGCCCAGTTGCCAACAATCCCTTGAAAACCGGTTCATTCATTTCAGAAAAGTGTGCCAGCGATTCCAGGAAGGTTTAAAGTAACGCTGGCTCCTTCCTCAATAAAGTTAGTGATTCCATCGTAACAGTTTAACAAATGCTATTCATTTATCATGGATCTGCCAATACCCAATTCCAAACCCCGAAGCTCTGCCAGACCCTTCAATCTGCCAATAGCAGTGTATCCCGGATAGGTCTCCTTTTGCAGATCATCAAGGATTTGGTGGCCGTGGTCGGGACGCATGGGAATAGACCTATCCCTTTTTTGCTGCCAGATATGCAATTCCTTCATCACCTCGTACATGGGCACGTCACCATTGAGATGCTCCGCTTCGTAAAAGTTTCCTTCTTCATCCCGTTTTGTTGCCCTTAGATGTATAAAATGAATGCGATCGCCAAATTCCCTAACCATTTCAGGAAGATCATTATCAGCTCTTACCCCAAAAGATCCGGTACAGAAGGTAAGCCCATTTGCATTAGTATCCGTACCGCTAAAAATTCGGCGCACATCATCTGCCGTGCTCACTACCCTGGGCAAGCCAAAAATTGGAAAGGGCGGATCATCGGGATGGATGCATAAGACCACTCCGTTGGTTTCCGCCATGGGAACTACTTCATCAAGAAATGTATTGAGATTTTGGGAGAGCTCTTCAGCGGTTATATCGTCATAGGAGGCAATAGCCTTTCGAAATTCCTTAAGGGTAAACCCTATTTCAGATCCGGGCAGGCCTTTGAGAATATTGTCCGTGATCTCCTTTTTTTGTTTTTCGCTCAACCCCTGATAATATGCTTCCGTCGCCTTAAGTTCCTCGTCGGAATACTCATTTTTGGCATCCGGGCGTTTCAGAATAAATACATCAAAAGCTATTACCGCCTTTTTCTCAAAACGAAGCGCTTTTGAACCGTCAGGCAACTGATAATCCAGTTTGGTACGCGTCCAGTCCAGCAGGGGCATAAAATTGTAACAAATAGTGGTGACTCCGCATTCAGCGAGATTCCGTATACTTATTTTGTAGTTTTCTATAAAGGTTTTATAGGAACCCCTTCTCGTTTTAATGTCTTCATGTACCGGTAAACTTTCCACTACGGACCATACCAAACCGGCTGCCTCTATGGCCGCTTTTCTCTTTTGTATCTCCGGAATACTCCAAACCGCTCCATTCACAATATGATGCAGGGCAGATACCACGCCTGAAGCCCCTGCCTGACGGATATCCCGCAGGCTAACCGGATCCTTCGGCCCGTACCAGCGCATTGTTTGTTCTAGAAATTTCATCATATTTTTTTATTTTTTAAACCCGCTTCCCTCAATGATCTATTCGCGTGTCTATCAGATCTTTTGAATTAACTTATTAAGGATACAAAAATGCTGAAGCGGACTGCTATACCCCGGCATAAGCCCCAAATCCACCATCGACAGAAATGATTGTTCCGGTAACAAATTTGGAAGCATCGCTACAGAGCCAGTGCAAGGCTCCAAAAAGTTCGTCCGGGCTACCAAATCTGCCCATCGGGGTATTGTCCACTATCTGCTTACCCCGTTGGGTAAGACTGCCATCTTCATTGGTCAGCAAGGTCTTGTTCTGTCCTGTGAGAAAAAAACCGGGCGCAATTGCATTTACCCGTAAACCTTCACCATATTTATGTGCAAATTCAGTAGAAAGCCACTTGGTAAGATTATCAACGGCCGCCTTGGCCGAGGAATAGCCCATGACCCGGGTCATAGGACGGGAGGCAGACATGGATGATATATTGATAATACTACCGTATTTCTTCTCAAGGAACAATGGAAGAAAAACCTTAGTTGGCAAAAAAGCGCCCAGGTAATTCAGTTCCATTACCTTTTTTAGCGAATCAACATCGCTATCCATGATATCCTGTTCCGGCAGAATGACCGCCCCGGGCATATTACCACCTGCCGCGTTAACCAGTACATCAATCTTTTTGAACTTTGCCTGTAGTTGCTTCTTTGTTTCGGTCAGTTGCTCAATATCCGTAACGTCCGAAATTGCCGGATACGCTTTACCTCCGGATGCACTGATGGTATCCACCAGGGTCGTTACTTTATCTGAATTTCTTCCCAGGATTACTATGTTGGCACCTTCACCGGCCAGATATTCGGCCATAGCAGATCCCAAAACCCCTGTTGCACCACTTATTACAATTATTTTGTTCTCAATATCAAATAGTTTCGCCATTTATGTATTTTTAACTGTTTCATCAATGAGACCGGCTGTGCGCAGTTTGCAGTAACCAGGTGCAAAAGTTACCAATAAAAATAAAAGCAGCTAAGGGATAAATCAAAAATAATCCATTATTTTTCGTTGGTGTTTAGAAATAAAAAATGACAACCAAGCGTGAAACAGAAACCTGAACGGGTTAATTGAGATTTCAGTCTCCGGGCACGCGTTCCGCAATTAATTAAAAACAAAAGAATGCATACTAAGATAGACGGCCTATTGGCACAAATGAAGGAAACGGGAATGGTACCTGTTTTTAACCACAGCGATATTAATGTTTGTAAGAAGGTGATCGAGGCTTCTTATAAGGCGGGGATCAGCGTATTCGAATTTACCAACAGAGGAGAAAATACGCTTCAGATCTTTAAAGAACTTTGCGAATATGTGAAAAACTTTGAAGGTTTGATCATAGGGGCCGGCACCATTTTTTCACTGGAAGAGGCCAAAGAATTTGTGGATGCTGGTGCCCGGTTTATAGTTTCTCCGGTCCTTGTGCCTGAAATTGCAAAGTTTTATAAGTCGGACTTCCTCTGGATCCCCGGTTGCGGTACGGTCACGGAGATCTTTACCGCTCACACTCTGGGTGCAGGCATGGTAAAGGTTTTTCCGGGGAATGTTTTGGGTCCGGAGTTTGTTAAAGCGGTTAAAGCGGTACTTCCCAATGTCAATATCATGCCTACAGGGGGGGTAAGTCCCAGTAAAGAAAACCTCAGTGCCTGGATGGCATCGGGGGTACATTGTGTTGGTATGGGCTCGCAGCTATTCGGCAAGGAAATCATCCGGTCCGAAGCATACGATGAATTAGAACAAAACATTCGTCGGGCAATTACATTGATTGGTGAGATAAGAAGTTAGGAAATAAAGGCTTCTATAAGGATTTTTGTCATTGAAAAAGGATCCATTTATTGCAATGCAAACCTATAGAAAACCAATGATTTATGATGTAAAAACAGGAGGTATCATAAGGCTAAAGAATGAACATAAAGAAAATAATATATCTTATAGTGGGTTTTCTTCTCGTTAATGGATGCGCTGCGCAACATTCCTCCCAATTGATAGAGGATGAAAAGGAAACAGTGACAGTGGAAAACTTGCGGTATTACCTTTATTATCCGGAGCAGTACGAAGACGAAAAGGATAAAGAATTTGGACTCCTCCTGTTTTTGCATGGAGGAGGAGAAGCAGGGGATAGCCTGGGAACGTTAAAATCAAATGGCCCGCCAAAATTGATAGCCGAAGGCAAGCAGTTTCCATTCCTCATACTGGCGCCTCAGAATCCCTACAAAAGGAAATGGTGGAACACCAGGGCCGTAATGCAATTGCTCGACACCATTGCTGAAAATAACCGGGTAGATAAAAAAAGGATTTATTTAACCGGTCTGAGCCGCGGAGGAGCAGCGGCCTGGGAACTGGCGGTGCAATATCCCGAAAAATTTGCGGCCATGGCCGTGGTTTGTGGGATGACACCGATTCCCTATGCTTCCTGGATAGATAAAAATATGCCTATCTGGGTCTTTCACGGTACCGAGGACCAATCCATTCCGTATTCTGAATCGGAGCAAATGGTTAAAAAACTGAAGTCTATGGGTTATGATGTAAAATTTACCTCTTACGAGGGGGTTGGCCATAATGCCTGGATCCAGGCATATACTTCGGAAGACTTATACAAATGGTTTAAGGAACAGAGAAGGAGTGATTAGCAGGGACTTAAATGGTGGCTTGTAATAAATCTGAAGTTATAGTTCCAACTTCCCTCCTTTTTAGGTGGGAGGTGAATTCGACTGATCAAATGGCGTGTAATCTGCCAAGTTAAATTTTTAAAAAATGAATTATTCAAAAATCCTTATCCTCTTACTATGCAGTTTTACCTTTATTAGTGGTAACACTACGTACCAAACCGAAGCCGCAAAAAAAAATTATACCAAAGCTGAAATAAAGAAAAAACCCCGAAACGTAATTTTTATCCTTACGGATGACCACAGGTATGACTATATGGGTTTTACGGGAAAAGTGCCCTGGTTAGAAACGCCAAACATGGACAAGCTGGCAGCTGAGGGGGCCTATTTACCCAATACATTTGTCACTACTTCACTTTGTTCTCCCAGCAGGGCCTCTATTTTAACCGGACAATTTTCGCATTCCCACACCATTGTGGACAACCAGGCACCGGATCCGGGAAATCTTACGTACTTCCCTCAGTACTTGCAAAAGGCCGGGTATCAAACCGGTTTTTTTGGTAAATGGCATATGGGGGATCATGGCGATGAGCCACAACCGGGCTTCACACATTGGGAAAGCTTTCCCGGACAGGGCGTATATTACAATCCTACTTTAAATATCAACGGGGAAAGGGTGGCTTATAAGGATTCGACCTACATTACAGATCTCCTCACGGAGCATGCCGTAGATTGGATGGAGAAGCGGGATAAAAACAAACCTTTTTTTCTTTACTTATCGCACAAGGCTGTCCACGCGGGGTTTCAACCCGCAAAACGCCATAGGGGAAAATATAAGGGTAAAAAAATTAAACTGCCCGTTACCTACGGCCAGACCCTTACCGGTGAGTACAAAGATTTAAAATGGCCACAGTGGGTGGCCGATCAGCGGGTGAGCTGGCACGGAGTGGATTACATGTACCACGATTTTTTAGACATTCACCGTATGGTGGTCGATTATTGTGAAACACTATTAGGAGTAGATGAAAGCGTTGGTACTGTTATGGATTATCTCAAAAAGGAAGGGTTGGATGAATCCACCCTGGTGATCTATATGGGAGACAACGGTTTTAGTTGGGGAGAACACGGCTTAATCGATAAACGGCATTTTTACGAAGAATCCGTAAAGGTACCCCTATTGGTGAGATGTCCGGAATTATTTGACGGCGGGAAAACCCCGCAACAAATGGTTCAGAATATAGATATTGCCCCCACTATTTTGGCTGAAGCCGGAGTGGAGAAACCCGAAAACATGCCCGGGGTTTCTTTTATTCCTATTTTACAGGGTGAAACTGATGCGCCTTCACGGAAGGAGGTCTTTTACGAATATTATTGGGAATACGATTTCCCCATGACTCCCACCGTTTTCGGAATGCGTACAGATCAGTACAAATACATGAAGTATCACGGTATCTGGGACCGAAATGAGTTGTATGATCTTAAGAACGACCCGGAAGAAATGTACAATCTTATAGCGGATCCGGACAAGCAGGGGATCGCAAAGTCGATGAGCACAGCCATCTACGATTGGCTGGAGGAGACCAATGGTATGAACATTCCTTTAAAGCGAACCGTGAAATACCGGTTTGGGGATTTTAAACATAAGAATGAGCATTGAAATGCCAAACAATTTTATTTGCTTTCAAATTTCAAATTTCGAAGGGTTGCTTTGAATTTATAGCTGTCCGACCTTTGGCGGAAACTTCGTGGAGCTGGAAATTAGTTGTTCAAATGTCAGAACTCCCCGATCCGGCATAGCCGGATCACCCCTCTTTATCTAAAGAGGGGAGCTTTTTAAGGATGAAGTGCGTGTTGCCTGCCTTTGATGTGATGTTGGGTTTTGGTCTTGCCGCTTGGACAAAACTCCCCGCTCCGGCATAGCCGGATTACCCCTCTTTATCTAAAGAGGGGAGCTTTTTAAGGATGAAGTGCGTGTTGCCTGCCTTTGATGTGATGTTGGGTTTTGAACTGGCCATAAAAATGAAAGAAAGGATTCATACAAGAAAAGAGATTAAGGAATTCAGAAGAAGACTGAGAAAGTCCCTGACTCCGGCAGAGGCCTATCTCTGGAAACAACTGAAGGCCAGAAGATTTGAGGGAAAAAGATTTACGAAACAACACAGTATTCTTCATTTCATTGTGGATTTTTATTGTGCCGAAGAAAAACTGATCATTGAATTGGACGGGGAACCACATTATAATCCAGAGGCACAGGAATACGATGAAAGAAGAAGTCAAAGATTAGCTGAGTTAGGGTATACTGTTATACGATTTGAAAATAAAATGGTCTTTGAAAACCTGAGCTCTGTTTTGAAGGAAATCAGAGATAATTCCAAAAGTTAATTCAAAACTCCCCGATCCGCCATAGTCGGATCACCCTCTTTATCTAAAGAGGGGAGCCGGTTGGCTTAAATTTTACTTGTTCCTCCCTTTAGCTAAAGGGAGGTGTCCGGCCATCGGCAGGACGAAGGGTTTTGATCTGGCCACTTGGTCAAAACTCCCGGATCCAGGATAGCGGATAACCCTTCTTTATCAAAGAGGATAGCCGTTAAAGATAAAGTTCTTATTTCCTGACTTTGGTGGGACGGAGCGTTTTGCTATTCAGAGGTCGGAATGTGACTTGGGAAGTTAAGTTTGCGTGTTTCTTTGCCATGATTATCAAATAACCTTATTTCTTTTATCTGCTTGCCGACAGGAATGACCCGGCTAGATTGCGATTGGAAGGTATCTCCCCAATAAAATTCACGTAGGTTATGCGTGCCGTTTTCAAAATAGCTCCGGGCCTTTACTTCATTCTCCCTAAGTTTAACTATGTTTTTTATGAAAATGGCTTTCGACCTGTCAAAGACTCTTAACGAATCATTGTTCTGTGATGCCACCACCAGAGAGCCTTTGTCTGCCACATTAAGAGAAACCAGCGCTTTGGCATCCCCGGGAACAAAGAAATGGCTCTTCTGAAGCGGTATGGGTTTAAAACTTCCCTTACCCTTATTTTGAAGCGCCAACCCCACAAACGCGTCCGCTCTCCCCTGTTGCACTTCCATGCCATAGTCATTCCCAACGAGTAGCAGATCTATAGTTCCGTCACCATCCAGATCTGTGGGTAAAATTCCATAAACAGGTGCAAGTTGTGCTTCAACAGGCAGGGGATGCATTTTGAATTTTCCGTTGCCCAAATTCTCCACCCAGGAAGATTTCATATAATTAAACAAAAATACTTCAGCATCATCGAGCATTCCGTCAGAGAACATTTCGGGCAGCGTAGATTCCCCGAATTCCCCGAAGGAATTGAATTTTTTACGGATACCCGAAAATTGCTTTACCACATCCTGCCAGGGGTGGTAGAGGTATTCGTGCTCGGTACCGGTACTGTCCCGTAAATAATAAGAGATCAAAGGATCTACCATGCCGTTCTGATCAAGATCCTTGGCGTACAACTTAACGGGTTTTTCTTTTGTCCCCTGGAAATAGACATTTTGCCCAAAATTCCCGGCGATATAATCCATATCGCCATCATTGTCCAGATCCGCGGCGGCCAGGCTGTTCCACCAACCCAAATAATCCTGAAGCCCTGAAGAGGCTGTTATTTCTTCCAGGCGCCCCTCTTTGTTTACAAAAAAGCGGAGTGGCATCCATTCGCCGGCGAGAATAAGATCGGGCCAGAAGTCGTTGTTAAAATCGGTCCAAAGCGCGTCACTGATAAGCCCCGGATGTACCAGCGCAGCGGAAACTTCTGATGTGGCATCTACAAAGCGGACTTCCCCTGCACTCGATTCATTTCTCAGGATATAGGAACGGTCCGGATTAGGGTAGGAGAAGGGGAGGACCCTGCTGCCTACGAAAATATCCAGATCGCCATCCCTGTCATAGTCGGCGGCTTTAACGGCAGAGGAATTGGTTTTGAAGTCCGGTAGCGCTTCCCTGTTATCTTTGAAATTCCCTTTCCCGTCGTTGATCATAAGGATATCCCGGTAGTACTCATGTCCTGTGGGATATTGGGCGCATCCCCTTGCTATGTAGAGATCAAGGTCGCCATCGTTGTCCACATCGAATAGGAGCGTTCCTGCATCCTCTTCCTCCAATTTTCCGTTCTGTTTGTAAGCTACCTCTTTTTGTACAAATGAGCCATCAGGTTGCTGCAGAAACCATTTTTCCTTAAAGCTTCGGCTTGCCGCAACAAACATATCATCCAAACCATCATTATTTATGTCGCCCACAGCGATTGCAGGGCCGTATTGCGAAAATTTATGGGGCAGGGTACGTTGAAAATTAAAGTCTATAAAATCATCGTCTTCACTTTTGTGAACCAGATTATGCTCCTTACTCACCTCCTTCAATATAACATTCAAAGAATCTTTGGGAGCCTCAGAGATAAGATCCTCTGCATTATAGGCAACTTCCAAGACTGAATTAGGCTTGGTTTTGCCCACCTTCTGAATACCACCTCCCGGCCAGGTTATTTTAATGGAATCTACCATATCTCTTTTACCAAGGCCAAAGTGCAGCACATTCTCGGGTTTGGAGAGATACCCTCTCCCGGAGAGTAAGGATTGTTTTTGCTGTATGCTATCTGAATAAATGGTTACCACACTGCCGATTGCAGCCGGATTTTCATTTGTCCCTTTTAGTTTGATTCGCAGGTAACGGGCATCCTTACGATATTCCGAAGCCTTGTTTTCCATTAGTAGGACGAGGTCGTTAATGTTATTAATTACCAGATCGAGATCCCCATCATTATCCATGTCCCCGTAGGCCGCCCCATTGGAGTAGGTGCCAAAATTGAACCCCCAGGCATTGGTGACATCCTCAAAAGTAAGGTCGCCGCTGTTGCGGAACATAAAATTAGGGATCTTGATCTCGGGGATGGCCGCAATTAATTTTTCTTTGCTTACCAATCTGCTGGCGGTTGCCCTGAAATCACCGAAGTCCCGGTCCGTAACATCTTTAGGAAATCCATTGGTGATAAAGAGGTCTTTCCAGCCATCATTGTCAAAATCCGCAAACAGGGGAGCCCAACTCCAATCGGTTTCCTGGATACCGGCAAGCATCCCGGTTTCTCCAAAAATAGGCAGCCCTGTATCGGGGTTAACGCCGAGCTGAAGTTGCAATGTATTTCTGGTATATTGATAGGCGTAGTTATACTTCCTGGTAAAAATTTCTTTTTGATAACTGCTGGGACCCTGAAACAATTTTTTGCGTTTATTGTAGTAAGGTTGCATTTCGGTCGTAAAAATATCCATTTCCCCATCGTTGTTTATATCAACGATATCACTGCCCATGGAAGAAAGGCTGAAATGCTTAAACATATCTCCGGCCCTATTGGTAAAAGTACCATCCTTATTGTTGAGATATATAAGGTCATTGCTCAGAAAGTCATTCGCAACATAGATATCCAGCCATCCATCTTCATTAAAATCGTTGATAAGCGTGCTATGGCTATACCCGTGATAGCGGATGCCGGCTTTTTCCGATACATCGGTAAAAACAGGATGGGCCGCCCCGTCTTCCCAAATATTCTCGTATAATCTGTCCTTACTTTGGGAGGAGCCGTCATCAGTAAGCGGACTAAACCGGTTAGGATTTATTCCTTCTATCCGGTTTACACCGATAAAGAGATCCAGATCCCCGTCATTGTCATAATCAAAGAATTGGGCGTGTGAAGAATAACTATTGTCCGCCACCCCATAGGAAGCCGCCATTTCCTTAAATGAAGGGACATTTCCTTTTTTCGCCCCCTGATTGATGTACAATAAATTTCTTCTTCGTGTAGAATCCTTATAAAACGTATTGCAAACATAGATGTCCAATCGGCCATCCAAATTTATATCCACCATGGATACCCCAGAGGACCAGAGTAAAGAATCTGGTTTTCCTATTCCTGAAGATGCCGAAATATCCTGGAATTTAAGCTTCCCTTTATTCAGGAATAATTTATTGTCTACCTGATTGCCCGCCAGGAAAATATCATCCAACCCGTCACCGTTGACATCCCCGAGGCCCACTCCGGCACCGTTGTAAACAAATTCATTATCTATAATATTAATAGAGTCGTTTTCGGTAAGCCGGTTGTTAAAATTGAGACCGGAATAATCCGCACCTACGGTATGGAACAGGACATTGTCTCCTTTCTTGCCCTGGCATTTGGAAAACAGGAGGGCAAGAAAAACGAAAGCGATGATGGCATATACAATTCTCATAGGTGTTTGCAATATTAAAAAAGCGGCATACAAAAATGCGGGAACTTCTACAATTTGACAAAGAAGTGATTTAAACTTTTTGAATTGAAGCGAAAATGGATGGTTTTGTGCCCAGGTGAAGGCTTTTTTGAGCTGCATAGCAGGGCTACTGAGCAAGAAAAAGACAAAATATGGGCGTAAAACGGCAATTTTTTAGCTAATTTGTAAAAGTTTAAACCACTTCAAATAGAAAAGGCCGCAATTTGCGGCCTTTAAAATTAATTTATCACGGATTAATTATATCCTGGATTCTGTTGCAATATATCAGGGCCCTGAATATCTATCTGGGGTTGTGGAATAGGCTGGAATTCGTTTTTACCTGCGCTAAAACTGGCGCCTCCAAACTTGGTGACAAGGAACTGGCCTTCATACTGCAAATAGGCGTTAAGTACATCGGCAGCTACTCCCCAGCGGACCAGGTCGAAGAAACGGTGGCCTTCGCCTGATAACTCCAATTTGCGTTCAAAACGCACGGCCTCTCTTGCAGAGGCCTGATCGGCAAATGCGGCAGGAGGATATTCTGATATATTATAATTTGCGGCAAAACCGGAATCGTCATATTCTCTCACCCAGAATTCAGAGTTCGCTGCCCTCTCACGTACCATATTTACATATATCCTGGCCTGTTCCAGGGAACCGGCTTCTATCTCCGCCTCGGCAGCCATCAACAATACATCCGCAAAACGAATGATATTATAGTTCATAGTGGAATAACCACGGGTCCAGGAACTGCCATCCGTAAAGGAATTCTCCTGTGAACGATAATAGATAAACTTTTTGGGAGAATAAGGTCCTGCATATGGAAAACTACGGATCCATGGTTGCCCGGGATGCTCTATCCAATCCAGGTAAGGGATACCCTTTCTGCCGATAGACCAGTCAATTCGGGGATCCAGATTATCCGTATCCTCGGTAAAGGTAGCATCGTCATTCCCATTTACAATAACATGGAAAAAGTTATTGTCCACGGCATTGGCCGGATCATTATACGAACCATCCAGGAGCGGTAAACCATTCGCATTGGTACGGAAAGAATTGGCCAGTTCTATACTGGGCTGAAAGAAGCCGCAGCAGTTACCCGGGCCGTCAGGGCCTGTATTGTAGGGATAGTTCAGGTCATCAAAGTAGTTTGCATTATTAACGCTACCCGTGTTGTTGGCCGACTCAACATCCATAACGGATTCCGCGTGATTGTCATTTTCCGCGTTAAAGATCTGCTCGTAGTCATCCAATAAGGCATATTTCTGCCCGTCAGAGGTTACCCCGTTGGCAATAACATCGTCGAACATGGCCTTGGCCTGGGCAAACTTCCCCTGGTACAAATAGGCCTTGGCAAGATAGGCTCCTGCTGCCCATTTATTTACCCGTCCTGCTCCATTCACTGCCGGGAGGTTGTCAAAAGCAAATTGAAAATCGGCTTCGATCTGCGGAAATACATCCGGAGTATTAGGAATAAGGATAATGTCATTTGGCAATACCGTTTCATCAAACACCGGAACGCTGTTAAAATGTTTTTTAAGGTCAAAATAGAAATGGCCTCTGAGCATCCGGGCCTCGCCCGCTATGCGCGTCGCATCTGCCGGTAATACATCTGTGGCCCTTGCCAAGGTAGCCAGGACCGCATTCGCCCTGCTTACCCCTTCAAAACGCCCTCTCCATAGGCTGTTGAGATCGCCTTGAGTGGCATCGTGCTCAAAGCGCTGTACCGGGTTTATAGAGGAATAATCCCCTGCATCCGTGCCCTTATTGGCTTCCCCGCCAAGAATGGAGCCGGTAATCCAATGGTTCGGGCCCTCAAAGCGGTTTCCGAATACGCCGTTCAAGGCGGCATAGGTGCCAATTAATAATCCTTCAATACCCGCCTTCGTGGTCACCTGGGCATCCGCCAGGGAGCCGGTGGGCGCAATTTCAAGGAATTCTTCGCTGCAGGAGACGGAGACCATTAATAGGGCCATCGCGCAGAGGGTAAGTTTCTTTACTCTACTCATAGTTTTCATAGTTATTTTTTGTTTTAAAGATATAAAAAATATATACATCATTTCGTTGTTTAACAATTAAAGTCCTAATTCCAAACTAATTACATAGCTTGGCGTAACAGGGTAGTTCCCTACGTCAATACCAAAGTTAGTGTCAGGACCGGCAACTACAGGATCCAAACCGCTGTAATCTGTGATCGTCCATATATTGTTGGCCGAAATACCGAGCTTAAACTTACTCATGCCCCATTTTTCTATCATATTCTGATCAAAAGAGTAGATAAAGGCCAACCTTTGAAGTCTTAAAAAAGAACCGTCTTCCACATACCAGGAATTCTCTGCCCCACTGGTACTTAGATTGGAGGCGCTTTCCCAGATAGGTGCCGCCGCATTGTTCCCCAACTCCGGCGTCCATGATCTTTTGGCGACCTGCCCTTTGGCAGAACCTTCGAAGGTGCCGAAGAAGTCGGTAAACCATTTGGACTGGTTGAAAATTTCATTGCCTATAGAGGCGTACCAGTAGGTTTCGAACTCCAGGTTCTTATACCTTACGTTCAGCGTTGCACCTCCGGTATAGTCGGGTACGGCGCTTCCAAGGAAAGTACGGTCATCAGGTGTAATTGCTCCGTCTCCGTTAACATCCTCATACCGGAATCGACCCAATCCTTTTCCATCCTGGGCAGGTGAATTATCAACCTCCTGCTGGGAGTTAAAATATCCGATAACGTTATATCCAAAAAAAGTGGAGATAGATTGACCTACTGCATTCCGTATTGGACGTATGCCCCGGTACGCCCCGCCATCGAAAAATTCGATGCCATTGGCAAGAAAGGTAATCTCATTGCTAAGGAATGAATTGTTTAGGGTTAGCGTATACGACAGGTCTTCGGTAATATTTCCCCTGTTGATGATCTGAAAATCTACCCCTTTATTGCTCATACTGGCGATGTTTACAGACGGGGCAGCAGCAAAATTACCGGTAACCCCTGCAAGCGGCACCTGGAACAAAAGGTCTTCGGTGTCCTTTTCCCACCAGTCCAGGATAATTTCGAGCTTGTCATTAAAGAAAGCTGCATCGAAACCGATGTTGGTAGTGGTGCTGGTTTCCCATTTAGCGTCCGGGTTCCCGATACGGCTTTGGGCAAAACCTTCATTCGCCCCGCTGTTTTGTCCGTCAATAGGATAAAAAGTGTTTCCCCGGTCTGAAGCAAAAAGCGAAAACTGGTTGTTGGGATCCACGTTGTTGGAGTTCCCCATCTGGCCCCAGCCGCCCCTGATCTTCAAATCAGTTATAAAATCCTGATCTTGCATAAAAGGTTCCGCGATCACCCGCCATGCGCCCGAGATCGCCGGGAAGGTACCATAGCGGTTGTTCCCCCCGAAACGGGAAGCGCCGTCTCTCCGGAGTACCCCGGTGAGGTAGTAGCGCTCATCAAAATTATAATCCAGTTTCCCGAACAGGGAATAGAAATTTACGCCTTTAAACTGCCCGCTGTTTACATTGGGGCTTTGAACGACGTTAAGGTTCTGAAAATCAAGGTCAGTAGAGAAAGGGTTAATACCGTTACCGTTTATGAAGCGGCCCGCTCCGGTATTCAGGGCTTCAATACCCCCGAATAATTTCAGTTTATGCTTCCCGAATAATTTCTCATAGGTAGCTGTATTGGTAAAGGTCCACTGGTAGAAATAGTTGCTGCCTTCAGAGAAGGAATCACTGGCTTCAGGTTCTGAGTCTCCCAGATAACGGAAACCATAATTTACAAAATGGGAATTACCGTAGGAGCCTCCCAGGCTTGTTCTGAGCACCAGGCCTTCTACCGGGGTTAATAATAGATAGATATTGCCAAAGCCTCCAATGTTATAGCCCAGATCATCCCCCTGGTTAAGGACCTGTTGCCGTACCGGGTTCCGCGGGTTGTTGAAACCGGTTGCCCGGGTACTGGCAAAACTGCCAAATTCGTCACGAACGGGAATGATGGTAGGCATTCTATAGGCAGACAGGATCACGGATTCGTCATCCGCGCCATCCACACCGCCATTGCCCCCGAAACCACCGACTACCGATCTGTAGGTAACCTGAAAGTTCTCCCCCACGGCCAGCCAGGGCGTTACATCCCATTCGGAATTGAACCGCGCGGTATAGCGCTGAAAATCGTTCTCCAAAAGAATACCAGCCTGTTCCTGCAGACTGAAGCCGAAAGAAAACCGGCCGCGTTCCGTACCGCCATTGATCCCCAGGCTTACCCTTGTCAATGGGGCGATTCTTGTCAATGCCTTATACCAGTTTGTACCTTGTAAATTTGGCCTGATAAGGAAAGTGTCATCAGGATTTGCCGCAAAATTGTCACGGATCTCCGCTAAATTGATATCCGCTTCAAAAACACCGTTCTGGCCGTCTGCATGCAGGTAGTCCGGAAATCTTGGAGTGGCATTAGGGCCGTATTGCGGATGTGTATACTGTACTGTAGTACCCGTGGCGGCCGCATTGTTGCGGTAGGCAATATGGGTATACTCCGCCATGTCCTGAGGATTCAAATTCTTTGGCGCCCCTGCAGAGTTGGGATCGGTAACCCCACTTGATACGTTAAGGGTAATCTCTGTTTTCTTGTTCCGTGCTCCCTGCTTGGTGGTATAAACAACCACCCCGTTGGCAGCACGTGCCCCGTAAATGGAGGCTGCTGCTGCGTCTTTCAGCACGGTGGTGGTTTCGATATCATCCGGGTTTAAAAATTCCGTATTTCCTACGGGAACCCCATCCACAATATATAAAGGCTCGTTACCGCCGAAAGCCCCAAAACCACGCACCCGTATCTGGCTGGTGGTACCCGGTTGCCCGTTGGTAAGTACGGTTACCCCTGCAACCCTACCTTGTAACTGCTGTTCAATGTTACCGGAGGGTATGGCGGCCAGCTCTTCGGCCTTTACAATTGAAACTGCTGCAGTGGTCTCCCGTTTGGTTTCAGTGGTATACCCTGTAACGATCACTTCATCCAGGGCCAGGCCCTCTTCCAGGGTAATATTAATAACTGTTTCGTTATTAACAGTACGCTCCGCCGAATTATACCCTGTGTACGAGAACACCAAGACCTCTGTCGGAGCTGCCTCAATGGAGTAGTTCCCGTCGAAATCGGAGGCGACCCCCCTGGTGGTGCCTTTGACCAATACACTGGCTCCGGGCAGTGGCACGCCGTCGGGATCTGTAATGGTTCCCGTAACCGTTTGCTGCACGGCTTCAACCGTTATAACTTCTTCAAAACTTGTAGTTCCGGCAGCGAATGTAAAGGAACCTAGAAGGCAAAGTAGCAAAGAAAAAACCTTGGTAGAAGCGGTAAATCGCTTGGCACTACAAGGTTTTAACGAATGAAAATCACTTTTTTGACTCATAATCATTTGTTGTTTAGTTAGTTTTAATTAATTGAGTTTGATTGTAATATTTTTAAACACTCACGAAATCGTTTTCGGGGAAATGTTAAAAAAACTACAAAATTTTGATAATATTAGTAAAATTATATGGAAACAAAAGAGATATCACAGTGTTTTTTGTTAATCTTTAAATCATTTTTCCCATATTTTAACTGGTAACACCCCTCTTTTTTGAAATTTTCTAGAATGGGGCGTACCTTATTTTTTGGCTAGGCTAATATCTTAAAAAAAACTTAATGAAGTAAAAGTACCCTGGGAGAATTATGGTATTCAAAAAAAAGTCCTTATTAAATACTATTTTTATAAAATAAGCGGGCATAAATTATTATATTATCAAAATATAGACATTCTTTTTGTCAAAAGTGCTTTAAAACAGCCATAATTTTGTCAGTAATACCTTCTTAAATTTTGTAATAATCTGTATTAGACCCCGCTTTGTATCAAAAAGGATAGGTTGTTTGTGTCTATTTTGCTTAGGGTATTGTAGTTGTTTCAAGATACAAGCTTTCCGAAAGTAGGACGACAGGTTACAAATTCACCCTCCTGCGTCGGCATTGCCCCTGAATATTTTTTATGGAGCTGCTGTGGCCGTAAGGGAGAACTAAAAAATGTTACTTTAATAAACTGATTATGTGAAAAGTGGGGAATAACAGTCAACGCTACGTTCGGGCGGGTTGCTTCGTTTTTTCATCAATGGAAAAAATGAAGAGATAAAATTTATTTAGGAGAGGATGAAATAACAGTATAAAATGAACCAATTCTTGTTAAATATAAATCCTGACCCCTTATTTTTGGTTTGGTAACAAACTAGTAATTTTCAACTAAAAAGTGATGTAGTCATTCTGGTGCAATCAAGGGAAGGCCATCGGCCTATTAGCGTTTTACCCCGCTATGCCAGGTTTGTGACATCGTATAGTATACAGTTAATTTTCACACGAATAAACTTAGGTTAAAAAACATTTAATTTTTAATAACTTAACAATCCTTGCTTTAAAAAAACGGAAACTGGAGCCTAGAATCTAGAAACAAGACAAAAAAACACAAAACCAAGTGAGAAAAAGTCTAGTTTCTAGGCTCCAGCATCTAGGTTCTTTTCGTTTATTCATCCCCTTTTGTGACCGTTTCCCCTAGAATTATTTTGCGCCGACATGGAGGTTTCATGTATTTTCGTGAACCCCTAAAAAAACAAGAATTCCTGCATTCATACTATCCAGCATATTGAAAAGCTGCTCCTGGCTGTCGTTCGTATAAAAAAATGGCCTACAAGTTATTTAATTGCTAAATTGTAGCGATTAAATTAAATTATTCTTATGCAAATAAAAGAATCTTCAACTATGTACGATGCGATCATAGTTGGTTCAGGAGCCGGCGGTGGCATGTCGACAAAAATACTTGCCGATGTAGGCTTAAAAGTGGCAGTAGTGGAAGCAGGTCCCTATTTTGATCCGGCCGACCCCAAACAACAAACGCAATTAAAGTGGCCCTATGAATCCCCGAGAAGGGGCGCCGGTACGACCAGGGTGTTTGGAGAATGGGATATGGCCTATGGGGGTTGGGAAATAGAAGGGCAACCATATACGCACAAGGACGGAACAAAATTTGACTGGTACCGATCCGAGATGCTTGGAGGAAGGACCAATCACTGGGGAAGAATATCCTTGCGGTTTGGCCCGAAGGATTTTAAGCATAAGGATGTTGATGGCCTGGGGGATAACTGGCCCATAAGTTATGAGGACGTTAAACCCTATTATGATAAACTGGATAAACTCATCGGAGTTTTTGGAACCAATGAAGGCCTTCCCAATGATCCGGACGGATTTTTTCTCCCTCCGCCAAAACCCAGATTGCATGAGTTATTCTATATAAAAGGCGCCCGTAAAGCCAATATGCCCGTTATCCCGGGCAGGTTGTCCATGCTGACCAAAAAGATCAATGAAGACAGGGGTGTATGTTTTTATTGCGGGCAATGCGGAAGATCTTGCCAGGTGTATGCCGACTTTTCATCAGGTTCCTGCCTCATCTTCCCCGCGCAAAAGAGCGGAGGGCAGATAGATCTCTTCGTAAATTCCATGGTAAGGGAGGTTACGACCAACGCAGAGGGGAAGGCGACCGGGGTATCCTATATTAATAAGGAAGACAGAAAAGAATATCAGCTCAAAGGAAGGGTAGTGATCCTGGCGGCCTCTGCCTGTAGTTCTGCCCGCATCCTGCTTAATTCCAAGAGTCCCCAACATCCGAATGGTTTGGGGAACAGCAGCGATGTGGTGGGAAGGTATTTACACGATTCTACCGGAAGCAGCAGGGCGGGTTTTATTCCCGAACTCATGAACAGAAAAGTATCCTATAATGAAGACGGGGTAGGCGGGATGCATGTGTACACCCCCTGGTGGCTCGACAATAAAAACCTGGATTTCCCCAGAGGCTATCATATAGAGGTATGGGGCGGCATGGGCATGCCTAATTACGGATTCGGTTTCAACCCCAACGATTTTAATAAATTCTTTGGCCTTCCAACCGGAGGGTATGGTGAAGGCCTGAAGGCCGATGTAAAAAAATACTATGGTTCGGTGATCGGATTTGGTGGCCGGGGAGAATCCATAGCGCTACGCGACAATTACTGTGAAATAGACCCCACCGTGGTGGATGAATTTGGAATACCGGTACTCCGGTTCCATTATAAATGGACAGATCATGAGCGATTGCAAGCCAAACACATGCAAGAGACCTTTGAGGGGCTTATCCATAATATGGGCGGAGAAGTGCTTGGAAATACCCCTACAAAAGAACAGGATTACGGTTTGCACAATCCTGGGAATATCATTCATGAAGTAGGTACTACCAGAATGGGGGATGACCCCAAAACTTCGGTGACCAACAAGTATCAGCAGCTCCATGATTGTAATAACGTATTCATCACGGATGCGGGCCCCTTTACTTCCCAGGCCGATAAGAATTGTACCTGGACCATTTTGGCCTTGTCCTGGAGGGCATCGGAATATATAGTGGAACAATTGAAGCAACAAAATATCTAGCAGATGGACAGAAGAAAAAGTATAAAATCGATGATCCTGGGCTCTGTGGCCGGAGGATTGGCAATACACGGCTGTAAACCGGAAACGGAAGGTACGGCCGGGGAGTTAGAGGCACTGAAGTCTGACGACCATTACTTTGGAAGAACCCCGGAAGAACTGGAATTGATCGCGGAACTGAACGCCGAACAATTCTTTAATGAACACGAATTGGAAACCATAACCGTTTTGGGCAACCTCATATTACCCCCGAACGATAAAGGAGGTATTGAAGAAGCCGGCGTTCCGGAATTTATTGAATTCATGGCAAAGGATATTCCCGAGTTGCAGACGCTGCTGAGGGGCGGACTTATGTGGTTGGATCATAAAAGCAATACGGATTTCGGTACCGAATTTAAAGTTACCCCGGAAGACCAGCAAAAACAAATTTTGGATCCCATTGCTTTTTATGATGTAAAGGTCCCTATGTCCGAACATCCATTGGAAATCCAATTTTTTGCACTTATGCGAAATCTGACGGTATGCGGCTATTATACCTCTAAAATAGGAATTGAGGACCTTGGTTACAAAGGAAATATGCCTAATGTCTGGGATGGGGTACCGCAGGACGTCCTGGACCAGTATGGAATGGCGTACGACGAGGAATGGATAGCTAAATGTGTGGACCAAAGCAAGCGGGGCGTTATTGCCGAATGGGATGATGAGGGGAACCTGTTGACGTGATATTCGGTTATCGGTTATTTAGTTAAGAGTTAAGGGACATTTGAAAAAATAGGGAACAAAGCCTTTTTACGGGATGCGTCCTTTTTGTCCTAAA
The DNA here is from genome assembly GCA_041743085.1 of Flavobacteriaceae bacterium. Taxonomy (GTDB): domain Bacteria; phylum Bacteroidota; class Bacteroidia; order Flavobacteriales; family Flavobacteriaceae; genus JAFMPW01. Next base: position 129,519 of record JBGTNL010000020.1, read on the forward strand.
CGGATATACACATAATTTAAAGTTTTAGAGGTCAGTAGATAGATTCGTAGTTCAATTATAATAGGAACGCTATTTTATGGGTCCTCCCCTTATTTTCAAGGGGAGGTGCCGATAGGCGGAGGGGTCTCTTCGGAAATTTGTGGAATTCGCAGCATATTGCGAAGCGCAACAGAGCGGACCAAAAGGATAAATTTACAATATGCAACTAACTACTGACCTCCATAAAGTTTTCTTAGTTCTAGGCGTAAGCTGGCCGCCAGCCGCCGGGATGAAGAAACGTAGAACATGTAATAAAAAACAAGGCGTTTTTTCTTGTATAGAAAGCAATAGACACTGTTCGAAAATGAAAAAGTTATTTGCCATAATCATAACATCAATGGTATCATTTCCCATGTGCTGTCAGGAAATAGGGCTTCAGCTTTACAGCCTTCGAAATGAATTCAAAAAAGATGTTCCCGGCACTTTTGCGACAATCAAAAGCTGGGGCATAACCAGGCTGGAGGACGGTAACGACGGCACACAAGGTTATAGCATGGAAGAGTACAAAGCATCGTTAGCCAAAAACAACCTCGAAATTGTCAGTGCAAGCGCATCTTTTGAAGAATTACAGAATACCCCGGAAACCGCTTTAAGAAGAGCACAGGCCTACGGCGCAAAATATCTGGTTTGTTTTTGGATACCCCATAGCGGTACTGATTTCACCCTGGAAGATACTGAAAAAGCATTGAAGGTTTTTAACAAGGCAGGCAAGCTGTTCAGGGACAACGGCATTACCCTGGCATATCATCCGCATGGGTATGAGTTCCGGCCCTATCAGGATATTACGCTCATGGATTACATGATCCGTAAAGCTGAGCATTTTGATTTTGAAATGGATGTGTATTGGTTTGCTCACGCTGGAGCAGATCCAGTGGAATGGCTAAAGCGCTACCCGGACCGTATTAAATTGATGCATTTAAAAGATTGTAAAAAAGGTGTGGTCGGAAATAACACCGGGGAGTCCGATGTGGAAACCAATGTAGTTCTTGGAACAGGTCAGATAGCTATCGCCGCCGTGGTGGCAGAAGCTAAAAAAATAGGGATTGAATATGTATTTATAGAAGACGAATCTTCCAGGGTTTTAGAGCAGGTTCCCAAAAGCCTGAAGTATCTGGAGAACCTTGAGTAGTGCATTCTTTTAAGAATAGCACTGAGAAGAAAGACAACTAACAAGCGGCGTTGGCAATTTATAAATAGAACAAGTTGAAAAAATATAAATGGGTTAATTAAAGTTTTGACCCCGAAATTTCGGAAGGTATTTGGAGCTTGGAATTTGAATTTTACAACGAATTAATTTCTAAAAATAAAAGGACAAACGATATGAGAACGAAATCTGTTTTACTTATACTGATAATAGCATTTTCAATGGGAACGCTGCCCTTGGAAGCACAGGAGATAGGACTGCAACTGTACAGTCTTAGAAATCAATTTAAAGAGGATGTACCCGGAACCCTGGATCTTATTCAATCCTGGGGAATAACAAAGTTGGAAGGTGGAGGTACCTATGGCCTATCCATGGAGGAATTTAAAAAAGCGTTGGCCGATAGGGGACTTAAGGTCGTAAGTGTAGGGGCCGGTTATGAGGATCTGAAAAATGATGTGGACAAAGTGCTGGAAAATGCCCAGGCCTTTGATGTAAAATATGTAATGTGCGCCTGGATACCACACGATGATAATATCTTTGATATTGCGAAGACCAAAGAAGCTGTTGAAGTCTTTAACAAGGCCGGAAAACGGTTGAAAGAAGAAGGGATCACCCTGGCGTATCATGCCCACGGATATGAATTCAGGCCTTACGGGGAGGGAACGCTGTTCGATTATATGGCAAAAAATGCAAAAGACTTTAAATTTGAAATGGACGTGTATTGGGTGCAACACGGCGGCGCGGATCCAATGACCGTACTAAATAAGTACCCTGATAAATTTGTACTGATGCATCTCAAGGATATGGAAAAAGGTGTAACCGGGAATAATACAGGACATGAGGACGTAGAGACCAATGTTGTACTTGGTACAGGTCAGGTAGATATTGCCGGTCTGGTAAATCGCGGCAAGGAGCTTGGTATCGATTATATGTTTATCGAAGATGAATGTTCACGTGTTGTGGAGCAGGTGCCGGAGAGTTTGAAATTTTTAAAGGAAATGGAATAGTTCCGAACCCTTTTTATCAGTCAGGGAAAAGAGGGATGCGGCTCAAAATTTTATCCGGGACTTACCGTTCATGCCTTTGAATCATTGCTTTCCGTTGCTGCACTTCAGCGCATATGTAAGGATGGTAATACAAGGTGATTCCATTCGCCAGCAAAGACAACTAAGAAAAGTAGTGTCAAATTCATTGGTCTCATTCGTTAGTTGAAACCCTGCCTAAAAGCGGCAGGCGGGTATGCACTTTAGTGCAAGACTTTCGGTTTCTAAGAACATTTTGGCCATAATGGTTATTGGGTCATTGATTATTAAGTTATTAAGGCGTTCCGACTAAATAACGAACAGCTTGGTAAACCGATAACCGTTGGCAATTCCATTGCTTTTCAAAACCTCCGCCATAGGACGGACAGGCATGGATTTTCAATCCATAGTGGTTTAGTTTAATACCATTTAGTGTTTAAAATAATTTGCTCAATGATCCATATTAAAGCTTTAGGGTTTCTATTACGGCTGAGATGGCCCTTTACCATTGCCTTTATTTTTTTATTTTTTTGGTTCCAGCAGGGATGTTCGGAAGAAACTGATTTTGATCAGGCGGAACTACCCAATATTGTGTGGCTGGTAGCTGAGGATCAATCTCCTGATTTTTTACCGATATACGGGGATAGTACCCTTTCGTTACCAAATCTGGAAGCCCTTGCAAATGATGGCATTGTATATACGAATGCCTACACTCCCGTCCCCGTTTGTGCGCCGGCCAGAAGTGCTATTATTACGGGGATGTATCCTACTACCCTGGGGACCCATAATATGCGCACCTTTAATGGATACACTAAGGAAAATGAGCCCGAATTGGAAATTCCCAGCTATTCTCCCGTGGTCCCTCAGGGAGTGAAAATGTTTACGGAATACCTTCGGAAAAAAGGCTATTACTGTACCAACAATGCCAAAGAAGATTATAACTTTCAAAAAACCGAGTCCGCCTGGGACGAAAGCAGCAAGAATGGCCATTGGCGGAATAAGCCGGGCGAGAGTCCTTTTTTTGCCGTCTTTAATTTTAACGTTACCCACGAATCGCAGATTTGGGGCAGGGGGGAAGACGAACTTCTGGTCTCCCCGGATTCAGTGCCGGTGCCACCTTACTTCCCCGATAATGAAGTGATACGCCACGATCTGGCCGTGAACTATAGCAACCTGAAACGCCTGGACGATCAGTTGGGTGAAATTTTGCAACAGCTCAGGGAGGATGGGGTATACGACAATACCGTGATCTTTTTTTACGGCGATCATGGTGGCCCCTTTCCCCGGCATAAGCGAGCCCTATATGAAACCGGAATAAGGGTACCCATGATCATTAAATTCAGAAACAGTGAAAAAGACAGGGAGCGGGACGACAGGTTTATGAGTTTCATTGATTTAGCCCCAACCGTACTCTCCCTGGCCGGGATAGAACCACCAAAAGTAATGCAGGGCAAAGCCCAATTTGGCCTGTACAAGGCTGCCGATACTTCAAAATATATTTTTGCTTCCTCGGACCGCTTTGATGAAATGGTAGACAGGCTTCGGGCGGTGCGTTCCCGACGGTACAAGTATATCAAAAATTTTAATCCCGGGATCAGCAATGCGCTGCCGGTAACGTATAGGGAACAAATGCCAATGATGCAAAATCTGAATGAGTTGTGGAAAAAGGGGGAATTGGATTCTGTTCAGGCGCTTTGGTTTAGGACGCCGAAACCGGAAGAGGAATTATATGACCTTCAGGCCGATCCGTACGAATTTGTGAATTTAGCCGGCCGACCGGAATTACAGGACACGCTTGCTCATCTTAGAATGGTATTAAAAGATTGGATCAGGGAAACAAAAGATCTTGGCCAATACCCTGAAAAAGAACTGATAGCCCAGTGGTTGATTGAAGGGCAGCAACCCCGGCTCCTTCCACCTGAAGCTACGGAAAAGGGTAGCGAATTTATCCTTTCTACCAATTTACCGGACGCTACTTTGATCTGGAAAACCCCTCAGGATTCTACATGGTTGTTATATGATGCTCCCATTCCAAGCACCCAGCCCTTCCAGGCCAAATCCGTACGTATTGGCTACCGGGATAGCGAAGTTTTGGAGAATGGGGTGAACGAATAACAGCAGAGGGGTTTCCTGAGGAATTGCAACCAACCGGAATACAATAACTTATCTGTATTTTCCACCAAAAACCAGCCCAAACCCAACTTCGCTTTACGCAATATGCTTCCAAGCAAATAACTTCGTAGGGCACCGGGGCATGAATATTATTAGTTGCCTTGTTTTTTAAATACTAAGAGTCTTACATCCACCACTCCTTTACCTGGAATTTCCGTAGCTTTTAAGCTTAATGGACCATTTCCCTTTTTTAAGGTCATAGCACCCAACATTATCGGCCTGAAATCCTTTACATAAGATTCTATCCTGGGATCGCGGTCGTTTTCCATTCCTCTGAGGGGCGGGTCATGGGCTTCCGTAATTTTTTTCAAGATCTTACTGCCGCCTAAACTTAATTCAATGGTAGCATCGGTGTTTTTAGCAGCACAGGTGTAATAGAGATCCACTTCATAGTCGCCTTCGGACAACACCTCTACGTCCCAGGTAATGGAATCCCTTACGCTGATCCAATTGGTAAAAAAGGAATCGTTCGGGTACCTGTTACTTCGTTCTATGTTCCCATGAGCCCTGCCATCACGGGCCGGCAGGTGGGTATACACAAAATCAGGATGCCCTATGGGAAAGAGCCTTGCTTCCTTATCAATTGAATCGGGCACCACTTCTTTGAGCCATTTTGTCTTTGCACGCTTGAGCGAATCCAGGATAGCGGGCTTTTGTTTAGAGATATCGGTGGTCTGTCCCCGGTCGGAGGTGATATCGTACAAACGGTTTTCATGATCCAAGCGGTATTCCTGTGATCGAATACTTGTTTTGCCGTTCCAGTGATTGTAAACCAGTCGGTCTTCCCACGCCCGATCTTCCCCAAAAAGTAAGGGTGTTAAATCTTTCCCATCCGGGATGTTGGTCGTTTCCATTTTGATATTACAAAGGTTGGCCAATGTGGGAAGAATGTCCAGGGTGCTGGCGATTTCGTTAATTTTTTTCCCTGCCGGTAGTGAATCCTTCCACAACATAAAAAATGGGCTGCGTACGCCACCTTCATCGGTCGACCCCTTTCTGCCCCGCATGCCGCCATTCCACCGCCAGCCGTTGGGGCCATTATCTGAAAGGAAAATAAGGATCGTATTTTCTTCCAGGCCTAATTCTTTCAGTTTTTGGGTTATCCTTCCTACATTATGATCAATATTCTCCACCATGGCCATGGCTGCTTTTGTGAAATTGGGGTTTTCTTCCTCTTCACCCTGATAAGTCATCTGCAATTTCCTATCCTTAACCCGGTCCCAATAATTGTCCGGAACCTGCATGGGACTGTGCGGAGTGTTAAACGGGAGGTATAGTAAGAAAGGTTCGTCTCTGTATCTGGCAATGAATTCCAATCCCTTGTTGGTCAAGTCTTCAACAATAAAGCCTTTGCCCTGAACAATTTTGCCGTTGTGTTCCAGGATAGGGCTAAAGTAATTTCCCCAATGTCCGGAAGCAAACCCATAAAAATCGTCAAAGCCTCTGGCGTTGGGATGGTAGGGAGGCTGAGTGCCATTGTGCCACTTGCCATAGGCGGCCGTGTGGTAGCCTGCGCTTTTAAAAACTTCCGCCACTGTGGTTTCCCCGGAATTAAACCGTTCCCCGCCGGCAGAAGTGGAGTACACTCCAAGTCTGGGAAAGTACCGTCCGGTAAGGAGTTCCGCCCGGGTCGGCGAGCAAACGGGCTGCACATAAAAATTTTCAAAGGAAACCCCATCTTTGGCAATAGCATCAATGTTCGGGGTACTGAGATTGGTATTCCCATGCAGACTCAGATCGCCCCAGCCCTGGTCGTCTGTCAGTATCAGTATTACGTTGGGACGGTTGGATTTGGGTTGCGGTTCCGGACCGGACTCCGTTTTGCACGAAAAAAACCCGCCTGTTAAAAGGAGTGTTATAAAGATGTGTAAAATTAATTTCATGTGCCGGTCGGTTTCAGGTTTCAGGTTCCAGGTTTCAGTTCAGGTTGAGGAGTCACTATCATATGACAAATTCTTTATATAATTGACTGTCAGTGATTTAAAAAACACGTTCATTTGTTTAGGAAAAATTCCAAACCCTTGTCCTTTAAACTTCCTACCTCATACCTCGTACCTCGTACCTCATACCTCATACCTCGTCCCTCGTCCCTCGTACCTCATACCTCCTACCTCGTACCTCCTACCTCGTCCCTCGTACCTCGTACCTCATACCTCGTACCTCGTACCTCCTACCTCGTCCCTCGTACCTCGTATTTCCTTCCCCGGTCATATCCGCTTTTTAGCGGGGCGGTGCTGCCAACTGCCAACTGCTTACTGCTTACTTTTCCCCCCTGCTTTTTTCTTCTTCCTTCGCCTCCAGAAATAATCAAATATAAAATAAGCTGCTAAAAGGATCAGGAAGTACTTAAAATAGGACCTTGGTTCCCCGTCGCCTCCGACAGTAGTGAAAATTCGATTCCATCTGGGTTTCCAGTTGGCGATTCCGTCAGTGAAATTATCAAAACTCAACCAAATAAAAATGGGCTTCCCCACAATATGATTGGCCGGAACGTATCCCCATGCCCGGCTGTCCTCGGAATGATGCCGGTTATCACCCATCATCCAGTAGTAGTCCTGCCTAAAGGTGTAAGAATCGGTTGGTTTACCGTTTAATATGACCTGATTTCCGGAAACGCTGACGGTATTGCCTTCATAATCCCTGATAATTTTTTTGTATAGCGGGAGGGTGTGAAGATTCAGCGCCACTTTATCATCTTTTCCGGGAATATAAATAGGTCCAAAATTATCGTTGTTCCATGGATATGCCGGATTTTGCGGAAAAATATTTATTCCCTGTCTTCCGGCCGGTGCTACCATCCTTACCAGCGAATCTATGGCCGGATTGCTGCGTAATTTTGCTGCCATATCATCGGTTAGGGTAACAACCCGTTCCCGGTCTGTTAATTCCCTTAGCGAAAGCCCTGCTTTGCGGATCGCGTTAGTCGGAATGCCCCCCGACTTGGTAAGAATGACGATTTCACCTTGGGGGGTTCTGTCATAATTTAGGGCATATTTGCTAATGGCATTGGCCTGATTTTGATCCAGGGAAGGGGTAATATAATACCTCATGAATTCATCAACCCCTAATTCTAGGAGCAATCTTGAACTTACTCCTTTTTGAGCGTAGGCCCGGTATTCATATTGCGGCCTGGCACGATCCGAAAGCTGCAACTGTTTTCCGTTGATATACACGTACCCATCAATAATCTGGAGGGAATCACCAGGAGTACCTACAGTTCTTTTAACATAATTTGATTTCTTATCGATCGGTTTTTTAACCCCTTCTTCCTTTTTAAAAAATACCCGGACCGTATCGGCGGGCCAGCTGAACACGGTAATATCATTCTTTTTTACTTTTTCAAAACCCGGCAACCTTAGATAGGGAAGCTGTGGTTTTTTCAGGTAAGAGCGAATACCGAGAACGGGGATGGTATCATGCACCATGGGAGCGGCGACAGTGGTCATGGGCACACGGGCCCCGTAATGAAATTTGCTTACAAAGAGCAGATCCCCCACGCGTAAAGTCCGCTCCAGGGATCCTGTAGGTATTACATAAGGTTGTATAAAATAGGTATGCACCAGGGTGGCGGCCACTACCGCAAAAACGATAGAGCTTACCCATTCTCCCAATCCACTACCGGGATGAAGGCTTCGGTTTTCAATGTATTGAACATCCAACGCATAGTTTACGTAATAGATGTAGAATCCCAGGGTTAAAATAACCAACCAGGTATCCAGAAGACTGTTCCTTCCAAAGCTACGTATGGTTTCTACCCAGATGACAGGGAACATTAAAAGATTGATAATTGGAATAAATAACAGGATCACCCACCACTTTGGCCTGTTTATGATCTGCATCAGAACAATTGAGTTGTAGACCGGTATGGCCGCTTCCCAGGCCTTCCTCCCTGCTTTAACATATAATTTCCAGGTGCCCAGAAAATGAATGACCTGAACTATCAGAATAAAAATGATCCACTGTGTATAATTCATACTATAGGGTAATTGTTAGTTTGAAAAATTTGCTAACTGCCAACTCGTCTTTCCCCCGTTAACAATACGTTGAATACGACTATTTGTTACATTTCTTAACCAAGGTTTAACACATCCCTCATGGTAAAAACCCCCCTTTTCCCAATGATCCATTCCGCAGCTATTACAGCTCCCAGGGCAAAACCTTTCCTGCTGTGGGCCTCGTGTTCTATGGTGATGGTATCCACTTTACTTTCATAGGAAATTGTATGTGTTCCGGGGATCTCTCCTTCCCTCACGGAGGTTATCGGGATTTTACCTGGCTCCATTTCATTCAATTTCCATCCGTCATACCTTGTTTTATCCATGATCCCTTCTGCCAGGGTAATAGCGGTTCCACTCGGGGCGTCCAGTTTTTGAGTGTGGTGAATTTCCTTAAGTGAAACCCGGTATTGGTCCAGATGCTTCATCATTTCAGCCAAATACGAGTTCAACTCAAAAAACACATGTACCCCAAGGCTAAAATTAGAAGCATAAATAAAACCGCTTTCATATTCATTGCACAACTGAACAGCTTCTTCAAACCTGTTGAGCCAGCCGGTAGTTCCTGAAATGACGGGGATGCCGTGTTGAAAGCAGCTTCTTATATTGTCAAAAGCGGCATCAGGGGTACTGAAATCAACGGCTACATCAATCTCTGAAAAATCGATTTCCCTGGTGTCTATATCAACTTTTGCCATAATGACATGATCACGATGCAAGGCGATCTGCTCTATCATCTTCCCCATCTTGCCGTAACCGAACAATGCTATTCTCATTCTATTAGTGTATTGATATTATCCAAATTCCGTTTACGAATCAAACGCAGTGCCAGCCCGGGCAAAAGACATTAGAATCTAGACTGAAATTAGACTATTCATCAGTGATGCAGCTAATAAAAACAACCATTATCCGATATGCTGCTTTAATCTAAATAATTCCCCGATGGCTCTGCCTCGAGCCTGCCTGCCTGCAGGCAGGGATAGTTGCCCGCCAGAGGCGGGTAAACTTTCAAGAAATTTTTTATTTTCAATTTTCATTTTTCTATTGTCTCTGATCCGTTTTTAAAACATTAAAACTTAATAGTCAGGGCCATACCATAGTTGGGATCAAGAGTAACGGGGTGGTATTCCAGATAAGGTTGTATGTTGATGCTTAGGTCATCATCAATATTAAATTGTTTCAGATGGGCATCCACATTGGCGTCAACTATATTTAAAGCGTACAGTCCGATAGTGATCAACAGGGCAAGATCCCGGTCCCGCTGATACCGCTCCTGGGCATCCTGCAGGGCCTGGTCCGACAGGTCAGGATTTCCGGGAACGATGCCAGACCCGTTTATATCGTAGAATTCATCATCTATAAAACCTGCCCTCCGGCGTTTGAAGGCGGAACGAAATCTGTCGTACAGATCGTCGTTGTAAACGTAGGCGTAAATACCTGTTCCGATAGCGGCATAAACAATAGGTACTTTCCAATAGCGTTTGTTGTAAATCTGCCCCAGACCGGGGAATACGGCAGAATAAAAAGCGGCCTTACTCGGTGCCAGCGGATTGATTTTTTTCTTCCCTACAGTGCCGTCAACCAAAACACCTTGTTCCCTGATATCGGATTTGATCGAATCGATTTCCTGTTCTCCTTTATCCTTCTCCTGTGCGGAAGTAAACCACACCAGAAAACAGCAGAACCATAAGAGGAGATGCCCTTTATTCACCTGTGATCAATTTTTTCAATCGGTGGAATTCGGCTTCATCTTTAAAGGGAATCGTGATTTTGCCCTTGCCTTTGCCGTTAGCGGAAATGGTGACATTGGCAGAGAGGTAATTATTAAAATGGGATCTATCGGCCTTTACGAACTCCGGAATAGTATCGGACTTTTTCTGAGGTTTGCTACTCCCTTCACTTGGGTTGTGATATGCCTTTACCGCATTTTCAGTATCTCGGACAGACAGGTTGTTGCCTATAATCCTTTCATAAATGGCGATCTGGTCCTGTTTTTTATCCACATTTACAAGCGCACGGCCGTGCCCCATTGAAATAAAACCATCCCGCATTCCTGTCTGGATAATAGGATCCAAGCGTAAGAGCCGAAGATAATTTGCTATGGTAGACCGTTTTTTGCCCACCCTGTCACTTAATTTCTCCTGTGTGAGTTCAATCTCATCGATGAGGCGCTGATAGGACAAGGCTATTTCTATAGGATCCAGATCCTGCCGCTGAATATTTTCGACCAGCGCCATTTCAAGTGATTCCTGATCATTGGCTATTCTGATATAAGCCGGAATGGTAGGAAGTCCTATGAGCCTGGAAGCCCTGTAGCGGCGCTCCCCGAATACCAGTTGATATTTGTTGAACTGAATTTTGCGGACCGTAATAGGTTGGATAACCCCTAATTCCTTTATGGAACTGGCCAATTCCTGAAGTGCTTCGTCATTGAAATTGGATCTGGGCTGAAATGGATTTACTTCAACGGCATCCATATCCAATTCAACGATGTTGCCAACAACTTTATCCGCATTTTTATCGGACACCGAATTGATGTCGTTTTCGGGATCTTTTAGTAAAGCCGACAGCCCTCTGCCCAAAGCCTGTTTCCTGGTTGCCTTCGCCATTATACTTTTTCCCTGTTTTTTTTCAAAAGCTCATTGGCCATATTTAAATAGTTGGCGGCTCCTTTACTGCTCGCATCGTATTTTATGATGCTCTCGCCATAACTCGGAGCTTCCCCTAACCTGACATTGCGCTGTATGATAGTGTCAAAGACCATGTCCGAGAAATGTTTTTTAACTTCCTCCACCACCTGATTGGAAAGCCGTAATCTGGAATCGTACATGGTCAGTAACATCCCTTCAATATCCAGGTCCGGATTATGGATCCTTTGAATACTTTTGATGGTATTTAATAACTTTCCAAGTCCTTCCAGAGCAAAATACTCACACTGAATGGGGATGATCACCGAATTAGCTGCGGTCAATGCATTGAGTGTTAACAATCCAAGGGAGGGGGCACAGTCAATAAGCACGTAGTCGTAGGTATCGTTTAATGCCGCGATCGCTTTCTTTAACATATACTCCCGTTCATCCTTATCCACAAGTTCAATCTCAATAGCTACGAGATCTATATGTGAGGGGATAAGGTCCACGTTCGGAGAGGAAGTTTGTATTATGGTATCTCGCACATCCGCGGTGTGCTCCAATAGCTGGTAAGTACCCAGTTCAACCTCATCAACATCAATTCCCAGCCCCGACGTTGCATTGGCCTGAGGATCCGCATCTATGAGCAATACGCGCTTTTCGAGTACGCCCAGGGAGGCCGCCAGGTTTACGGTTGTAGTGGTTTTGCCAACGCCACCCTTCTGATTCGCAATAGCAATTATCTTGCCCATTTCCTACTAAGTTAGGGGATAAAAATACGATTATTTAACCTACCAAAAAATGTAATTTGTTAACACAAAGTGAATAACTATAGCCCATTGCGTTAAAGTAAGAATAACACCTTACAATATGCTTTCAGCGTATTTTTTACAGCCTTTGATCGGATCTCCATATTTTTCAATGCGAAGCCCACAAGGTTTGGCGCTCTTAGAAGAGCGAGGGATTTGAATTTGGAATTGTAATCCAAGTAATTCCCCGTTGGCTTGCCCGGCCGTGCCGGTCGGAAGGGCCCTGAGGCGAGTCTGTTTCAAGATTTTTTTTAATCAATCAGGATCTCCAGGATCTTAATGGCTGCTTCACTGATTTTTGTGCCCGGGCCAAAAACGGCCACGGCACCGGAATCAAATAAGAATTGATAATCCTGCTTGGGTACCACCCCCCCAACAATAACCATGATATCTTCCCTTCCATAATCCCTTAACTCCTGTATAAGCTGGGGGACGAGGGTCTTGTGGCCGGCGGCAAGGGAAGAAACCCCCAGAATATGCACGTCATTTTCTACCGCCTGTTTGGCGGCCTCGGCCGGGGTCTGGAACAAGGGTCCGATATCAACATCAAAACCAAGGTCGGCATATCCTGTGGCCACAACTTTCGCACCGCGGTCATGACCGTCCTGCCCCATTTTGGCGATCATTATCCTCGGCCGGCGCCCATCCTGTTCAGCAAATTGATCGGCCAATTCCCTGGCTTTATTAAAGCTTGCGTCCTTCTTAATCTCCTTTGAGTACACTCCGGTAATCGATTTTATTTCTGCTTTGTGGCGACCAAAGGCCTCCTCCAGGGCATTGCTTATTTCCCCTAATGTTGCCCTTTCGCGGGCCGCAATTACGGCTAAAGCTAGTAAATTGTAATCATCCTTGCGAGGGTCGGCGGCTGTTTCTTTATAATCTGCATTCCGTCTTAACTTTGCAACCCGTGTCAATTCTTCCAATGCCTTTTTAAGAGCGTCTGGGTTACGATCATTTTTCAGTGCTTTCAGGCGCGCTAGTTGTTGTTTTCTGACCTTCTTGTTATCTACCTCCAGAATATGAAACGAATCTTCTTCGCTGATGGCATATTTATTTACCCCAACAATTATATCCTGCCCGCTGTCTATCCTGGCCTGCTTTTTAGCTGCGGCTTCTTCAATTCGCAATTTTGGTATTCCTGCCTCAATAGCTTTGGTCATCCCGCCCAGCCCTTCAACTTCTTCAATTAGTTCCCAGGCCTTTTGTGTCAGTTCATGTGTCAATGATTCCAGGTAATAGCTGCCTGCCCAGGGATCTACCGTTTTGGTGATCCGGGTCTCCTCCTGTAGGTAGATCTGGGTGTTCCTGGCAATTCGTGCCGAGAAATCGGTAGGCAGGGCAATGGCCTCATCCAACGCGTTGGTATGCAGGCTCTGTGTACCGCCAAAGACGGCTGCTGCAGCTTCAATTGTGGTTCGGGCTACATTGTTAAAAGGATCCTGCTCGGTGAGACTCCAGCCACTGGTCTGGCAATGGGTCCGCAAGACGAGCGACTTTTTATTTTTCGGATTAAACCGTTGTACCAGCCTGGCCCACAACATCCGCGCCGCCCTGAGTTTGGCAATCTCCATAAAATGGTTCATTCCAATACCCCAGAAGAAGGAGAGACGGGGGGCAAAATCATCTATATCCAAGCCTGCTTTTAAACCGGTCTTAATATATTCCAACCCATCGGCCAGGGTGTAGGCCAATTCGATATCCGCAGGGGCACCCGCCTCGTGCATGTGATAACCGGAAATACTGATACTGTTAAATTTAGGCATCTTTTTACTCGTGTATTCGAAGATATCGGCAACCAACAGCATGGATGGCGTAGGCGGGTAGATATAGGTATTGCGAACCATAAATTCCTTCAGGATATCGTTTTGAATGGTGCCCTCCAGAGCTTCAGGCAACACCCCCTGTTCTTCCGCAGCTACAATATAAAAAGCCATGACCGGTAAGACAGCACCGTTCATGGTCATGGAAACAGACATTTTGTCGAGCGGAATTCCGTCGAATAAAATTTTCATATCCTCCACAGAATCGATAGCCACCCCTGCTTTTCCAACATCCCCCACAACCCGCTCATGGTCACTGTCATACCCGCGGTGGGTTGGGAGATCAAAAGCTATGGATAAACCTTTCTGACCGGCTTTCAGATTACGCCGGTAGAAGGCGTTACTTTCTTCTGCCGTTGAGAATCCCGCATACTGGCGAATGGTCCATGGCCTTTTCACATACATCGTAGTGTAAGGCCCACGAAGGTAGGGGGGAATACCCGCTGCAAAGTTGAGGTGTTCTGCAGAGGCAATTTCCTGAGGCGTATATATATGTTTTAAGACAATACCTTCCGCAGTTTGAAAGTGACTTTTCAATTCTGAATTCTGAATTCTGAATTTTTTAATGTGATATGTTGCAGGTCCTTTCTATTCATTTTTAAGCCGGTCTTGCTCCATTTTCTCGGCCAGGCGCCTTTCAATAATGGGTTCTATGAGTGTTTTTCTTTTATTCTCCATAAGAAAGGGATCCAGTTCGATGGTTTCTTTCATCACATCAGAGCTATTTTTGTACGCATTACTGCCCACAAGAACTTCCGCGCTGTCATTAAATAATTGCTGTTCTTTGTCCGCGCTCTCCCTGATCTTTTTTTGAATGGTCTGATCCTTTAGCTGTTTTAAAAAACCGCCTCCTGCTTCAATATTCTTGAATAGTTTCAATGCCTTTTCTGCCATTTGAAGGGTTAATTTTTCTATGTAATAAGCCCCATCGGCGGCATTGGAAACCTTGTCAAAATGGCTTTCGTTTTTTAGGATGAGCAACTGGCTCCCGGCGATACGTTCCCCAAATTCATTATCCTTGTGGTAAAAGGCATCATAGGGAAGGTTGCAAACCGTATTGGCACCACCCAGGATGGCCGACATGCTTTCCATGGTGGTTCTCAGCATATTGGAATTAAAATCATAAACTGTTTTGTTGCGTCTGCCTGGCGTGGCGAGAATATGGCAATCCTGTGCTATACCGTATATTTCGGAGATGCTTTTCCAAAGGACGCGCAGGGCCCGTAACTTGGCAATTTCAAAAAAGTAGTTCCCCCCTATGGCAACCTTAAATGTAAAACCGGCGTTTCCCGGCAGGGATTTTTTAGTTGTCGTACTATTAAGGATATTCAGATATTCATTGGCATGTGCCATCCCATAAGCCAGCTGCTGTATCATATTTGCGCCTGCATTCTGATAAAGCGACAGGTCTGCGCTTACTATATTCCGGCCTTTATTTTCGGCAGTGATGGCTAAAAATTTGGATTGGTCTTCACCGCCGTCATAATACCAGTTACCACTTTTGGCCAAATGCCCGATGATATCAATGTGCAGGCGAATATTATTTTCAGGATCCGGAATATGCTCAAAAATGGATGCTATATATTCAGGGGATAAAAATTGAAAAGACAAATGAATGGGAGTATGGTGAGGATCAATTTTGTTCAAAACTTCATTAATATTTATGTCCTCTGTGGGAATGGTAAAAATGAGGCTTTCAGCCCCTCTTTCACGGGCATTCAATGCTTTTGCATTCGCTAGCTTTGCATCTCCGGCGAAGATGACCTGCGCAATGCGCCATGATCCGGGCAATTTTACAAGTAGCGGAGGCGTTTCTTCAAAATCGTCCGGATGGTAGAAAGGTTTTATAGGGATACCTTCCGGGGATTCCCAAATCAAGGTTTCATTATAATCGGCACCCCTGAGATCCGCCTGAATTTTTTGTTTCCACTCCCTGGATGAAACATCCGGAAATTCTTTAAAGAGGCTCTTCTTCATCTTTTCTATTTTTCAGGCTATCCTCATACTCAATAAGATATATTTCTTCATTCTTTTTTTTGAGATAGTACTGTTCCCTTGCAAATTTCTCGAGTTCTTCAGGATCGGAAAGTTTTTCTATTATCTTTTTGTCTTTTGAGATTTCTTCTTTCAGAAATTCCTGCTGCCTTTCCAACTTTTTAATTTCGTTCCGAAGCTCCCAGTGGATAAGCAGGGAATTGGTATCAAAAAACAGCATCCATATCAGGAAAACGGTTAAAACAAGCACATATATATTGCCTAATATAGAAAACCACTTCTTATTTCTGATCTCCTTTAAGCCCATGAATGCTATGCAAGTTTTTCGTTAATAATACTACGGACAATATCGACAGCCACAGTGTTGTACCTGTTATTCGGAATGATAATATCCGCGAATTCCTTAGTGGGTTCAATAAACTGATCGTGCATGGGCTTGAGTGTGGTCTGATAGCGATCTAACACCTCGTTCAGATCCCTGCCCCGTTCATTGATATCCCTTTTTAGTCTGCGGATAAGTCGCTCATCAGAATCGGCGTGCACAAATATCTTGATGTCGAACATTTCCCTGATCTTCGGGTTGGTCATGATCAGGATGCCTTCAACGATCATCACCTTTCTGGGATGTGTCAGGAGGGTATCCTTGGTTCGGTTGTGTTCCGGAAAAGAATAAACAGGTTGTTGAATGGGTTTACCCGCTTTAAGATCGGCCAAATGTTTCGCCAGTAATTCAAAATCAATGGCTTTGGGATGGTCAAAATTTATATTGACGCGTTCTGCATAGGACAGGTGTGAAAGGTCGTTGTAGTATGAATCCTGTGGGATGACACCCACTTCGCCTTCTGGCAACTCATTGATGATCTGATTTACCACCGTTGTTTTCCCACAGCCTGTTCCCCCTGCAATTCCTATAATGAGCATCCCGGTTTAATTTGCCTCAAAAATACGGATTTGGTATGGAATTGTCAGCCCTGTCAGATTTTAAAAACGGGGCTAATGAGGCAGATAAACCACCCCGCTCGAAGAATCCCTGCTTGCCCCCGTTACCGACTTCAAAACATTGACCTGATCTTCCAATCTAAGTACGCCCATAAAGGCAAATACCAGCGCTTCTTTAAATTCGATTAGAATTTTGGAAGGGATTACAAGCTCAATCGAATCCCCTAATTTCTCCTGCAGCGTCGCCACAAGAAACCCGTTTAAAGCGCCCCCGCCGGTTACCAAAAGGGTGTTTTTAGTTTTGGAGGTTTGTGTTTTGACCTGCAGCGCTATCTGATCACAAATATGCCGTACGGCTGTATTCAGCAGATTTTCCGGGCTGTCCTCGGTACCGTCTACGATCGGAACCACCTCTTCCACAAACCATTCGTAACCCGTGGATTTAGGAAAGGGTAATTTATAGTATGCGAGAGCATTAAGGCGTTGGAGCATTTCAATGTTTACCGACCCGCCCCGGGCCATTTCGCCGTTTTTATCAAAAGCTAGATCGATCTTCTCGGTAATATGGTTCAGGATCATATTCGCTAATCCTATGTCATAGGCGATCCTCTTCCCATTGCGGTCAAAGGATATATTGCCGATGCCCCCAAGATTGAGGCAAAAATCATATTCTCCGAGTAAAAGCTGGTCTCCTATGGGAACAAGCGGTGCTCCCTGACCGCCAAGGGCAACATCGTTGCTCCGGAAGTCGCAAACTACTTTACATCCGCTGGCATTGGCTAAATGCTGCCCGGAACCAATTTGGAAGGTGAGGCCTTTCAGGGGTTTATGATGTGTGGTATGACCGTGGCTGGCAATAAAATCTGTTTCAAGGTCATTTTGCTCCATAAACGTTCTGGCCTGCTCCCCCAGCCATGTACCGTAGGTATGGTGGAAGATCAGTAGTTCCTCCGCCGACAGCAGGATGGAATCCTTAAGTTTTGCCCTCATTTCAGGATCATAAGATATACTCTCCGTTGCGCCAATTTCGAATTCCCAGCGATCTGAAGTTTTCCGGAACCGGCAGTGTGCCAGATCCAAACCATCCAGGGAGGTGCCCGACATTAATCCTAAAACCTTGTATTTTTTCATTGGTCTCATTCGTTAGTTGAAACCCTGCCTAAAGGCGGCAGGCAGGTATGCACTTTAGTGCTCCCGATAGCTATCGGGATTCGGTTTCTAAAAACATTTTGGCCATAATAGTTATTAGGTTATTGATTATTAAGTTATTAAGGCGTTCCTACTAAATACCGAACAACTTGGTAACCCGATAACCGTTGGCAATTTCATTGCTTTTCAAAACCTCCGCCATAGGACGGACAGGCATGGATTTTCAATCCATTGTAGTGGTTTAGTTTAAATCACTCCATTTACCGATCGAAACGGGCAATACGCCTTTGGCCCTAACCCGACCTAAAAAA
>JBGTNL010000021.1:0-11616 GCA_041743085.1 Flavobacteriaceae bacterium
CTTTTTTTCCCTGGAGTTCCCCAATGGTCAATCCTCTTGATTTGCTTGACATACCGGAAAGGTAAATTTGACAACCGGCCTTTTCAAGCACTTGATAATGGGATTTTAAAGATCCGGTCCCCAGGCCTTCGACATTTTCAATTGCATTTTCCCGCATACGCTGGGCCGAATCCCCGGCTAAAAGCAAGGCGACCGTATGCCCCTGTTCCACGGCGGTTTTCGCCACCCAAAATGCCAACGCCGCTACCGTAGGATCCTCACCGCCCCGTGTCAAGTGGACTAGGATCGATTCCTTTGGCGGTATTTTGTGCCTGCCCTTATTACCATAAGATTGAAAACAAATATTAACGGGTATATATCGGACAAGTGTTTCATGAAAAAAGGGGCAAGCCGAATAAATAATTTTCTTAATGTTACCCTTAACGCATAACGGATCTGATTTTTTCAACGATCTCCGCTGTCACTTCTTTAACGCCATGTGCCGAATTTGCGTGGTCCGCGGCTAATTTTAGTGCTTCTTCTTCTGATTTCGCTCTGATAATCCCGTCACAATCAAAGCCAACATCCCGGCAGTGAATTACTTTTTCCATTTCAGTTAAATTTTATAGGCGATTAAATAATTTCCTTGTCGAACAAGATAAAACATAAGTGACGAAGAAAACGGTATCTTTTGATACACACTTTTATATTTTTTTAGGAGGATGGAGAAATAATTGGAAAACCCACTTCCAATACCAAACAAAGCTGACGTGTCAACTGATTTCCTACTTGAGTGGCCTGGGGATAACATGGCACGGGCAATTTGAAATATTCACATTGTTATTTGAACTCGCCAGTTTCATGAATTAAGACGGCAACTAAATTTTCAGTCCTATAAAAAGGCCATTTTACGGGAAGTTTCCGACAAAACTTTTTTTTCTTCAAAGGTGTCCCATTGCTGGTCTTTAGTGGTTTGGATAATTACCCTTTTACTGGACTCTTGGAGTACATTTAAACGACCGTCAAAAGTGATCGATGTACGGATTATTGAAAGTTTAAATTAAGGTGGGATAAAACATACTCGTTTAATAAAGTGAAAATGGGTTTGTTTGAACTTTTAAAGGTTAGTTTTCTTAAGAATAATATTTTCCTCGGCTAGGAAAACGCTTTGGAAATATAACCTATTTCAAAAATGGAATTCCTGTCTACAGCTTCTTTAGTCTTTAAAGATTTGACTCCATAACTATAATAATCAGTAGCATATATTGATTATATTGATTATTCAGTTCATTGAAGGTAAAATGTGTGCAGTTAAAGCTTAATCAATTGCTGCAATTTTAATATTTTAATGCATCTATAATTATAATTTAATTATAGAATGATATCCTGAATTAACCCTACTAAACATTTTTTATGAGCAAATTAAACAGAAGAACTTTTATTTCCCGAACCACACTTACGGGGATGGGCTTAAGTATTGTTCCTTCTCATGTACTGGGAGGAATTGGATTCACCAGCCCTAATAATAAAATTAATGTGGCATTAATAGGGGCAGGCACGCAGGCAATGAAAATGTTGCCCGAATGGCTGGAGCGGGATGAACTCCAGTTTGTTTCTGTCTGTGACCCTAACAAGGAAAGCTATGACTATCCGCTATGGGGAGCTCCAAAGGGAGAAACGCATGGTGCAGCCGGAGGACGGGAAGTCGGCAAAAGGTTCATTAACGAGTATTATGCCGGGAGATCTGGGAAATCCTCTTATGATGGTTGCTCGGTCTATGCCGATTTTCGCGAGCTACTGGAAAAAGACAAGGATTTGGATGCGGTTTTCATCATGACCCCGGATCATCTTCACGCCACCATTGCTATGGCAGCAATGAAAAAAGGCCATTTCGTGGCAACCCATAAACCCATTTCCAATTTTATGAACGAAACCAGACTGACCTGTGACATGGCCCGGGACACAGGGATTCCCTCCCATTGCTTTGCTTTCCAGAATCCAAAAGAGTTTTACCATATGCAAAATCTGATTAACAGTGGAGCAATTGGGAGGGTAAGCGAATTCCATCGATGGACCAATCGTCCTATGTGGCCACAAGGTTATCCCTATCTCCCTGAACCGGCTCCTGTGCCCGAAGGATTTGACTGGCAGCTTTGGCTTGGTCCTTCTATGGATCGTCCGTATTCCCCGAATTATACCCATACCGTTTTCAGAGGTTGGTATGAGTTTGGCGCAGGATGTATGGGCAGATATGGGTTACTATGGCTTCTGGAAAGACTGGCGGATTTTAGGTCTAGGAAAACCGGACAATGCGGAAGGGAATAAAAACAAGGTTTGTCAGGTGAAGGATTTCAGAAGCTCATGGGTGGAAAACAATGTATCCTATCCCTTCGCAGGCATGGCGAACTGGGAGGTTCCCGTAGAGAATGAAAACAGAAATATTGACGTATTCTGGTATGAAGGCGGAATGAGACCAGCAACCCCTAAAGCTTTGGTTAGAAACGGCAAGAAAATTCCTGGCGATGGAGTGATGTTCATTGGTGATCAGGGAAGAATTATTTCCGGATATGGTTACGGGAACCCTGTACTATTGAATCTCAAGGGCGACATTCACAGCCTTCCAGCTTCCAGCCTTGAGGGAGCGGACCTGAGGGATGAGAATACGGAAATGATTGACAGTTTTAAGGGATTAAAACCATCCCGGGGCAGCCTTGCCAGAGTTCAGAACGTAGCCGAGACCGTCTGTCTGGGTAATCTCGCCATCCGTATGGATGATCGCCTGGAATGGGATATTGCCAATATGAAAGTGACCAACAACGAGGAAGCTAACCAGTATGTTTCACGTGAATATAGGGCGGGCTGGGAACTTTAACCTTAAAATTCATTTCTAAAAATATAATTATGAAAAAACTTCAAATCCTACTGTGCTTCTTTATTTTGTCAAATTCCTTAACTGCTCAGGATACTTCGGTCTATGAAAAGGAAGGTTATGTTAGTCTGTTCAACGGAAAAGATCTAAACGGCTGGAAAATTCCCGAAGGCGATGGAGGCCACTGGAATGTGATAGATGGAGTTATAGATTACGACGCCCGGTCTGAGGCCGAAGGAAATAAAAGCCTTTGGACCGAAAAAGAGTATAAGGACTTTAAACTGCACGTAGAATGGAGGTTTAAAGGTTATGGGGATCATTTGTTTCCATTACCTACCATATTACCTAATGGAGACTATCTTCGCGATGTGAATAGTAACATTATAGAGCCTCCCGGGCCTAATTCGGATTCAGGGATTCTGATTAAAGGTGCCGGGCAGGTGCAAATGTGGTGCTGGTCAGTTGGGTCAGGAGAATTATGGACGGTGAGAAACGACGCATCCCTACCTGCTGAAGTACGTGCAGCAGCAGTGCCTTCAGAAAAAGCAGATAAACCTGTTGGGGAATGGAACTCCTTTGATATTACCGTTGAAGAAAATCGTATAACGGTTATTCTCAATGGAATTACGGTGATTCATAATGCACTGTATCCTTCTATGGTGAAGACCGGAGCCATTGGTCTGCAGCATCATGGTGGTGTAAACCTTGAAACTGGAAAGTTAAGTGGCTCCTCGAGCCTGGTGCAGTTTCGAAATATCTGGGTGAAGGAACTTTAAATCACAGATTCAGTGAAATTTAAGAACTTGTTAGCTCTCAACCTGCACGACCCTGCTGATCATTGGATTTTAATTTATCTTGAAAATTCATCTTCTTTGCAGTTGGTCATGTTCTGTTTGAAGAGAAAGTGCAGGGCAATTCCACCAATCTTATTCTTTTTATTCTATCGATGTCTATCATTTTTATTTTAACTTTCAGCACCATTTTTGGTTTTCAAGTTATTACTATCTGATGACAGATATAAGGAACGTGACAATAAAGCCCATAAATATTTATAAATATAATGAAGCGAAGAAAATTTATCTGCTTTAGCGGAATAGCAATCACATCTTCCGTATTGCCAGTTATGACCGCGAGCACATTTAGCAATCTTGTAACCGGTGGTAGAGCAAAAACAGTTCTTCCTCCAAACGCTTCAAAGTCTACATGGATCAATACAGAACCTTTACGCTTAGCCTGGTCTCATTTAAGTCCGCAGCATGCATGTGCAGATCCTAAAGCTGTATTTGACAAGTTAGTAGAGGCTGATTTTAACTGTATTATGAATACCGCTGTCGATGAAGGAGCCTACTATCCGTCCAATATTCCTTTTAACGAAGCCTGCACTGTTCTTCCGGAGGGAGGGGATCTTTATGGAGGTGTGGCTAAACTGGCCAAACAAAACAATATGAGGACTGGAGCTCGTTTCGATTTCACACATCAAAGTAAAGAGGCACTGGAGGCTCATCCAGAATGGTTTATTCACCATAAAGACGGCAGTACGGTGACTGATGCCGAGGGACGAGCCAAACCCTGTCTCAACTCGAATTTTTATCCCGCCCAGGGCGTAAGTATTATTTCTGAAGTGCTTGAGAACTACGAACCGGATATAGTTTACATAAACTGGTTTTTGAACTTTGGCGGACATGAAAAAATCTGTTATTGTGAGAGTTGTAAGAATGGATTTCGGCAGAAATACGGAAGTCCTCTGCCTGATGAACCGGATGCAGACTTCATCGAATTTATTGAAGAAGCAGCTGATAATACTTCAAGGATTATTGCAAACGCAATTTATAAGAAGCGACCCGGAACGCTATATATAAATGCAGATGAGAATGATACCAGTCATGGTCATCATCTGGAAACCCATGCGGGTGATTGGATTTATTCCTCAAGTGAGCAAATCAACCGACAGCGAATTTCTTATCCCGGCAGAGTCGGAATTGACCAGTGGTTTTCTTATTCTGGCGATCCTTCTGAATTTGATTCAAATTTACTGGAAGAAATGAAGGTGCGTTATTATCAGTTCGGAGCCCACGGTTCACCAATTTCGTTTTGTACACAAGGGACTTTATTGAACCCGTCACATCAGTTTGAGCTTGAAGAGGCCGCCAAGATGAATGCGTGGTATAAAGAAAATGCTGATCTTTATGGCCTTCAGCTGAATCGCTCGCAGGTACTGCTTCTGTGCAGGCCTGAAATTTCTCCGCGGTCGAATCATACAAACAAAGGCATATATGCCCTGATGACAGAATTACATATTCCTGTTGCTGTTTCAGAAAATCCGTATTCTCTGATAAACGCATCACAGTATTATGATCTCGTAATAGTTACACCAGGCGCCTTGACGGATGGTCTTCTGGAATATGTTGAAAAAGGAGGCCGTGCATTATTTATCAATCGGCCGCAGTCGTTCGGAATACCTTCAAATTTAGAATTGGCAGATAATCCGGTCTATATCACACGTGATGTAGGAAAGGGACAAATCTCTTTTTTTGGACCATGGGATATTAGCGAGTATTATAAGCGCGAGGCGCTAACGGCTGATATAGAAATATTTTCCGATATTATGGAATCCCTACTTCTGAATGATCGTCAGATCTTTACAAATGCTCCTCCCAGAGTTGAAATGGTATTCATGTATCAGCCAGATCACCAGCGTTCACTCCTGCATCTGATTAACTGTTCAGGAAAAACACGAGACGGATTCCGGAAACCGGAAATATTTCGGACTATCAATATCGACCTCGCGGGTGAATTTTCTTCGGCAAGAGCGAGAATTTTAGAAGCAGATATGAATATATCAAAACGCAATGGAAGATCTACGCTGACCTTACCAGTTTTGAACGAATATGAAGTGATAGTACTAAGCTAATTGAAAACAAATTAAGGCATACTTTTCGGATACCCCTTAAGGTGACTCTTTTAAAAGAACTGAATTAGCTAAGATATTTCTCGTTGGTTCGAGCCCAAGAGGGGGAGCTACTAATAGCAAGCCTTTCGATTTCTCGAAATTTCAGTAACCCCTTTTTTAAACACAAGAACAGGGGAGTTATCTTAAAACTTAATTACTGGTTTACGCTATAGGCCCAGTGGAACTTGGGGTATGGAGGATGGCATGCATGCCCAGGTCATGGGGGGCACATGGCAACCATCCCTATAAAATAGAATACGGCTTAAAAGGCCATATCAAAATAACGAACCAAAAAATGAAGGATATTTCCTCTTCAAATAAATACCAAGGAAGATAAGGATTGATTAAAAAATGGAAGTTTTAAATGAAAGTCAATTTGAGTTGGTTTAGTTCTGGGCGCAGCACCTTTAATGGGTGTTGTGCCTTTTTTTAGAAACTTCGTTCCATTTCCTGTCGGAATGCCGGACACCGCATCTCCATATTGGTACCGGACATTAGTTGTTGCCACCAGGTTCGTCAGTACCGAGTACGCTTTCGTTTATCCGTTGCTTTGTTAGGTTCAGCCAACATCATTCGGAAATCGGCTAGCCCTACCCCATGTTCCTGCGGGATTCGTCCAAAAAACGTCCCATTACAACCCGTACCAAAGTACATTTATACGACCGTTTTATTGAACTTCTGCAATTTTCATAATTTCCATTAAAAGGAGTTCATTTTTTCGGTGTATTTAAATAGTTTACCTTTCGAGGTATAATTATACCAGATATGCTATTCGGTTATGTCAGGGTTAGCACAAAAACCCAAAATCCCAGTTTGCAGATCGATGCCCTCTTAAAAGAGGATGTTCAGGAGAAGAATATCTATCGGGACGTTTCCTCCGGTGCAAAAGCGGAACGCCATGACCTGGATCTGATGATTTCGAAACTTAGGGAAGGGGATACCGTTATCGTTTGGAAACTGGATAGAATCGCAAGGAGTATTTCACATCTATTGAAGTTGGTGGACAGGTTTGAATCACTTGGGGTAAGGTTCAAGAGTATCAATGATCCGTTTATAGATACTACTTCTGCCCATGGTAAATTTGTCATTACCCTTTTTGGCGCAGTGGCCCAATTGGAGCGTGATATCATTATAGAACGAACAACTGCAGGTCTTAAAAGTGCCAAAAGGAGGGGGATACAGTTGGGACGTAAAAAAGGACTGGGAAAGGAAGCCAAACAAAGGGCCATGTTGGCTGCATCCTATTACCAAGAGAACAAACTTCCAATAGTTGATATTATGAAGTTGGTAGGAATAAAGTCGAAACCAACGTTATATAAGTATTTGGCCATTCAGGGTAGAAGGAATTGCAAAGAATGTGGAGTGATTTTTTGGGATACCGAACAAGATGTGGAAACTGCGTTTTGCAAAAAACATTTAAAGAAGTAAAAGAATTGGTTACCAGTTTTAAAAGAGTTTGGTTTACTGAGAAGGTCAGTCACTTTAGCACATAATTTTCTACATTCGTAAAATCTATTACGTTTATAAGTGTAAGAGAGATTTCTATGCCAAATATCAATTTCGAAATATTACCCTGGGCTCGTGATACAGCTAAACTTTCTTTGGATGCAGCTGCGCAAAAGCTACAAATCAAGGATAGCACATCATCTACTGCAGCAGCAAAGTTATTGGCATATGAAAACGGAACAAAAGAACCTACTAGAGCCATGTTACTAAAAATGGCTAAACTTTATCGCCGGCCTCTTTTAGCCTTTTACCTAGATAAGCCCCCTTTAAAAGGAAATCGTGGAGAAGATTTTCGAACACTACCCGACAATATTGAACCTAGGGAAGATGCTTATGTGGATATGTTGATTAGGGAGCTCAAAGCTCGCCAAAGCATGGTAAGAGATGCTTTAATCGATGAAGATGAAGCCACTATTTTGGACTTCGTTGGCTCAAGTAATATTGATGATGGGGTTAAAAAAGTATGTTCTACACTTAGGAAGGTCTTAAATTTGGATTTAAATGAATATCGGTCCCAATCCACATATCAAGATGCTTTTAAGTTTTTAAGAAAAAAAGCTGAGGAAGCGGGTATTTTTGTTTTATTGCAAGGAAACCTAGGCTCTCATCATACAGACATTAGCGTATCTGTTTTTCGAGGGTTCGCGCTTGCAGATAACATCGCACCATTCATTTTGATAAATGATCTGGATGCCAAGTCAGCTTGGTCGTTCACTTTAATCCATGAAATGACCCATCTTGCCCTTGGTCAAACAGGTGTAAGCGGGGCTATCGCGGGAAAAAAAATAGAAAAATTTTGCAATGAGGTAGCAAGTGAATTTCTGTTGCCATCAGCTGAATTTCGAAATGGTGTATTTAACATTAGTAGCTTCGTCGTCCTTACACAAGAAATCGGACGTTATGCTCTCTCCAAGAAAATTAGTAACTCACACATTGCCTACCGCTTATATAAACGTGGAGACTTGAACAAAGCCCAATGGAAAAAGCTCACACAACATTTTAAAGAACTTTGGATAGAGAAAAAGGATAAAGAAAGGATTAAAAACCGTCAAAAAAGAGGTGGCCCAAGTTACTACATATTAAAACAATACAAGCTTGGTTCCTTAGTTGATTTGGTACAACGGCTTACCTATTCAGGTGCTATAAGCACTACAAAAGCAGGGATGCTTCTAAATGTTAAACCACTAAAGGTTCATCGCCTTTTTAACACAAATATTCCTATTTAAAGTATTTGCCTATGTTATATCTTCTTGATGCAAATACTTTAATCGATGCCAAACGGGATTATTATCCGATTGACCGAATACCTGAATTTTGGGATTGGTTGTTATTTCAAGGAAAAGAGGGCAATATTAAAATCCCCATTGAGATTTATGAGGAGTTTAAGGATAAAGAAGATAGCGAAGGGAATAAGGATTCACTTGCCTTGTGGGCCGAACAAGAAGAAGTAAGGAAGGCATTACTTTTAGATGAAGATGCTGAACAGGATTTTGTTGCACGAATTACTTATGGAGGGTACGTCCCAAACCCTACTGATGATGAACTTGTGAAAATAGGGAGAGACCCTTTCCTAATTTCCTATGGTTTGCTTGATACAAGCAATCGTACTATTGTAACCACAGAGGTTTCAAGGCCAACCAAAACAGGAGCAAATCGTAAAATCCCAGATGTCTGCAAAGGTTTTGACATCAGGTGCATCAACAATTTTCAATTGCTTCGGGAGCTTGACTTTAGAACTAATTGGCAAGGTATTTAAGCAAAACGTTAAAGCTCAATAAAGGATGCAATAATATTTTTTTTATGAGGTTCTCCCTACTTTCAATAATTTTAATTTTCTTATCTAGCTGTTCTGAAAAAAAGCCGGATTTCTACTACCTTGGTTTAAAGTCTTACAATGTAGAGAATTACTCTTTGGCCAAAAATCAACTCTCCATGATCAAAGAAGACCACTCTATGTACCAAACGGCTCAAATCTATCTAAAAAAAATAGAGAGTTTGGAAAAGCTTAATAGTAGAATGGTGCAAGAAAAATATCTATTCGAAAAGAAAATTAATGATTCTTTATTGCTAATATTTTCCGGAAACTATAAAATTGAAGTGGATGGAGTCTCCTCTAAGGATGCAGTAGAAGTATATCTATTAAAAAATGATGGAACAGCGGAATGGCTTTGGGTTTATGATATTGCTAATTCAAAAAGAATTGATGACAGAAAAAATGGCTGGTGGACAATCCAAGATAATATAATTAAAATTAACATTCGTGGAAATTCAGGGGTTATCGAAGAAGTTTATAAATCCGAGAATGGCAGCATTCGGAATACCCAATTAAAAAGAAGATTTCTTCGCCGAACCCTGGTGACATTTTAGTATAATAATGATCAGAAGATTGCAAACAACTTACATAGAATAGTTCAAATAAAGTGTGCGCAGTATAACACCTTGCCAAAGCCCCATTAATAGTTTATATTACTTAAAAGGAAATCAAATTGTTATGGATAAGAGCGGAAGTAAATTTGGTCGATTTATATCTAAACCGAACAACCTACAATTTTTATGGATAATTGTGATAATGCTATTTTTTGTTGTCGTGGGTATTTATATTTTCTTAAAGCCTGATTAAAGTTCAATTAAACGATTATGAAGCTAAAACCCGTTATTCCCTTATCACTGCTATTTACCCTGTTGGTATCCTCAATGTTTGCCCAATCAGATGTTTTCATTCAAGAATACCTTGAAAGACTTGAAAACTCTAAAAAGTATTTGATTTTGGTAGCCGAATCGATGCCAGAGGACCATTACGAGTATAGAGCAACCCCCGAATCAATGAGTTTCGCGGAAAATTTAATGCATATCGGATGGGCCATGGATTGGCATTGTCAGTCCCTGTTGGGAGGTCGTGAGGCCAGAGACTGGGATATGTACACTGAACTTAAAGTGGACAACAAATCTAAAGCTGAAATGGTTTCGAAATTGGAAAAAACATTTGATGTAACCATAAAGTTAATTAAGGAATACGACGTAAAAAAACTCGGGGAAAAGTTGGATTATTTTGGACTAACCAGAACAAAAAGACAAATCTTAATGTTGCTGGCAGATCATATAACCCATCACCGGGCTCAAATGCTCGTTTATATGAGACTCAATGGTATTAAGCCCCCCAGGTATGTCCTCTATCAATAGGTTCGACCAGAGTCCTAACAAGTTCAAATAAACGATGAAAGAAGTATATAATTATTTGAAAGTTATCATAATTCTTTTGTGTTCAGTTACGATTTTACAGAGTTGCGGTAATTCAGACCACTGTACAAGGATAGATAGAATAGGAGGCGGTCTTCTCCCTGAACGAGAAATTGAAGCGCCTTGCGATTTTCCTGGCTGAGCCATTAGGAATTGCCGATAATCAAAAGTTCAAATAAAAAAATATAAGATAGGACACGATACTGCAATTCGAAAAATTGAATTGTATCATGAAAAAAAATATTCTTTTCCGTCCATTTTTTTCTTGAGGAACGCAGCTGTTCTGAGCTATGGACATCTATATAAAAAATGTAGATGATGAATTATAATAGATACAGATTCCTAATAATCTTTACATCAATCTTATTTTTTACAAGTTGTGAAGAAGACGATGGATTTGACCCGAACATTGAACAAAGGATCGATTTTGAAAAATTCACTTTGGTGACTCCCCTGGATTGGATTCGTTTTTATCCACAGGGCACGGATGGCTTCTTTGGAGGTCTGACCGACAACAAGGATACTCTTTATTTTGATTATGGAATTTTCTCATTTTCCTCGATCGAGGAAATCAGGCAGAACAACGAATCAATAAGCTTTCAAGAACTTCTTGTTGGCGGTCACCCTTCGAAAATCGTTCTGGAGAAAAGAGAAGGGGAGAATAGTGAAAGGTTTTCTTTTTACACGGATAAAAAAGATGGTAAAAACCTGAACAGGATTTATTGCTATGGCCCTAACGATAAAGAACTGATCGAGAGGATATTTTTGTCACATAGCTTCAAATAATGGTTGAATAGGACTGTTTACAAGAGCTTTGAATAATGGCTTCTATGGAAATCAAGAAAATGGGATTGGTGTGCATGTCATTTTGTGCTGCATTAATAATCGGTTGTAATAAGGAAAACGATTGTGTGGAGAAAAGGAAGGAGTCCTGTGTGGTCACATTCGAAATAAATCGAGTTTGTGGTTGTAATGGGGTTACCTATGAGAATCCGTCTATGGCAGAATGCAGTAGCATAAGCAATTATACAATGGGCGCATGTAAATAGTGTAATTCACTTATTCGAGGTACCGC
>JBGTNL010000022.1:0-243767 GCA_041743085.1 Flavobacteriaceae bacterium
CAATTATGGCTTAGTCGCAAATGATTCTATCTACAACACACTCGTGGGTAATGTTTATTTCGAACAAAGTGCAAGATCAAATTGGCACTTACATCCAAGCGGGCAAATTCTAATTGTACTCGATGGTGTGGGATATCATCAACTGGAGGGACAGCCAAGGGAAACCATGAAAAAGGGTGATGTCATCAAGGTTCCGGCAAATACAAGGCACTGGCATGGCGCTACTGAAAACAACAGTCTTACACAGATGTATATTTTGCCAAAAACAGAAAATGGATTCGTTACCTGGCTTGAGCCTGTGACGGATGAGCAGTATAAATCTAAAAATTAAAACAAATGGAAATTATCAGATTAGGTGCTCAACCTTCAGTTAAAGGCCCGGACGATTGGTTCACAGGGTCAGTTCGCATCAACTATTTATTTCAACCAAACGGGCACAGACGCGCTGGTGCGGCCGAAGTAACATTTGAAGCCGGTGCAAGAACAGCATGGCACACACATCCTCTTGGGCAAACGTTAATTGTATTGTCCGGAATAGGCTTAGTGCAACGTGAGGGTGGTGCTATTGAAGAAATCAGGCCTGGTGATATAGTCTGGTTTCCTCCGGGGGAAAAGCATTGGCATGGAGCATCGGCAACAATGGCAATGACACATATCGCCGCTCAAGAGGAACTGAACGGGAAAGTTGTGGACTGGATGGAGAAAGTAACAGATGAAGTCTATAACGCTAAATAGATTCCAAATCTATTTTAGGCGGTTTAATGAAGTTTAAAAATCAAAAAATAATGAATATGAATATTGAAGGAAAAGTAATCGTAATTACAGGAGCAAGCAGTGGTATGGGCGAAGCTGCCGCAAAACATTTAGCACAGCTCGGTGCAGCGGTAGTACTTGGTGCCAGAAGAACCGATAGGATAGAAAAACTGGCAAACGAGATTGAGGAAAGTGGTGGAAAAGCGCTTGCCATTGCTACAGACGTAACAAAGCGAGATCAGGTAAAGAAGTTGGTCGATTCGGCTGTTGAAAAATTCGGACGTGTTGACGTAATCCTCAATAATGCGGGCATCATGCCTCTTTCCCCTATGGATCGCCTAAACGTTGATGAGTGGGATCAAATGGTGGATGTCAACATCAAAGGTGTGCTGAACGGTATCGCAGCTGTCCTTCCCCATATGAAAAATCAAAAGTCAGGTCATATCATCAACACTTCTTCTGTAGCCGGTCATAAGATATTCAATGGCTCTGCCGTGTATTCTGCCACAAAATTTGCAGTAAGGGCATTGTCTGAAGGTTTACGAATGGAAGTGAAACATTATAATATCCGTACCACGATAGTTTGTCCTGGTGCTGTTAAAACAGAACTGCTGGATCACATCACCGAGGCGGATGTACAACAAGCCAATAAAGAATATGTTGGAGCAGTTGGTCTTAGTCCTGATTCTTTTGCAAACTTAGTTGCCTTTGTAATTAGTCAGCCTGAGGAGGTAGACATCAATGAGATTATCTTCCGTCCAACCTCTCAGGAGCTTTAGAATATATTAAGTTAATTGAAATATCACTATTAAAATAAATTAGCATGGAAAAACGAATTCTAGGAACCGGCGGGCTTAAAGTTTCTGCCCTTGGATTGTGCTGTATGGGCATGAGCTTTGGGTATACACCCATTCCGGACCGAAATGAAATGATTGCCTTAATCCGCAAAGCGGTTGAAAAGGGGATTACCTTCTTTGATACAGCAGAAGTCTATGGCCCTTTTACTAATGAAGAACTGGTAGGTGAGGCACTGGAACCGTTCAAGGGACAGATAGCCATTGCGACCAAATTCGGCTGGAAAGCTGCTCCTGACGGAAAATGGACTGAACTGGATAGTCGTCCTGAGAATATAAGGCGGGTTGCAGAGGCGAGTCTTAAAAGATTAAAAACGGATGCGATTGATTTGTTCTATCAACACCGGGTAGACTTAAATGTGCCGATTGAAGATGTAGCAGGGACTGTAAAAGACTTGATTCAGGAAGGAAAAGTAAAGCACTTTGGACTTTCTGAAGCAGGCGCTGAAACCATTCGCCTGGCACATGCGGTACAACCCGTAGCAGCACTTCAAAGCGAATATTCGTTATGGCATAGAAAACCCGAGGAGGATATCATACTGACACTCGAAGAATTGGGCATCGGCTTCGTTCCGTATAGCCCTTTGGGCAAAGGTTTCCTGACAGGGAAAATTGATGAAACCACTCAGTTTGATACCGCTGATTTCCGCAACACCCTACCTCGTTTCCAAGAGGAGAACCGGAAGGCCAACCAGGCAATGGTAGAACTACTGAAAACGATTGCAACACAGAAAGCTGCTACACCGGCGCAGGTAGCATTGGCTTGGCTCTTAGCACAAAAGCCTTGGATCGTCCCTATTCCTGGTACGACGAAACTGCATCGTATGGAAGAAAACTTAGGAGCCGTGAATGTTGAGCTGAATCCTGATGATTTACATCAAATCAATGAAGCCGCAGTACAAATCACCGTTCAGGGGGCGAGATATACAGAAGCTGGCGAAAGGCTAACAGGTCGCTAAAGAACAATAAATTAAGGTCATTACTTTTGATAAGTTGGGGGTATTCTCCAAAAAGTGTTTAAAATAACAATAGGCTTATGAAATCTTTATTTTTAATGATCTTGGTATACACTTCTGTTTTTATAGGCAGTACATCCTCTAGCAACAAAGAAGATGATAATATCAACAACGAAAACAACAGCACTATGGCAAACGGAAAAATCAAAATCACGATAAATTCACAAACCTTTACCGCCACGCTTTTGGACAATAATTCGGCAAAAGCATTCAAGGAAATATTGCCTATGACCATAAATATGACTGAGCTGAACGGCAACGAGAAATATTATGATTTGCCTAATAAACTTCCAACCAAATCCTCAAATCCCGGAACCATACATAATGGTGATTTGATGCTATATGGTTCAAAAACTTTGGTGCTATTTTACAAAACGTTTTCAACCACTTACAGCTATACGGGGATAGGAAGCATCGATGATCCCACCGGACTTGAAGAAGCCTTGGGCACGGGTAATGTTAGTGTTACGTTAGATAAAAAATAGAATGATAAGGTGTAAATGATAGGACTAGACCTTCATTTCTTATTAAATCAATTTAACAAACTGAAAACTTACTTAAAAATGAAAATTGTACAACTATTATTTCTCGTATGGGCCTTACAGGTATCCCAAACGTCTTTGGGCCAAACCCCCAATCCTGTAATTTCTCTTTTCCCTGAGGGTACAATTTTGCATGGCAATATTGCCTACAACAATGATACCTTACCGAAGCACCTTTTGGATATTTATGTGCCTCCCAATGTCAAAGGTACTATTCCCTTGATCGTATTTATTCACGGAGGCGGGTGGATCGGTAACGACAAGTATGCCGACATCGGGTATATGAAAAATACGGTGGCAGAAATCATTAACAGTGGGTATGCCTTAGCTTCCATAGATTACCGATTTGCAACACAGGCCATTTTTCCGGCCCAGATTCAGGACTGCAATCGAGCAGTTTCCTTTTTATACGATAACGCTGAAAAGTATGGGTTTGATAAAGAACGATTCGCTTTAATGGGTTTTTCCGCAGGAGGACATTTGGCTTCATTGCAGGGACTATCGGACAATAACCAAATTGATGACTTCTTTATGCGGGACACATCACGTGATTTTTCCTTTAAGGCCGTTGTGGATTTTTACGGCCCTTCGGAATTGACTTCATTAAAAAGTAGTGAAGACCCTAAAGCGCCTGAGGCCATCTTATTGGGGGCAACACCTGTAGCACGACCGGATCTGTCGAAAATTGCAAGCCCCATGACCTATGTTGACAAAAATGACCTCCCTTTTTTGATTATTCATGGAGGAAATGATGAGATAGTTTGGAACAGGCAATCTAAACTTCTAAACGGTTGGTTGACAGCTACAGGAGTAGAAAATGAGTTGATTATCGTCCCAGATGCGCCACACTTCGGTGAAATGTTCGATGTAGAAAATATTCGAACAAAAGTTATGGCTTTTCTGGAAAAACATTTGAAGTGATATGTGAAACCTCTTTAGTGTTATTCCTCCTAAATTCACTAAGACAATTGATATTGAATAGCAGAAGTGGAAAAATCAAAAACCCGCTCAAATATAAGAGGCAACCAATACTTTTTCGATTGGAAACCGGAATCGGAAAATGAGAATAATTGAACATAAATAAAAATACACTAACTATTTTCGAGAATTAATCATCAATAAAATTCAATATGGGGATAATCTTGATTTTAACTGGAGTTCCTTTAAACCAACGTTTTTGGGGACCAATCATATCAAAGGCTCGTTGTAATTGATCCCACATTAAAATATACTTTCAAAATCGTTAAAAGTGTCATCTTTGACATCTTTCAATTTTAACGGCCAATTGCCGCTGGTGACAGCTACCACGCCATTGGTTCCAATGGGAATTTTGTCCCATTTTTTCAATAAGGCCAATCTAGTATGTGGTTAAATAATATGGTCTTGAAATTTAAAAGTAAAAAAGTGGGAGCAACACCGTTATCAATATCCAGACCAATAAGGTCATCAACCCGCCCGTTCTCAAAAAGTCAACGAATTTATATTGGCCGGCCCCATAGATCAATGTGTTGGTTTGATAACCTATGGGGGTCAGGAAGCTAGTATTGGCCCCAAAGATGACGGCCAACAAAAAGGGTTTGGCGTCTATTTGCAATTGATGTGAAATAGTAATAGCTATCGGAGCCAAGAGTACTGCCACAGCATTATTGGTAACAAACCCGGACAGTAAGGCGGTAAAGAGGAACAAGGAGGAAAGGATCACCGTTGGGCCGTAAGTGGCCAGGTGTTCTGTGATAAAAGTTGCTACAAGATCACCGGTACCGGATTTTTCAAGCGCCGTACCCAAAGGAATAAGCCCTGCCAGTAAGAAAAATATTTTCCAACTGACTTTACTGTAAGCATTTTGGATCCTGATGACACGAGTAACGAACATCGCTACGCAACCCAACCAAGCACTTACTAGAATTGAGGTAAGGTTAAGGCTGGCAGCAAGAATTACAGCAATAACTATGGTCGTGGCTATGATGGCCTTTCGTTTTTCCAACTTAATCTGCGGCAGCTCGTGAAGCACGATAAAATCGTCCCCCGCATGGAGTTCGGAAATTGAATCTTTCTCTATTTCCAATAAAAGGGCAAATCCTTCCGAAAGGGCAATTTGGTCAAGTTGTTCAACGGCTACCCCTTGTTTCCCGCGAACAGCTAAAGGAATGGCGTTATATTTTTTTAGGAAATCAATATCGTTTATCTTTTTTTTGATCAATAGGGAATCGGGCCCAATGATCACCTCTACCAAAACAACGTCTTCGGTAATCAATTTTTCATCGTTTATTGCAAGGTCGGTCCTAATCTCAATACCGGGAATTTTGCCCAACGCAATTATTTTTCTTGCTTTTGCCTTAACGATCAGTGAGTCTCCGGCTTCCAGCAATTCTAGATTTTCGGGAAGGTATATTATGTTCTGCCCGCGAACGATCTGCAATATTTCCAGGTCATGGTCCTGCAAAAGCCGGGTCTGCTCGATATTTTTTCCGGCAAAAGGAGAATTTTCCGGTATTATCATTTCGGCCAGATAGTTACCGAGTCGATAAATGCCGGTAAGATCCCCTTTTTCCGATTTCCGCTCGGGAATAGTTTTTCTTATGCCGATTACCAGGAAAATAGTCAGGGCGATGAACAATATCCCACCTACCGGCGCGAGTTCGAACATTTTTATCGCACCCAAACCATGCTCTTCGGAAATTGCGCTTACCAGCAAGTTGGTAGACGAGCCGATCACCGTACACGAGCCGCCAAGCATAGCTCCAAAGGACAGTGCCATAAGCAGTCTATTGGCATTGATTTTTTTGTGATGGGCAATCTTCAGGGTCATTGGAAGGAAGATCGCGACCACGGCCGTGTTGTTCAGGAATGCGGACAACGTACCCGCCAAGAACATAGTCATGGCCATCACAACGATTTCATTATTGATACCGGTCCCAACACTCCGCTGGCCTAAATAATTAATAAGTCCGGTATTTTGTATGCCTGCACTGATGATCAACATTGCCAAAACGGTCAACGTGGCAGGGTTGCTGAATCCCGAAACGGCCTCTTCCACTGTCAGGACGCCTGTCACCATCAACGCACACATAATGATCAAGGCGGTAATATCAATAGAAAATACCTCAAGGCTGAAAAGTATGACCGCTCCTAAAATAATCGTTGGGACAATCAGTTCCAGTGGCATGATAGTATTGTTTTAATCATTGAATAAGTTCCAAATCCAATTTTATAAATGGGTCCGATATAAAAAAATGTGAAATATATTGGAAATAGCAAAAAGCTCAGTACACTTATATAGTGCCCAAAACAAACGTTTAACATAAACTCACTGCTTACGCCTAAAGTTAAGTTACAGAAATATTCTGCTCAATAGATGATGTTTTTAAAGAATTTGTCCGAAAGCTGGCTCAAACACATGCTCTGTGTGGGCCGATTACCACCGTGTTCAATGGAAAAATTTCTTTGTTTTTGGAAGGAAGCACAATTCGCGGAAATGGGCAGGGCCGAGTGCCAGGAATTCACATAACCTTATCAGTGAGGGCATCGTTAGCGCACCTTTTGAATCCCTTTATATAGAAGGCATTTTCCTCTTCCCTGAAGTTTCTGAGACCTGTGGCAACTCTTCCCGTACCTTCTCCATAGTTTGCCAATTGTTCGGCCTATGTAAACGAATCCCGAAAATTGGAGCGAGGGACAGCTTCGTAACGTTTTAGAAGGCCAGAAAACACAGATGGATGAACTTCTTGGCAAAACAGAAAAGTAGAGGTACAACTAGTTTGTAAAACTTCAACTAAAACTAAAAGATGAGTTTACTTTTTTTATTTAGTGCCATAAAACGAACCTTTTATGGGGCACTGCTAAATTTCTGCATCTGTTCTTTTTAGTGGCCATTTTATGGTACACTCCCGTTGTGCAAATTATTGTTATTAATTGATTAAGTATTTGATTAATTATTATATAATATTGTTTCCCACTAAATAATAAAACCCGAGATAAATGAGAAAATTTGGAATTACAACAATGATTTTCGCAATTATTATGATTAGTTGCAATAACGACAAGTCCAAGTCTAAAGCAGAAAATCCAGAATTCAATACCACCGAAAAGAATACGGACACGCTGACAAAACACCTAAAACGGTTCAATCCAGAATTACCTACAATTGGGCTTTTAATGTATAACGGGGTTCTACAAAGCGAAGTCATCGCAACATCTGACGTTTTTGCCAAACCAACAGAAGATGGAAAACAGCTTTTCAATGTTGTTTCAATAGCCGAAACTGAAAATCCGATAACAACGGAGGAAGGAATGCATTTTGTTCCTGACTATACGTTTGAGAACTGCCCGAAATTAACAGCTTTGTTTGTGCCGAGTGCCTACGATATGTACGCTCAAGTTCACAATGAAAGAATTGTGGATTTCATAAGAGAAAAAAATAAGCAAACCAGATACACCGTAAGTAATTGCGCTGGAGCGCAATTAATCGGAGAATCCGGAATTGCGGACGGAAAGAAAATCGTGACCTGGATTGGCGGTGGCGAGCAATTACAAAAGGACTATCCTAATTTGAAAGTTCAAAACGACAGTTTGGTAACTTTTGTCGAGGACGGTAAATTCAGTTCCTCGAACGGTAATTTGGCGAGTTACATTTCAGCTTTGAATTTAGTTGAAAAAATGACGAGTCCAGAGCATAGAAAATTTGTCGAAAGCTATTTGTATCTCGATCGACTTCAAAATTGGAACGAATAACTATTATGAGCGAACATGTAGCTGATTGTAACGAGCAAAAGAATGCCAAAGGTTTACATATCAGAAGTAGCGGTCTAGTTTCAAAAGTTTCGTAAAAACGAACCATTTATAGGACTCCACAAAATTTCTAAACTGGTTTTATGAAACGGCCGTTTAGTTAAACTTGAATTGCTTATACATTTTCTAATATTTCGAAAGAAAAGTTAGTATCATGACTAGTTACATTAATAATATACATAAAAAGTTGCAATCATAAATATCCTTAATTACTATCTCCTGCAGTAGAACTCGAAAGGAATAATCTCAACTATTATTTATTGCTAGATAATCATTTTCCCATTTTTTTCATATATTCAGAGGGTGACGTATCAAATTGCTTTTGAAAGTTTCT
This sequence comes from Flavobacteriaceae bacterium, assembly GCA_041743085.1. GTDB lineage: Bacteria > Bacteroidota > Bacteroidia > Flavobacteriales > Flavobacteriaceae > JAFMPW01. Next base: position 8,288 of record JBGTNL010000022.1, read on the forward strand.
ACCAAAACTACTTTGTGACTTATATCCAACCATATCGGCCACTTCATATATTTTATAAGTGCCCGTGCCCAGCAGTTCAACTGCTTTCTTTAAGCGTGCAACATTAACCAATTCATTTGGGTTCAAGTTTGAAAGGTCCTTTATTTTTCTATAAAAGGTAGATCGGCTCATATTCATTTGTTCGGCCAGCGAGTCTACATTTAAGTCGGTATTTGAAAGATTCTCATGAATCAAATTCTCCAATTTTTCTATAAATGACTCATCGATTTCTGTATGGGCCATACTTCTGATGTGGGCAAGAGGAGAGCTGGAGTAATGACTTATAATTTTTATTCGATTTTCTAAAAGGTTGGCGATTTGAATCTTCAAATGCGCCATGGAAAACGGTTTTTCGATATAGGCGTCGGCACCATGTTCCAAACCGGTTAGTTTAGCATTTAAAGCAGTTTTTACCGTTAATAAGATGACCGGAATATGGCTTGTTTCAATTTCGCTCTTAATCTTACTGCAAAAATCGAAACCTGACATTCCTGGCATCAGTACATCGGTGACTATTAAGTTGATTCGCTCCATCTTTATAATTTCTAAAGCTTGATCGGCATTCATTGCTTTTAAGACAAGATAGTCTTCATTGAGGTCCTTCGCAATGAAATCCAATAGGTCGAGATTGTCTTCCACCACAACGATTGTTGACTTCATGCCTTCCACCAATTCACTTTTTTTATTATTGAACGTATCGTAGCTATAATCGGCATTTACTGGTTCGTATAAATCAATTTCTTTCTCTTGACGAATAGGAATGCGCAGTACAAAATTATTCTTATCGCCATTTGCGGTATCAAGATATAGTTCGCCATTGTGTAGTTCTGCCAACGAGCTTGCCAACGATAGTCCTAAGCCTGTTCCCGATTGATTTAAATTTTCCTTTTCAGTGCCCCTGAAAAAGGGTTCAAAGATTTTTTTACTAAGGTGCGAAGGAATCAGGTACCCGTCTGTCGCGACCGAAATTTCAAATTGACCATTATTTTTAGACAAAGTGATTGTTATTTTACGCTCGCCATACTTTATAGCGTTTGAGAAAAGATTGCTGATTACCTTACTCAAGGCTTCTACATCGACATAGGCATAAATGTCATTATCCGTAAGGTGCAAAGTTACAGTAAGGGCTTTGTCTTTAAGGGCTTGACTAAAACGGGTATAGATACTACGTATAAGTTCGGAGATATTTGTATTAACGAAGGTGAGGCTGTTGGTTTCGATTTCGGCCTTTCTAAAATCAAGCAATTGATTGGTTAGATTTAACAGTCTGCTTGTATTTTTCTCCATAAGGGAAAGATTTTCCCTTAAATCTATATCATCTGTTGGTCTTTGTAATAATTTTTCTAAAGGTGTTTTGATGAGGGTAAGGGGGGTACGTATTTCGTGGGATACATTGGTGAAAAACTCTATTTTCGCCTGAAATACTTCTTTATCCCTTCTACGGTTTAGTTCGCTTAGGATACGATAATTTTTTGCCCTCGATTTTAAATGAAAGTAATTAAATAACAGGTATCCGAGCAATAACAAAAGTAGAAAGTAAATGGCATAGGCTAATTTACTATGCCAAATAGTAGGAAGCACCTCTAATTCCAGAGGGCTTTCGATTTCACTTATAATTCCATTAATGTTTTTGGACTTTATATCAAGAGAATAATCACCTGCGGGCAATGCATTGAAATTTACTTCCGGGGTGTTCTGTAAATAAATCCATTCGTCACTTTGATTCCCCAACCTGTACCAATATTCTGTTAATTCCGGTGCGGTATAACTTAAAGATGCGAAACTAATTGAAAAAGAGGATTGATTTGGTTCTAGGCTTACTTTGGGTTTTTCTAAAATAGTAGTTACCGACCGCGCGCTCTTGTTATCGACAGCCACTCCCGTGTTTATTTGAAGATCGGTTAGGTATAAAGGTGGTATATATGAAGCACTAGTGTCAATTTCGGTCGGTCGAAAACTTATCATTCCGCCAATACTCCCGAAAAAGAGCGTGCCATCCTCTTTCTTGTAACATGAGGAATAGTTAAATTGATTGCTTAAGAGGCCATGTGCCTTTTTATATACTTTTACCGTCTCACGTTCTGGGTCAAAATCTACTAATCCGTTGGAAGTGCTTATCCACAAATGATTATTGTTATCCTCTAGAGCGGAATAAAATACATTGCTTGGAAAACCGTTCTCGGTGGTAAATTTTTGAAAATCGTTCGTAGCTTCCCGAAATTGATACAGACCTTCTTCCGTACATATCCAAATTCTTTTATTTTGGTCCTGGAAAATACCGTTGATTATATTACTACTGATACTTGTGGTAGTATAAATAGAATTTTTATAAACTATTGTTTCATCAGTTTTGGGATTGTAGTTGTATAAACCGTTCCCGAAGGAGCCTGCCCAAATTGTTTTTTTATCATCTTCTAGAATACATGTGAAGAATACCTCTTTTGGAAAAGATTTATGTGTTACGAATTCATCTTTTTTTTCATTATAGATATGAATTCCAGCGGATGTCGCTGCCAATAGTTGCGAATCCGTCTCGCAAAAGCTCAAAATAAAATTACTTCCGATATGATTTATTTCACCTTTCCCGAAATGCTTCTTGATTTTACCACTTGGAATATCCATTACATCTAGTCCATGTTCAAAAGTGCCAATCCATAATTCCTCCCCTCTAGGGAGAAGGGCGTGAATATTTGTATACGATAACCCGTTGCTCTTGTTCCCCGGCCGATAATTTGTAAAAAGATTCGTAGTTCCGTTAAGCTTATTTAAGCCCCCATCTTCCGTACCGATCCAAAGGTTTCCAAAATCATCCGATTTAATCTCACGAACCGCATTTCCACTCAAAGAGTTCGTATTGAGCTGTGGAAAATATTTTTTGAAATTTACACTGTGTTGCGGAAGATAATTTAAGCCTCCAAAATATGTGCCTACCCAAATTCCATTTTCATTATCAAGAGTAATTGAATATACCGCATTGTCAGATAAAGAATAGGGATCCCCTAGATTCTTCTCAAGATGTTGAATTTCATCGCTTCTTAAATTATAAATGTAAAGTCCGGATTCGCTAGCTATCCATAATTCTTTTTTGTCTTTGAGTATCACATCCCGGACGAAAAGTGTGCCCAATTTGTCAGATGCCAGTGGTTTTACCTTATCGGATACGATGTCGCAGGTAAACAGCCCATGGCTTTCAGTACCCAATAGCAGGGTATTAGCATTAAGTGAAAATAATTTACTGATTCGTAATGAGCCTTTGTCCAAGCCTGGAAAGTTTACATCTAACGTTTCGAAAGTGTCGTTTGTGTCATTGTAATGATAAAGTACGTCTTCGTAGGCCACCCATAGGTCTCCGTTTTCGGTTCGGGCTATTTCCTCTGCATAAAAATACGTTTTGGTATCGTAGCTATAGGTTTTTTTGGTAGTGGGATTGTACTTGAATAAGGTGTAACTAGAAATATACCATATATTTCCATTTCGGTCATTTTCAATGTCACGGATCAAACTCGATGAAGTTGTGCTAACCAAACAGAATGTATCATCCGATTCATCGTAGGCAAACAGGCCTATATCGGTACCAACCCAAAGCTTTCCTCCATACTCATGAAGGCTTTCGATGTAATTGCTTCCTAAACTTTTTGGATTGTCAGTCTGATTTCTAAATACCCTAAAACGATGGCCGTCAAACCGGTTAAGGCCGTCCTTTGTTCCGACCCATAAAAATCCTTTTTCACTGAGCAAAGTGCTGACCACGGTATTTCTAGAAAGTCCGTCATCGGCGTCGTAATGTTTGAAATAGTAATCCTGTCCCGTAATTCGGAAAATTGCGAGAAATAGAATTGCGAAGCAGCATAGCCCTTTTTTCATTACCTATAAATTTGCTAAAAATAAATCACATTATGTCCGCAAATCGTTCCATACTTGTGCAATCCGTTCCAATCGTACGGTAAATAATGAATGACATTTAAATTATAGTATTCGTTCACATCAATCTTCAAAATCATTTTGTACTATTAATATTTAATATTTTACTCACGGGTTTCTCAGTAAAATTTTTATGCCATAATAAAGGAATCATAGTTAGCTATCCGGTTAAGAATTATTATAAAATTGCATCTTGATGCATAAGTCCAATACTTATAGATCTAATTAGAGTACAAATGAAAAGTTGGTCAGTATTATTCATCTTATTGGTATTGTTATCCTGCTCTGAAAGTCCGAATCAAAAAAAAGAGGTTGAAAAGAATTTGAAATCCCAGTATACTCAAAATCGGAGTCCACTAAACCCAAATCCATATCTGGAACTACCTTTAGGCGCAATAAAAGCGGAAGGATGGCTAGAAGAACAGCTGAAAAGGATGGCCTCCGGAATGACCGGGAACCTAGATAACATTTATCCGACAGTTGTTGGGGATAGAAATGGATGGCTTGGAGGCGATGGTGATGGCTGGGAACGCGGCCCCTATTGGATTGATGGCCTCCTCCCTTTGGCTTATATTTTAGACGACGAAACCTTAAAAAAGAAAGCAGGTAAATGGGTAGATTGGACATTATCTAATCAAGGGTCTGACGGATACATTGGCCCCGTGCCATTTTCGCAAGAACCGAAGGCCGAACCAGGTCTACAAAAAGGCATGCGCAAAGATTGGTGGCCCAAAATGGTAATGTTGAAAATTTTACAACAATATTACAACGCCACACAAGATGAACGCGTTATCAAAACCTTGACCGAATATTTCAAATATCAATTAAAAGAGTTGCCTAAGAGACCTTTGGATGACCTTTCATTTTGGGGAAATAGACGGGGAGCGGATAACCTACAGGTCGTATATTGGCTTTATAATATTACGGGCGATGTATTCCTATTGGAATTGGGAGACATTATCAAAAAACAAACTTTTCCGTGGGAAGATGTTTTCTTGAACGATGATGCACCACAAACCGATGAAACTGCTGCATTCGATTATTTTAGGATGAAAGGCTATCCCTTTGACACTAATGAAATTAATAATACATCAATCGCTCAAATCGGGACAATCCATACTGTCAATCTTGCACAAGGCTTGAAAGCGCCCATAATCTATTATCAAAAAGAAAAAGACCCTAAATACCTAGCTTCGGTGAAAAAGGCATTGGAGGATATGGAAAAATACCATGGTCAAGCTCAAGGTATGTACGGTGGAGATGAACCCTTGCACGGTACTGACCCTGTGCAGGGAATAGAGTTCTGTTCCGTTTCCGAGGAAATGTTTTCGTTGGAAAGCATTCTCAAAATTACAGGCGATATGGAATTTGCCGATTTACTGGAGAAAATAACCTACAACGCCCTGCCATCCCAGGCTTCTGACAATTATGATTCAAGACAATACTTTCAGGCGGCAAATCAAGTAGAATTGACCGATAAAATAGAAACCTCTTTTCAAACAAAGGAACATGGTGGAACCGATTTTGTGTTTGGCGAAGTCACAGGTTACCCATGTTGTACCACCAATATGCATCAATCATGGCCAAAATTTGTACAAAATCTGTTTTATGCGACACCAGAGGGTGGTGTGGCGGCATTGTTATATGCCCCAAGCACGGCTAAATTAAAGGTTTCCGATAACGTTGATTTGACTATTTCAGAAACAACAGGTTTCCCGTTTCGAGAAACGGTAGATTTTAATTTAAGATTATCTAATGAGACCTATTTTCCGTTTCATTTTCGTATTCCTTCGTGGGCCGATAAGGCATCTATTTCCTTAAACGGAGAGGTCATAGAAGTCAATATTAAAAACAACATTGCAATAATAGAGCGTTTGTGGAAAGATGGAGACAATATCAGCTTAAAATTGCCGATGAAATTAAAAACTAGCAAATGGCATAAAGGTTCTGCCGCAATTGAGCGGGGCCCTTTGATCTATGCATTGAAAGTAAACGCTGAAGTCAAAAAGAAGAATCGAAACGATGGCTATCGAGAGTTTTCAGAATTGTACCCTACTGATAAATGGAATTACGGTTTAATTAAGAGTAATGTGGAGAATATCGAAAATACTATTGAGGTTGTAGAAAACGATTGGGATGGAAGCTATCCGTGGAATCTTGAAAACGCGCCTATTCAATTGAGAACCAAGGCGGTTGTCATTCCTGATTGGAAACTTGATAATAGCGCGCCTATTTTTCCGGAATTTCCTGATGGCTATAAATTCAATAGTGAAAGCAATGCAATCGAAGAGATTACTTTAATTCCCTATGGATGTACAACGTTGCGAATTACTCAATTTCCAACATATGACATGGAATAAACGCACCTATGCCAACAAATTTGATTGGTATTCAGTGACCTAAGAATGAAGATTCAAGTCAACTAGCTCCTTGTTTGGCAAACTTCCAAACAGATTACCCTTTGTAGAAAATATCTTCTAAACTCTTGATGACATCTTTAAATCAATTGCAAATAACATTCCGCAATTCTAACCGAAACTAAACTGTCTTAAGAGTTGCTACAGACGTGCTTTTCTGAATGTCTTGAATCCGTTTTCATCTGTCAATTTGACGAACAATTGTTTCGCCTGATTGTGTAGTTAAATGGGCATGCGTATGGAACAGAATATCAAATTACAGTAATTTTTTCTTCTAAAGATAAATTCAATTGATTAGCCCACCTCAACTTATAAGAAGTATAAATTATCAGTCATAACTCTCGAAGTAGTATCAATCTGTTAAACAATTGCCTCCTAACTTCCTATATCGCCGTTTTTTGACCTGTTATGACAAGAACTTGGGACAAAATGAAGCGTTAAGAAAATATTAATTCTATTCCTTTGGTATAAGAGTTTGTTACCTGAAAGTCCCGGCGATTAATTGGGAAAACAACTAAACTAAATCAAATTCATCCAAACCTAAACATTATGAAAGTGAAATGGAAGTTTATATTGGAAGGCAGTAAAAGGATATTACTACCTATTGCTTTGGTTTTTCTTGGCCTTACGACTGTAGTGGGCCAAGAGTCAACTATTACTGGTACCGTTAGCGATTCGAACGGTGTTCCGGTACCCGGTGCTAGTGTAGTTATCAAAGGAACAAAAACCGGAGTGGCAACTGATTTCGATGGCAATTACAGTATAAGTGCAAGCCCTGAAGATATTCTCGCGTTTTCCTATATAGGCTATTTAGGTCAAGAAGTATCAGTAGGCAATCAATCCATTATTGACGTTTCATTAGAAGAGGACGTTGCAAAACTGGACGAAGTTGTTGTTGTAGGTTATGGCACGCAGAAAAAGGAAGAAATAACTAGTGCCATCACTAAAGTGGATGCGGAAGACTTTAATAATGGAAATGTCAATAGTCCCTCACAACTATTACAAGGAAAAGTCGCCGGTCTTAATATTGCCCGTGAAGGTGGGGACCCAAACCAACCTTTTACGATTCGTCTTAGGGGGCTGAGCACTTTTGGAGCCAATTCACAACCTTTAGTTATCATCGACGGGGTTATAGGAGGTTCAATAAATGCTGTGGACCCTACTGATATAGAATCGATAAACGTTTTAAAGGATGCCGCCGCTGGAGCCATTTACGGTACTCGGGGAAGTAGTGGTGTCATCATAATTACTACAAAATCCGGTACCGGAAAGACAAAAGCGGAATTAGAATATAACGCTTATGTTGCAGTTGAAAGTTTGGCTAATATTATACCCATAGCCAATCGCGAACAGTTTCTGGCGAATGGCGGTCTTGATTTAGGTTCTGATACCGACTGGTTAAAAGAGACTACTAGAGATGCCATTTCAAACGTTCACAATATTGCCTTTACAAGCTCTACAGCAACGGGTTTGAGTTATAGGGCGTCAATCAACTATCGAGATTTGCAAGGTACAACAAGAGGTACTGGAAGGGAACAATTGAATGGTCGTATCAACGTGACTCAGCGGTTAATGAATGACAGGTTAAAGTTAACTGGTATCGTTTCCACAACTGAAACCAAGGCAAATTTAGGGTTTAGACAGGCACCAAGATATGCTTTGACTTTCAATCCGACCGCACCTGTTTTCGAGAATAGGTCTGCACAGGATTTGGGTAGAGACCCTAATCAATTTGGAGGTTATTTCGAAACAGGGGTGCAAGATGTTTTCAATCCAGTTGCGATAAATGAATTGGCCAAAAGGGAAGAGGACATTCGGGTATTGTTAATGAACTTTAAAGCTGACTATGAAGTAGTTCAGGGGTTGACTACCAGTTTTAATTTTTCCAGACAGACTACTACGACACTAGGGGGTGAATTCTTTCCAAGTACGGCAATTTTTGGAGGATCTGGGGTAAATGGTAGAGCCAGTCGTTTTGCAAATGACGACAGGTCAACATTGGCTGAGTTCACAACGACCTACAGCTCTTCTGTGGGTGACTTTAATTACAATATTCTGGGAGGATATTCGTACCAACAATTTGATTTTCAGGGATTGAGTGCTTCAAATACCGATTTCATCACGAACGAGGTAGGATTCGATAATTTGGGTCTCGGTCTAGGCATCAATAATCAGCAGGCTAACGTTGGCTCTGGAAGAAGCGAAGCCAAACTTTCAGCATTCTTTGGACGCCTAAATCTGAACTACAAGAACACTGCCTTTATTTCGACAAGTATTCGTAGTGAAGAGTCCTCTAGATTTGGGCCGAACAACAGAAGAGGTACATTTTGGGCCATTAGTGGTGGGCTCAATTTAGATCAGGTTTTCGACGTTGAGGCAGTAGATTTATTAAAACTAAGAGCAGGTTATGGTATTACTGGCAACGAACCAGTGGGACGTCTGGAATTTTTACAGCGATTAGGAGCAGTGGGACAGGGATTTGTTAACGGCCAGTTCGTAACTGCGATCGGCCCGGTTTCGAACCCGAATCCCGATTTGAAATGGGAGGAGAAAGGAGAGTTCAATATAGGATTGGATTTTGCTCTATTTGACTCGAAATTATCAGGTTCTTTTGACTATTTTATTAGAAATACGACCGATTTGTTGAACTCGGTCGATGTTCCATCACCTCCTAACATTTTTACCCGTTCTATTTTAAATCTTGGTGAGTTAGAGACAAAGGGCCTTGAATTTCAGGTAAATTATGAGGCTGTTGCAAATGATAACTTTACTTGGGATATAGGAGGTAATATTTCCACATTTGAAACGGTATTGGTCAATCTTAACGATCAAGAGAATTTTGTTCTTTTTGAAGGTAATCTCGGAGCGCCAGGATTAGCGGGTATTCTGCCTATTATTGTCGAAGAGGGTGCAGAATTGGGACAGATTCGAGCAGGTATATTCGCCGGATATAATGATGCGGGTCAAACGCTGATTATAAATCAAGAAACAGGAGAGCCCACAACGGAGAGAAATATTGAACGGGATGGCGTTGTTGTTGGCAATGGTCTTCCAGATTTTACCTTTGGACTAAATAATTCCTTCAAATATAAAAACTGGGATTTAAATTTTCTTTTAAGGGGAGCTGTGGGGCACTCATTGGTGAATATTCCTAGGGCATATTGGGAACATCCCGGATTGGGCGGAAGACAAAATTTTGTAGTTACTAAATTTTTTAATCCTGATGATACGGAACTAGATGCTTATCATTCTGGTTATGTTGAAAAAGCAGACTTCCTTCGATTAGATAATGCTACGCTTGGCTATAACGTCGAGATGAAAGACTCAAGTCCTATCAAGGCTTTACGATTGTATTTGGCTGGAAACAATCTTTTTACGATAACCGGATACACTGGATCTGACCCTGAAGTCAGGTATGCCGATGTAGGGCCAACCGAAGGTGGTAACACTGCACCCGTCTTCGGTTCTCGAGGAAGACTGGAAAATATCTTAGTGCCTGGTATCGATAGAAGAAATACCGCGTTTCCCGTTCGAACAGTAACATTTGGAATAAACATAAAATTATAAATTGTTTGTTATGAAAATTAATTCAAAAAACAGATTATGGACGTTGATAATGGTTCTATCGGCATTCACGTATCAATCATGCGATGTAGAGCCAGAGATTTATTCAGAAGTGCTACCAGACGAATTTTTTAAGAGCGATGCGCAATTGGCATCGGCAGCATCGGTGGCATATTTACCACTTGGCGGATGGTTTGAGACTGGACAGATTACCAACGATTTGACTTCCGACCAATCTACGGTCGCCGTTAGATCAAACAATGGTTGGGATGATGGTGGGGTTTGGCCGCGGCTTATGGCTCATGATTTCGCACCCGAAAACATCTTTACGGTACGAACTTGGAATTTGGCAAACAGCGGTATAGCAAATTGCAATCGCTTAATTGAAATCTTTAGCGAACAAATAGGAGCAGATTCCCCCGCGGTCTCGGAGCTTCGTTCACTTAGAGCATATTATTTTTATATGCTTCTTTCCAACTTTGGCAATATTCCTATTGAAACTCGTTTTTCGGAGGCTGACCCTGCTCCGGCACAAGCTACTCCTCAAGAAGCTTGGAATTTACTGGAAACCGAATTGTTGGAGTCCATTCCCAATCTATCGGAAAGCACTGGGTCCGATACGTATGGAAAAATAAACAAATGGGGCGCCTATATGGTATTGGCCGACCTCTATTTGAATTCGGAACGCATTACGGGTGTACCAAAATGGCAGGAGGCAGCTGAAGCCGCCAATGAAGTAATCAATAGTGGGGCATATTCCATTGAACCGCTATATTTTTCAAACTTCGTAACGCGGAATGAAGGGTCGAGGGAAAACATATTCGTGATTCCTTATGAAAGAGATTTGTTGGGTGGTTTCAACGTTAGGCATCAAATGCACCAGTCTGGTGATGGAACTTTTGATATGGCTGCCACCCCGTGGGGCGGTATGGCCATTCAAGAAGATTTTTACAATGCCTTTGACCAAGACGATAAGCGTAGGGGAATGTTCATAGTAGGCCAAATGTATACTCCGGAAGGTGGCCCTTCTTTTTCCGAAGACATTGGTTTTCATTTTACCAATCCAAGTGAAGAATTTGAACATTTCAATTGTATAGAAGATTTTGATAATTACGCTGCAGAATTTCAACCGCTGTTAGAAGGGGGTTGTAATATATTCATCACCCCTGGGTATACTGAAATAGATGGCCGTTATCCTTATAGACATGGTGCTCGCTACGGCAAGTGGGAGATTCCGGTAGGTGAAACTTTCGACATTAGTGCAGATTTTGCCCTATATCGATATGCCCAGGCCTTGTTGATACGAGCGGAAGCGTTATTTAGGTTAGATAACGGAAGTGCCGAGGCGTTATCATTGGTAAACCAATTAAGGAACAGGGCCGGGCTTGAAGGCTTACCCGCTTTGACGGAAGATGAACTTTATTGGGAATTTAAAAAAGAATTGGCAATTGAAAACAAAGCAAGAGCTACCACGATTCGTTTTGGGCATTGGGAAGATGACTGGTTTTTGAAAGGAGTAGGTTCCCAAAAAGGCCAACCATCTCAAAATTTTGATGATGAGTTCAGAAGAATATACCCTATACCCTTCTCTGCTCTACAAGCAAACCCAAGTCTTCAACAGAATCCAGGGTACTAAATTATTGACAGACACTAGTTGAGTTAGTTTTGAGTTAGTTTGTTTCTGGGAAGAATGAGAGTTCTTCCCAGAAATTTTGGTTTTAAGAAGTTCATATCGTCAAATCTTAAAATGGAAAAAGATACCTTTAATATAGCCTTGAACAGGGTATTCAATTTTGGGCAGGTAATAATGAATATTGTAATCGCAAGAAATAGTAAGATCGGTATTATTGGTTTGCTCGTTATGCTGACCTCCTGTAATACGAATAGGCAGATGGATAAAAGTAAAGTTTTCGAGTTCTTGAATCCAAAATCCATAGGTATTGATTTTGAAAATAACCTGACCTACACCGAAGAATTCAATACCTATCTTTTTAGGAGTTTCTACAATGGCGCAGGCGTAGGAATGGCTGATTTGAACAACGATGGTTTTCAAGATCTATTTTTTTGTGGCAATCAAGTCGAAAATAAACTATATCTAGGGGATGGAAAATTTAATTTCAAGGACGTAACGACTATTGCCGGAGTCGCAAGTCTCAATGCATGGAGTACCGGAGTGAGTATCGTTGATATCGACCAAGATGGCTTGTTGGATATTTATGTCTGCAAAAGCGGAAATCCATCCGATAAAAATAGAAGAAACGAATTATTTATGAACAAAGGGATAGATGATGATGGCATTCCAGTTTTCAAAGAAGAAGCCAAGGCTTTCGGGATTGACGACCTTGGTTTTTCAGTACATGCCGTCTTTTTAGACTTTGACAAAGATGGAGATTTAGACATGTACCTTTCTAACAATTCCATAGAACCATCCGACTTGGTTATCGATGTAAAAAAAGGTATTAGAGATATTCAAGATACAGACGGGGGAGATAAATTATATAGGAACGATGGTAATCGATTCACTAACGTAAACAAAGACGCAGGTATTTACAGCAGCGTTATTGGTTTTGGCCTCGGTATTTCCGTAGCTGACCTAAATCGTGACACTTGGCCCGATATCTATGTTGCGAACGACTTTTTCGAGAAAGATTATCTCTATATGAACAATGGGGACGGAACCTTTACAGAGTCTATAGAACAAGTTGCGCAAGAATTAAGTTTGGGTTCAATGGGTGTCGATATTGCTGATATGAATCATGATGGGTATCCCGAAATATTCGTGACGGAAATGTTGCCCGATACTGAAGATCGTTTGAAGACTAAAGCGTTTTTTGACAACTGGGACAAGTACCAACTTAAACTCAAGAATGGCTATTACAGACAATTTCCTCGTAATGTATTCCAGTTGAATAATGGAATCGGTAGTACTTCAAAAATATCCTTTTCTGAAATTTCAAGGTATGCAAATGTCAGCGCGACAGACTGGAGTTGGGGAGTACAAATGGTCGATTTTGATTTGGATGGCAAAAACGAAATTTTTGTAACCAACGGTATTCCAAAAGATTTGCTCGATCAAGATTATATTGACTTTTATAATGACCCTAGCAAGGTAAGGGAGATTTTGATCCGCGAAGGAGAAGTGATCAAACGTCTTATCGATGATATTCCCACACAACCCCTGTCCAATTATATGTTCAAAGAGTCCAGGAATTTGAAATTTGAAAATGTAGCCAAAGCTTGGGGTCTGGACCAACCCAGTTTTTCCAGTGGTTCGGCCTACGGAGATATCGATAACGATGGGGATCTTGATTTGGTTGTAAACAATATCGACGCACCACCCTTTATTTATCGAAATACTAGCAGCGAAAATGATAATGCATACTTGGTCATAGATTTGAAGGATCAACATGGGGCACCGGCTATCGGCGCACAAGTCAGTATGATCGTTAACGAACAGAAATATTTTAAGGAACTGTATCCCATGCGTGGGGTCATGTCCGTGGTAGATAGCCGATTGAATTATGGGCTGGGCAACGCAGATACCGTGGATAGTCTCATAATTGAATGGCCAAATGGCAACAAAATCATTGAAACCAATATTGCAGCCAATCAATTTTTAACCTTGATTCAAAGCGAAAAGTCTTACGTTCGAATTGATTCTACTCAAATTAACAGAAACTCAATGCTTGTTTTGGACTCGACTACTATGATACCAAAAGCCAAGCATATCGAAAGTGAATATGTGGACTTCAACAATGAAAAGTTACTTTATCAGATGGTTTCCAACGAAGGTCCGAAAATAGCGACAGCCGATATAAACGGAGATGGAAAGGAAGATTTCTTCTTCGCCGGGGCCAAAGGACAATCGGGTGCGCTCTACGTCCAGGCAAAGGAAGGGTTTTCAAGGTCTACCGTCTCGGTTTTTAAAGATGATGAGCTGTCCGAAGATACTGATGCTATCTTTTTCGATGCTGATGGCGATACCGATTTGGACTTATTAGTGGCGACGGGGAGTCCGGAGTTTTCTACCAACTCCTTCGCTCTAATAGATCACCTCTATCTAAATGATGGTCAGGGTACGTTCACGAAATCAGAACAGTTGCTCCCAAATGGTCGTCCTAATGCAACTTCGGTAGTAATAAATGCGGATTTCGACGCTGATGGAGATCAAGATCTTTTCTTTGGAGGAAGATTGGTTCCCGGTTCATATGGTGTGCCATCCAGTAGCTATATACTGGAGAATGACGGCAAGGGAAATTATCAGGATGTAACCCAATCGATAGCCCCCGGCTTGAAAGAATTGGGAATGGTCACAGATGCTGTATGGTCAGATTATGATTCAGATGGCGACTTTGATATTATCATCGCTGGACATTGGATGCCGATCAGGGTCTTTGAAAATAGTGCCGGAAAATTTAATGAAGTTACCGATAATGTTGGACTAAAAAATACAAATGGTTTCTGGAATGCGTTGGAAGTTAAAGATTTGAATAATGACGGATATCAAGATATTATTGCCGGAAATCTTGGTGAAAATTCCTTTTTTACGGCAAGGCCAGAGAAGCCGGTAAGTATGTACGTGAACGACTTTGATCAAAATGGCGATGTAGAGCAAATCATTACTACATATCGAGGCGATAAAGCATATCCCATCGCCCAAAAGAAAGAGCTGACCGCACAATTACCTTATTTATTGAAAAAGTATTTGAAATATTCCGATTATAAAGAACAAACCGTTGAGGATATTTTTTCAACCGAACAACTAGAGCATTCATTGAAGTATCAAGTAAATACGACGAGTAGTACGATTTTTTGGAATCGAAACGGTCAATTTGTGGAAGAAAGGTTGCCTTTTGAAACCCAACTTACACCTATCTATGCCATTTGGGCGGGTAATATCGACCATGATAAGGAAACTGTGGAAATCATTACGACCGGCAATCAATATCGTGCCAAACCGCAAACAGGAATATACGCTGCTGGTTACGGAAATGTAATGCAAGTGCGCGAGAATAGTAAAATAAAAGCATTGAATTCCAAGACCTCTGGCCTTCATATTGAGGGAGAAGTCAGGGATATCAAGAAATTGAATATATCGGATAAAGACTATATAGTATTCGCTCGTAATAATGACACAGTTCAGGTATATGCTATCAAAAATTAACTTACTGTCCTTGGTTACCCTTCTATCGACTGTACTTATGGTATCGTGCGGGTCAGAACCTACATACGATGAGGTGGTAAAAGCTGAACTGGCACGTACGGAGCGCTTTGATAGTATCGCCTACGGCGTAAATTTAGGAATGACATTCGATGATTTTAAATGGCGTTGCCTTTTACAGAATAGAGCGGGTGTGTTTAAACCGAATTCCACTAGTAATGCGGTACAATTGACCTTCGAGGAAGGTTTCTCCTACCCCGTTCACTTTGAATTTTTCCCGGCCGACATAACCGGGCAATATGATATCATTGAAAAATATGATGCTACTATAAAATATCGCGACTTTTCGCAATACAACAAAGAGATGTCGATGGAGAAGTTAGTAAAGGAAACAATCAATTACTTTCAAAAGGGCTATGGTGGTCGTAATTTCTTTAAGGTCCCTAAGAAAGGCGACCCGTGGGTAAAATACAATTACGTAAAAATCGATGGTAATCGGAAGATTATCCTGATTCCGATATACATGGGTAGCGAATTGATAGTCAAATTTGAAGATTTAGACCCTATAAAAAAAACAGTTGCCAATTGAAAAAATGTCTGTTCAATATCATGTTTTTAGCATTGGGTGCAACAGTGCTCTGGATATCCTGTACGGATAAGAAAAAGTCGATATCCAAAAAGGTGCTTTTCACGATGCTAGACTCTACCCAAACAGGGATTACATTTCAAAATAGCCTGACCTATACCAACGATTTTAACATCTACAAATACCGCAACTACTATAATGGGGGTGGCGTTGCCCTAGGGGATGTCAATAACGATGGGTTTATAGATATATACTTTACTGCCAATCTACTACCAAATCAACTTTACCTGAACAACGGTGATTTTACGTTTACCGATGTAACCGAAAAAGCCCTGGTCGGTGGTACGAAAGCATGGTCTACTGGTGCGGCAATGGTGGACGTCAATGCCGATGGATGGTTGGATATTTATGTATGCAATTCGGGAGATGTAAAAGGAGATAACAAACAAAACGAGTTCTTTATAAATAAGGGTGACGGAACTTTTGAAGAGAAGGCTGAGGAAATGGGTCTCGCAGATTCAGGCTATTCGACTCATGCCAATTTTTTCGATTATGATAAGGACGGTGATCTTGATGTATACCTCTTAAACAACTCTTATCGCTCCGTAAATAGTTTTAACCTTAAAATTAACGAACGCGAGGTACGTGACAAATTGGGCGGGGACAAACTCTTGCGTAACGACGGTGCTATTTTTACCGATGTAAGTGAAGAAGCGGGCATTTATGGTAGTGAAATCGGCTTTGGTCTTGGTGTAGCGGTGGGAGATCTAGATAAAGATGGCTGGATGGATATCTATGTCTGTAACGATTTCTTTGAACGGGACTATATTTATATGAACAATGGGGATGGTACGTTTCGTGAAGCGTTGGAAGATCAAATACAATCGATAAGTGTAGCTTCCATGGGTTCGGATATTGCAGATATTACCGGCGATGGATTACCGGAAATTTTTGTAACCGAAATGTTACCGGAAAATGATGCCCGTTTCAAAACGACGATGACTTTCGAAAATTGGGATAAATACCAAAATAACCTAAAATACGGGTATTACCATCAGTTCACAAGGAATATGCTTCATAAGAACAATGGATTGTTCCCCGAAAAGGAACTGTCATTTTCCGAGTTGGGGCGAATGGCAGGCGTGGAGGCTACCGATTGGAGTTGGAGTGCGTTAATGACCGATTTTGACCATGATGGCTATAAAGATTTATTCATTGCCAACGGTCTTGCCCAAGACATTTTGAATCAAGATTATCTGAATTATGTGGCGAATGAGGAAGTTGCAAAAATGGTGGTCAAAGAAGAAGGGGTAGATTATAAACAGCTCATCGATATAATTCCAATAAACCGCATTCCCAATTATGCCTATAGCGGAACGGAGAACATACAGTTCAAGAATAAAACTAAAGAGTGGGGACTTGAAACGCCCAGTCATTCCAATGGTGCAGCTTATGGAGATTTGGATAATGATGGAGATTTGGACCTAGTTGTGAACAATGTGAATATGCCCCCATTTATCTATCGCAACAACACTGCGAAAGAGAGCGGCATGAACAATTCTTTACAGCTGATTTTAAAAGGTGCGAAGAAAAACACATTGGCGGTTGGAGCCAAGGCAACCGTAAAAGCCGACGGAAAGCTATTTTATCTGGAACAGGCACCGAATCGAGGATTCCAATCTTCTGTTGACTCACGACTTCATTTCGGATTGGGGGATATTAGTAAAATAGATAGCCTCATGGTGGAATGGCCTTATGGTAAGCGAACAATCCGTACAGATTTGAAAGTCAATCAAATGCTGACTTTAAATGAAGATGATGCAAAATCGGCAACAGAAATTATAAACCCTTCGCCTTCTTATATTTTAATTTTTAAGGATATTACAGAAAATACGAATCTTGACTTCAGGCATTCCGAAAATAGTTTTATCGATTTCAATAGAGACCGACTGCTTTATCAAATGAAATCCAACGAGGGGCCCAAACTGGCCGTTGCCGATATAAACAGTGATGGTTTACAGGATTTTTTTGTCGGCGGGGCCAAAGACAGTATGGGTAAAATATTCGTGCAACAACCTGATGGGTCTTTCAACAGCTCCAACGAAAAGATATTTCAGAAAGATGTAGGTAGCGAAGATATCGGTTGTCTCTTTTTTGATAGTGATGGCGATGGCGATATGGACTTGTACGTAGCCAGTGGTGGGTCGGAATTTTCAAGTAGTTCCTTTGCTTTAATGGACAGGCTTTATATCAATGACGGAAAAGGTAACTTCAAAAAAAGTGATCAACTATTGCCTTCGGGCAAACCAGAAAGTAGTTCCGTTGTCGTGGCCAGTGATTACGATAATGACGGCGATATGGATTTGTTCGTGGGCATACGGCTTAAATCGGGGCTCATCGGAGTTCCGCAAAACGGATACCTATTGACAAATGACGGCAAGGGTAACTTCAACAATAGCACATCTTCGGTCGCCCCTGAACTCTTAAATCTTGGAATGATTACCGATGCTGTTTGGGCCGACTACGATAGCGATGGTGACGAAGATTTAATAGCTATTGGAGAGTGGATGGCCATACGTGTTTTTCAGAATGATGATGGAAAATTGACTGAAGTCAGCACAAAATCTGGACTTGCAGATACTTCCGGCTGGTGGAATGCCATTGAAGCCGCCGATTTGGATAATGATGGTGATATCGACTTCATTGTGGGAAATCATGGTTTGAACTCCCGCTTTAGAGCCAGTAAAGAGGAACCGTTATCCTGCTATATTAACGATTTTGACCAGAACGGAATGGCGGAACAAATTATTTGCATGTACAATGAAGGAACCTCCTTTCCCCAACCGCTACGGCACGACTTGGTAATGCAGCTACCCAGCCTAAAAAAGAAATACCTGAAATACGAATCCTATAAAAATCAGACCATTCAAGATATGTTCCCTGCAGAAGTATTGGAGAATTCCGTGATTCACAAAGCAAAGGAGTTAAGGAGTGTGATGTTGAAGAATAACGGTAACAGTACTTTTGAAGTCATAGCATTGCCACTTGAAGCCCAGACCTCCCCTGTATATGCGATTGCCATCGAAGATTTTGATGGGGATGGAAAAAAGGACATTTTTCTTGGTGGCAATCAATATAGGGTAAAGCCCGAAGCCGGGCGCTACGATGCAAGTTATGGGACGCTGCTGCGAGGAAAGGACGGTTCCAGTTTTGAAGTTGTGCCCATGCAGCAAAGTGGACTCTTTATAAACGGGGAAGTTCGGGATGCTAAAAGTTTGAAAATAGGTGGCAGAACCACATTAATGGTGGCAAAAAATAACCTACCGTTACAATTGTTCGAATTTTAAGAATGAAGGAATTTTGTACATACGCGATTTTACTAACGGCGGCAACACTGATGTTATGCAGTTGTGGGGAAAGGGCTTTCGAACAGCCAATCTTTAAGGAAATACCATCTAAAGTTTCTTCCTTGGATTTTATAAATACAGTTACAGAGACCAAAGACTTTAGTGTGCTTTCCTATAACAATATGTACATGGGCGGTGGCGTTGCGGTCGGCGATATCAATAACGATGGTTTACCAGACCTTTATTTTACAGCGAACCAAGAAAAGAATCGGCTGTATCTGAATAAAGGGGATATGAAGTTTGAGGATATAACCGAAACCGCCAACGTTGCAGGGGATACGGGTATGAAAAGCTGGACTACCGGAGTCACGTTGGTCGATATCAATCACGATGGGTGGCTGGATATATATGTCTGTATGGTAAGTGCCCATAACGGATTAGAGGGGAAGAACAAATTATATGTCAACAATCAAGATGGCACATTTACCGAAAACGCCAAGACATACGGTTTGAATATCGCGACCTATTCCCACCATGCAGGGTTCTTCGATTATGACAAAGATGGCGATCTCGATATGTACCTAGTCAATCAAGCCGTACATACGCCAAATGCCTATCGCCCCGGAAATATCCGGGAAATACGAGATTCCCTTTCTGGTGACCGATTGTATAAAAATGAATCCCAAAAATTTATTGATGTCAGTGAAGAGGCTGGGATTTACGGCGGATCGAATGGGTACGGACTCGCCCTCAACATTGCTGATTTTAACAATGATGGTTACCCGGATATTTACGTGTCCAACGACTTTCACGAGAACGATTATCTCTACTACAATCAGAAAGACGGTACGTTCGAAGAAGACATAACTGCTTCAATGGGTCATACATCTACCTTCTCAATGGGCAATGATGTGGCCGATGTAAACAATGACGGCTGGCAAGATATCCTGACTTTGGATATGAGGCCCAAAGAGGAAGAAATCCTTAAAACGATGTTAGGTGTAGAGTCCTACAACATCTATCGTTTTAAGATTAATCATTCCTATCATTTTCAGTATCCAAGAAATATGTTGCAATTGAATCAGGGCAACCTATTTAATAATGAAAGTTCCCAATTTAGTGAATTGGGTGAGTATTATGGCCTCTCGGCTACAGATTGGAGCTGGGGTGCACTTTTTGCTGACCTGGATGTTGATGGCTTTAAAGATTTATTTGTTACCAACGGCATTCCGCATCGGCCCAACGATTTGGATTATATCAACTATATATCCAATGAACAGGCAAAGCGAAAGGATTTAACTTATCAGGACAAAATCGATGCCATCCCGGAAGGCAAACTAGAGAATGTAGCCTATAGAAATCTGGGTAATGGTTTTGAGGATGTCTCCAAAAAATGGGGCCTGAATCTATATGGTTGTTCAAACGGTGCGGCCTATTCCGATTTGGACAATGATGGCGATCTCGATTTGGTGGTTAATAACCTCAATGCGACTGCAACACTCTATGAGAATACCATATCCGATAGCGAAAGGAAAATCAATTATCTGAAAATCAATTTTAAAGGTCAAAGTCAAAATCCATTTGGTATTGGTTCACGGGTTACCCTGACAGACGGGGAAAATATCCAAATGCTTGAACTTCATCCAGCAAAAGGATGGGTTTCGTCTTCAGAACCGATGCTATTTTTTGGTTTGGGAAATACCACCCGGATAGATTCGCTCAAAGTGCGATGGCCTGATGGTAAAGAACAGCTATTAAAGGATGTGTCGACAAACCAAACCTTGGTTCTTGACTACGTGAATGCTTCTGAACGAAAAGAAAAGTACCAAGAAAGATCACTTAAAAAACATTTTGAAAATATTACTGATAAGAGCGTTATCGATTTTAGGCACAAGGAGGATAGTTATATCGATTTTGAATTTGAAAAGTTGATGCCTCGCATGATCTCTAGCGAAGGGCCCAAAATGGCAGTCGGTGATGTGAATCAAGATGGTCTGGATGACTTTTATATTGGCGGGGCAAAGAATCAAGCCGGTAAATTATATATCCAACAAGATGACAGCTTGCAAATCTTTAAAGAAAACGAAGTAGATATCTTTTTCAGGGATCGAGCCAGTGAGGATGTTGGCTCCGTATTTCTTGATGTAGACAGCGATGGTGACTTAGATTTATATGTAGTGAGTGGTGGAGGGGTACATTTTGGCGACATGACTACGGCGGATAGATTATATATCAATAATGGGGAAGGTAATTTCGAAAAATCAAGCAACCATCCTCAATTGGATTTTAATGGGTCATGTGCTGTAACTGCGGACTTCAACGAAGATGGCTATACCGATATCTTTGTCGGTGCGCGCTCCATCCCTGGTGCCTATGGCAGCTATTTGAGAAGCAGAATTTTATTGGGTACTGGAACAGGTAAATTATACGACTTTACGACTCGCATCTTCGGAAGTAATGTCAACTTAGGTATGGTTACCGATGCAGTTTGGCTTCCTGAGAGCAAAGAATTAATTGTTGTCGGAGAGTGGATGCCTATTACCATACTAGATTTCAAAAATATCCCGCTTGTGGAAAAGAAATTAGAGTATACTAATGGTTGGTGGAATGATATTTACGCCTCCGATTTAGATGGTGATGGTGATAAAGATGTATTGGTCGGGAATTTCGGTGTCAATTCGAACCTAAAGGCATCTAAGGAATATCCCGTCAATTTGTACCTGAAGGATTTTGATGGCAATGGCGTTATAGATCCAATTCTCGGACATTTTAAGAATAAGGTGGAATATCCTTATTATGGTTTGGATGAACTTTCAAAACAATTGGTATCCTTGAAAAAAAAGTATACTGATTATAAAAGTTTTGCGAACAGTAGTCTGCACGAGGTTTTTCCCGATTCGGTTTTGACAGGGGCAGGAAGACTACAGGCATTTACTTTTGAATCAATGTTTTTGGAGAACAAAGGGTTAGGTGACTTTAAGGCAACACCCCTTCCTTTAGAGATGCAAATGTCTTCGTTGTACGGATTCTCTTCGGTTGATTTAGATAGTGATGGTCAAAAGGAGGTACTCGCAGGAGGAAATTTCTTTTCAAATCAAATCAATATCGGGAAAAATGACGCATCGTTCGGCCATTTGATGCAACGTTCGAAAAAAGATTCTGTATGGGAAACTATAAAGCCAATACATTCGGGTTTTGCAGTGGAGGGTGAAATACGGGATATAAAAATCCTTGAATCAAAAGATGGTTCAAAATTGATTTTAGTCAGTCGAAATAACGAGAATATACAGGTCTTCAGAAGCACACAAACTAAATTGAAAGAAAATGAAAAACTCCAATAGTAGTAGCGCGAGCAATTTTACAGGAAAATTAAAACTATCGATAGCATGTACATTCTATGTTGCTATCAACGGACTACATGCGCAGGAATCGCAAAAAGACTATCCCATTGAGCCGGTATCCTTTACGAAAGTAAATATCCAAGATAACTTTTGGCAACCACGACTTGTAACCAATCGAGAAATTACAATTCCGTACACGTTCCAAAAAAGTGAGGAAACGGGGCGCATCAATAATTTCGAGCGTGCCGGAGGACTAGAAGAAGGAGAATTTGAAGGTATCTATTTCAATGACTCAGACGTGTTCAAAATCATTGAGGGTGCTAGTTATTCGCTTCAAGTCCACCCTGACGAAAAACTGGAGAGATATCTGGACGAATTGATTTCAAAAATAGCCGCTGCCCAGGAAGAGGATGGGTATCTCTATACCAATAGAACGATAAACCCTTCAAAAGCGGCGGACAAGGGCGGTGAAAGACGGTGGACCAACCTTGAAACATACCATGAGCTCTATAATGTGGGTCACCTATACGAAGCAGCTGTAGCTCATTATGAGGCTACTGGCGAAAAAAGTCTGCTCAATGTGGCCCTTAAAAATGCAGATTTGATAGCTGATGTTTTTGGACCTGGTAAAAATTTAGGCGTACCTGGGCACCAAGAAATTGAAATGGGGTTGGTTAAATTATATCGCGTAACCGGAGATAAGAAATACCTCGATTTAGCCAAGTTTTTTGTAGACCAGCGAGGAAATGAGAAAGGTCACAATCTATTTGGAGAATATTCTCAAGATCATAAGCCCCTCTCCCAGCAAGAGAAGGCGGTTGGGCACTCCGTAAGGGCAGGATATTTTTATGCCGGTGCAACTGATATCGCCGCCATCACAGGTACAAATGAATATACAAACGCGTTACATTCCATTTGGGAAAATATCATAAATACGAAAATCTATCTAACGGGCGGCATAGGTGCCGAACCTAAACATGAAGGTTTTGGTCCGGACTACGAATTGCCCAACGCAACGGCCTATACAGAAACCTGTGCGGCCATTGCGCTGATGTTCTGGAATCATCGCCTTTTTTTGCTAGAGGGCGACGTTAAGTATATGGATGTCTTCGAAAGAACACTCTATAACGGATTTCTCGCAGGGGTTTCATTTGAAGGAAATACATTTTTCTATCCTAATCCCTTAGAGGCCGATGGCATTACCAAATTCAATCAAGGCGTCTGTGGACGGTCGCCTTGGTTCGATTGTTCTTGCTGCCCTGTAAACGTGGTGCGTGTATTGCCCTCCTTGCCCGGCTATATTTATGCGGTAAAAAATAACGAGGTATATATTAATCTTTTTATTGGAAATAATGCGGAGTTGGATGTTGAGGGGAAGAAATTAGAAGTCGTACAAAAAACGAATTATCCTTGGGATGGAGAAGTCGATTTTTCATTTGAGAATAGCGAACCGGTATCAGCGCAATTGAAGATTAGGGTGCCTGGATGGGCAAGAGGTGAAGTGCTACCTGGAAATCTCTATCGTTATCAGGATTCAAAAGAATCCACCATCGCACTTTCTGTTAATGGTAAGGAACAAGCAGCAACTATTGTTGATGGTTATATACTTTTAAACAAGCAATCTTGGGAAAAGGGAGATGCCTTCACTGTAAACTTTGAAATGCTGGTGCGACAGGTAACTAGCCATGAGAAAGTCAAAGCCAATACCGGAAAGATTGCCTTGGAAAGAGGCCCTTTAGTGTTTTGTGCCGAGGAGGTAGATAATACGGATGGGGTATTGGGTATGACCCTCCCTGCCAAGGCAACTTTCGATTATTCGTTCGATGCTAGTTTGCTGAACGGTGTGGGTATCATTAAAAGTAAAGGAAAACCAAATTCCAAATCAAAATCCATGACGGCCATACCTTATTTTGCATGGGCACATCGTCAGATGGGAGAAATGACTGTTTGGATGAATACACAGTAGTAATTGCCGTGAAGATAAAATACAATAGTGTGGCGAAATATGAAAATTTAAATGCTAGGATATGAATTATTCAAAAATTCTTGTGGTACTAATAATATTAAATTTATCATGCAAAGAAACAGCCGACTACAAAAAAGCTTCCAATGAAAGAATCGAAATCGTAGATCGACCATCAATTGGGGATAGTAATTCACATTATGTTAGCAACCGAGCACCTCTAAGACCTAGTGCACTCATCAAATTGCCAATTGGCAGTATTTCGCCGAAAGGTTGGCTATTGGAATATTTAATGCGTCAAAAATCTGGTATGTCCGGAAACTTAAATACCATAAGTGCATGGCTCAATAAGGAGGACAATGCATGGATGTCAAAAGATGGTATTGGCAAGTGGGGATGGGAGGAAGTCCCATATTGGTTGAAAGGCTACGCGAACATGGGATATATTTTAGAGGATGAGGAGATAATTGAGGAGGCCAAAATTTGGATTGAGAGCGCATTGAAAAGTCAGAAACCAAATGGGTATTTTGGGCCGGTTTCAGACCGTAATATTGAACGAGAGAGAACTGGCGAAAAGGCTAGTGTTAAGGATTATTGGGGAAATATGATTATGTTATACTGTCTTCAATCATATTATGAATATTCCAAGGACGAACGGGTAATTGACCTGATGACAAATTATTTCAAATATCAATTGGAAGTGCCCGACGAGGATTTTCTCTCCCGTGAACTCTGGTGGCAGCATGTTCGTGGTGGGGATAACTTACATAGCGTAATTTGGCTCTACAATCGTATTGGTGAAAGATGGCTATTGGAGCTGATGAAAAAAATTCATAGAAACACGGCCAATTGGTCCAGCCGGGGACACAGTAGAGACTCCATTATCAGTCCCAAACATATTCGGCCCGGAATGGAATGGCCTGATTATTTCGGTGATTTGATTGACTGGCATAATGTCAATATTTCGCAAGGTTTTCGCGAACCGGCCCAGTACTATCTCGTAAGTGGCGACTCGACTGACTTGAATGCGAGTTACGACAATTTCAAAATTGTAAGGAACCATTTCGGTCAAGTCCCTGGCGGTATGTTCGGTTCAGACGAGAACACAAGACCGGGATATAACGATCCCCGTCAGGGAACGGAGCTTTGTGGAATGGTCGAACAAATGAACTCCAATGAACACCTACTTCGAATTACCGGCGACCCTTTTTGGGCAGATCATACCGAAGAAGTTGCCTTCAATACTTACCCAGCCGCAGTGGCACCCGATTTTAAAAGTCTACGGTATATTACAAGTCCCAATATGGTGCTTAACGATAGCGAGAATCACGCACCGGGTATTGACAATACCGGGCCATTCTTGATGTTTAATCCGTTCAGTTCGAGATGTTGCCAGCACAACCATACCCAAGGATGGCCTTATTTTTCCGAAAATCTGTGGATGGCCACACCTGATAACGGATTGGCTGCTGTACTTTATGCGGAGAATTCGGTAAAGGCCACGGTTGGTAAAGGAACCCCTGTAGAATTTTCGACAACAAGCAAATATCCATTTGAAGATACTGTTATCGTAAAAGTGGAGAAGGGTGAAAAGGATATTTATCCATTATATTTTCGGGTTCCCGACTGGGCCAGAGGAGCTTCCTTGCTAATCAACGGTGAAAAGGCAAATTTAGGTCTTGACGAAGGAAAATATGTTCGTATATATCGGGAATGGTCGGTAGGTGATACCATTACACTAACTTTCCCAATGACAATCAATGTGACAAAATGGGCAAAGAACCATAATAGCGTCAGTGTAAGTTATGGTCCGCTTACCTATTCCCTTAAAATTGATGAAAAATATGTGGTACAGCCAAGTACTGAAACCGCAATGAACGATTCAAAATGGCAAGATGGAGTCGATGTCAACAACTGGCCTTCATTTGAGATTAGAGCAGATAGCCCTTGGAATTATGGCTTGGTACTATCAGATCCCGTAACCACCTCTTTTGAAGTGGTAAAACGGGATTGGCCCGAGAACAACTTCCCTTTTACCCAAGAGGATGTACCCATCTTGATCAAGGCCAAAGGAAAGCGAATACCGAATTGGACTTTGGACGAATATGGCCTAGCAGGGGAATTACAGGACAGTCCTGTAAAATCAAATGAAGCAGTCCAGCAAATCGAGTTGATTCCCATGGGTGCGGCCCGTTTAAGAATTTCAGCTTTTCCTGTCATCGGGAACGATACCAATGCCAAACCTTGGCGGGATGTTAAAAAGTAATACTATTAGGAACCAAAAATTCAAATATTAAATTAACAAAAACCGAAACTTTGGCGGCCATACTTAATGTTTAATAATCCTTAATATGCAGAAAAAAAATTATTTGTTGAATATTGTCTTATTTCTTTTCTTTTTAGTCCATGCCACATGGTCCTATGGCCAAGAGGAAATTAAATTATTGGAAAAAAAGAATTTTGAAAGAGAGATAGGCGGCAAAAAAGTTGATTTATACGTTCTGCGAAATGTGAATGACATTGTTGCCGAAATTACGAATTATGGCGGAAGGGTTGTATCACTTTGGGTTCCAGACCGAAATGGAAAATATTCAGATATTGTTTTGGGGTATCCCACATTAGATGGCTATCTCAATTCCTCCGAAAAATATTTCGGTGCGCTGATTGGCCGTTACGGTAACCGAATAGCAAATGGAAGATTCTCATTGGATGGTCAGGAATATGTCCTGGCGACCAACAACGGGGCAAACCATTTACATGGTGGCGACGAAGGATTCGATGCCGTAATTTGGGATGCAAAGCAAATCGACAAGCAAACGCTTCAGCTGACCTATGTTTCTAAACATTTGGAAGAAGGGTATCCTGGAAAACTTGAAATGAGGGTAAGATATTTTCTTTCAAATGAAAACGAGCTTACAATCGAATATTGGGCAACCTCCGATAGGCCAACCGTCGTAAATTTGACCCATCATTCATTCTTCAACTTGGCAGGTGCTGGCAACGGAACTATCAATGATCATATACTTCAAATAAACGCACCTTATTACACTCCTGTCGACGCGGACCTAATTCCAACAGGTATTATAGCCACTGTAGAGAATACCCCAATGGATTTTCGAAAACCAACCCATATCGGGCAAAGGCTGAACGAAACATTCGAGCAGCTGGAATTCGGCCAAGGTTACGACCATAATTATGTATTGAATCAAAACCTGGACGGATTGTATTTCGCAGCGAAGGTAGTCGAACCTGATTCGGGTAGAACAATGAAAGTCTATACAAATGAACCGGGCCTTCAATTCTATGGCGGCAACTTTCTAGATGGTTCTATAGTTGGAAAACAGAATAACGAATACGGGCACAGAACGGCATTTTGTTTGGAAACCCAACATTTTCCGGACAGCCCTAACCATCCACACTTTCCATCGACAAGGTTAAATCCCGAAGAAGATTATTATTCGATATGTGTTTATGAATTTTCAAAAAGCTGATTATAGATGGATCCCTCATCCCGATGAATATATTCAGATGTAATATCACGGTGGTTTTTTACTGATTCTTCTGACGAGGTAAGCCAAAAAAACCACTTAATCAGACTTTGAATACAAACCCATTAAATTTTTTCAATTGGCTAAAAAGTTTAAATGAACCCAAGAAAATGCTAACGTAGAAAAAGAGAAAAAGATGAAAAAAAAATTTATTTTGACTGCGACACTTGCACTACTTTTTTCCTGTGGCGAAACCAAGATAGAAGTGCCCTTGGTCATAAGTGCCGATCAGTTTCATGCATCGGTCGACAAGGTTACCGAAATCATGGTCCACGATATTTTTTCACCTCCCGTGGCAAGTCGTGTCTTTGCCTATCCGAATATTGCAGCTTATGAAATCATAGCGTTGAACAACGATGCCTATTTGCCATTAAAAGGGCAGGTAAAAGAACTGACGATCATACCCCGACCCGATACCCTGAAACCAATCAACTATCAACTGTCGGCCTTGGTTGCACATATGGAGCTTAGCAAAAGGCTTATTTTTTCAGAACAAAAATTGGAAGTGTTAAGAGATAGTCTTTACACTCTTTGGAGGGGCAAAAACGAACCGATCTTTATAGCATCCAAAGATTACGGTATGCAGGTCGCCGACCATATTGGCGAATGGATGAATAAGGATAACTATAATCAAACCCGGACCATGCCCAAGTTCTCCGTGGATACCGATGATCCGGTAAGATGGCAACCAACGGCCCCTGCCTATATGGACGGTATTGAGCCCCATTGGGACAAAATACGCTCCTTTGTCATTGATTCCTCGCAACAATTCAAACCTGCCCCTCCTCCACCGTTTTCTTTGAAAGAAGGCTCCGATTTTTACAAAGAACTTAAGGAAGTATATAACATCAGCAATCAAATCACCGAAAAAGGGGACGAATCCGAAGAGATCAAAATTGCCCAATTCTGGGACTGCAACCCTTATGTATCGGTCACCCGCGGTCACTTAATGTTCGCCACCAAAAAAATTAGCCCCGGGGCCCATTGGATCGGCATTACCCAAATTGCAAGCAAAATGACTGATAGTGATTTTGATAAAACCGTCTATGCCTGCACAAAGACTTCAATGGCCATAGCCGATGCCTTTATAAGTTGTTGGGCCGAAAAATACAGAAGCAACCTCATTCGTCCAGAAACGCTTATCAATCAACATATCGATGAAAATTGGAAACCTGTACTGCAAACTCCTCTTTTTCCCGAATACACCAGTGGTCATTCAGTAGTATCCGGGGCCGCGGCAACTGCCCTAACGGATATTTTTGGAGACAATTTTGCTTTTGAAGACGATAGCGAAGTCGCTTATGGGCTTCCCATCAGAAGTTTTACTTCGTTCAGGCAAGCAGCCGATGAAGCAGCCATTAGTAGAATGTACGGAGGAATCCACTATCGTGCAGCCGTCGAAGTTGGCGTGAAACAAGGTCGTGATCTGGGTAATTTTGTGATGCAAAAGCTGAAAATGGTCAACGAGAAGGATATAATGCCACCTCCGGTAAAGAAATGATAAAAAAAGAACTATGTATTGAACCCATGAAGCTCTGCAAGCTCATTGTATCTATGGAATTGGAAACCGACCATCCGACAAATGCCCTTTTTCCTGATGTTATTTAATACGGCTAGATTCGATGCGCTCCATCACATGGACGAACGCTTGATTGATTTGAAAAATCAAAACCAGGCAAAGGTTGTGGAAGGTTGTGGTCGCCACACAAGCAAAAAATATTTTGGAATATAGGCGGGTATCCATTTTTGAGGAACCGATTCTAGAAAATGTTATTATGGAATTTCCATCGGAATAGTAAACATAAAATATCCTTGTTTTTTAAGGGTATAGGATTTTGAGTTAGTTTAAATTGAGTAGTTCGAGTTAGTTTGAAAATTATCGGGCTTTGAAAAAGGCCCGGTAATTTTATTCAAATTGTCACGATAACCATTAAAAATAGCGGTAACATAGAAGAAAAAAGAATGAGAATATTAAAAAAGCTAATCCTTGGATTGTTTGTGCTTGTATTTTCCGTTTCCTGCAAACAGGAAAAGAAAGAAACGAACGTATCTTCCGAAGAAAAAATAGCCGAATACACAAACCCCTTGGATGTCGAATTTGGTGACCCTTATATTCTTGACAATGGGGATGGCACCTTCTATATGTACGGTACAGGAGGTGGTGCCAAGGATGGATTTGCCACCTATTCATCGACCGATCTGGTCAATTGGAAAAACGAGGGACAGGTTTATCACGGGAATACGACCGGATCTTGGAACTTAAAAAGTTTTTGGGCACCCGAGGTGTATAAAATCGATAAGAAGTACTTTTTATTTTATAGTGCGGATAAGAAACATAACCCTACTAACGAACTGGAAACGTTCAGCATTGGTGTAGCTGTTTCGGATAGCCCCAAAGGACCATTTGAAGATTTGAAAAACGAGCCCCTTTTCGATCCTGGGTATCCGATTATAGATGCCAATGTTTTTCAAGACGATGATGGAAAATATTATTTGTACTATTCGCGCGCATGTTACAAGCATGCGGTCAAAAGTGAAATTGCCGATTGGGCAAAAAAGCAAGGGCTGTACGATGAAATAGAGGAAAGTTGGGTCTATGGAATAGAACTGTCCCCCGACTTTAAAAGTGTAATAAGAGATCCCGTCTTATTGTTGCGTCCACCTAAAACAATGGATGATAAAAACGCGGAATGGGAAAGCCGTTCGGTAATCTCAAAGGAAATCAATCGCCGTTGGACGGAAGGTTCCTTTACCTTTAAACACAATGGAACTTATTATATCATGTATTCCGCGAACCATTACGCCGGGCCGAACTATGCAGTGGGATATGCCACCGCCGAACATCCGTTGGGGCCTTATAGCAAGGCCGAAAACAATCCGGTTCTGGAAAAGAATGTTGAAAAAGGAGGCAACGTAACTGGCACTGGCCACAACATGGTCCTTTTTCTTAAAGGAGGAAATAAAATGTATGCCATATATCACGGTCGTACAAAACAGACCGGAGAAAATCGGGTCGTTTTTATAGATGAAATGGAAATATTACCCGATGGCAAACTTGTGGTCAATGGTCCAACTACGGAACCAAGACCGCATCCACTACAAAAATAAATTCTGATAAACCATAAATTGTAGAACACATGAAAAAATCAATATTTACAGGTCTTTTATTATGTGCCGTTTTTATCGGCAGCGGCCAAGAAAATTTATTGGATAAAAACAAATGGTCGCGTGAAAAAGCACATGAATGGTACACACAGCATGACTGGATGACGGGTGCTAATTTCAACCCTAGTACGGCCATCAACCAGTTGGAAATGTGGCAGGAGGATACCTTTGACCCCGAATCTATTGATAGGGAACTAGGTTATGCAAAAGGAATTGGATTTAATACCATGCGGGTTTATCTGCACAGTCTGGCCTACAAAACCGATCCCGAGGGATTCAAAAAACGCATGGACACCTATTTAGGCATTGCCGACAAATATGGTATTAAGACCATGTTCGTCTTTTTCGATGATGTTTGGGGCAAAACCCCGAAAATCGGGAAACAACCCGAACCGAAACCCGGCGTTCACAATTCGGGTTGGGTACAGGATCCTGGTGACCCTGCGTCAAAAGAGGAGAAGAACTTCGCTGCGCTTGAGGTCTACGTAAAAGATGTGCTCA
Source organism: Flavobacteriaceae bacterium (assembly GCA_041743085.1). Classification (GTDB taxonomy): domain Bacteria; phylum Bacteroidota; class Bacteroidia; order Flavobacteriales; family Flavobacteriaceae; genus JAFMPW01. The sequence goes on from JBGTNL010000022.1 coordinate 39,841, forward strand.
AAACTTTTGCAAATGACAATCGGGTTTTAATGTGGGATCTATATAACGAACCCGGTAACAGCGGAAAACTGGTTACTTCGATTCCCTTATTGAAAAATGTGTTCACATGGGCTCGGGAAATCAATCCAAGTCAGCCATTGAGCGCAGGAATATGGCGTTGGCACTTTCAAGAATTGAATGCCTTTCAAGCCTTGAATTCCGATATTATAACCTATCATAATTATGAGGATGAAAAACACCATAAGCTCATCATCGATATGTTAAAAACGCATGGTAGGCCAATGATTTGTACCGAGTATATGGCAAGACCTAGAAATAGTCGCTTTTCCAACATACTCCCGCTGTTGAAAAAAGAAAATGTTGGGGCCATCAATTGGGGTCTGGTCGCAGGGAAATCAAATACCAAATACATGTGGGATACACCGATTGAAGATGGAAGCGAGCCAGACGAGTGGTTTCACGAGGTCTTTAGAAAAGACGGTACGCCTTATCGACAGGATGAGGCCGATTTAATTAAAAAGTTAAACGATGAACCGAATTCAATGAAAATTGATGAAAATTAATTGCTCTTAACCAATAATAAGTTTTTACTGAGCAAATAAGATAATTTTTAAGGAACAAATGAAAAGCCAAGGAAATCTTAACCATTATAAAACAGATTAGCTCGATTCCTGTATATAAAAGCACAAAAGGATTTGAAGGGGTATGTGGGCGTACATAAATCATATACAACTTAAGTTTATCTCCATAACTTTTAAGTATTTATCGGAAGGACCCTTAACGGCCAGCATCATTTTATCCTCTTTGCCGGTTTGGGCCGAAATGGATGTACCTCCGGGAAATCTTATAAAAAATAAACTAAACAAAAGGATGTACTTCATAGTTTCAGTATTTGTAGGCTATTAATCTACCCATGTTTAATTACAAAGTCAAGAGGAGTTCATAATCTTAAACAAACCATGAGAGGGGCAAAGACCTTGAATCTATACAGCGCCTGAATGTGCTTTGTAAATTGATGCCTTATGTATTGCCGAAAACTGATAGTGTAAAACATAACTTTGGTGAGCCGGACGAGTTCAAAATTAAGCGTTGGCACGATTGAAAATACTGCAAGTTCCCTAAGGATTTAGGTTATAAATTCTCAAAATAAATTTCAAATGCCAAGATATAGCACCTATCCAACCCTTTATGATCAGGTACTTCAGCTTAATATTTCAAAGCTGAAAGTATGGGGCTACCTGGAACCCGATCAATTAAAGTTAGGTACGCTTACTTGGAGTAGCACTAATTGGGGAGGGAGAAAGGAAGAAAGAGGCAGTATTTCAATCCGAGTAAATACCTTAGACGGACAACGGCCGTTTGTTGAATTGGATTATAAATACAGGGACGAACCCCGAAATTACAAAGTGAGATTGGTTACAACACCTTCTAATTTAGGCAAAGGCGTTATTTGGTATTTCCTTTGTCCACATACAAACAAGCGTTGCCGTAAACTGTATTTGATTGGTGGTCACTTCTTACACCGTGAAGCCTTTAGCGGTGGTATGTATGAAAGCCAGACCAAGAGCAAAAAATGGCGGAATATGGAAAAGGTTATTGGTAGCTATTTCGGAATTGACGAATATTATTCTGAAATCCATAAAAAACATTTCACAAGGAAATATGCCGGAAAACCAACGAAGAAGTATTTAAAATTGAAGGGGTTAATTGATTCATATGAAAAAAATTCAACTTTTGACATTGAGCGTCTGTTAACTTACGGCTATTAAACCCAAAATTGCTTAATTTTCAATATGTTTAATACAAACAACTTTAGATTACTTTTTCTTCTTTGTCTTTTTTCTGTTTCAATTCTAGCCTCACAATGGAAAACGGGAAGTAGTAACAATAAATTTGACGGGAATTATCGGTATGCCTCTATTATAGGAAAAGGAGGGGAATGGCCTTATACCACACCTGCCTTAAACTTAAATTTGTTCGAGGATGATGAACCTAATTTCTATCTATCCAATATAGGTTATACTGGTTGTAGTCATCCATCGCTATCATTTACGTTTGATTCAATGGATGAGGTACTGGTCTATTCTTCAACTAGTAATTCTGATGGTGATGCAGCTTTCGTTAATGCAACTCACGACAAATTGGTTGAATTGTTTGAGTTACTTAAAGAAAAGTCGGTTGTGTATGTGAGACATGAAAGTAGGTGTGGAAAGAATGACTATCAATTTAGTTTAAGAGGGTCAACAGTAGCAATAAATTATGTTTTGGGGGAATACTATGATACCTTACAGGCATTGCAACAACGTGAAAGGAAATTGAAGAAAGAACAGGATAGCTTAAAAGAAATTTCAAGATTACAAGAATTAAAGGACATGCGAAGAATTGATAGCCTTGAAGCTGTTAGGAATCAAATTTTTTATGATGACAACTCTAAAGAATTTAGAGAACTGCTTTTGAAGGATTTTGATTTTAAAGGTAAGGATGTGAATAAAACTCCGGTTGTGCTACTTTTGGAATTTCAAGTTTCGTCAACAGTCACAGCAACATTCTGTAAGAAGTATTTTGCATCAGGAACGGTTGCAAAAAACAATGAACAACATTTTTATAAATCAAACAAGTTAAAGCTGTATAACAGAATTGAAGATGGATGCATTAGACTTGATGTCTACGATGAACATGATAAATTCCAAAATACTATATTCCTGTCAAATGTTGAGCTATCTAAACTAAGCGATGATTTTAGAATTAAGGTAATTAATTCAAGTTGGATGGATATTTTGAACCTTGTCGAAAATTAATCTTGGCCACATTTGTATAGTATTTGTGCCTCCATAATTTAACTAATTGATTTTCCAGAGTAATTATATTCTGTATTGAGAAGCATTCAAAGTGTAGCCTTCCCTAAAAATGTAGCCTAACGCTTTTTAGGACACCTCTAAATTCAACAAATTTGACACACTATCCCGTAAAGTGTCACAAATTTTGATTAATTGACTTGAATTCCTCTTTATTGAATAATGTTTTATAAATCTGCAATTTAAATTACAATTATCCGGAGGGATTCTTCAAAAAAAAAATCTTCTGTGAAACATAGCCAGATAGCTGGCAACTCAAGTGATCAATTTATATTAATCCTCGTTTGTCTACAAGAATCAATATGTTTATGTTAGGAATGGCATTGTTGAAGCTATTCAGAATTGAAATTACTCGTTGTTGATTTAATAATGAAACTACAGATTTTATTTAGCAAATAAGTCAATCCATTTCAGCCTTTTGATTTGCGCTTTGCACGTCGCTTTTCATCCTTCATTTTTTGAATATTGTGCTTTTCAATAGCATGTTCAATATATCTGCGGGTCATAAAGCGTTGGCGCATTTCAGAATTAATACCACTTTCAAAATTTCCTGTAGGCCCTGTCCACATAAAAATAGGTATTCCAAGGGCTGATTGAACGTATGACATTTTCCATTCGCCTAAAGTTACAGTCCCGCCGGTTTTAGTTTTCTGGCGTTCTTCAACCCAAACATTAAGAGCCTCTAATTCGTCATAGTTAGTCGTAAATTCAATGTTATGTGTTTCTGAATCGTAAGCCATAAAAATGTTGTCCGATCCTGTAGCTTCAAGATCCGAAATCTTCCAACTAATCCATAGACTATCTTGGCCTATTTCACGAATGTAAGCGTTAATAGTTCCAACCTGTCCTATTTTGATTTCGTCTTTTTCCGTTTTATCGAAACTAATTTGACCATAAGTTGAACTGCTTAAAACGATAATTGCAAATAAGATAATGAACTTTCGCATTGATAATACTGCTATTCTTAACATTAATGAGTAATTCGATTTTTAGGATTTTAGTTAGACTAAATATACAGAAAATTAATTCTGATTACCCTGACAACTGAGGAATGATGTAGTTTTGTTGTGGAGAAGGAGTGGGCCTATATCCACGCTATTTTAGAATAGGCGTATGGTTTAAGAAAAAAGGTCAAATCAACCCCAAAAGTATCTTAAAGTTGATTTTGTGTTACAAATGTGTAACAATTATAAAATAAAAAAGGGCTACATATTTGTAACCCTTTGATTTTTAATGCTCCTCAGACTGGGCTCGAACCAGTGACCCTCTGATTAACAGTCGGTTCATAAATTGTTTCACATAATTTTATATGTGTTGAAACGCCCATTTTACGGGCTTTTTTCGTATCTTCAATATCATATTAAACCATTTCAAATCAAAAAAAGCACGCTGAAAGCACGCTGAAAAAAATCTTCTTCATTATGGCGACAATCAAGATAACCTTCGATAAACGCGCATCTAACACGACGAAAGATAATAAATTCATGTTGGTTCTTCGAATCGGTCACAACAGAAAAACACGCGATATTCCTTTCAATTTACATCTAAAGGAAAATCAGTACGATTTTAGTACGGGTAAAATTACAGGTATTTTGAACGCTGTGCGACATACCAAACGGACTCGAAAAACCTATTCCGATGTAGATCTTTGGATTGATGAACACGAAGGCAAAATCAAAAATTGGGAAATTAGTCGCTTAAAATCGGAAATCGAACAACGCTTCTTCAAGAAATCTCCTTCTCATACCATATTAAACTATGGTGCCGTGTATTTAAACAGACTTCGAATGGAAGGTAGATATTCGACCGCCAGTTCGTATGAGGATGCCTTAAAGGCCCTGATTAAATTTCGTAAACAACTAAAGGGGCAGGATGATATGGAATTGATCAAAACGCTCTATGGGATTAAAGACGATAAATTGCAGACCCTTGAAAAGTTCCAAAAGTTGGACATGGAGATAAAAGCTATCGACTACACCTTTCTCAAAGATTTCAAAGCCTACATGAGCAACCGTTACAAATCCAAGAATACACCGGCAATGCACCTGCGCAGTTTACAAGCCATTATGAACGATGCAGGCAAGGCCTTTGAAGATTTAAGGGATCATAAGCCTCTGTCGAGTTTCAAAAAACAAAGCCATGAAAATGCTCCAGCCCCACTGGACTTGTCAGATATTGCAAAAATCAGAAACTTAAAATTAAAGAAAGGCACACCAATTTGGGACAACCGTAATTATCTATTGCTAATGTTCAACAATATGGGAATGAACTTTTTCGATTTGGCAATCCTTAAAAGATTTCAGTTTGAAGATAATCGAATCAAATATTTCCGCAAGAAAACCCATTATGAAGGGGACTATTTCAGCGTGCTCCAAAACGATGAATCCTTGAAAATCATCGAACATTATTTAGAAGGACAAAACGATAGTGATTATTTATTTCCAATAATCCCCGCAAAAACAACTTCCGAACGTTTACATATAGTAAACAATGGAAAAGTCAAGACCTTTAATAAATATGCTAAGCGAATTGCAGCCTTAGCCGGAATAGATAAAAAGATTACCACCTATACCCTGAGAGATACTTGGACAAACATCGGCCTGGACATGGGTATCGACATCAGAAAGATTTCATCAGGACTTGGACATTCCAGCGTACAGGTAACGGAAAAGCATTATGGAAAGAGCGTAACGGAAAAAATACTGGATGAAATCAATGCCAAGATAACTCAATCGCAAAGCCGATAGTCTATTTCTACTTTTTAAAGTTTTAGTGTGCTTGTCGATACGAAAGAGAATTAGTTTTTCGCCCAACCCCAAATCTTTCCATAACTTACCTGCGCCCGGATCCTGCCGAGTTTCTTTAGCGTTCCGGTAGATAAGCATAAAGAAGAAACTTGGAGGGCGCAACCCTACTTTTGCTCGGCACACCATGTTTCTTCTCTCCCTATCCACAAAAAAGCGCCCGTAAGGGCGCAAAATCCCGAATCAAAAACACCTCTTCAAATTTTACCACGGAAGCCCCATACCCATACCTTTCCTTTTGGATTTTGTAAAATCCGTAAACTCATCCTTGAACCCGTTATAAACTTCTTCGGTTTTCTTACCGCTACCGCCCAATAAGGAACTAACGGCATAAACGCCTTTTCTGAGCAGTCGGTTTTGTTGGATATTTGAATGCCTCGCTGATGCCACGTTCACGCTTTCGCGAAGTCCGTTCTCCATATGGTGCTGCACCATTTCCCGATGCAGGTTTGGGCACAATTTTTCAACCGTTAACATAAAGGCGACCTTGTCGTACATTCCCCTTTCCATCAAATGTCCTGCCCATAGGTTTTTAAGGTTGTTCCTACCGTCTCCAACAAGGCCATTAATGATAGGCTGTTGTTCCTTTAATGCTTCGCTCAGATTGGGAATGGAATTCAAATACTGGCTCGTTCTTTTCGGTAGCGGGCAACTTGTCCTGTTGTCCGTATAAATGGATTTTACCTCAAATCCATTTTCTCCCTTTACAAAATAGAAACCTTTTGCATTGAAAAGGGCGATATAGTCCTTCGGGGATTTTTCGAAAGGGGCATGCATCCGTTCCGCATGTTTTACGTAGGACCCCAGGGCGACACTTTCATATTTCTCTTTATGAAAAGGGTTCATTTTTTCATAGAGCTTGGAGAATATCATGGGCAGGAAAATGGCCGATGCCGTCAGCTTGGGGCTGTTTTCGGAAGACTGCTCCGATAACATTTCGAGCATCAAATGGTTCTGACGCACGAAACCGGAGGATACATATTTTTCCATTGCCACTGGAAAAGGCAAGTGTCCCAAAGGAACGGGAACGGTATGCCTATTGGAATCCGTAAAGGACAACTTGTTGTCATTATATTTTACGCCCAAGGATTGAAACAAAAGACGAACACTCACCTTTTTCATGCCTACATCGAAAACACCCTTTTCCAATATCTTCCCGATGAGCTTGAACTTGCTTTCCAAGGACTCCTTTTCCTTTTTGGTTTCCAGTTCGTACAACCTTTCCCTGACAATTGGAAAGGCATTTTCTACCGCTTTCCTGAATTCCTTCCTTTGATTTCTTGGGATATAACGTTCCAAGAAATTATGGTTTTTCCAGGCCATCAAGCTCGGAACGATATCGCCGAATTTCATGGTCATGATATGTTCCGAGAGCAGCCCATTATGTTTGGGGGATTTCAAATAAGATGTGGTTAATGCCTCTTTTATCACTTTTTGGATTTCCAGTTTGAGCTGTTTGCTGTCGGTATCGATTCTCGTGGGTTCGTTACCGTTCCCGAAAATATCCTTGCGGTTTTGTATTCGGATGTTCTTGCCAAGTTCCTTTGCCCTGAAAACATATTGCGACTTGTCATAAATGGTAAACCCCTCGATAACTTCTTCTTGCACGTCCAGTTTTATGTCGATGTCCTGAAATTCCTTGACTACATCTTCTAGGTCATGCGGATTGATGGTCTGAAAAAGGTCATAAGTAGTCTCTATCTGTTTCAAAAGTCGTTTCCGGTGCATCGGTAACAGCTTCGATTTTGAATGAATGTCGAAGACCTTTTTAAGCTTCGGGCCGCTCAAACCTCGGTGTACAGCGGACCCGTTGATGAACCTTGTCCGATAGCCTTTTTGGTTGTTAAGTCCATAGGCAACCCCTATTCTTCCAGATGCGTTTCTAGTCTGTTTTATTTCGATATGATAGGGCTTGACCAGTCTTGCCAGTTCCTCGAAACTTCGCACCTTGTATTTTTGGTTGATGCCGTTCAGTACGTCCTGTAGATAATATTTCGTTCCTTTTTCCGCATCCGTGCCGAACTGTAGTTCGGGCAATCGGTATATCGGCAGTTGCCTTTGCTGTTTGGTCGTCGGTGCCCGGGACAGGCCGTATTTTTTTTCTAGGTGCTGCCGTGTTACCATGCTCCTTCTATGGCTATTGAAGATTCCGAGTACTTTTCCATCTTCTTTTACGATGGTGCTAACGATATGAACGTGTTCGTGCTTGGTATCCGTGTGCCGCACCACCACAAAGGGCTGTTCCCCATAGCCCATATTTTCCATATATTCTTTAGAGATTTTGAGAAACGTATCGTCATCAAGGTGTTCCCCATGAGGAAGGCTCAGACTGATATGGGCATAACGGTTCTTGGTTGCGTTGCGCTGTCCCTGAAAGTGCAGCACGCTCCCGAAGAACTTCGGCGATATGCTTTGGGAAAATATGTTGTCGTAACCGAGTATTCGCATACCTTCTTTCCTGAAGACATACTTCAATGTCCCCTTACAGGTTTCGCCATAAATGATCTTTGCTATCATCTTGTTTGTTCCTCCATTGTAATTTCAATAAGGTTACGCAGCAATTCATTGGTCTTCTGTATTTCAGTTTGTAAACTACCGTTCGGACTTCTCAAATTCTTATGGTGCGCGATCTTGACCAGTTGGTTTATATTGTTGCCTATCTTGTTGATATGGTAGGCAAGGTTCGAGGTGTCGGGGAGCTTATCTTTTTCCTTGGCCTCTTGTTCCAAAACCAATCTTCTCAGCAACGGACTTATCGTTCCCCTTTCCGAAATATCCAAGTCATAGGATTCGCATATTTTTTTCAATTTATCATATTCCATATCGTTGAAACGGAGCATTACGTTGTGGTACCGCTTCTTGTTTCCCAACCGTTTTCGGCCTCTTTTCTTTTGTTCCATTTTCGTTCCTTTTTAAGGCAAAACACTTCGCAAGAAGTAGACAATTCTAAGTTACTTAGAATGCACCTCGCAATCCGTTTCACGGATAAATATAGGGTATAGATTTTGAATATAACTATCTTTTAATCAAGATTTTAACTTGTAAAAACATATAGAACCATATGAGATTATATGGGTACAGATTGGAGATTTATCTGGTCTAATATGGCGTTGAAAAAATGGAAAGAAATACGGAAATATTCAATTTTTTTGTGGGTAGGGAGAAGAAAGGGCAAGGGGTTTTTCTCCCCTTGTGCTTTTTGCGCGGTTTCGAGGGGGTTCAAAAATCGGAAACGGATAAATCCCGAATGCGAACCGGCGCAGCGGTTCGCTCCGGAAGTCTTGGAGTTGAGGATTTTTTAACTTCCGCAGGAATCTGGCCAATCTGTGGTAAAGACAATTCTTTTCCTTAATAAAAAGAACAAATTCATTTCCCGTACCTCCCAATACAATTGGGTTATGCTTTTGCAACCTTTTTACGCACAAATTTTACCTAAAAGCAAGAAAATTTATTTGCCTTTTCGCTTTTTTATGCCCATTGGCCGCACATAAAAGATTATCGTTGACAAATTTGTATGTTTTGGATTGTTCAATTGGTTCAAATAGAAGTTCAGAAATTTAACAAAATATATAGCGATTTTTAGGGTTTAAATTGTTGGGGATGTCGGTTTTGTTCTATCGACACCCTTTTTTATTCGATACGTTTGTTGGCGAAATTTTGAACTACGTATTGAATGGCAAAAGAAAGAAGGTATGACATCGATTGGATACGGGTCATCGTTTTTGATATATTGATCCTGTATCATATCGGGATGTTCTTTGTTCCGTGGGAATGGGAACTGAAGAACAACGAGACGATTGAGTGGTTGCAGTGGCCGATGCTGTTCATCAATAGATGGCGCTTGCCCATTTTGTTCGTAATATCCGGAATGGGCACACGGTTCGCCCTCTCGCACAGAACAGGCCAGATGTTCGCCAAGGAACGTTTAATGCGTTTATTGGTGCCGTTGGTAGTCGGTATGTTGCTGATAGTCGCACCTCAGATTTATTTGGTCAGATTGTCCCAAGGTGCAACTTATACATCGTTTTTGGAATTCTATCCCCACTTTTTTGAAGGAGCTTATCCCGAAGGCAATTTTACTTGGGCACATCTTTGGTTCTTACCGTACCTACTGCTGATGTCCTTGGTATTCATTCCATTATTTCTGTATCTGAGGAAGAAAGGAAACTCGCTTATCATCGGTCTGAAATCGATTCTGGAAAAGTTTCCCTTGGCACTTTATGTTTTTGTGCTCCCGCTTTTTTTGGTGGAAGCCTTTATGAGCCCTCACTTTCCCATAACCAACGGACTGTTTGGTGACTGGTATGCCTTGGCACTGTATTCAGTATTCTTTATTTCGGGATTTATTCTTGTCTGTTGTGGCAACCCCTTTTGGGTTTCCGTCAAACGCATACGGTTTATCGCCTTTGTTTTAGGGATTGTGGCCTTTACCGTAATGGTTTGGAGTTGGGGAAACGCTGCCGACCATTATTGGAACTCGATACTAGCCTCAATAAATGCATGGACTTGGATTCTAACAGTCTTCGGCTTTGCAAGTATGTATTTGAACAAGGAAAGCAGAATCGTAAAATACAGAAACAAGGCGGTCTATCCTTTTTATATATTCCACCAAACCGTGATATTGCTCTTCGGCTTTTACTTAATGGACAGTCCTATGAATGTAGGTTGGAAGGCCCTTATCATGGTTGTGGGAACTTTTGCCATTTGCTGGGCCATTTATGAACTGGTCATCCTACGGATTACTATAATACAGCCCATGTTTGGGGTAAAACGGGAACCAACTATAAAAGGAAAAAGAAAGTGGTATGAACTTCGAAACTAATTTCTATGTCATATAAGTCAATCATACGAATCCTCCCGATAAGCCTACTTGCCGTACAAATTTCTTGCAAGGACCGGTCTTCGTCCGGCGATAGTAGAGCGGAAATCATTGTACTCAGAGGGGCAAAAATATATCCCTCGCCAACAGAGGCACCTATTGAAAATGGGATTGTTATTATCCAAGATGGGGTTATCGAAATGGTAGGGAAAAATGACGAGGTTGACATTCCGGAGAAGTCCAAAGTCATCGATTGCAAAGGCTTGTTTATGACCGCTGGTTTCTGGAACAGCCATATCCACTTTCACGAACAGCAATGGCAAAAGGCCGATAGCATTCCAGCGGAACTGTTGACTTCACAATTTCAGGAAATGTTGACGCAATATGGATTTACCTATGCCTTTGACATCTCGAACATCGATATTGAAAATGTACTTACACTAGAAAGTAGAATAGATAATGGCGAAGTGAAGGGTCCCCATATACTGACCACAGGTGCCCCTTTCACTCCGCCCGAGGGCAGTCCCTTTTACGTGGAACCCTATACCTTGCCCGAAATGCAAACTCCAGAACAGGCAGCGAATCACGTAAAGCGCCAAATCCAAAAGGGTGCGGATGGCACAAAAATGTGGTCGGCTTCCCCAGATGGGAAAAAGATTGTGTATATGCCCATGGAAATCGGAAAAGCTGGCGTTCAGATGGCGCACGAGCTTGGCAAACCCGTTTTTGCCCATCCTACAAACAACAAAGGAGTACAGACGGCCATTGCTTGCGGAGTGGATATTCTTGCCCATGTTTCCCCAGAGGACAGGGAACCTTGGAGCCAAGAAACTATCGATGCCATGCTACAGAACAACATTGCCGTCATCCCGACCCTGAAACTGTACAAATGGGATTTGGAACGCTTCGGCATCGAAACGGAAAACCACCCGCTGATAACAACCGCGATCCAACAGGTAAGGGATTTTAATAATGCCGGTGGCGAGATTTTGTTCGGTATGGATACAGGTTATATGACCGATTACAATACCAATGAGGAACTGCAACTGATGCAACAGGCCGGAATGGATTTTAGGCAAATCCTTGCGTCAATGACTACCGCTCCGGCAAAGAGGTTCGGATACGTAAATAAGACAGGAAAAATATCTAGGGGGATGGAAGCGGATATTGTATTGTTATCCGAAGACCCATCCAAAAACATTGAGGCACTTTCCAAGGTTGTTTATACTTTAAAAAGGGGGAATTTGATTTATAGCACAAAAAATTAATTCCCAAAATCATTGGTCTCCTTTGGTATAGTTCCAGATCAGTACCTCCTGCCCATCTTTTTCCTTTTTCAACTCATCGATATAGGTCGTGGGCAGCATGCCGGAATATTCCTTAAAATTCCGTATAAAATGCGATTGGTCCGCATAGCCGTTCATATAGCCTATCTCCGCGAGACTGTTGAAATCATTGAGCGAAAGGCTTTTATACGTATGCTCGAAACGGTACAATTGCAGGTATCTTTTGGGAGAAATTCCAACGAAATCCATGAACTTTCGTTCCACGGACCGTTCGGAGAGTCCGTGCTCTCCGGCAATCGCCTTTACTGTAAGCCATTGATATCTATCGGTGTCCGAAAGGACGTTCTTTACCACCGTATGATTTTCGTTATAGGTACTCTCGGCAATCCGCTCCAGAAAATATCGGGTAAGCAGGGTTACCTTTTCCTGAACGGTTTCCGCTTCCATCAATACGCTGTAAAAGTGCTGGGGTATCAGACTGGAAATATCCAGAAAGGTATCCGTCAGTTCGTCGGACTTTACCTTAAAAATATGCTTGAGGGCATCAGGTTGAAAACTTATCCCCAAATGGGAATAATCTTTACTTATTCGATAGGTTCTAGGTTTGGTAATGATTCCCGATACAAAGGAAACTGGGAGGGCTTCCTGATTCGATTTTTTGATACCGCTTTCCCCCATGCCGTTCTGAAGGATGAGCTTCGGGAAACGGTCCGCCATAATGCGCAACGGAATGTCGTTCGGAGTCGGTACGTGCTGCCCGAAAGTCCAAAAATACCGAATATAGTTTCTTAATGACGGATGCGGGGTGTAAAAACATTGTTGCTGCATGATTTGATTGTTTTATTGATTGATGATGAATTTTAAGTTGCTACATAAGCGTCTTTATTGTATTTATTTCGGTATTCGATAGGAGTCAGGCCGGTTATTTTCTTGAATACGTTCCGGAATGCCTTGGTGTCGGAATAACCCACATCGAACATTACCTCGGTAATATTTTTACGGGTGCTTTCAAAGCTGCGTTTGGCGGCCTCTACCTTTACACGTTGCAGGTATTCGATGACCGTATTGTCCGTGGCCTGTTTAAAACGGCGTTCAAAACTCCTTCTGCTTACCGCTACCCTTTTGGCCAGATCATCAACTGTTATCTTCTCTTGATAATTCTCCTCTATGTATCCCTGTGCCTTTTTCACTTCCTCGTCATTATGGTCTTTCTGCCCCGTGAACATCATAAAGGCGGCCTGGCTTTCCCGATCGATATCGATGGCAAAATACTTGGAGGCCAAAATCGCGGTGTCCCTATCCGTATATTTCTCCAAAATATAGAGCAACAGGTTCCAGAACGAGTTGGCCCCGCCACTGGAGTAAATACCGTTTTCCTCAGTAATGACACCGCCATCCACAATTTCCACATCGGGAAACCGCTCCCTGAACTCATTGTAATACGCCCAATGGGTGGAACATTTCTTTCCGTTCAACAAACCCGTAGAGGCCAATAAAAAAGCACCGACACATAGCGATGCCACTTCCGCCCCATTCTTATATTGATTCAAAATCCAAGGAAGGGTTGCTTCGTTAATTCCTACCGATGTTTGCATATCTCCGAAAAGCGGTGGAATGATGACAAGGTTGGCCTGTCCGGCTTCATCCAAAAGTGCGTCCGTGGAGATCGAATAGATACCGTCCTGCACACGCACATCTTTTTGAAGGCCCACCAATTGCACTTTGAACAGAGGGTCTTTACCGACAGCCTGCAAAAATTGGTTCGCCGTGGTAAACAGATATCGAGGACCGGTTACTCCCTCGGCCACCGCCGTTTCGGGAACTAAAATGGATATGTTCTTCATTTATAAAATTTTAGTAGTCGCCACAACAGTACGTATCGCTGTTCGCCTTTTCAAAACATTCTTTTCCTTCCTTAAAGGCAAAATAGGAAAGACCGAGGGTGCCAGTGCTGTCGATATATGCAATTCCAAAAAACTCATAAATTACGCTGCTGATCAGTAGAATAATCGACATGTAAACGCAGACCAAGGTGCAATTGGCATCGGCAATTATGGGCGCGGAGCTCAATTTCTTTCCGACTTTTCTCTTCCAAACGACCAAAATCCACATTACAAATATCGAAATGATAGAAATAACAACTCCCCAAAATGTTGTTAAGGGTTTGTGGCCAGTCCAAATATTATATATGCTTGTTATGACCAAGCCGCAAACCAAAGCATAAAAAGTAAAGCCCGTGATTCGCAGAGCGGTACGTTCAAAACTGTCCTTGTTGCTATCGGGCCTTCTTTGGATACGTAGCACCATGTGGGCGATTCCGAGTCCCGAAACGACCTCGATAAAACTGTCCGTACCAAAACCGAACAATGCCAAGCTCTCGTCCTCATAGCCCAAATAGGTAGCGATGAGTCCTTCGCCGATATTGTATCCTATCGTGAATATTGCGAGTGCGAAGGCTATTTGATACAGCTTTTTATTATCCGATAATGAAATCGTCTTCATTGGTAAACCGTTGCAATTCGAAAGATATAAAGATACTAAAAGCGGCTGGCGGAATCAACCCCTTTGAGTGTCGTAAACGACCCCTAGTCATACTTTGTCGGATTTGAACATCTCTGAAACGGTAGTCGGCATTTTTACGGTATAGCTTTCTCCAAGGGGGCGATGGAAGACCTTGGAGGTTTGATGCCAATGAAGTCCTTTTTGGCTGTATTTTCCCATAAATCAAACCTTTGGCGGAATCAACCTTGATAATTGCCGTTTTCGCACCCCAAAAAATTCTTGTTTCATTCCCATCTTTGTATCATTCAAAAACCAAGGGAATGAACCAAATCATAACATACCTCACATTTGACGGCAATTGTAGGGAGGCGATGGAATTTTATCAGCAATGCATTGGCGGGGAATTGAACATCCAGACCATAGACCAAACCCCGGAGGCGGAAAAATTCCCCGAAAATTTTAGGCAACTGGTGGTACAGGCCGCACTTAAAAAGGACGATATGTTGTTGATGGGCACCGATATGCACGATGAAGAGGTGTTGAGGGGCAATGCGGCCTCCATCCTATTGCAGGGTTGCGATAAAGCGAAAATCAGGGAATACTTTAATAAGTTGGTGGTCGGCGGCAAACCGACACATCCTTTAAATAAAAACCATTGGGGCGACCTGTTCGGCGGACTGACGGACAGGTTTGGCAATCACTGGCTATTTCATTGTAATCAAAAAAGTCAATCTAAAACAAGGGAAAATGGAGAGTATCAAATTTAAAACGGTCGATGAATATTTTGAATCCATCCCGTCCCAAGCCGTGGAACGGATGAAAACCATCAGAAAGGAAATCAAGAAGACCGCTTCGCTTGCCGAGGAGGTCATCAGCTACAATATGCCCGCCCTCAAATACAAGGGTATTTTGGTGTATTATGCGGCGTATGAAAAACACATCGGATTTTACCCTACACCGGATACCATTACGGCATTCAAGAAACAGCATGGGGATTTTCAAACGGCCAAAGGCTCTGTAAAATTTCCGCACGATATCCCTTTGCCCTTGGAATTGATCAAAAAAATGACAAAGTATAGGTACGAGGAAAAATTAAAAGAAAAATAGGCCGACCTGTCGGGTTTGTTCTATCAATTGAAAACCGGAAACAATAATTTTATAACCCTTAAAATTAGAAACAATGAAACGGATAGTTTTATCTATAGTAACCCTAATACTGGTAAACGCTATGGCGGGACAGGAAGGCATCAAACCTTCAGAATCGGGCTATGCTCCCGTGAACGGACTGCAACTATACTATGAAGTTCATGGCAAGGGCAAACCCATTGTACTGCTGCATGGCTCATTTATGAACATCCCCTTGAACTGGTCGCAGATTATACCCTTGCTGGCCAAAGACCGAAAAGTAATCGTAGCGGAAATGCAGGGTCATTGCCGTACAAAGGACATCTCCCGCAAGTTCAGTTATGAAGGCATGGCGGACGATGTATCCGGCCTGCTCAAGCATCTCAAAATAGACCAAGCGGATATCTTGGGATACAGCATGGGAGGCGGGGTAGCATTCCAGATGGCCGTGCGCCATCCCGAACAGGTACGAAGGCTTGTGGTGCTGTCTGGCACCTATGCACATGACGGGTGGTGGCCCGATGTAGAGGCCATGTATCCTACCATCAACGCCGATATGTTCAAGGGCACACCGATAGAGGAACAATATCTCAGCTTTGGTAATGATGCCAGCACTTTCCCAGACTTTGTAAAAAAGGTCATCAGCATCGACTTGGAACCCTATGATTGGTCGGAAGAGGTAAAAAACATTAAAGTACCTATTTTTATGGCCATTGGCGATGCGGATGGAGTGCAATATGAGCACGCACTGGAACTTTTCCGTGCCAAGGGTGGGGGAAAGATGGGGGATATCCACGGGCTACCGAAATCCCGTCTGGCCATTCTACCGGGCACCACCCATATAGGTATGATGCAGCAAACGGATTGGCTGATACCCATGGTTATCGATTTTTTGGATTCCGACCTCAATGCACCGCCGCAGACTTTTTAATCGCATCCGACCTAAAGCCGCAACCGTTACTTAAAGCAAAAAACGATCAGAATCAATATCACAACAATGGAAACAAACAAGAGCGAAAACAAATCAATTCAAGATCCTTTTGTTCAGACCTACTTCCATGGGACAAAGAAGGACCTTAAAATCGGGGACTTTATCGAAACCGGTAGCAGCTCCAACTACGGAAAAAGAAACAAGGCAAAGTATGTCTACTTGACCGCCACTTTGGATGCGGCCATTTGGGGGGCCGAACTTGCCTTGGGCAAAGGGCGTGAAAGGATATACTTGGTAGAGCCCACAGGTCCGATCGAGGATGACCCGAATCTGACCGACAAAAAGTTCCCGGGCAATCCAACAAAATCGTACCGCTCAAAGCATCCGTTTAAAGTTGTTGGCGAGGTAACTCTTTGGCAGGGACACGCACCGGAACAGATAAAGGCCATGAAAGACCACCTTGCCGAACTTGAGAGACAGGGCATAGAAGCAATAGAGGATTAACGGAAATTTTCATAGGTAATTTTTTTAATGTACCTATAACTAAAAAATTATGAGAAAAATAATTGTCCTGTCTATGATTACATTGGATGGGGTACTGCAAGCACCAGGCGGACCTGAGGAAGACACATCGAACGGTTTCAAATATGGTGGTTGGGTGGCACCGTATTCCGACGAAGTTTATGATAAGATAGTGCAAGAAGAGCTGAAACCTGCTAATTATCTCTTGGGTCGAAAAACATTTGAAATTTGGGCGGATTACTGGCCTGAACGAGATTTTTGGCCGGGAATCAATGAAGGCACAAAATACGTCATGTCCAAGACCATAAAAAAGTCAGATTGGAAAAACTCGGTATTTCTAAAAAGTGTTTCGGATATTAAAAAGGTAAAGAACCTACCTTCCGGCAGGCAAGGCTCAAAAGGTGCCGACCTTCAAGTTTGGGGCAGTGGTAAACTTGTTCAACTGCTAATGAAGCATGATTTAGTGGACGAACTCCGGCTCAAAATTCATCCGCTGACTCTTGGCAGGGGAAAAAAGTTGTTTGACGATGGAACGATTCCGGCGGCATTTACATTAGTGGACAGTACCGTTACACCAAGTGGGGTCATTATTGCCAATTACAAGCGCAGCGGAAAAGTGGAGACAGGCACTGTTGGAGCTTGAAGAGAAAACAAAGAACAAATAAATGGACAAAGATGGGCAAAGTAAAAGTATCGGCATTTTCGATTTCCCTGGATGGTTTTGGAGCCGGACCCAATCAAGACAAGGAGAATCCTCTGGGAATAGGGGGCGAGGAGCTTCATGGCTGGATGCACCCCACAAAAATGTTTCAAAAGATGATGGGAAAAGAGGGCGGAACCGAAGGAACGGACAATGAATTTGCCGAAAAATCAATGGAGAATATTGGGGCATGGATCATGGGGCGCAATATGTTCGGGCCCATTCGCGGGCCCTGGCGGGATGATGAATGGAAAGGCTGGTGGGGCGAAGAACCGCCCTATCATGTTCCGGTATTTATCCTGACACACCATAAAAGGGAACCGATCACGATGAAAGGAGGGACAACTTTCCATTTTGTCACGGACGGCATCGAATCCGCTCTGGAAAAAGCTAAGAACGTTGCCAATGCCCGCCTGCCGGACGGGCAGGGCAAAGACATACACATCGGTGGAGGGACATCGACCATCCGTCAATATTTACAAGCGGGCCTAATAGATGAAACGCATCTTGCTTTCCCGTCTATTTTTCTGGGATCCGGAGAACATGTATTCTCGGGTATTGATTTGCACCAGCTGGGATTTACCGATGTACAAAAATTGTACGGAGAGAATGCGGCCCATATCATTTTAAGAAAAAATGGATGACAAACACTCCGAAATGTTGGCAATTAGGAAGAATGGGTCCAATTAGGCCTTTAGGGAAACTTAATAGGTCACAAAGATTGCTTCCAGTGTGGAAAGCGCCGGATAATAATTGTGCATAGAAACGGTATGTGGCGACAAATCTTGAACACTACGGTAATTGCAGGCTCGTTGGACATTGTCGCAGCTTTTGTACAAGCCTATATCAGCAATAAAATTCCACCTGATATCGTACTAAAATATATTGCCAGCGGAATGTTCGGAGATAAAGCGTTTGAAGGCGGCATTGATATGATTGTAGTCGGACTATTTTTTCATTTTACCATTGCGTTTGCATGTGTTGCGGTATTTTTTATAGTCTATCCCAAGCTTAAAATATTGCATCATAGAATAGTCCTCAATAGTTTGATCATCGCATTAACGGCATGGTCAATGACCCATCTGGTCATCATCCCATTAAGCAAAATAGGGCCTCGGCCATTTGAGCTTAAAAGTGCTTTGACCGCAATAGGTATTTTATTTCTATGTGTAGGTTTGCCGATTGCCTATTCTGCCAAGCAATTCTTTAAAAAGAAGGCAAATGGAATCTAAAACAAACGTACAGTTCATAGTAACATCCACCGTTATCCGAAAGCTTGACAAATACATCGATACACCTTGAAAGTTAAAAACCCGATACCCGACGAGAAAATTTCCGGCTTTGTTCAGAGCATACTGGTTATTGAGAATTTTCAAGTAACCACTCCGTTCGTTCTGCCCTTATTTGCAAATGGGACGCCAACGTTGCTGTTCCAAACGACCAAAGGAAAGATCAAAGGCAACTCAAACAACCTGACCTTATTCGGGCAAACCGTATTTCCGGAAACATTGACCCTTGATGACAATTTCACTTTGATAGCCTATTTTTTCAAACCGTTCTCATTGTCCGCTTCGTTCGGATTATCTGCGGAGGAGCTGACAGACAATCCCATTGAACTGAATTTATTGAAATCATCAAAAAGGTTGAATTTACAGGAACAGTTGCTAAACGCCCATTCGACCGAAGACATGATGAACCTGCTTAACCATTATATTTTCAGTCTGGCCAAAAAAGTAAAGGCGGAGACAGAACTGATACAATATGCTACCTCCAAACTTGCGCAAAACCCTTGTGAACAGACCTTGAAAAAGGTACAAGACGAACTTTATGTGACGGAAAGGACATTCCAAAGGATGTTCAAAAAACATATCGGAATCACGCCCGACAAATTCCGTAGAATCAGTCAGTTTAGTGCCGCTTTCCGGCAATTACAACATAAACGATTCAAAAACTTATCCGATATCGCCTATGATAATTCGTATGCGGACCAAAGCCATTTTATTCGCTCGTTTAGGGAGTTTACCAATATCACTCCAAAAGACTATCTCGGTCTTGAAGCCCCTTCAGGGAACTGATTTTGTCGGCATTGTTCTATTTTCAGGCGTGCCCCTCCTCTAATATTGTGCTGTAATTAATTGTTTAACCTTTAAAAAGACAAAAAATGGAAAATCAGATTTATCCATGCCTATGGTTTGATGGACAGGCCCAGGCAGCAGCAGAATTTTATTGTTCGATCTTCAAAAATTCAAAGATAACCGCAGACAACCAAATGGTCGTGACCTTTGAACTCAACGGCAAAAAATTTATGGGATTGAACGGAGGTCCGGAGTTTAAATTCAATGAAGCGGTATCTTTTGTCGTGGACTGCCAAACCCAGGAAGAAATCGACCATTATTGGGGAAAGCTGACCTCGGATGGGGGAAGCGAAGGCAATTGTGGCTGGTTAAAGGACAAATTCGGGGTATCATGGCAGATCGTACCCACAGTTTTGCCGAAACTATTGAGCAATCCCGACAAGGCCAAAAAGGTCATGGATGCCTATATGAAAATGAAAAAGTTCGATATTGAAACTTTGGAAAATGCCTGAAGCATCGTAAAAGGCCAATAGGCAACAACTTAGGTAGGCCAGAACGGAGAGTACTCTCCTTTCTGGCCTTTCAAATAATTGGTCACTTCAATCTCCGGTAAACCCTTAAATCCGTCAAATTACCATTTGTTTGGCTGCCCTTTGCCTTCGGTGATCAAGTTGCGCAAACTGACATTGATATAGTTGCCCCAGGCATTTTGGCAGGGCTCGTAGCTATCAAGCGTGAGGACAAGGCCTAGATGCGTGAAGCGAAGTCGGGTTCCGTCCTCTTGTTCCGAAATTTCAAAGAGGATTGTGGTACCCTTCCATTCCTGTTTTTCTGTGTTCTTGAAATTTTGGTCTTGCACCAGCCATACAATCCTTTCATGGGGTACCATTTCGATAATCCTGAAGTGAAACTCGATTATTTTCCCTTCATAATATTTGAATTCCCCATTGAGGTTCGACGTATCGCCCTGTATGTCCTCCAGCCACCATCCACGAACGTTATTGACCGCTTCATACAATTCTTCCGCTGGTTTATTTACCGTTATGGAAGTGGTAAAGGAGGCATAATCATTGGAGATGATATCCCCTTTTCCGGTCTCGATAAAATTCTTGAGACTGGTGTTGATAAAAAAGCCCCAGGCTTTTGAACAGACCTTGTGGCATTCAAATTGGGGTGTCAATCCTTCATGTGTGAACCTGATTCGTGTCCTGTGGTCATTTTCTGATATTTCAAAAACAATTCTTGTGCCCTCCCATTCGTGCAGGTTGTCCAAAAACATATTGTTATGGCTTGATACGACTTCCCAAACGATTTTTCGTTGTGACATTTCGGTAATCTTGAAAGTTACAGTAAGGTATCTATCACGATGCGAGAAGGTGGTGTTAAGTTTATCGGTCTTACCTATTAGGTTCTCGGACCACCATCCTCGAACATCGTTAATGGCCTCAAAGACTTCAGTTGTCGGTTTTTCTACTTCAATAGCGATATTAAAACTTTTGTCTTCCATTGGATAACAGTTTTTACAAGTAAAAAACAGGAACTAATTCCAGTTGTCTATCTTTATATCATGGGGCGAGGGCTTGCCTTTGCCCGTTTCCACAAGTTCTTTAAGGCTTAGTAAGAATATGGCCCATTTCATACTGCAATGTGCAGTAAATTCGACGGCCTTACGCCAGTTCCTATGACCAAAGAGAACGATCGTGTAATCCTCTTCTTGATGTAAGTTGAATATCACATCCGTGCCAATCCATTCTTCCGGTCCCGCAGTAAAGTGCCAATGCAGCTCTTTATCAGGTTCGAGAGCCTTGACGAGCATGTCCATACTACCGACCTCTTCTCCTTCTTTTGAGTGAAAGCGTACACCTATTGTTTTTCCTACTGCGGATGTACCGGAAGTATTTTGAGTCCACCAGCCCGCAATTCCATCGACTGATGATAGTGCCTTATACACTTCTGAAACCGGAGCCTTAATACCTACTCTATGAATAATATCTGCCATTTTGTTGTTTGTTTTAATGGGTTAAAAATCTGTTCCTTTTACAACTAATTCAATAGTCGTATTTTTCTCTGATTACTATTTGATTCAAAATTAATATCTAAAAACCATAATAGAGGGCGGTAATATGGACTTTGTAACGGGTTGATTTGGACATAAAATCATTATATCTTTACAAAAAGACAAAATGAAACGATTGACCATTTTGGTGCCCGAAGGCCAGAACAACCTGAGCAGTATCGTCGGCCCCTATAAAATATTTACACGGGCCAATGCCCATTGGAAAGAAAGGGGTAAAAAGGAAGTGTTTGCCATAGATTTGGCAGGGACTTCCAAAAAAGTGGATTTCTACGACGGGCTATTTTCCGTGAAGCCCCGAACGGATATTGCGACCATAAAGAAAAGCGACCTCATTATTGTTCCTTCATTGAACCACAGCTACGAAACGGCCATAGCAGGAAACCAATCGCTTATCGATTGGCTTCGGCAACAGTATAAAAACGGAACGGAAATAGCGAGTATCTGCACTGGGGCGTTTCTACTTGCTGCAGCGGGTTTATTGGATGGCAAAAATTGCTCCACCCATTGGGCAGCTTCGGAAAATTTTAGGAAAAGGTTCCCCAAGGTAAACTTGCAAACCGACAAACTGATTACCGATGAACATGGAATTTACACTAATGGGGGTGCCTATTCCTTTTTGAACCTAATGATTTACCTTGTGGAAAAATACTATGACCGCCAAACGGCAATTTTCTGTTCCAAAGTATTTCAGATTGAAATGGACCGACAAAGTCAATCTTCGTTCATTATTTTCAAAGGCCAAAAAATGCACGATGACGAAATAGTGAAAGAAGCCCAGAACTATATCGAAAATAAACCGGAAGAAAAAATCTCGATCGTAGAAATAGCATCCAGGTTCCCTGTAAGCAGGCGACAATTCGATAGGCGGTTTATTAAAGCCACCGGAAACACCCCATTGGAATATGTGCAACGTGTAAAAATAGAGGTGGCCAAAAAAGCCTTGGAAACCACCCGCAAAACAATCAACGAGGTAATGTACGAAGTAGGGTATTCGGATGAAAAGGCATTTCGCGAGGTGTTCCGAAAAATTACAGGCCTAAGCCCGTTGGAATATAAGGAGCGGTATAACAACGAAATGGTAAAATTTCCGAACACCACAACATTGACAATACTACATACCTAGCATAATATTGTTGGTGAGCGTTTGATTCCAGCCTTTTCCACCTCCATTAGCGTTCAATTGCAAACATTGGCGGAATCCACCTTGATAACTGCCGTTTTCACACCCTAAAAATTATCTGTTTCATTCCCACTTTTGTATGGAATTAAAATCCTTGTCGGATTTGTTCTATCCAGTCACGATAGGGAATCGGAAATTTGCCGAACATGAAAACAATCAACATGAAAAATTTTGGATTAGTAGTCTTTGCCATTATTCTGTCTGTGGCCTGCAATTCGCGAGAAAAGCATGCTGGACAAAAGCAATCTTTCCTCAATGGGCTTGAAATCCATCTAAATGCCATCGAAAACAGAAATCTTGAAGAACTCGGACCAACGGTTGCCGATGATGTATCGATGATTTCTCCCAATGGGGATAAAATGGATTCTAAGGAAACTTTCATGGACTTTCACAAAAACTGGTTCGAGCAAAAGAATTGGGAATGGAAGGGAAATATTCTAAATACCGAGAGCAGTGATTCTTTAGGATATGCTCTTTTACAATATAAATACATTGAGAATGATTCTTTGGGTAAATCAATTTATGAAAGCGATGCATATCTCATACTCGTATTTAGAAATGATAGAGAAGGCTGGCAATTGGTTCATGACCAAAACACCAAAATCATAAAAGATTGAAGCAAAAAATTTAAAAACAACATTTAAATAGTACTCTCATGAATAACAAAGAAATAGTAAAACAGGTAATCGACGCTTTTTTAAACCAAGATGTCGAAAAGGCATTGTCGTTTATGTCCGAAGATGTAAAAATGGGATGGCCAGGATTTTTTGATCTGGAACCCGGAAAGGAGGCCGTTGGAAAATTCTTTAAGATGTGCCAGAAATCGTTTCGGGCACTATAGGCGATCTGATCGAAGAAGGCAACAAAGTAGCCGGAACCGGGACGGTTACTTCAAAAGAGAAGGATGGGTCGTTGAAGAACAGTTTTTTCTGCGATGTGTACGAACTGGAAAATGGAAAGGTAAAGGAAATCAAGAGCTATATGGTCTTTGAACAACCAAAAGTGGAAGCATAGGCCACTCAATTTCAAAACGAAGAAAATGGAAAAAGAAAACTTGACAAAAGACATTGAAAGCACGTTCAGAAAGCTAAGCGACGAGCTGTCAGAATTTGACGAAACAACACTGAACAAAGTCCCTTTCGAGGGCAGTTGGACAGCAGGCCAGACCGCCGAGCACATCATCATCTGCGGTAGCGGTATTCCAGATTCCAAAACTACCAAAGCAAATAGACCTCATGACGAAAAAGTGGAGGCCGTAAAAGATTTGTTCCTGAACTTTGACCTCAAGTTTGAAACAGATCCTTCCATTGCCCCCGGCCCTCCACCACACGACAAGGATACTTTGATTCAAAAAATCAAGGAAATCAAAGACCATCTGAAATCCATCGCCGTTACCACCGATCTGGAAGCGCTGTGCAAGGATATGGAACTGCCCACTTTTGGACTTTTGACCCGTTACGAATGGCTTCGGTTTATCCTCTTCCATACACAGCGGCATACCCATCAAATTGTAACTATTGGCAAACATCTGGCAAATGCCTGAACCCTAATTGAAAAATGAAAACCGCGACCCAAATAAAGCTACGACAACTGGGCATTATCATGCTCCTGTGGCTTTTTTTGGGTTTTGCTATTGCGGTGTACGACCACCTGCAACTGCACACCTACTATTCCTTGGGCCCTTCGCCGGAGTATTCCTTCTGGAACTCCGTCTTCCGGAATATGGTACCAGGGTTTATCGGTGCCCTTTTGGGCGGTAGTCTTTTGGTGTTCTATGTCAACGAAAGGTTTAGGGACAAGCCCTATGGCCAAACCATTGCGTTCGTCGGGATAAGCTTTGTGCTTATTGTGGTATTCATTACCGTGGTCATGGGCGTTTCCATGGTACCTATTCGAACGGGAAAACCACTATCAGATCCTGAAACGCAGCGGGCTTTTTGGGATTTCGTCACAGACCCATACCCGCTAAAAAATGCATTGGTCTGGGCATTTATCGTAGAGTTCACACAACTCATGCTCCAGATAAATAGTAAATTCGGCCACCGAACCTTTTGGAACATCCTTCGTGGGCGCTACAACACCCCAAAAGAGGAAAAACGCATTTTTATGTTCCTCGACCTTAACGATTCCACCGCTATTGCCGAAAATTTGGGTAACGAACGATATCATAGTTTTCTAAAGGATTTCTTCGCCGATATCACGGATCCTATCATCGAAAATAAAGGCAACATTTACCAATATGTAGGCGATGAAGTGGTGGTGGCCTGGGATTACAAGGAAGGTACTGAAGCGCAGCACTGCCTAAAGTGCTTTTTTGACATCAAGGCCATCTTGGCCGGTAAAGTAACCTATTATCAAGAACGATATGGCCGGATTCCCTCGTTCAAAGCTGGATTCCATTCCGGAAATGTGGTGGCGGGGGAAGTGGGCATCGTCAAAAGGGACATTACCTATTCCGGGGATGTGCTGAACACTACTGCCCGTATCTTGGGTAAGTGCGGCGAATTGAAAGAGGAAATTCTGATAAGTTCCGATTTGTTGTCTCTATTGAATATCAGTAAAGAATACGAGAGCAAATTATTGGGTAATGTTCGGTTAAAGGGAAAAAACCGAGAGGTCGCAATTCACGCGCTTACGCTACCGTAGCGTCAAAAAGCATTTTATCCGCATTTTTTTCTTAATTCCAACACTTGGCGGAATACCCCCCTTTAACCGCCGTTTTCACACCTGTTTTCCAAAGGATTTCCTTCTAAATTTGTATCAATAAGTAAAGAACCTATTGAGTCCGTGTCGGGTTTGTTCTATTTTTAATGGATTTGATTTCGGAATTTTAGGGGTTAGAAAACAACGTACAATAACCATATTAAAACAACCTATCATGAAGAAAAACAAAATCATTTTTTGGGTGGCCACAGGTATCATTTTCCTTTTCGAGGGGCTAATGCCCTTGGGTACCCTGTTGTTCGCTCCGGAATACGCTACTGCCGGGACCGAACCATTGGGATATCCAGACTACTTTGCCCATGCCCTGATTATATGCAAAGTCTTGGGTGCAACGGCACTGATCATACCTGCGTTACACCCAAAAATCAAGGAATGGGCCTACGCCGGTCTGACGTTCAACTTGATATTTGCCGTAATAAGCCACGCCATGGTCGATGGCGAAATCGCGAATATCCTGATGCCGATCGTAATCGGTGCCATTCTTGCGGTCTCGTACATATACAATCTTAGACTCAAGACCCATGACTAAAACGGACTACAAATCAATTGACGAGTACCACAAAGTATTTCCAAAAGAAGTACAGGATAGGATGCAATCCATCCGCAAGGTCGTCCACGAAATAGCACCGGAAGCGGAAGAAGTAATCAGCTATCAAATTCCCGCATTTAAAATCGGGAAAAAATACCTGATATACTATTCGACCTATGCCAAACATATTTCATTGGCAAATCCATGGAGCGAGGCATTTTTGAAAACGTTCGCAAAAGAATTGGTCGGGTTGAAAGTAACCAAATCCGTGATACAGTTTCCGAATGACAGACCCTTGCCCTTGAACTTTATAGAACGGATCGTGAAGTTTAGAAAAAAAGAAACACTCTCTTAACACCAATAACAATGAAAAAAAAGATTCTTTATATCCTAGCACTCTTATTCGGGTTAATGTTCATCAACGCCGGATTGGACAAGTTTTTTCATTACATGCCCGTTCCGGAAGATATGCCGGAGGAAACCGTCAAAGACTTCGAGGCAATAATGCAACTCGGTTGGCTATTGCCTTTGATCGCTGTCGCCGAGATCATGGGCGGCCTATTGGTCATTATTCCCAAGACAAGGGCTTTGGGGGCTTTGGTCATACTTCCGGTAATGGTAGGCATCCTTCTGGTCAACATCTGTGGGGAAATCAGTGGATTGGTTCTAACCCTTCCAATGGCCGCAATTTTGGGTTGGATAATTTATAACAACCGGCACAAATACCGCCCATTATTTCGATAATAAGAAAGCGTGTAAATATCAAATAAATAAGGAGTAATAACTAAAAACAAACATCATGTCAAACAATAGTGTAACATTACATAGGGTACTAACTGCATCCCCAGAAAAAGTATTCAAGGCCTTTTCCAACGCAGATGCCATGGCTTTCTGGCTGCCCCCATTTGGGTTTACCTGCAAGGTGCATGAGCTGGATTTCAGAACCGGGGGCACTCATAAAATGTCATTTACCAACTTTACAACGGGCAACGGACATTCGTTCGGGGGGAAATATCTGGAGATCAAACCCAACGAGCTCATCCGGTACACCGATAAATTCGACGACCCCAACCTGCCCGGGGAGATGACCGTCACGGTCAAGCTGACCAAGGTTTCCTGTGGTACCGACCTTCATATTGTACAGGAGGGGATTCCGGAGGTCATTCCTGCGGAAATGTGCTATCTGGGCTGGCAGGAATCCTTGGAAAAACTGAAAAAACTGGTGGAGCCGGAGATTCCCGATGCGTGAAAGTGTCGGTTCCTATGCATCGAATAGCAACAACAAAACTATGGGCAAGATAAAATTCAGTGGCGGAATCAACATAGCGATTAAGATTCCAAAATCGAAATATAACAATACGGTATCTTTTTATAGAGATATCCTAAAACTGGAGGTAACCGAAAAATCCATCAACAATCCGACCGTATCAAGGACCCATGAAGTCAAGTTCGGGCACAATACCATATGGTTGGACTGCGTGGACAACTATACCCATGCCGAAACCTGGCTGGAGTTGAAGACCCCGAATGTGGAGGAAGCAACGGAATATCTGCTATCCAGAGGGATCGAAACCTGTGATGAACTGGAAGAAATCCCTAAAGAAAACCACTGGATCATGGATCCCGCAGGGACAGTATTTATTATCGGAAAAGATGATGCCAAATACACATTGCCCTAGCTCTCGCAATGGTTGGTCAAAAAACGAATATCACAATAAATTAAGAATTAATAACAATGGCACAATTGAATCCTAAAGTCGACAAATACATCGCCAAATCGGAAGATTTCGCAAAACCCATATTGGAACGTTGGCGGCAACTTGTTCACGCTACCTGTCCCGAAGTGGAGGAGGCCATCAAATGGGGCATCCCTCATTTTGACTACAAAGAGGATTTTATGTGCGTGATGGCTTCTTATAAAAACCATTGTTCGTTTTCATTCATAAAGGCGGAATTAATGAGCGACCCCCGACTGAAAGGGAGTAAGGACCAAAAGCCCATTAAAAGGTTTTTGGGCAAGGTCACGGATATTTCGGAATTGCCACCAGAGCGGGAATTCCAAGCAATGCTGAAAGAGGCGATGGTCCTAAATGAGAAGGGAATAAAAATCGAACGGCCGAAGTCGGACAAACCCAAAACCATTGAGGTACCCGATTATTTTGCCAAGGAATTGGAGGCCAGCCCAAATGCGAATAAAGTCTTTGAATCAAAATCCCCTTCTTTCCGCAAAAACTATTTGGTCTGGATAACGGGTGCAAAAACTGAGGCTACTCGGCAACAGCGGATAGAACAATCTTTGGAATGGATAGCCGAAGGAAAGGACCGGTTTTGGCAGTATAAAAAATAATGCAATTGGATTATCAGAAAAACGAACATCACTATAAATTTAAAATCAAGAGAAAATGGAAGCAACTAAAATCACAGTAGGTAAGAACATAAATGCAAGTCCAAAAAAGGTCTGGGAAAGCTGGAACAAGCCCGAGCACATTACCCAATGGAACTTTGCCGATGACTCATGGCATTGCCCCAGAGCGGAAAACGATCTAAGCGTCGGCGGAAAATATGCTGCTCGAATGGAGGCCAAGGACGGCAGTTTCGGGTTCGATTTCGAGGCCGTTTATGACGAAGTCGTCGATCTAAAGAAAATCAGCTATACCATGACCGACGGCAGACAGGCCACCACCATTTTTGAGGACTTGGGCGGTAGCACTAAAGTTACGACCACTTTTGATGCCGAAGCTGAAAACTCGGTAGAGATGCAAAAAGACGGTTGGCAGGCCATCATCGACAACTTCAAAAAATATGTAGAGGCAGATCCACAAAAAATGAAAACACTGCAATTTGAAACTACTATCAAGGCACCGGTCGAAAAGGTATATCGATCAATGCTAGACAACGAGACTTTTAAGCAATGGACCTCGGAGTTCAACCCTACGTCAAAATATGAGGGCTCTTGGGAAAAAGGCTCGAAAATTCTCTTTTTGGGCGAGGAGGAAAACGGCAAAACCTCGGGAATGGTAAGCCGTATCAAAGAAAACAGGTCCAATGATTTTGTGAGTATCGAGCATTTGGGCATCGTTGAAAATGGAAAGGAAATTACCGAAGGGGAAAAGGTGGAAGCCTTTGCCGGTGCCTTGGAAGAATACACCTTTATTCCGAAAGGAGGTTCAACGACGGTGGAGGTGCGAATTGACACCGCCCCGGAGTGGGAATCCTATTTTAAGTCCACTTGGCCAAAGGCGTTGGCGAAATTAAGGGATATCGTTGAAAACAATGCCTAAGAAGACGAAAAGAACCTGTCCACAGGGGCATGTCTATTACAAAAGTAGCGACTGCCCCACTTGTCCGGTCTGTGAAGAAGAACGCAAACCTAAGGACGGTTTTCTCTCCTTGCTCTCGGCACCTGCAAGGCGGGCACTGGAAAGTAAAAACATTATAACTCTAAACGAACTTTCCAAGTTCAGCGAAAGTGATATATTGAAGTTGCACGGTATGGGGCCGAGTTCCATCCCAAAACTCCAAAAAGCTTTGAAGGAGAAGGGATTGTGGTTCAGCAAAGGATAACCAAAAGGAATTTTTAAAATGAATAAAGGCATGCAGCATTGAACAAATTCGAGGCAAAACTGGACATAATCGGAATCAACCCGTTTGTACTCGTTCCCGAAAAAATTCTTGACGAACTGTTCGGGCAAGCGGGAAAGGATAAAGGGCCCATCCCTATCTGCGGTACGGTCAATGGCAAAAAGTACGTACAGATGCTGGTCAAATATCGGGGGGAATGGAGGTTGTATGTAAACACCACGATGTTGGAAAACTCCCCGAACCGGGTCAGGGAAACGGTGGAGATTACGGTAGTGTTTGACCCAACGGAAAGAACTGTCGAACCCCATCCTAAATTGTTAAAGGCCCTTAAGGAAAATCCAAAGGCCAAGAAGGTGTTCAATAGGCTGCCCGCGTCAAGGCGAAAGGAAATCATAAAATACATTTCCTTCCTGAGGACCGAAAAAAGCATTGAAAAGAATGTAGCAAGGGCGATAAACTTCCTCCTTGGAAAAGAACGGTTTATCGGAAGGGACAAACCTTGAACATAGAACAGCTAAAAAGAAGTAAAGCAAGAAATGAAAATTTCCCCCAGATTAGAGGCAATCGTCAAAGTGCTGCCGTTGCAACCGGATATGCGCGTACTGGAGATTGGCTGTGGCCCCGGTGCGGCGGCTCGGGCGATTGCCCATCTAATCGGGAATGGTCATATTCTGGCCATTGATCGTTCCGAAAAGGCGATTGCACAGGCCGTGAAAAACTCCCAAGTAGAAATCGAATTGGATCGGTTAACCTTTCGGCAGGTTTCCATTTAGGATTTTGAACTGCAACCCAATGAAACACCCTTCGATTTAGCTTTTGCGGTCAGGGTCGGGGCCTTGGACGGAAGACATCCCGAAGCGGGCAAAAAGGCACTCCGTCAAATTACCAAAGCCTTGAAACCCAATGGTAAGTTGTTTGTTGATGGAGGGAATCCATTAAAGGAAATTTCACTTGACGCATATCGATAAAATAGTTGAACAATGATGTTGGATGAAATAAAATACAAGAAAAACGTAGTCCCAAAAGTGGAAGACCTATTCCAATTGTTTGAAAATTCAGGCTATTTCCCCATCGAGGACAAGACGGATACGAAAAGAATCGTAGAGATGTTCGCCAATGCCAATCTGGTCGTGACGGCGTGGCACAATGAAAAGCTAATAGGAGTTTCTCGCTGCCTCAGCGATTTCTGTTATAGCTGTTACCTGTCCGATTTGGCAGTGCGTAACGATTACAAGGGAAAAGGTATTGGAAAACGACTGGTTGAGCTTTCCAAGCAAATGGCCGGGGAGCGTTGCAAATTGATTCTGCACTCCAATCAGGAGGCCGAGGGCTTTTATACCAGAATCGGGATGAAAAAAATCGATTCGGCCTATATCATACAGCGGTTGTTCTAAAACGAACTGTCAATCAGTTATAAAAATCAATGAAGAATTTTTTTCACATCCTTCTCTTACTGACAACGTGTTCGACAATAATTGCTCAACAACCAACGCAAAATGACAGCAGTTACATCATTCAGGATAGTGTCATAATTCCAACAAAAAGTGGTATTGATATTTCAGCAATCATAGTTCGAAAAAAAACAGACACAATTCCTTTACCCGCAATTTTATTTTATACGACTTATTTCCAAGATGAAAATGATGCAATATTTGGGAAAAAATCAGCAGATAGCGATTATGTTGGTATTGTAGCATATGCCCGTGGTATTCGAACAGACTTAAAAAACTACGCTCCTTATGAACATGAGGGAAAAGACATTTACGATATTATTGATTGGATAAGCAAACAACCTTGGTGTGATGGAACTGTAGGGATGTATGGCGGCAGTTATACAGGCTATTCGCAATGGGCAACAGTTAAAAACATCCATCCCGCCTTAAAAACAATTGTTCCGCAAGTAGCCGTTATGCCAGGATATGATGTGCCAATGGAAAATAATGTGCAAATGAATTTAGGTTTGTACTGGTCTCACGATAATATTTATAAAAAAGAGCCTCTAAGGAGAAGCTTGCCTTTTGAATGGTTCGAGAATGGCATTGCATTTAAAAATATGGATAGTCTGGCGGGCTATAAAAATCCTATTTTCCAAAAATGGTTATCTCATCCAGATTATGACAGTTATTGGCAATCAATGGTTCCTACTCCAGAGGAGTATGCTAAAATTAATATACCGATTCTGACTACAACGGGTTACTATGATGGTTCGCAAATTGCGGCTATTAATTACTTTAAGCTTCATAACAAATACAACAAAAATGCGGATCATTATTTAGTAATAGGACCTTATGACCATTGGGGGGCACAACGAAGACCTGCTAAAAACTTAATGGCCTATGAAATTGATAGCGTAGCCAACGTTAATATGATGCGTTTAGCTTACGATTGGATGGATTATATTTTGAAAGGCAAACCCAAACCAGAAATTTTAAAAGATCAGGTTAACTATCAAGTAATGGGAACAAACCAATGGAAACATGCTCCATCATTGCAAAAAATAAACAATGATACTTTAACCTTCTATTTGGATCATACTGCCTTGACAAATTATAAACCTAAAAAGGAGGCATTTGAAAAACAAGGGGTAGATTTTAAGGATAGAGAAAGTCAAAATAATTACTTCACCCCACAAATAGTTTTTGACTCGCTTGATGTGAGCAATGGCTTGAGTTTTAAGACACTGCCTTTTGAAAAAGATTTTTTAATGAATGGTTCGTTCACTGGAAACCTGTTTGCAACTATCAATAAAAAGGATATGGATGTTTCATTGGCTTTATATGAGTTAATGTCCAACGGAAACTATTTCTTCCTGACCCGCTATGTTGGCAGGGCTAGCTACGCCAAAGACCATACAAAACGACAACTTTTACAGCCCAATAAAAAAGAAAGTATTCCTTTTAGCAATACCCGCTTTGTAAGTAAAAAAATAAACAAAGGCAGCCGTCTTGTAATTTTGCTCAACATTAATAAACATCCTTTTGAAATTATCAACTATGGTTCAGGAAATCCCGTATCAGAGGAGACGATAAAAGATGCGGACAAACCTTTGCAAATCAAGTGGCATAATGATAGTTATATTAAAGTACCTGTGTGGAAAAATTAATTGAAGGGTCAAAAATGCCAATCACTAACTTAAGAGGTATAAAAACTGCGGTATATGTGCCTAAACGGAAGTACAACATAAAATCAACCTATAACAGATAAAGGTCTTTCTAACTAAAAAATGGATAGCTTATTTTCTAAACAAATAGCAGCGCAATTTCTAACTCTGTTGAATAGTTTGAACAGGAATAACTTACCAAATTGAGGCAAGATGACCTGTAGTCAAATGTTGGCGCATTGTTGTGAAGTGACCAAAGAAACTCTGGGAGAAAAAGAAATCATAATGGTCGCTTTGGATGAAAAAACACGGAAAGAACTACTTTTTGAAATTACCAAAGATGATACGGCGATGGCAAAAGGGATTGAGGCAGATGAAGCTTCGGTGATTGCAGACGAAAGGGATTTTGAAACCGAAAAATTAAAATTTGTTTCAAAAATCCGCGAATTGCAAAAAAGAAGCAGAACAGAGTTCGAGAACAGGCTCCATCCATTTTTTGGCAAGATGACAGCAAATGAGTGGCATATTTTGACTTACAAGCATTTGGACCATCATTTTAGGCAATTTGGAGTTTAGAACATTGATAATTTTAACTATGGTAGAAGTATTTAAAACAAACATACAGACCGAAAAAGAAGCGGATTTTATTCTGGAAAAACTCCAAAAAGAATTTCCAAACTTCAAAATCAATTTTGATTTGGAGGATTGTGATAACATTCTCCGGATGGAAACTGCCGATATAGTAATTGATGGTGCCCCTGTCATCGATTTAGTGAGTCGTTATGGGTTTAAAATTAATGTGTTGCCGGACATCCCTGTTTCCAATCCGGTTTTACATCAATAATTCTTGTATAAAATGGAATTTACAGAAACCAAAGTCTTGAACAAGCAACAAAAAGGGGAAATTGTAACTCTTTGGAACAAGGAGTATCCCAAGAAATTGGCACTACCCACCTTGGTCGACTTTGAAAAGTATTTGGAAAATCTTGCGGACAAAAACCATATCATTTTGACCGATAAAACCAATACGATCAAGGGATGGCTTGTCTATTTTATGCGGGATGGTGAACGATGGTTTGCCATGCTCATCGACTCGTCCCAACAGGGAAAAGGGTTGGGCTCAAAGTTTTTGGATTTGACTAAACAAAGGAAAACCGAACTGAACGGATGGGTCATCGACAACAGCACGGAATCGAAGCAAAATGGTAAAAACTATATATCGCCATTGGGATTTTATCTCAAGAACGGTTTTGAGGTTTTGGATGGGGTGGAATTGGAGAAAAATGGCATCACTGGAATAAAAATAAAATGGAAAAAGAACACAATAACAGAAAAGTAATATTGAGCCTTGCGGTCTCATTGGACGGTTACATCGAAGGCCCGAACGCCGAAATTGACTGGCTTATCTTTTCAGAGGAAACGGGAAAGGTATTGCACCAGTTTCTGGACGAAATCGATACCATGCTCTACGGGCGTGTCAGCTATGAAAAGTGGGGTGCTTACGATCCTCCGGAAGATAGCCCCGATTTTGAAAAGACCTTTTACGACAAAACAGGCAAAATGACCAAGTATGTCTTTTCCACTTCCCGTAAAGCATTTGAGGGCGATCCCATAGTGGTAAAGTCTGATATTGAACAAGCTATTCACAAGATAAAAAAACAACCAGGAAAGAACATCTGGCTGTATGGTGGCGCCAAGTTGATTTCGACCTTCCTAAACCTCAACCTGATAGATGAAATCAGGCTCGCTATATGCCCTATCATTTTGGGAGATGGCAAACCGTTGTTCAATGCGATAAGAGAAAGAAAAAAGCTGAATTTGGTAAAGGCAGAGGGCCATAAATCCGGCATGGTTGCCCTGACTTATCAATCGGTAAAATAAGATACGTTTTTATGAAAAAGTTGGCGGTCATTGGAGAAAAGATTTACGAAAATCAAAAGTTGAATAGATAAAATAATATGAGGAAAACAATTGCAGCATTAAATATGACACTTGACGGAATTTGCGACCATACGGCAGGAATTCCAGATGAAGAAATACATCAGCATTATACAGAATTATTAGGTCAGGGAGACGCAATTCTATACGGCAGAACAACGTATCAACTTATGGAATTTTGGCGCACGTTTTTAGAAAATCCTTCCGAAGAAAAATCAATGAACGACTTTGCCACAGCTATTGACAAAATTCCAAAAATCGTTTTCTCTCATACGATTAAAAATGTAGATTGGGAAAGTGCAACCATAGCAAAGCGTGACTTAAAAGATGAAGTTTTAGAACTCAAGCAACAGTCAGGTAAAGATATTTTTGTTGGTAGTCGCAGTTTAATTATACAACTAATGAAACTTAACTTGATTGATGAATTCCAACTTTGCATACATCCAATGGTGGAAGGAAAAGGTTTGTCATTATTTGAAGACATAAAAGACAGGGTTATTTTTAAACTCATTAAGACTAAAACCTTTAATGGTGGCGCTGTAATTCTGTACTATCAGACGAAAAAGGAATGACAACGAAAAACCGACGGACTGCCCGTAGCGCGGCGTTGGCGGTCATTTAAAAAACAGCACGTAATTAACAAATTAACAACAAAATGAAAGGAAAGATTACATTTTTGATTTTGGTTTTTTTAATCTTTACTTCGTGCAACGAAAAAGTAAAGAAAGCAAATACAACAAAAAGCGAAATGGAAAAAACAACAGACACTTTGCATTTCACAAATGGCTATTCCGAAGTGAACGGACTGAAAATGTATTACGAAATTTATGGACAAGGCAAACCACTTGTTCTTATTCACGGTGGCGGTTCTACAATTCAATCAAACTTTGAAAAAGTCATTCCATTATTCGCGAAAAATAGAAAAGTAATTGCGGTTGAATTACAAGCACACGGACGAACAAGTGACAGAAACGCAGACTCATCATTTGAACAAGATGCGGATGACGTTTCAACACTTCTTAAAAACCTGAATATTGACAAAGCGGACTTTTTCGGTTTCAGTAATGGTGGAACAACCACTTTGCAAATCGCCATTCGACACCCTGAAATGGTCAATAAGATTATTTTGGGTTCTGCACTTGCCAAACGCAACGGAGTTCCTGAATGGTTTTGGAATTTTATGAAACAAGCGAAATTGGAAAATATGCCCGAACAATTGAAAACTGCCTACAAACAAGTTGCACCCGATTCAAGCGGTTTACAAGTTATGCACGACAGAGACGCAAAACGAGTGGTAAATTTCAAGGACATTCCAGACGAGCAAATTAAATCTATCAAAGTACCGACTTTAATAATAATTGGCGACAAAGACGTAATTACACCCGAACACGCCATTGAATTAAATAGACAAATTAGCAATTCAGAATTAGCAATAATTCCAGGCGGACACGGAGAATATATTGGAGAAATAACAACCTTAAAACCTGACACGAAAGAGGGTGATTTTGTTGTGCCAATGATTGAAAAATTCTTGGACAAACCAACAGAATAATATTAACGGAAAAAAACGAACCGCCAACACCGTATCCTATGAAAAGCCACAGCTCATATACAAAAAAGTTATTGAAACGATGTATTATGGCAATGTTCACAGGATTTAGCTTTATAGCTCTTTCCTGTGGCTCGGCCAAACAAACGGATTGCATCGACGAATCCAAAATCAGTGAAGGGCCATGTACGATGGAGTATAATCCAGTGTGCGGCTGTGATGGAAAGACCTATGGCAATCCCTGTCAGGCCGAGCGCAACGGGGTTACCTCCTGGCAGCAAGGGGAATGTAACAACTGAATGATATTTGAACGTTATGCTAGGCCAAAAAATAACAAAAGGAACATTTTTAAAAATGGGATCGTTCAAAGAGATACCGAAATCGACAAGGTTGTCATTTTACGGCATCCTTTTGATAGTGGGTGGGTTTTCCGCCTATGTACTATCCGCTTGGTCGGTTGACCATCTTTTTAATAACAAACCTATCGACGAAACCGGTGGGATTATATTCGGTGCCTCGATGTTGCGGCTCATTACCATAGTCATTGCACTGGCGGCCCTAATGAGTTATTCCAATCCGAATCCGAAAAAAACATGGTTGATTGCCTTTGCCTTATGTGCCTGCGGTAGCGCGCAGCTGATATACCCCTTGGCTGAATTTGTGGTTAAACTCCTTGTTCTTTTTGGAATTTGGGAAGCGACCGGAAAAGGCATCTCGAATATGGGTGCGGAGGGTTGGTTCAACCATGGGGCCGCTTGGTTGATATTCGGAATACCTGGCATTTTGTTCTTTGTAATCGCCAAAAATTATTGGCAAGACTTTAGGGTACGTCGGGTGTATACCATTAGTGGATCGATTATGGGGATTTTACTTCTTCTTTTGATCGGGGCGATAATTGGTTGATATTTTTAGGGAGATATTTTAATTTTGAAATTGGGTCTTGATCAGGATAAAACACGGGATCCATGCCGACCTGAACGGGCTTAGCCTGTGGAATCAAGGGGAATGCAGAGGGATAAGGATAAATAGCGAGCAAAAACTATGATCGGTCTTAGAAAGGCGACGATAGCCGATTTGGCGCTGCTGGACCAATGGGACAAGCAGGAACACGTCATTGCCTCGGATCCAAACGACGATTGGGATTGGGACTTTGAACTGGCCCGAAATCCGGAGTGGAGGGAACTGCTCATTGCGGAAAAAGATGGCAAACCTACAGGATTTATCCAAATCATCGACCCGGCCGAAGAAGAGTCGCATTATTGGGGAAATGTGGCTAAAAACAAACGGGCCATCGATATTTGGATTGGCGAAAGGGAAAACTTGAGCAAAGGGTATGGCACCGAAATGATGCTATTGGCCTTGGAGCGTTGCTTTGCCGACAACAGCGTTACGGAAGTGTTGATCGACCCATTAGAATCCAATACTAAGGCGATACGGTTCTATAAAAGACTTGGCTTTCAATTTGTGGAAAAACGAACGTTCGGGAAGGATAAATGCGAGGTGTACGAGCTCAAACGAACAGTTTGGAACAGCATCGCATACAGAACCAAAAAGTAAATTACGATATGATTATATGGTTACCCTTCAAACCTTTAAGGAATATAAAAACATCGACCGCCCCAAGAGGTTGATGAAATATATCCTTATCTGGTGTTCGCAGGGCCGAGCGACCGTAGTGGTCGATGAAAAAGAATTGGTAGTAACGGCAAATTCCGTACTGACAATTACCTCGGGGCAAATCCATTATTTTAAGGATTTTGCTAATGCCAAGGGCTATATTTTGGAGTTTACCCTGGATTTCTTCTGCAAGACCGACAGTGACATCGAACTTATTTTTCAAAACGGCCTGTTCTGCCACTTTGCGATGAACGAGGTGATTGTAATTGGGAACTACACCTTTGTGGAAGAGCAGCTAAGGCAAATCGAAAAAGAACTGGCGGAGGAACCCTATCAACACCTCATCTCTATCCATTCACGGATTGAACTGATACTGGTCGAAATCAACCGTTCGAAAATCAATCGGGGCGATGAAATCTGGAAACCTGACGCCCTCTTCCTAAAATTCTTGGAACTGGTGCGTGAAAACTTCGAAAATAACTATCCGGTAAGTCGATATGCCGAGTTGCTCGATACTACCGAGACCAAACTGAACGAACAGGCCAAACAACACGCAGGCAAAACCGCCCAAAACGTAATTTACGGGCTAACGGTTTCCGAGGCCAAACGATTGCTGACCTACGAAAAACTCATCGTAAAGGAAGTGGCCTATAAATTGGGCTTTTCGGATCCGTTTTATTTTTCCAACTTCTTTAAAAAACATACGGGTAGTTCCCCCAAAGCCTATCAATCGGAATATGCATTGTGAAAAAGATTCGGAACAACCTTGATCTTGACTGTCGGAAAAGTTCTATTCTATCACAATCCCACATACTATATTTGCAATAAAGCAATGATACTGAAGCATGCAATTTTACTTATTGGCCTTGTTTTCATTGTAAATCTCGGATGGTGCCAGGAACCCATTTTCGACAACCATGTTCATGTCTGGAATGGAGAAAAATCCGTACAGGAATATTTTAGGCAACTAGATTCCACGGATCAGACCGTAACACGATTTGGCGGTATCCACATGGCCGTACAAGGAAAGCTTGAGGAAACCAAAAGGAAAAACGATGAGCTGATCGCACTTTCCAAAAAATACCCACAGCTCTTGCCGATATGTTCCGTACACCCAATGGATGGTCAGGAGGCCATTACCGAAATGGAACGGATTGCGGATCTAGGTGTCAACATCATTAAACTACATCCGCATAAGAACAGTATGAACTTTGATGTTACCGACGAAAAGGTAATCGTGCTCTGCAAAAAAGCGGGCGAATTGGGCATTACCATATTGATGGACAATGCCAGTATTGTGCCTGGAGACTGCCAGAAACTATTTGATTTGGCACTACAATGCCCCAAAACCAATTTTATTTTTGCCCATATGGGTGGACTGAACTTCCGGTTTTGGAACATTTTACCGCTGGCCAGAACCGCCGAGGGGTTGCTGGGCAATAATATCTATTTTGACATTTCGGCCACCGTGACCCTTATGGCCGATTCGCCCTTGGAGGAAGAGTTTATCCGGACGATGCGGAATGTGGGCATCGACAATATTCTGTTGGGTTCGGACTTTCCGCAATTTACCCTAAAACGGGCTGTGGATGCCTTGGAAAAATTGGACTTGACTTCTGAGGAAAAAAGGGAAATCCGCTTTGACAATGCAAAACGATTACTTTTTCCGGACGAAGACTAGTGATTTTATAAATCTTACATCCTTTTCCCAAAATCCTCTATTCTTTAGGGTCTTCTTCCACCATACATTTGTAAGATAACAATTTAAAACACAACGTTATGAGTACAGACATCAATGATTATATCGTAAACAGCCACAAATTGGAATGGCAACCGCTCGTTGAAAAGGGCAAACATTACCAAGGGGTATTTGTAAAGTCGCTTCGTTATGACGAGACCACCAAACGTTCTCCTTCGATACTGTTGAAATTTGAGCCTGGGGCCTCTTACCCATACCACAACCATCTGGGTGGCGAGGAATTATTCGTATTGAAGGGCGATTGTCTGGTAAATGAAGCCCATTTGGAAGCAGGAGACTATCTCTACACGCCCAAAGACTTCAAGCACGGAGTGAAATCTGAAAACGGATGTGAACTGATGCTTAACATTCCTGAGGAAGTGGAGATTTTGTGATATATGTTGCAAACTATCAGGACAGGTACAAAGACGGTGTTGTACCTGTCCACCTTTTGAACGCACGGACAAAGGCACTGGATTCATTATACCCAAGGGAGTAGGCCACATCCTTTATTTGGTTGTTCTTGTCCTTCAGGTATTGCAACGCCAGTTCTTTTCTGATAGCATCGACGATCTCCTTGAAAGAACTGCCCTCTTCCTTCAATTTTCGTTGCAGGGTCCTGGAGCTAAGATTAAAGTTCGCGGCCACATCGTCTATGGAAAGTATTTTTAAATAGGAGTTGTTCATAATATATCCGCTTACCCTATCTTTTAAGTATTCCGTTTTAACGGCATTGAACGCAGGATTTTCCTTTAACAACGATTCCAGATACTGTTGCATCCTATAATTTGCCGAAATAACGGGAATGCCAAGCAGTTTCTTGTCAATGGTAATGACAATATTCTCGGAATAGATATGGTCTTTACATCGAAGTACCCTGCAATATTCAACCAACGATTCATTGGAATAGGGAACGCCAATTTTTAGGGATGTTATTTTAGTAAGGGTCAATCCGTCGAGTTCATGTATGATCAATGCCGCGAGAAAATCCCTTATGTTTTTATGATAATAGGGATATCTGCTACTAACCTCTTCATTGCACAAGAGCTCGATTTTCACCTCATCATCAAGAACCTCGGCGTTTATTTCAAACCCTTCGGCGATCAGGGAAACCATCGAGGCCGCCTTGTTCAAGGCGTCCCCTACGGTATTGCTGACGGTTATGATCTGCCCTACGATTCCCAGGGCGGTCAACTGCATGGATTCCCCGAAATGGAGTCCGAATAATTTATCATCGGAACCGTGGACGATTTCCTTCCACAGCACGTCCATATTCCCAATGCTAATTTCATGGGTATCGTTAGCGGCCACTGATGCTAGACGTTCATTCAAATTGATATTCCGTAAGGCGCAATAGGCTTTTAAAGCCGTTGTGAATTGGGTCATAAAATCCAGTATGCATTAAAATTTATTTTGTCGTCAAATGACAATCGAATGGCGTATAAAGATAACTGGAATGGATTATTCCCTCCTAATTTTGACCTATAACTTTTAAAATTTATACATCATGTTTACATTATCCAACATTTTAAAGATCAACGCAATCAGTTCAGGCGTAACCGGTTTGCTGTTGGTCGAATTTTCAAAATTCTCCGCGACCTTGTTCGGGATCGATACGCAAGTGCCTTTTATTTTGGTCGGCCTATTTTTAATCGTGTTTTCCATCTTTGTGATGTACAACGCTTTTCAAAAACCATTTAGGCCCAAACAAA
Source organism: Flavobacteriaceae bacterium (assembly GCA_041743085.1). Lineage (GTDB taxonomy): Bacteria > Bacteroidota > Bacteroidia > Flavobacteriales > Flavobacteriaceae > JAFMPW01. Next base: position 81,206 of record JBGTNL010000022.1, read on the forward strand.
TCGTTTCCATCATTTGGCTGGATAGATTATGGGTCATAGCTAGTCTTTTGGTCGCAGTGCTATGTTATTCATCCATTTCAACAATCGGTATCGTACTCATTCTGGCCGTGGCGGCTTGGGTGGGCTTGATGGCCTATTTACAGAATGCCAAGTTGATTCGGGTATAAACAGCAGGCCTGTCGGGTTTGTTCTATTTTACCCGCCCGTAAAATCATAATATTGAATCGAAAAAACTAAAATACTTGTACCGATGAAAACAAGAAATTTCATAAAATATCTCGCTTTATGTTCCCTGATTGTTTTGTTAAGTACTATAAAAGTATATCCGCAATTAGAGGTACAAAACAAAGAGATTCGCACAAACACTATGAAAAATCAAATCATCACACCTGATGGAACCCAACTTTATTACAAGGATTGGGGAAAAGGCCAGACCATTGTTTTTTTGCACAGTTGGGGCGTTAACTCGGATATTTGGCAATACCAGATGAACTATCTGGCCAATTCCGGCTTTAGGTGTATTGCATACGACAGGCGTGGGCACGGGCGTTCAACCCAGCCTTGGAATGGTTATGACTATGATGTACTTGCCTCTGACCTAAATACTTTGCTAACGACTTTAAAATTGGATGCCATTACTTTGGTGAGCCATTCCATGGCTGGTGGAGAGGTTATCCGGTATTTGTCAAAGTTTGGAACCGACAGAGTGAAACGGGTCGTTCTTACCTCGCCGAACCTTCCTTTTATGCTAAGAACAGACGACAACCCCAATGGTGTTGATAAAAATGTTATCGACCAGTTTCATTCCTATTTGCAAACGGATATCCACGGTACGCTGAGGGCAGGGGTCAACAGCTTTTTTGGAGAGCATCCCAATGTTTCAAAAGAAATGATCGAATGGGGAATTTCACTTTTCCATGACACTTCATTGCGGGCATTGATTGAATGCAATAGGAGCAATATGGAAACGGATTTCCGCAAGGAGATGAAAAATATAAACATCCCGACCCTCTTGATTCACGGAGACAAGGATGTTTCCGCTCCGTTAGCCTTTACATCCCTACGTTGCGAAGAACTTATGCTAAATGCAAAATTGAAAATCTATAATGATGCACCCCACGGAATCATCTTAACGCATAAGGATGAAATGGCGAAGGATATCCAATCTTTTATCAATGATACCGAAAAGTAAAATATTCTTGCACAATTTTAAAAATGAAATGAATGAAAACCTATAAACAAAGAACGATCACAAATCTGATCATCGGTTGCCTGTTTCTTTCAGGATGTGCGACGGCCCAAAAAACCATTACCTTCAATGCTAAAGATGGCCTAAAGGTTACCGCCGATTTATATGAGGTTAAAGAAGATGCGCCATATATCGTACTCAGCCACTTATCGGAACATAGTCGGGGCGAATATAAGAATACGGCCGTCAAACTAAATGCATTGGGCTTTAATTGCTTGGCTGTAGATACCAGAACGGGAAATGAGGCACTTGGTGTAATCAATGAAACCGCGAAAGAGGCCAAAAAGCAAGGTCTGCCAACGGATTTTTTGAGTTCTGAACAGGATGTTTTGGCTGCCATCGACTATGCGGACAGCTTGGCCAATCACAAAGGCATTATCTTGTTCGGCAGTTCTTTTAGTGCTTCGTTGGCATTAAAGATCGGTGTTTCCAATCCCAAGGTAAAAGCTATTGTTGCATTTAGTCCTGGCGAGCATTTTGGTGATAAACTTACTTTGAGGAAGGAAATTGAAAATTTTAATAAACCTTTTTTCGTGACCTCATCCAAAAAGGAAGCACCGGATGTCGCCACCTTGATCAGCAATATAAAGTCAAAAACGAAGGAACAGTTTATTCCCAAAAGGCACGGAGCACATGGCTCGATAGCACTTTGGGATTATACCTCAAACAATGAAGAATACTGGTTGGCATTGACCGATTTTTTAAAATCTATTAACAATTCTCCAAAAGAGAACAAAAATGCAAACACCATGAAACTCAATGCAGGAATCATCACAAACAAATTAAAGGAAACAAAGGAATTCTACACCCAAAAACTGGGTTTTGGGGTAACCTTCGAGAACGAGTTTTATCTCTTGATGCACACGCCTAACCAAGAGGCCCAAATAAGCTTTTTGGAACCCGAACACCCTACCCAGAAACCGATTTTTCAAAAACCTTTTCAAGGCGAGGGCGTGTATCTGACCATCGAGGTCGATGATGTGGACGAACTGTACGAAAGTTTAAAGAAGAAGAGTGTCAAAATTGAAATAGCGCTACGCGACGAACCTTGGGGAGACCGACATTTTGCCGTGGTGGATCCCAATGGGATAGGTATCGATTTTGTCAGATATACAGACCCGAACGAGGATTGAACCCTGATATGGAATCGAACACCGTGGTTGGTTATAGGGACACAGTTTTATAGAACCCTAAAAATTGAAAAAAAGAGAAGTGCTAAACCGGATGTCATCGGTTCAGCACTTTCTTTGTAGCATCCAAAAAAATATAACCATGATCTACATCACACAGCTGATTTACGTAATCGAAGGAAAAGAAGAGGTCTTCAATGAATTCGAGGCTATTGCCATTCCCACCATCTCAAAATACAACGGACGATTACTGTTTAGGCTACGACCGGACAAGTCTTCGTTCATTGAAAAGTGTGTGGAAGAGCCTTACGAAATCCATTTGGTGGAATTCTCAACGGAAAATGATTTTATGAATTTTATGCAGGACGGGGACAGAAAGCAATTTTTGCATTTAAAGGAGCAGTCCATTAAATCGGTCTTGTTGATCAAGGGAACGGTGCTGTAAGAGAACAACGATACGATCAATTTCAGCAAGATTCGGGTTTTATGGCACTAAGAAGCGGCTTACTTTTGGAGTATAAAATTCGTAATCATGACAACACAAGAACAATTCACTTATGATCGGATCGCAAAAGCGATAGCGTTTATAAAAGCAAATTTCAAGGAACAGCCTTCACTCGATGAAATTGCCGAAGCCGTTCATTTAAGCCCCTATCATTTCCAAAGGCTTTTTACCGATTGGGCGGGCGTAAGCCCTAAAAAGTTCATGCAATATATTAGCGTTGAATATGCCAAACAACTTTTAAAGGAAAGACATGCGACCCTCTTCGATGCCGCGCTGGAAACCGGTCTTTCAGGAACGGGAAGGCTTCACGATCTGTTCATCAATGTTGAGGGCATGACCCCCGGGGAATACAAAAACGGGGGCGAGAGCCTGAACATAAACTACAGCTTTGCCGAAAGTCCCTTTGGAAACTTAATAGTGGCATCTACACAAAAAGGAATTTGCCACATGTCGTTTATAGATAACGAAGCTATGGCCTTCAAACATTTAAAAGCAAGATTCCCAAATGCAGAATACCGTCAAATGCTGGATAAGAACCAACAGGATGGATTGTTCATTTTCCAACACGACTGGAGCAAGCTGGATAGTATAAAGCTGCATTTGAACGGCACTCCCTTTCAACTCAAGGTTTGGGAGACCTTGCTAAGAATTCCAATGGGAAAACTGACCACCTACGGAGCCATCGCCAAGGACATTGAGAAACCTAACGCTTCGAGAGCCGTGGGTACGGCCATAGGTAGCAACCCTGTTGCTTTCTTGATTCCCTGCCATCGGGTCATACAGTCCTCGGGGCAATTGGGCGGCTATATGTGGGGCAATAGCCGAAAAACGGCCATCATCGGTTGGGAAGCTGCCCAAATGAATTCCATTAATTCGTAATTATCAATCATTTAAAATTTAAAGAATGTTATTAAAAAGAAGCTTAATTCCGTGTGTGCTACTGGCAACGATCTTTTTTTCATCAGCCATTGCTCAGAAAAACAGAAATAGTATGACCGAAAAAAAAACATTCGTACTCATTCATGGATCTTGGCACAGTGCCTGGAACTGGTATAAAGTGACACCCCTATTGGAAAAAATGGGACATTCGGTCATCGCTCCCGATTTACCGGCAATGGGTAGGGACAAGACTCCCGTAGAAGATGTCCGATTTGATAGGACAGTTGAGATACTATGCGAAATGATCGATTCTGTAGAGGGCAAGGTTGTTTTGGTAGGTCATAGTAAAAACGGGGTGCTCATTTCTCAAATAGCCGAAAATCGTCCAGACAAAATTGAAAAATTGGTCTATTTGGCAGCGGTCTTGGCCCAAAACGGAAAATCGGCAGTAGACTACTTTAAACTGGACAAAGGAGAAGTTTTAGGCCCGCATATCACGAATGATTCCATAACCAATTCCTCAATGTTATTGCCAAGAATATATAAAGAAGGGCTGTACCATGACTGTGATGATGAAATTACCGAAATGGCCAAAATCATATTGAGTAATGAACCTAGACAAACTGCCACCGTTCCAATATCTATTACCGATGGTAATTACGGAAGTGTTCCTAGATATTATATTGAATGTACGGAGGACCGAGCTATAACACCTCCCTTGCAGCAAATGATGTATAATGAAACACCTTGTAAAAAGGTCTATAAGATGCAGGCCAGCCATTCCCCATTCTTCTGTAAGCCAAAAGAATTGGTCGATATTTTAATAGCTATATCCAATGATTGACCTGAACACTATTATAGAAAAAATGGATTGGGACGGGATATCCGAAAATTTGAACGACAAGGGCTATGCAATCATCCCAAAGTTTTTAACTGCCGGGCAAGCCAAAGAATTGGTGGCACAATATGGTAAGCCAACAGGTTATCGCAAAACAGTTGTCATGGAACGGTACCGCTTTGGCTTGGGCGAATATAAATATTTTGACTATCCGTTGCCCGAAACAATCCAAACGATAAGGGAAACTGTATATCCCAAATTGTCCCCCATAGCCAACCTTTGGATGAAGGCCTTAAAAATAGACAGAACATTTCCCGATACGTTAAAAGAACTGCTACAACAATGTCGCGAAAACAATCAACTAAAACCAACACCGTTGATTTTAAAATATGGTAAGGGTGGATTTAACACCTTACATCAAGATTTGTACGGCGATGTATATTTTCCGTTACAGGTGGTTCTATTCTTGAACGAACCGGGCGTAGATTTTGCAGGTGGGGAATTTGTCCTAACTCAACAAACACCAAGGGCACAGTCCAAGGCCATTGTTTTAAGTCCGAAAAAAGGCGATATGCTTATTTTTACGACCAACTTTCGTCCTGTGAAAGGTAAAAAAGGATATTATAGGACCAATATGAAACACGGGGTCAGCGAGCTGCATAGTGGGGAAAGGCATACCTTGGGCATTATTTTTCATGACGCGGTCAGTTAAAGCTATTATGATGTATCATGCGGGAATTACCGATTCCGAGCTAAAAAATGGTATAAAACAAAAAGCGATCCTAATCGGAGGAAATAGGAAGCTAAAAATTTACGGAACCCTGAAGTGTACATCCGGTAAGCGGATGAAACGGGATAACAGGGTTTTCTTCCAATCAGAACAGGATGCAATAAAGATGGGATACCGCCCGTGCGGACACTGTATGAAACCGGCCTATAAAAAATGGAAAGATGGACTTGTTCAGTAATCAAATAGACCCCAAACGAAATTGGTTGCCAAAAGACGGTACCGTACATTATTATGGTCCAATTCTAGAATATGGCGAAGCCAATTTATTTTTCGAAAAACTACTTGAAACCATAACATGGAAGAACGATGTGGCCATTATCTACGGAAAACGCATCGAGACCAAACGCAAAGTGGCCTGGTACGGCGACAGACCTTTTGAATATACCTATTCCAACACCACCAAACGGGCACTTTCCTGGACAGGGGAATTGTTGGAACTCAAAGAACTTGTGGAGCGTACTACCAAAGAAACTTTCAATTCATGCCTTCTTAACTTATATCACAACGGAGAGGAAGGAATGGCTTGGCATAGTGATGCGGAGAAGGATTTAAAGGAAAATGGGGCTATCGGTTCGCTCAGTCTTGGTGTGGAAAGAAAGTTCGGTTTTAAACATAAAGTAACCAAAGAAAAAGTACACTTGGTTTTGGAAAATGGCAGCCTGTTGGTAATGAAAGATAAGACTCAGACTTATTGGCTGCACCGCCTCCCTCCCACTAAATTGATTAAGACCCCTAGGATTAATCTCACTTTTAGAACCATCAAACCCTAAGAGATTTATTATCAAGTATTTAAAAATTATTTTATAAAATTTTTCAAAAAACGCTTGACCCTTACCTTACGTCATAGCCTAAGTTTGTACTGTCAATTTAAAATGCGAGTAGAATGAAACGTTATTCGGTCAAAAACGTGGCAAAAATGTCGGGTATAAGCGTGCGCACCTTGCACCATTACGATAAGATTGGGTTGTTGAAACCGTCCGTCCGTACCGAGGCCGGGTACAGGCAATATGGCGAGGCCGAACTTTTGAGGTTGCAACAGATCCTTTTTTATAGGGAACTGGATTTTCCCCTAAAGGAAATCATCGAAATATTGGACAATCCCGATTTCGACGCCCTCGTGGCCCTCAAAGACCACAAACGATCCCTAAAGGCCAAAATCGACCGGATGAACAACCTGCTCGTTACCATTGACAGAACTATTTATAAACTTAAAAATGATGACGTTATGAAACATCCAGAAGAGCTGTACGAAGGTCTGAACACCAAGACAGCAAAAACGTACCGAAGGGAGGCCATTGAAAAATACGGCGAAGAAACGGTGGCCAAGTCCGAAAGGGAACTGCTAAAAATGGGCAAAGCCGCCTACTCCGAATCGAAAGAAGATTTTGAAGCCTGCAATGCAAAGCTATTTTCTCTAAAAGAGGAGGATCCAACAAGCAAGAAAGTACAAGACAAGATTGTGGAGCACTACAAATTTATCCGTCAATTTTGGGGGACTGTTAACTCACTCGATAACAAGCGGAGGCTTATGCTGAGCTTGGTCAATTGTACGTTGACGACGAGCGGTTTACCATGGTAGAAGGCAATCCACAACCGGAATTTGCAATATTCCTGCGTGATGCGATGGCCTATTTTTCGGAACATCGGTTGAAGTAATCCTGTAGGGCCACCTTCTATGATCACAAGGTGGCCTCTTTTGTCGTGTTTGTGCTATCATCCGTAGGTTTTCACACCTATTTTCGGACAATAAACGTTATTTTTATTCTTGTTGAAAATAAATGAGTGTGCACATTCACAAAATACCATACTACGAATCGATAAACGATTTTCTGTCCGCTACGCCCCTTCCGAACAGGACATTAAACCCTGATTTTTATTGCCTAAGGATTCAGAACTCGGATTCGGTCAAAGATTTCTACAAACCACCCTTTAGAAGGTCCTTTTATTTCATGGCACTGCTGAACAACGTAAAAGACTCACAAATCAGGTACGACCACATGAACGAGGTGAAAATGAATTCCTGTCTCGTTTTTCAAGCCCCGGAACTCATTTCCAGTTTTCATCGAACCGAGCAGGGACGTGGACATCTGATTTATTTTACTTCGGATTGCTTTTCATTCTTTAAACCGGAATTCCACGGGGAGTTTCCTTTCTTCGATACACAACAAACCCACTTTTTTAATATCGACCAAGAAAAGTTCAGTACATTTTTGGCCGCTTTTGAGGAGGTGTTCCTAACCTACGAGAGCACAAAAGACCGACTGCATCGGGCGGCAAGGGCCAAACTTCTCGCATTGCTCTACCAACTTAGGGATTTTGTCGACACCAGCCAATGGCAAGAGCGAATTACCAATCCACATCTGGTACTCCTAAAAAAATATATGCAGTTCATCAACGACAATTATCTTGAAAAAAGAACGGTCGAGGAATACGCCGATATGTTGTCCGTCTCTCCAAAGCATCTATCAAGGTCGGTAAAAGGGCTTCAGGAAAAAATGCACTTGCCTTTATCAATGAGAGGGTGACAACCGAAGCCAAATCAATGATTCTTTATACGGATTTGGACATTACGGAAATCTGTTATCAACTCAACTTTTCAGACCTTGCAAACTTTAGCAATTTCTTCAAAAAACAGGTAGGGGTAGCTCCAACTAAATTCAGGAATCAAAAAACCCGGTAAAATTCACAAACGGAAGCGATTTTTGGACAAAAAAAGGTTCCGGCACCTATTTACCTTTGTGTCATAGATTTAGGTGAAGTATTCAAAACAACAAACAGATGAAAACAATTCTTGATAAATCGACAAGGGACGAATTGGTAAAATGATGCTGAAAAAACACACAAAGGATAAAAGGCCAATGGCCAAAGGTATGCCTGCGGGACCTTTTACCGTTAAGGAAAAAGTTGATGACCTGGACCAATTAAAAAGAACCTGGATCGAGCTGACCGAATCATATAGGGACTATTCAAATCCGGCTTTTATCCATGATTTTTATGGCAAAATGACCTCGGAACAGATCGGGATACTTGCCTACAAACATGCCGACCATCATTTACGGCAATTCAATATTTAGAAGAATCACTAAAAAGCGCACAAATGGATAAAGTGGAACTAATTGGACTAGCCGCTGGGGCATTAACTACAGGGGCTTTTGTACCACAAGTTTATAAAACGTACAAGTACAAATCAGCGGCCGATATTTCCCTCACTATGTGTTTGGTGCTGCTTTCAGGTATAGTTTTGTGGCTGGTCTATGGCACCCATATCAAAAGTTTGGCGATTTTGATGACCAACAGTATAACCGGATTTCTAGCTTTGATTATTGTCTGTTTGAAATTCAGATACAGGTAGGCTATTTCAATTCTTGGTTTCTGTCGGTTTTGTTCTATCATTTCCAAAAAGACATTCCTATTTTTGGATATAGGACCATGAATTTATGCCAAACCAAAAACTTGTGGAAAATGAATATCTCTGTAAGAAAGGCCACCAGTGAAGATTTACTCATACTCTATCAGTTTGAGGAGGCCTTGATCGAGGCCAACCGGCCGATGGACGAAACAATGGTATCGGAAAACTTTCATTATTACGACTTGGCCCAAATGATTGCCGATGAAGATGCGGAGGTCTTTATCGCCGAAATGGATGGCAAACCCGTGGGCAGTGGCAGTATAAAAATCCGAAAAGGTTTGGCGCACAACCGATTTGATGTGTACGCCCATCTGGGGTTTATGTACACCGAACCGGAATATCGAAGACAGGGTATCAACCAAAAAATCATCGAAGCATCCATAAAATGGGCGCATGAGAAGGGACTTCAAGAAGTACGCTTACAAGTGTATTCCGAAAACCTTCCGGCCATAAAAGCCTACGAAAAATTAGGGTTTAAGAGTATATTGACGGATATGCGGCTGACAAAATAAGAATGTCGGATTTGTTCTATTTTTTGGTAATCCTTATTGATACTTTTATAACATTGAACCCTTTTAAACTTTATGACAGAGAAACTTAAACGTCAAAATAATCGAGGAAAGCTTTATATAGAGATTGTGAAATTTGATTTATAAGGGGATAAAATCATGGCAAGAAACAAATTGTTAAGAATGGATAATGTAGGTATCGTTGTAGAATCCCTCGATGACGCTATCTTTTTTTTCACGGAAATAGGCCTGAAGCTCGAAGGGCGGACCACAGTCGAAGGCGAATGGGCCGGTCGCGTTACCGGATTGGGTCAGCAGCGCGTAGAGATCGCCATGATGGTTACTCCCGATGGCCACAGCCGACTGGAGATTTCGCGATTTCTTGACCCGCCCGTTATCTCAGACCACCGTACCGCCCCTGTGAACGCTCTCGGCTACCTTCGGGTCATGTTCACTGTTGAAGACCTAGATGAGATGGTAACTAGGCTAAGCAAGCATGGTGCCCAACTCGTTGGCGAAGTGGTCCAGTACGAGGACTCGTATCGGCTCTGCTACATCCGCGGGACCGAAGGGCTTCTTATCGGGCTGGCGGAACATCTCGATAACAAATGAACAGTAGAATTTTTATAAAAAAATGGTTTGGAACAAGGTCTAACAAATAATCGATATGCTATCCCGTTAGGGCTGCAGCCCTATGTGAAGTCCGTGCTGTCCGTTCAAAAGTTCGGTTTTGACAACGAGCTGCATAGCATTCCCTATTATGCAGACGGTTGCCCTGGTATCATGTATATAGAATCCGACAACAGGGCGCTGCTCAATAAGACCGAAAAACTATCTTCCCTGTTCTTGTACGGCCAGTCTATCAAGCCCATTGAAATTCTTTCCAAGGGAAGTTATAGTACTATTATCTTTTACCTATATCCGCACGCCATCAAATCATTGTTCGGGATCGGGGCACATGAGCTTACCGATGATTGTTTAGATTTTGAGCTGATGCCGTTTACCGATGCCAAAAATGTAAAGAACAAACTTATCGAGACCGAAACTATCGACAGCAAGATCGAGGAAGTATCTCGATTTTTACTTGGTTTGGCATCCACACAAAATATTGCTATCGATACCTGTCTTGTCCATGCTACTTCCAATCTGATAGAAACGAACGGCTGTATCTCTCTAAAGACATTACGGGAAGAACTAAAGGTATCCGAACGCACTTTCGAGCGAAAATTCAAGGAGTACGTCGGCATCTCGCCAAGAATGTTTGCCCGAATCTGCAAATTCCAATCCGTCCTTGGTCAATTGCGATCGGCAGACTATTCCAAACTTTCCGATGTTGCCTATAACCACGATTTTTCGGACCAATCGCATTTCATTCGGACTTTCAAGGAATTTACGGGAATGACACCTACCGAGTACCTGACTATCTATCAAAACTAGCTTCGCCAAAAAAGATAAAATTTTCTTAGAGTATTTTTATATATGTTATATATTTCTAACTTTGTGTTAGAATTATATAACATTAATATTTTAACAAATGAAAACTACAAAACTTTTGTTCCTATCCGGACTTGTGGGTACGATAGCGTTCAGTATCTCATTTTACAGGCTTTCCACCTCCATAAAGTTGGAGACCGCCCACTATTTCGTTTTTACTCTGGTGCTATTGACAATGATAGTCAGTACCCTGTTCTATTTCAGAAGGCTTCGAGACGAGAGGAAGGGTATTCCCGCCGATGACGAATTCTCCCTTGCCCTGAGCAAGAGCGCGGCGCGAAATTCCTTTCCCTATTCCTATGGATTGTGGGTCGTGATACTCATTTTCGCCATGTTCTCAGGCCAGAATGTAATCCCGATCGGTGTGGGAATCATCGGTATGGCACTTATCTATGCCCTTTTCTGGTTGTACCATAAACGGAAGGGGTTGAGCAATGACTAACCGCATCAAGGAATTAAGGGCAAGGGACGGGCTGACCCAAAAAGACTTGGCCCAAGCGGTCAATGTAAGAAGGGAAACAATTGTATTCCTTGAACAGGACAAATACAATCCCTCATTGAAATTGGCCTACGATATTTCACAGGTTTTCAAGATGGGTATTGAGGAAGTTTTCCTATTCGAAGATGAAGCATAGGAATCAGAAGAAATTTTCAATTGAGACGAAAGAATTCAATTGAATGAAACATTCTGCTAAATCTTAAAAATTAAAAAAATGAACACAATTAAAACAAACGTACTTATTATCACGCAATGCGTATGCATCATCTGGGCGGTGGTCGGTAACAGTACCTATGCCCAGGTAGGAAAGGTAACGGCAAACGGTATAACGATTGCCTATGAGTCATTCGGCAAGGAAACCGACGAGGTTATAATTCTCATACAGGGAACAGGCGCACCAATGACCGATTGGCCCGTTGAATTTTGCAGGAAATTGACCATTAAGGGCTTTAGGGTCATTCGGTTCGATAATCGGGATATAGGTTTGTCCACCCATCTGGACTCCCTTGGCCAACCGGATTGGGCAGCCATAGGCCCATTGGTAGGCACCTGTGAACCGGCACCGCTCCCATATACTTTAGAAGATATGGCAGCTGATGTTGTCGGACTTATGGATGCCCTAAAAATCGACAAGGCGCACATTGCCGGTGCCTCCATGGGAGGGGCGATTGCCCAATTGGTGGCCATCTACTATCCAATGCGTACCTTGACCCTGACCAGCATTTCTGCAACATCCGGAAATCCCGAATTGCCCTGGGGCGATGAGAAAGCCATAAAAGCCATGGGAACGCCGCCTCCTGCCACAAAAAATAGGGACAGTATTGCTGATCATTTGGTATTTATCTATAAGGCCCTCGGAAGTACGGACGACGACAAAACGCTAAAGGAACAGCCCCTGGGACACGTAAATCGGTCATGGTATCCGTAAGGAGGAGCTCGACAGGGAGCTGCCATTCTGATCGGCGACCGCTGCGATCGACGCAAGAAATTAGCAAAGCTAAGTTTGCCAGTTATGGTCGTTCACGGCGGTAGCGACCCATTAGTACCTTTAGTGGCGGGAAAAGATGTGGCCAATGCTGTTCCTAAGGCAGACTTATGTGTAATCAAAGGAATGGGGCACCACATCTCTATGGAATTTGTAGATGAAATTGTAGATTGCGTCATCAAGAATACAAGAAAAGCCAAATCGTAAAACTTGTTGTCGGTTTCGTTCTATTACAAAAGTCTTGCTCCCGCTACATTTGATTAAAAATCATAGGTATGAAAGTCATCATTTTTGGTTCCACGGGCAATGTGGGCCGACAATTGGTTCTTCAGGGTTTGGCATTGGACCATACTATAACCGCATTTACCAGAAACAAGAAGAAACTTGCCGACATTGACCACGAAAATCTGCGTGTTTTTGAAGGTGACGTTTTCGATGAAAAGGCTGTAACTGAGGCCATTCAAGGCCAAGATGGCGTAATCTGTGCCTTGGGAGCGGGCAGAAGAGGAGTCATACGCTCAGAAGGTACGTTCAACATCATTCAGGCAATGAAAAAAACGGGTGTCAAAAGACTAATAGTACAAAGCACCTTGGGTGCAGGAGACAGTTGGCAGAACTTGAATTTCTTTTGGAAAAGAATCATGTTCGGATGGTTTTTAAAGGATGCCTACAAAGACCATCAGATTCAAGAGAAATATGTCATGGAAAGTGACCTTGACTGGACGATAGTACGGCCCGGGGCGTTTACCGATGGAAAGGCCACAGGAAATTATAAGCATGGGTTTTCGTCGGATGATAAATCCATCAAGTTGAAAATCTCAAAAGCTGATATTGCTATGTTCATACTATTGCAATTGAACTCGGATGAATACCTGCACGAAACCCCCGGATTATCCTATTAGAAATGATAGCAACAAAAATCATATTGATATTGCTCACAGGGCTTGTAGCGGGACCTTTCTATGCCTAGTCGTGCTCTGTGAGCCTCAGCCTTGGTTGATTGTCCGACCACCAATACCTTCGGGCGATGCAATCCATCAATCGAGCCGTCTTAAACCCTTATTTTCTTAACGCTTTTTGTGAAGTTTTTTTCCCTCTTATTAGAGTTGGAAATCTATTCGCTAAAACTTCTTAAAATGTCCGAAGTTAATTTGTCCATTGGAAATTATCATACTCGATCCCGAAGAAAGTACTTCCTTAAGGAGCCATTGACAAAATAATTTCAATTTTTGAAAATCCATATTGTTGTACCTATGTTGTACCCAAATAAAAAAAGCCGACTCCTAAAAGTCGGCTTTCCCTTTGTACAGGCGGAGGGACTCGAACTCTCACACCTTGCGGCACTACATCCTAAGTCTGAATTTTAGAGCTTCAACAGAATTATATAAGTAGCCGATTATAGAGAACTATATTGTTTATTGAATTCATTTCGCCAATTCTAATCCCATAAAATGTTGCATTTATTCGTTTCAATAAAAACAAAGGATTCCGCATCCCTTGAAAGACCTATGCTTATTAGTCGGTGGGATGGTGTTAGATCTTTCCGCCCCATTTTGCCGAACCGACTAGAACCAACAAATATCCTTTTCTTGATAATGTTTTGAAGGATTTGAAGCTGGAGTTATTTTTCTCTCTCTTCTTCATAGAATGCCAGTATAAAATGTGTTATGATTTTTTTATCTAAAGAGACAAACCCTTACCCCTATTCTTATTTTTGCCTTTTCTTTCTCTGTTCGGGTTTAATGTTCTTCTATTGATGGATTCAGCAATATTTATGTTTCTTGAAAGCGTTACTTCGTCGACATACTGAAGTATACCCGCCTGAATAGCATTTGTTGAATTTTGCATGGAATCTTGACCTTTGAACATAGGGGTTTTCAAATTCAATTCCTTGGCCATTTCGTATCCGAGATTAAAGACCTTTTTATAATCCAAATCAATTTTAGTTTCCATGCTTATTCGTTAAAAGGTTTCACGAGCGTGATTTTCAAGATAATCATTCAGGGAATCTCGGTCATAAAGAATTATTTTCTTTTGGGGCTGGCTAAATCTGATTTTTCCTTCATCCCTTAATTTCTGCAAAGTTGTTGTAGATTTTATTCTGAGGATACACATTGCTTCCTCGCCATCAATCCATTTATCCGGCTTATCCTTACGTTTGGTTTCAACGTGCTCGATTGCCTTATCGAACAAGGCATAAAAAGCTTCTTCTTGTAGGCAGACAACTTGCATAACTTAGAATTAAAATGCTTTAAATAGTTTAAGACAATATACTTTTAAAGTAGCTATAACTCCTAGATTATTAGATGAATGGTTTAAAGAATCTACTGAATGCCAATTTTTTCAGGAAAAGTGGGGTAAGCATTTTATTACTATAAAGTACTCCATGCATAAGTATTAGAAGAAAATCAATTTCGAAAAAGCACGCTGGAAGCACGCTGAAAAACAAAAAAGACAGTTACATTAATTTGTAACTGTCTGATTTTAAAGCTCCTCAGACTGGGCTCGAACCAGTGACCCTCTGATTAACAGTCAGATGCTCTAACCAACTGAGCTACTGAGGAAGATTATCCAAATTTTGGACTGCAAATATAGCGGTTTCTTTCAAATAGCCCAATAAAATAATTTGCTTTTCTATTTAAAAAGCCATTTGTAAACATCGTTGCCGTTGGCAAATAAAAGAAGCCCGATTAAAAGGAAAAAACCAACCATTTGCGCATATTCCAAGAACTTATCACTTGGCTTTCGACCGGTCACCATTTCATATAATAAAAACATGACATGCCCGCCGTCCAAAGCCGGAATTGGCAGAATATTCATAAAGGCAAGAATAATCGATAGCAGGGCTGTGGTAGACCAAAATACAGCCCAGTCCCAGGTATCGGGGAACATATTCCCAATAGCCGCAAAACCACCTACACCCTTGTATGCCCCGGTTTCCGGATTAAATACCTTTTTTAAATTCTTTGCATAACTGCTTAGGGTAGTGACTCCCCTGTCAATGCCGGCGGGAATGGATTCGAGAAAGGTATATTTTGTTGTTTCAATACGCAGATAACCCATAGCTTCATAATCCTGGAGTGTCATGCCCCGCAGTGTCACTCCCAACATGGCATCATCCCCAACTTTGGCAGGCAAGGTTACTTCCCTTCCCCCATCTCTTTCTACCGTTATATTAATTTCTTGACCTTTGTTTTCTTCCAGGATAGGAATCACTTCATCAACATAGGTAACGCTTTTACCATCGATTGCCTTTACTTTATCCTTTTCTCTGAAATCTACCCCTTTGTTTATGGAACCCTTGGGGACTCCCTTTATAATAAAAGGTTGTCTAAAGCTCAAAAAATGTACTCTGTCCTCATCTTCCAGGAGTGTAGCAATAAAATCTACCGGTATTTCCTGGTCAAAAGTCCTGCCGTCTCTCTGTATTGTTATGGTGTTTCCGTTAATTATTTCCAAGGGCAACCGCGAGAACCGATCAACTTTATTGCCGTCCACTGCCACAATAAGATCCCCTGTTTTAACTCCCAACTTATCCCCGATGGTCTTTTCCGTAACGGCAAACCCATCTTTTAAACTGTCGGCTACTATATACTGATCGCCATAGGAATAGGCCATTCCAATGTAAATAATAACGGCCAAAATAAAATTTACTGTTACCCCGCCCAACATAATAATAAGTCGTTGCCAGGTAGGCTTGCTTCTGAATTCCCAGGGTTTGGGTTCTTCCGCCATCTGCTCGGTATCCATGCTCTCATCAATCATACCGGCTATTTTTACATAGCCTCCCAAAGGCAGCCAACCAATACCATATACGGTCTCCCCGATCTTCTTCTTAAATAGCGAAAATTTGATATCAAAGAAAAGATAGAATTTTTCTACTCTTGTCTTAAATAATTTGGCAGGTATAAAATGCCCCAATTCGTGCAGGACAATTAAAAGGGAAAGACTCATAAAAAACTGTATGGTCTTTATCAGTATGGGACTCATGTATCTTTTCTAAAATTAAAACGCACAAAAGTACGCTTTTACAGGGTCTTATAAAAAGAAAACAAAGAGGCGATATTATATTTAAGAAACATTTGGCAGCATTATAGCCCCAAATGCTTGAATGCCTCACAAGGCCGCACTACCTTTGTAAAAAATGATATGCGGTCCTTCTTTGCCAAATACAGGTTTTTTGGAATGGTGCTACTTGTGCTTTCCGCAGTTATCGTTTTTCTATTTTACAATGCGTTAAAGCCAAAAAAATCACTTCCAATTTACCAACCTGCCGATTTTAACCCTGAATTGGTCGACAGCACTTTACTCCATGTGAAAAAGTACCATACCATAGCGGATTTTTCCCTCACCAATCAGAACGGTAAGCGTATTACCCAGGAAGATTACAAGGATAAAATTTATGTGGCCGATTTCTTTTTTACCACCTGCCCGAGCATTTGTCCCATTATGACAAAAAATATGGCCGGTATCCAATCCCGTATTCTTGCAGATGATGATGTTTTATTACTATCCCATTCGGTTACTCCCGATATTGATTCTGTTCCCCGACTTAAAAGATATGCAGAGGAAAAAGGAGTGGTAGACGCCAAATGGAATCTGGTAACAGGGGACAAAAAGCAAATTTACGATCTTGCACGAAAATCCTATCTCGCAGTAAAAGATGACGGGGATGGCGGGGAATTCGATATGATCCATACGGAAAACTTTATACTGGTTGATAAAGAGCGAAGGATCAGGGGAACCTATGATGGTACTAACCCTGAAGAAATACAGCAACTTTTGGAAGATTTGAAGATCCTTAAATCTTCCTACCTAAAATAAATCCACATATTATATTCCAAATCACTAATGTCCGGTTAAAGACGTAAGACCGCTGCGCTGCAAGACATAAGACGTAAGACTTGATCGTGACCTGCTGAAAATCATATGGTTGATTTCAGGTGCTTGTTGGCAATGTATGAAAAGTAGGCCCTTGGATAACAAATATAATGGGAACGCCCAATATACTTTCAGTTTTGGTATTACCGGACAACAATAATTCCAAATAATCCTACCTGCAATTTAATCTAATAATTCCCCGATGTTTACGTTGGGATTTCCTATTTACCTCTCCCTCGTGCATCCGACGAACGAAGAGAGAGGAATGCAGAGGGTCAGAACTGCCATTTTCGGCAGTTCTGGGTGAGGTTAAGTTAAAAATTTTGGTTCCAAGGCCTCGGAATGATCCCGATAATTATCGGGACGGCGAAACCTGTGCCGAGCCTCTCGAGGTATACCCCTATGCCCGCCGGTATCCGAACGACACGTTCGGGCGGGGCCCTGCCTTGAGCCCTCCTACCGGCCAGGTAGGGATAGTCGCCCGCCAGAGGCGGGTAAACTTTCAAGAAATTTTTTAAAGCTTGGATTTTGGGGTTTTAAGCATGTTTTTAAGCTTTTTTCCCTTACTTTTGCCCTTACTTATAATCAATCTAAATAAAAATTGGGCGTTACTGTAGCACATATGAAGCTGGGAGAAAAGGGCATTATTAAAGAATTCGCCGAAAATATATTGCCTATAAAATTGCTCGAATTGGGCTGCCTGCCCGGGAATGAAGTGGAAATGATTCAGATTGCTCCGCTAAAGGATCCTATATATATTAACGTTAACGGTTCCCACATAGCAATCAGAAGATCTGTAGCATTGCTTATAGAGTTAGACCTTCTCGTCGATAAAAAGGGGATATGAGTAAAGGTATCAATGTAGCCCTGATCGGAAATCCCAATACCGGAAAGACTTCTGTCTTTAATGAACTCACCGGCCTTAAACAGAAGGTTGGTAACTACCCGGGGATCACCGTAGAAAAAAAGGAGGGCGTTTGTAAACTTCCCAGAGGGGTTAAAGCCCATATCCTGGATCTCCCGGGCACCTATAGCCTTAACACTACTTCTCTGGATGAGAGCGTTGTAGTGGAACTGCTGTTAAACAAAAATGATAAAGACTTTCCCGATGTTGCCGTGGTGGTAAGCGATGTGGAGAATCTTAAACGCAATTTATTACTCTTCACTCAGATAAAGGATCTGAAGATCCCTGCCATTCTGGTCATTAACATGGCCGACAGAATGCCGAGAAAAGGGATTTCCGTGGATATTCCGCTGCTGGAAGAAAAACTGGATACCAAAATCGCCCTGGTGAGTACCAGAAAGGGGACTGGAATAGAGCGGATAAAAGAACTAATTGCCGACTACAAAAATCTGTCTGTTGCACAAAATGTGGACAGTACGGTTATTGCACCGGAATATTTTGAACGGTTAAAACGCACCTTCCCAAAAGAAGATCTCTATAAACTATGGCTGGTCATTACACAGGATGTGAATTTTATGCCAATTCAAAAAAAGGAAGTAAAAGATGCTTCTTCGTTTACTACAAAATCAAAATCGGAATTAAAAAGGTTACAACAAAAAGAAACCATTCTGCGATATCAGTTTATCAACGGTATTCTCAAAGAAGCCTATAAGGTGGATCAGAATGCCGCGAAGGGATTCAGGGCTGCCCTTGATAAGGTGCTTACACATAAGATATTCGGATACCTCATATTCTTTTTGATTTTGCTTACAATTTTCCAGGCGATCTACGATTGGAGCAGTTATCCCATGGATTTTATTGATGAACAATTTGCAATTGCCAGTGAATGGGTGAAAAATACCCTGCCGCCCGGAGTCTTTACGAACTTGATGGCGGAAGGTGTTTTGGCCGGTATCGGAGGTATTGTCATCTTCATCCCTCAAATTGCCTTTTTATTCCTTTTTATTGCCATGCTTGAAGAATCCGGCTATATGAGCAGAGTGGTTTTCCTGATGGATAAATTAATGAGGCCTTTTGGCCTAAGCGGCAAGAGTGTGGTGCCCCTGATCTCCGGAACTGCCTGTGCCATCCCGGCCGTGATGGCAACGCGAAATATTGAAAACTGGAAAGAACGGTTAATTACAATTCTTGTAACACCTTTTACTACCTGTTCTGCCCGACTTCCGGTTTACCTTATCATCATTGCGCTGGTAATTCCCGAAGGCAGGTTTTTGGGACTGAGTTATCAGGCGCTTACACTAATGCTTTTATATCTTATTGGTTTCGGAGCGGCCATCCTTTCCGCAATGATCCTGAATAAAATTTTAAAAATCAGGGGGAGGTCATTTTTTGTAATGGAAATGCCCAATTATAAACTCCCGCTTTTCAAAAATGTAGCTTATACGGTAGTAGAAAAAACCAAAAGTTTTGTCTACGGCGCCGGTAAAATAATACTTGCCATATCTATTATTCTATGGTTCCTCGGGTCCAATGGATTTTCAGACAGGTTTACCAATGCCGAGGAAATTGTCACCCAGAAAATAAGAACGGAAGGGTTTTCTGATTTCAATCAGTCGAGTATTGAAAATGAACTGTTGGACTATCAAAAAAAACTTCAGAACAATATGGGGAGCGCCCCCAATAAGGTGAGGTCCCGGGGTCTGACCGATTCTCTTCAACTGCGAAGGGACAAACTTGTACTCAGGGCCACCAACCAGGAAATTTCAAGCTTTAAATTGGAGAATTCCTATATCGGAAATATAGGCAAAGCCATTGAACCCATAGTGAAACCTTTGGGATATGATTGGAAAATAGGCATTGCGGTATTAACCTCCTTTGCCGCCAGGGAAGTATTTGTCGGTACGTTAGCCACCATTTACAGCGTGGGGAATGATGAAGAAAACACCATAAAAAACAGAATGGCCGCGGAAGTAAACCAAAAAACCAAAAAACCCTTGTTTAATTTGGCGTCTGGTATCTCCTTATTATTATTCTACGCCTTTGCCATGCAATGCATGAGCACACTGGCAATCGTAAAAAGGGAGACCAACAGCTGGAAATGGCCCATAGCCCAATTGGTATTTATGAGTGTTTTTGCGTATATTGTAGCATTGATTGCATACCAGATCTTGAAATAGTGAACAGTTGGCAGCATTTTAAGATTACACCGTTAAAGTGTATGTAAATATTTGCTAAATGGCACACCTTACGGTATAATCTGGCTCCGTTTTCAAAAATAGTATTATGATTAGTATACAAACAATACTAGTATATCTCACCTTAGCACTGGCAATAGGCTATATAGCCAAAAAATTCCTGCTGCCCAAAAGGCTTTTCCTGTCCAAAAAAAATACAGCGAAAAGTTGCGGGCAGGACGATTGTGGGTGTCACTGAAATTGATCGCATCCCTGGCGGAGACTCTACCGCTTTGATTTTAGATTTTAAATAGGAATATTTTAATCTTGCGTTCTAAAAAATTCCTTCATGTATAAACATGCCGAAGGGCACCAAATTGAATAAGGATGTCCTTTCTTATAAGGCGAACCTCTTTCCGGAACAGGTGTCCGGACCACTCCCAGAATTTTATACCATTTGATTTGCCAGCACGGATCTTCCAACTGCCTCAGAATTTTCCTTTCCTGAGTTCCCTTTCCGGGGTATCCTATCCCAGTCATCACAACCACCGAATTTGCACTTATCGGAACACATAGGAGATAAACCGTTGCGTTGAGGCCGTTAGCACAAAGAATATTGAGCTATACATGGAAGGAATTCCAAAGGACTTCGTCATTAAAGAGGAAGGGGGTACTATAATTACAAGGGGAGATGCGGCGGATATTTGCCTTGCGCGATCGGTCAATTGAGCAATAAATATGTAGTGGACGGCCTGAGTCTATGCGGACAGCGCAGTTGTATTCACCTCCCTGGTATTGCAAAGACTGATGTTTAGAAGGGATGGTATTACAACAGATACCTTTTTAACCCCCCAAGATCATAGAGACCTATGGAAACGAAAAAACATGTTGTGGCTAAATTACCCCATGTAGTACTGGGAGTGAAGATCTTTATTAACGGGGAATAATACAGAGAATAGTAATCTATATTAAACAATATTTTCAATGAAAGCGTAGCATAATAGCCCCCATCCAACAGCCAGAAGTAATCCGCCAATTGGCGTAACAGGGCCCAAAAATTTTAGCCTTTTACCTTTTGAGGCGCTACAACTTAATCCATAGATACTAAAGGAAAAAAGGAAAATGCCAACTATAAAACAATATGCAATAGTGGTTTCCAGGGGAGTGGTAAATCCAAAATTAAATCCCAGGATCAAAAGTACAATGGCATGATACATCTGATACTTGACTCCGGTTTCAAAACTTCGCAATTGTTCCTCCGAGAACGACTTTTTTAAGGCATGAGCGCCAAAGGCACCAAATAAAACCGCGAGCAGTCCGTAAAGTGCGGCCGTAACCTGAACCAATAAGATCATTTCCATTTTTTAACTAAGATAACGAAATTGAGCAAAGTTGCGCTCAGCACCTACATACCTGGGATACTAGCAAATGATTGCAAAAATGCATGTCAATTTCGGGCATGGAAGAGACCAGATTCCCATACGGATCTACCCCATTTAATAAATGGCATTAAACCCCAGGGCAAGCCCTGGACCCAATAGAAGGAATCGACCCAAGGATCGAGGTATTAAACCCAGACCCCGCTGAAAAAGCGGGGTTGGTTCAACCATCCATTTTAACCGCTCCCGCTAAAAAGCGAGATTATTAAAATGGGGTTTCACTAAAAAAAATCACTAATGTCCGGTTAAAGACGTAAGACCGCTGCGCTACAAGACATAAGACGTAAGACTTGATCGTGACCAACCGAAATCATATAGTGGATTTCAGGTGCTTGTTGGCAATGTACGAAAAGCAGGCCCTTGGATAACAAATATAATGGGAACGCCCAATATACTCGCAGTTTTGGTATTACCGGACAACAATATAAAAAAATCATTAATTTAATCCGATTAAATCCAAAAACCATGCACTTCAGAATCCTGATTTCAATGCTACTGCTCCTGGTGGCGTCGGCCTGCGGAACCTCAAAATCTGCAGTTACCGGGGAGAACCCCTTAAAAGAAACATTAAACAATACAAACAGGGTGGCCGTTTCCCTGTTGGACCAAATTCGCCGATTACCCGGTGTAGCTCTCAGAAACGGCGTTCCTGTATTTACGAAAAACAGCAACTCCATTGCCCCTAACAGCACGGGCGAACCTTTATATGTCCTAAATAATTACGTTGTTGGTAATTCTTTCAGGGATGTGAACCAATTGGTGGAAAATGTGAATGTCGCTAAGATCGAGACCTTAACGGATTCTGATGCCTCCTATTACGGATCACGAGGTGCAAATGGTGTCATAAAGATTACCACTATTAACTAAACCACTCCTATGGATTGAAAATCCATGCCTGTCCGTCCTATGGCGGAGGTTTGGATACGCAATGAAATTGCCCGCCTGAACGGCTTGGGCAGGCTTTGGTTAAATGTTAATCGTTAATAGTTGCTATTATACCATTAACGGTTAACCAATAACTATTAACCTGTTCGAAAAAAGTTTTTAGCCCCGAACCGTCGGGGGGAAGTCTTGCACTAAAGTGCAAACCTGCCTGCCGCCTTTAGGCAGGGTTTCAACTAACGATTGAGACCAATGAAAAGAGGTTGTTATAATTTACTGCTTCATGTCATAAAAAAATTGTTCCCGTACAATTTTACCGTCCTCAACTTTGTAGACACCTATTTCGGAGGTTTTTGACCGCTGTCCGGAAGGCTTGTGAGTGGTATCCATATCAAACTTTACGGAAAACCAATTATCTGCGACAACGGGATCCGACACTTTACTGCTGTGCACTTCAAAAGTGTTTTCCCACCACTCGCCTTTTTTCATAACACCTTCAATCCCCTCCAGGTAGGCCATATCGCTTTGGTCTTCGGTTTCAATACTTACGATTTTAGGGCTGTACAATTCCTGATATGCCCTCATGTAATCTCCTTTGTTGCACCATTCTACAAGGTTGTTGGCAATTTCTTGGGTTTTCGTGTTTGCAGTTGTTTCCATGTTTGTTGTTTTTTATTGATTTATCACAATAAGGTACAAAAAACTTTGGCCAAAGCGGAGTCAATAAAGTATTTCTTGAAATACGTTATTTAGATTCCCGCTTTTGCGGGAATGACAAAACAGCGGAACCCCGACGCAGAGCATCGGGGAATTCTAACGATTAACGTAAGATTAATAATACGTTGGGAATTGCTTCACAGCGTGTTGTCTTAGTGGCTTATTTTCGATACTTTCATCCCCTACAAATCAATATATCCATGAAAAATATAGCTTTTCTTACTTCGTTCCTTTTAGGAACAGCACTTTATGCCCAGGGTACACAACTGCTGCGACAACCCACGGTTTCTGATTCGGAAATCGTGTTTGTCTATGCCAATGATCTCTGGAAGACTTCCCTCAAAGGCGGGGAAGCCGTAAGGCTCACCAGTAATGAAGGGTATGAATCCTTGCCGCATTTTTCCCTGGACGGCAAACAGATCGCCTTTACCGCCGAATATGATGGAAATGTGGATGTCTATGTAATTCCTTCAGGCGGCGGTGAGCCCACCAGACTTACCTGGCACCCCGGAGGGGATTTTGTACAGGGCTGGACCCCTGATGGCCAGGTTCTGTTCCGATCCGGGCGCGAAGGATATCCAACTCAAACCAACCGGTTCTATAGCGTCTCCACCAAAGGAGGTCTCCCCACGCCAATTGCCATTCCAAGAGCGGCATTTGGTGAGATCTCACCAGACGGAAGCCATATAGCATACGTTCCCATAACCTTCTGGGATCCGGAATGGAGAAATTACAGAGGCGGCCAGGCAATGCCGATATGGATTGTAGATATGGAAACAAAGGAACTCATCACTACCCCGCAACCCACAAAAGAACGCCACCTGGAACCGGTTTGGTTGAATGGGGAGGTGTTCTATATTTCTGAGCGGGACTACGCCGGTAATATTTGGTCCTTCAATCCAAAAACGAAGGAAGAGAAACAACATACCTTTCACAAAAAATTCGATGTCAAAAGTTTAGATGCCGGTGCCGGCCAAATTGTATATGAACAAGGCGGATATCTTCATCTTCTAAACCCGGCAGATGATGCGAGCGAACAATTGAATATTACGGTAAAGGGAGATATGAATTTCTCAAGGCCCCGCTGGGAAAATATTTCATCTGACAAACTCGAAAATCCGCAGCTTTCCCCCACAGCAAAACGTGCGCTTTTTGAATATCGCGGGGAGGTTTTAAGCGTCCCGAAAGAAAACGGTAGCTGGAGGAATCTGAGCAACTCCCCCGGCGTTGCCGATCGTAGTCCGACCTGGTCTCCAAAAGGAGATAAAATAGCCTGGTTTTCCGATGCCGGCGGGGAGTACCAATTGGTCGTTACCGATCAGGAGGGACACCACAGGAAAACATATCCATTGCCCGAACCCACTTTCTATTTTCAACCGGATTGGTCGCCCGATGGCGATTACATCGCTTATTCGGATACCCATTATAACGTCTGGATTATAAATCTCAATAACGGAAAATCAGAAAAAATCGGCACCGACCGTTATGCCCATCCCAACAGGACGATGAATCCGGTTTGGTCGCCGGATAGTAAATGGATCGCTTTTCCTAAACAATTGGATAGTCATTTCAAGGCGCTTTTTGCTTACAGTATAGAAACCGAAAAAACCTTACAGCTAACAGATGGGATGGCCGATGCCATCAGTCCGGTCTGGGATGAGAGCGGAAAATACATTTATTTTCTGGCCAGTACCGACTACGGCCTGCACTCCGGTTGGTTGGATATGAGTTCTATAGATGTTCCCCTTTCCAGAAGCCTTTATGCCATTGTACTTTCCAAGTCCGATAAAGCCCCCAATTTCCCTAAAACAGATGAAGAAGGGAATGAGGAAAAGGAGGAAAAGGAGGAAAAAACTTATGAAAATAAGAAGGACGAAAAAAAGGAAGATGAGAAAGTAAAACCCGTAAATGTCAAGGTTGATGCCGACGGAATATACCATCGGATAGTAGCGCTCGATCTGGACGAAAGAAACTATGTGAGACTGTTGAAAGGACCGGAAAATTCTGTTTTTGTAGCAGAGGCCATACCAAACCAAACCGATCTCACCCTTCACAAATACGACGTGGAGAAGATGAAGGCGGAAGAATTTGCGACGGAGGTTTCCCAAATGGTAACTTCGGCCGACAGGAAAAATATGCTGCTGAAACAAAAAGCTGCGTGGCGTATTGTTGAGACCAAGGAAAAACCTAAAAATGATGACGGGACGCTTAAGTTGAATTTAAAAATTAAGGTCGCCCCTAAGTCGGAATACCATCAGATATTCAGGGAAGGTTGGCGTTATATGCGCGATTTTCTCTACGTAAACAACGTTCACGGGGCTCCCTGGGAGACTATCTATAAATGGTACGCCCCCTGGGTAGATCATGTCAGGCACAGGACAGACCTTAATTATGTTGTAGATATTATGAGCGGGGAAGTATCCATCGGGCATTCCTATGTTTCCGGCGGAGATCAACCGGATATTGATAAAGTTCCGATAGGCCTGCTGGGCTGTGATTTCGTTATGGAGAAAGGGCTTTACAAAATAGCTAAAATTTATACGGGAGAACTATGGAATCCCGATCTGAAAGCACCACTTGCAGTACCGGGAATATCAGTAAAGGAAGGGGATTACCTTCTTGCCGTAAACGGACAGGAGCTTACTGCTTCAACAAACCCTTTTAGCCTGTTGGAACATACGGCAGACCGGGAAACTACGCTTACCATAAGTAGTGAAAGGGATAAAAAAAATACCAGAAATATTCTGGTAAAACCCATTCACGGTGAAGGTGGCTTAAGAACTTTTGACTGGATAGAGGCCAATAGAAAGAAGGTTGCCGAACTATCGAACGGCAAACTGGCTTATGTCTATGTGCCCAATACCTCGGGGGGCGGTTTTGAATATTTTAACCGGTATTATTTTTCCCAGCAAGACAAGAAAGGCGTAATTGTAGATGAACGCAACAATGGCGGGGGTTTCGCCGCGGACTATATGATAGACATTATGGACCGCGAGCTGTTTGGATTCTTTAACAGTAAAACCAACGACAACAGGCCCTGGACCACTCCTATGGCAGGGATCTGGGGTCCCAAAGTGATGTTGATAAATGAACGGTCCGGTTCGGGAGGCGATCTGCTGCCGTATATGTTCAAGGCAAAGAATATCGGGCCTTTGGTGGGCACCCGTACCTGGGGCGGATTGGTAGGTACCTGGGACACCCCTCTTTTCATTGACGGAGGGCGCATGGTTGCTCCCCGGGGTGGTTTCTACGACCTTAACGGGCAATGGGCCGTAGAGGGCGAGGGGATTGTACCGGATATTGAAGTGATTCAGAACCCTAAACTGGTATTGGAAGGCCGAGACCCCCAATTGGAACAGGGGGTGGAAGAGGCCATGCGGCTTCTCCAGAACAATGAATTTCAACTTAAACCCGAACCTTCGCCCCCCGTGAGGTGGAGGAGGCCCGATGGATTTACGAAGGAGTAGTTAAAGGGCACCTCTAATATCTCTGTTAGCAACCAAAGTAGGGTTTTTAAAGATGCCCTAAAGTTGAAACCCGGGCATCAAGTTCCAATACGGGAAATAAAGAATTTCTTAAAAGGTGCAAGGTGCAAGGAATTCTTTTCGATTAAATTTAAACTCGAGTCCAGTGGATAGCTTTATAAATTCAGTTCAAAGTCAGGGGGTTTTTTGCGGTGTGTCTCCATGGCGTATCCGTCAGTCTTCGTGTATTACTCTTAACAGTGCCTGAATTTGGTAGGTGAGCTTGACTTTAAGTTTGCATTTTACAGATTATTCAATAACAAACTTTACCTGACTGTCCTTCTTCAGGTCAATACTACATTCCTTAAAACTGGGCGGGCCAAAGGTCTTCATTTTTGCATTGGAAAAACCAACAGCCTCTTTGGGAATGCCCAGCCAATTGGTGTCCAATTCATCATTGCCATTTTCATCGTGAAAAACAGCAAGTGCATAATTGCCCGCTGGCAAATCTTCAATTAATAGTTGAGTCAGCCCTTTTATGGCTTTTGTGCTAGTGCTTTTAAACGCCTTATCAAACTTCAAAAACCCTTCCGAAGAATTGTATACCGCCACACTGATATTACCCTCAGAATCTTTTACTCCTTGCACTTCCACAGCGATTGAATACTGGCATAAACAACCTATAGGAAATAGTAACATAAAGAAAAAGATGTGCTTCATTACAGCAATTGATTAAAGTTTCCCTATAACTCAGTTTGGGTCTGAAAATTGTCCGTTGACGGAATCTAATTTTTTTAAAAACAACTGATATATCTGCTGTGTCTCGGCAGAGTCGGAAAAGTTGAGGTATAATTTTATTGAATCATTGTGAACCAATTTAATTTTAGGCTGCCTTAGGTTGTCTACATATACCCTGACCCTATTCCCGGGATGAAGTGAATCCTTAAAAACACCTTTTTCCATTGCCCAGGCGGAAAATCCATTTATCCGTTCCATTTGGGGGATTTTATCAACCATCAGAACACTGTCGATCTCAGAAAATTTCAAGTCCTTAAAATAGACTCCGGATAATATTCTTATATGATCCCCTTCGATCTTTGTCCAGTTCTTGTAGTGTGCGATAAAGGCCAGAACACAAATGACCGCCGTCAGAACAATAAGAAGGTTCCATAACCAATGTCGTTTCTTTTTCATAAGAACTAGCCCGAGTTAGTAATTATCCGGCTCTTGAAGTGTTTCATTATTTCCGGTTTACTGCTTACTAAATTTATCCAACCACGCCAGAGTATGGGAAACCTTCGCAATTAAATTACTGGGCTTACTGGCAATACCATGACCTGCGCCGGGTATTTCCACCAAAACCGTTTCAATCTTTCGCAATTTTAATGCGTGATACAATTGTTTGGCCTCGCTTGGTGGGGTCCTTAAATCATCCATTCCCACTAACACCATGGTAGGCGTCTCTATATTACCAACGAGAGATAACGGAGAAAATTTCCAATAACCTTCAAAATTTTCCCATGGCTGACCTGGATAGCGCGAATTTGCATACCCAAAATAATTATCGGCCACGAGGGTTTTACTGATCCAGTTCATTACCGGCTTGGCCACTACAGCCGCCTTAAAGCGATTGTTTTTTCCAATTATCCATGCCGTCATTATACCTCCGGCACTGCCTCCGGTAACATAGAGCTCATCTTCATGGGCAATTCCCTTGCCAATACAGTAATCCACTCCATCCATAACATCATTATAGTCCTCTCCGGGGTAATTGTTATAGAGCAGATTGCCAAATTCTTCCCCATAACTGGTACTTCCCCTGGCATTGGGATAAAACACAATATAGCCTGCAGCAGCATACAATTGCATTTCGGCGGAGAACCGGTCCCCGTAATTGGCAATAGGTCCTCCGTGATTCTCTACAAGGAAAGGATATTTTTTGTTGGGGTCGTAATTTGGAGGATAGATCACCCAAGCCTGAATATCCCGTTGATCAAAGGACGATTTATACCAGACTTCTTCCACTTTGCCCAATGTTCTGTAATCCAACAGGGCTTTGTTAAGTGCCGTTATTTTCTTCGGGGATTTGGCTTTGGGTTCCAGGAATGCCAACTCTGAAGGCGATTCGGGCCTGCCAAAGGTATAGGCGATAGCACCATCGGAAGAAGCACTAAAAGAACCCCCGGAATACGGCCTCCCAATAGCGGTGCCTCCAAGATCATCGGCGAGCTTATTGACCTTGCCGTTCAGAGAAATGTGAGCAACCTTGGTATTCCCCTTATCATCATAGGTGCAATAAACTCCTTTACTACCGGCATCCCATTGAAGATCGTTTATACTTCTGTCCAGACGCTCCAAAAGCACTCTTTTATCCGTGCCGTCAGTGTTCATCAGATATAATTTCCTTACCTGGTAAGTCTGTATCTTATCGTCGAAACCAATATAAGCGATGTATTTCCCATCCGGGGAAACAGCCGGACTCTCATCAGGGCCTTTTCTATCCGTCAGCAAGGTGATGGCACCATTACTTACGTTTACGGCATAGATCTCACTATTTCGAAAATCGTACTCCCAATCCTCATTCCTGTTCGCGGAAAAATAGATCTTTTGTCCGTCTGCAGACCACGAAAGCCGGCCGCGGTGATGGAAGTCACCCGAGGTGATTTGCCTTGGGGCCCCGCCATTCGCGGGGATAACAAAAATATGATTAAACCCGGGATCTATATAGCCGGTTCCATCCGCTTCGTGGTAGAGCCTGTCTGTTATTCTTGGGGCTTCCTCCCATGCCGCGTCTTTGGGCTTCTTAGGCATCTTAACAAGAACGGGGGGTTCCTTCTCCACATTCATCGAAAAAGCCAACTGACTTCCGTCAGGAGACCAGGTCAAGGAACCCGGGCTAAACGGCAGTTGTGAGATCCTGGCAAATTTTCCTGAACCCACCCAATAAATATAAATTTCAGAACCTTCATCAGTACCACTGACAAAAGCAAGCCGGTCTCCCTGGGCGGACCAGCAGGGACTCGATTCACTAACTTCCATTGAGGTAAGTTTCTGATGCTGGGAGCCATCGGTTTTGATCATCCATAGATTACCCACGGCACGGTCTTTCATAATGTCAAATCCCATTCTGCGGTAAACGACCCAATCCCTGTCGGGAGCTATCTGGGGATCGGAAACGTATTCCAGATCGAAAACATCCAGATATGAAAAGGAAGATTTTTGGGCCTGTATGTGGAGTACGTATATGAAAAGAAAAAAGAGGAAGGGCAGGATTCTTGGTCGCATTGCTTTGAATTTTATTATACTTTAAACTTAAACATTAGCGGACACTCCACCAAGTTGTTATTATAACTATTCTAACTATCAGATGAGCGGTGATTTTCAAGGGTCGGGATATTTGATGCCTGGGTTGGGCACTGTGGGACTTGCTACCGTGTGGGCGGCTGTCTTTGCTGATGTTGGTGTGGCCTTACTTGCGGTTTTGAATGCCGTTAGGCTGCAGAAAATAAAATTCTAAGGAAAATCCTGGCTATTCCATAACCAATACACTCTTGGCTTAAAGCCTATAGATTTGGTGTACATAAATTGCGATTTATTAGATAGGAATTACATTATTATAATTCACCACATAAATGCATTCACCACATAAATGCATTCACCAATAACTAAATAAGTTTAAAGGGAAGCTACATGAGACGTAGCTTGTTTTTATAACCTCTAAGTTTTCTACCCCAATCCCACGTCCAATGCCATCATAATTATAAATCCCCCGATAAACCCCATGGTCGCAATGTCCGTAAACTGGTCTTGTTGAGTCTCCGGGATTACTTCTTCGACAACAACGAAGATCATGGCCCCGGCAGCAAACGACAGTGCGTAGGGTAATATAGGCTGAAATGTCAATACCGCCCAGGCCCCCAGCACCGCTGCAATAGGTTCAACAATGGCAGAGGCCTGCCCGTACATAAAACTCTTGTATCTGCTGAGACCGTGCCGTCTTAAAGGCATAGCAACCGCAAAACCCTCAGGAAAATTCTGCAAACCTATACCAAGGGCCAGCGCCACTGCACCGCCTATGGTAGCGCCTTCAAAGCCTGCTGCCACTCCACCGAATAATACTCCTACGGCAAGGCCCTCGGGGATATTGTGTAATGTAATGGCCAAAGTGAGCAGGGTAGTCCGTCTCCACGGGGTTTTAATACCTTCTTTCTCCGTTTCCTTAAAATTAATATGTAAATGAGGTAGGATCTTGTCCAGGCCAAAGATAAATGCGGCTCCCAGAAGAAAACCGACGGCAGCCGGGATTACTTTTTCAAAACCTTCACCCGGGCTCATTTCTATCCCCGGGGCAAGCAAACTCCAAAAGCTGGCAGCTACCATGACCCCCCCGGTAAATCCCAGCATTCCGTCCAAAACCGCCCGGTTCATTTTCTTGAAAAAAAAGACCAATGCTGCGCCTGCCGCCGTCAGACCCCATGTGAATAAGGTAGCATATAGTGCGGCCAGAATGGGGTTGATCGATTCAAAATAAGCTATTACTTGTTCCATATCATTTCCTAATTTGTTTTGTTTTTAGTTTTTTGAGGTATCGTGACCGTAATCCGTTTAGCCTATCGCTCTGCACGATGCCGTTTTCCCGAAGCAATTCTTCCCGGAAGTCAATGCCCGACCGCAACTCCAAATTAGCAGTGATACCATATAGGAAAAGACCGGAAAACAATGTATTAAGATCGTTTTTGATCTCCCCCTGCAAATACGATTCATGGGATGTTGCAAACTCCATTTGTAAAGACCCGTCTATCGTGCTGGTCGGCGATTCAGTAGCGTCCTGTGAATATCCTGACACCATTATATTTAAAAGGAGCAAACTAATTGAAATATATACTTCCTTACCCATTAATGATCCGTTACCTGGATATACAAGTTAGAAGCTATCTGGTAAGAAATATGCATCTTTCTTGTAGCTATTTCTATGTAAAGGGATCCGTCAAACTCTTCTCTGTCCCTTACGGTGATCTCGTCTCCCAACGCTATTTTGTTCTTGTCCAGAAACTTCAGAAATGCTGCGGATGAATCCTTTACCCCTACGCAAATTCCACTTGTATTCATAGCTACTTCCGTCAGCAAGCGCTTATCCGATTTCTTTACTTTCCCCTCCTTGGAAGGTATAGGATCGCCGTGTGGATCGTACTTCGGAAAACCCAAATGCTCATCGAGCCGGTCTACCAACTTATCACTTTTAATATGTTCTAATTGCTCTGCCATTTCGTGGACCTCATCCCAGGAGAAGTGCAATTTATCTACTAAAAAGACTTCCCACAGCCGATGTTTCCGGATAATAGTAAGCGCAGCATTTTTACCATTTTCCGTTAGGGTTACCCCCTGATACTTTCTGTAATTCACAAGTTTTTTCTCTGAAAGCTTTTTAATCATATCGGTAACCGAGGAGGGTTTCGTTTCCATCTGATCGGCAATGGCGTTTGTAGCAACGGCTCTGTTATGGATGCTCCCCAGATGATATATGGCTTTAAGGTAGTTTTCCTCTGAATGGGTCACAAATTTAAATTTTTAACAAATATATATTTTATTTATACAAACAATTATTTAGATTTGGCTAAATATATATTTTTATCAATCAAAATTATGGATTCGGCCACCAATAAAATATTAGGACATTTTAGCCGGGTATTGCCCATAATGGCATTTGTCTCCGTATTATGGTCCTGCGAAAAATTTGAACCCCTATCCCCAGAAGAATTCGAATTGCTCGACGGTCCAATTGAAGGACTCACACATGCGGAATCCAGGCAATTCCTAAAAGGGGATATTGCGTTCAACGATGATGTTTTTACGTCGGAAAACGGTTTGGGCCCAACCTTTGTCGCTACTAGTTGCGCCAGTTGTCATGCAGGGGACGGAAAAGGCCATCCCTTTAGCACCCTTACCCGGTTCGGTCAGCCTGCACCCGGGATGAACTTATTTTTGGATCAGGGCGGTCCCCAACTGCAGAACAGGGCATTGCCGGGATTTCAACCGGAACAGATTCCGCCCAATGCCACTTTCGCAAAACTGACCCCCCCTGCCAATACAGGTCTGGGGTTTTTGGAACTGGTATCCGATAACGATATTCTGGATATGGCTGATCCCGATGACGCGGATGGCGACGGCATTTCCGGAGTTCCAAACTGGACGGCCCCTCCGGATTATGTGAGCTTGCTTCCCAATTCCATTTCCCAAAATGGCAATTACATTCATCGGTTTGGCAAAAAAGCTTCTGCTTACAATCTGTTGCATCAAACGGTGAGTGCCTACAACCAGGATATCGGTATTACTTCTGTCTTTAACCCCATTGATCCCTTTTCGGGTCTTGAATCAGAGCCCGAGATCGATGTCAATACCATTAACGATGTGGTTTTTTATCTACAAACCCTGAAAACCCCCATCCCCAGAAATACGGAGGATAACAGCGTTATTCGGGGAGAGGCCCTATTTGAGCAAATTAATTGTACAGGTTGTCATAAGCCTACTTTAAAAACAGGCTTTTCTAAGGTGGAAGGCCTGTCTAATAAAAAATTTCATCCCTACACCGATTTGCTGCTCCATGACATGGGGCCGGCATTAGACGACGGATATACCGAGGGAAGTGCGGAAACCTACGAATGGAGAACTCCTCCGCTTTGGGGTCTGGGACTTTCACCTGATTCTCAGGGCGGCGAATTTTTCCTGATGCACGATGGTAGGGCAAAAAGCATCGGGGAGGCCATATTGTTACACGGTGGTGAAGCGATTCAAAGCAAAACGAACTATCAAATGCTTACGCAACAGGAAAAGGATGCCCTGTTAACGTTTTTAAAATCCCTTTGAAATGGAAAGAAAACAATTTATTAAAACCTGTTCCATAGGATGTTTGGGAATGACAGCTCTACTGCCTCTTATGGAGTCTTGTTCCGGCACCAAGATGATCACGGCAACTATCGTCGGAGTGCATTTGATTATTCCGGTTTCTGAATTTGAAATAACAAAGAAGGAAACTAAAGGGTACCATCCCTATGTTATCGTTCAAAACTCAAAATTAAAGTATCCCATTGCAGTCTATCGTTTTAGTGCCAGTGACTATAATGCCTTGCTGATGCGGTGTACCCATCAGGGAACCGAACTACGGGCATTTGGCAACAAGCTTCAATGTCCTGCTCACGGTAGTGAATTTGGAAACAGGGGAGCTGTATCTAACGGCCCTGCAAGTACAAATCTCAGAGCCTTTCCCGTTTCCCTAGAAAACGACCAACTAAAGATAGCACTCGTATGAGTCACAGATACGTTTTCTACCTTTGCAGCTGCACCTTTATCTTTGCCAGTCAGGCCTTCACTCAAATAGACAGTACGTTATTAAAAAGAACCGCTGTAGACACCGTAAATAAGACTTTAAACATGGACGCGCCCTACAACCGCCCGTTTTTGGAGGTAGGGAAACTCCCTGTCTCCCTCGGGGGGTACATGGAAGTTAATTGGCAACGCCTGGGAACGGACGGTATTAGCGAGGGGCATCAATTCCAGGCGAGAAGATTAACCCTCTTTGTGGCCTCAACCATCTCAAAGAAATTAAAATTCCTGTCCGAAATAGAATTCGAAGAAGGCGGCAGGGAAATTGCCATTGAATTTGCGTCCCTGGATATTGAGTTACATCCTATGTTGAACCTGCGGGGAGGGATCATACTGAACCCTATCGGCGCCTTCAATCAAAACCATGACGGGCCAAAATGGGAATTTACGGACCGTCCTATTTCTGCCACCCAGATGCTTCCGGCTACCTGGAGCACGGCCGGTTTTGGTTTGTATGGAAAACAGTATTCCGAGAATTGGATGTTTGGCTATGAAGCCTACCTGACGGGCGGTTTCGATAATGCTATCATTGATAATACCGAAAACAGGACGTTCTTACCTGCAGCTAAGGAAAATGCGGAGCGATTTGAAGAAGGCAACCATCTCTTTACAGGAAAAATTGCCGTTCAAAATGAAAAGATCGGGGAAGTGGGAATATCCTATATGGGTGGACTTTACAATTCTTTTGAGGTAGATGGCCTGCCGCTTGATGAGAAACGAAGCGTTAGTATATACGCCCTTGATTTCAATACCACCTTACCAAAGATCAACACCTTTATAACAGGGGAATGGGCCTGGTTAAAAGTAGACGTTCCCGCCACCTTCTCACAGCAATTTGGGAATAAACAGCAAGGCGGGTTCATAGACATCGTTCAGCCCGTCATGAAAAGGAAAATGCTGGGATGGGAAGAAGCTGTTCTCAATGCAGCCATCCGACTGGAATACGTAGATTGGAATGTTGGAAAGTTTAATGAAACAGGAGGGAATATTTCCGATGACATCTGGAATATAATGCCAGCTGTTAGCTTCAGGCCCACCCCCCAAACCGTACTGCGATTAAACTATCGTCATTCGCGGCAACGAGACCTGTTGGGCAATCCTCCGTCTGTAACCGGTGGTTTTATATTCGGGATTTCCACATATTTTTAATTATTGTTGTCCGGTAATGCCAAAACTACAAGTATATTGGGCGTTCCCATTACATTTCTTATCCACCGGCTTGCTTTTCATACATTGCCAACAAGTATGAATGTACCTTTGGTATTTGGTGCCTGAAATCAACTATATGATTTCGGTTGGTTACAATCAAGTCTTACGTCTTATGTCTTGTAGCGCAGGGGTCTTACGTCTTTAACCGGACATTAGTGATTTTTAATACCTCATATCCAAAAATGTTGCAGTTCTTCATAAATGCTTCCAGGGACCACTATGCCCTTTCTTGCTTATCTTGCGCATAACTTGCGCATATATGACAGACTTTGATTATATCATTATCGGGGCCGGCGCGGCCGGGTTAATGCTCGCGGATGGCATGGGGAAAGATCCGGTGTTCAGGGATAAGTCGATCTTACTCCTGGATAAGGACCCCAAACAGTCCAACGACCGTACCTGGTGTTTCTGGGAAAAGGGCAAGGGCCGTTTTGACAAAATACTCTACAAATCCTGGAGCACCATTTTTTTTGGCGGCGAACAGTACAGTAAGAATCTCGAAATAGCTCCCTATACCTATAAAATGATAAGGGGCATCGATTTCTACAAGGATCACTTAAAGCGAATACAGGGCTATCCCAACATCACTTTTATGAATGAAACGGTCGCTCAGGTGGAAGATCAAAACAGTTTTGTTCAGGTAACAGCCGGTGCAGCAACATATACTGCCGCCAAGGTTTTCAATAGTATTTTCGACTATAAGACCATAACCGGACAGGAAAAATATCCGGTACTGCAGCAGCATTTTACAGGGTGGTTCTTAAAAACAAAAGAACCGGCCTTTAATCCCGGCACGGCCACTTTTATGGACTTTTCAATTCCCCAGAAGGGCAATACCAGGTTTATGTATGTCCTCCCTTTTTCGACTACCGAAGCGCTGGTAGAGTATACACTTTTCTCTGAAGAACTGTTGTCGGAAAAAGAATATGAGGAAGCCATTATAGCCTATTTGAATAAGAACCCGGGGAGCCCCGAATACGAAATTCTTTCCAGGGAAAAAGGCAATATTCCCATGACCTGTTATGACTTTGAGGCGCACAATTCCGGCAATGTATTGCACATAGGGACTGCGGGCGGCTGGGCAAAACCCAGCACTGGTTACACATTCAGGAATACTTCCAGGAATACCGATGCCTTACTGCTTCACCTTAAAAATAAAGGGGAGATAAATACTTTTTCAATTAAAAACCGCTTCCGGTATTACGACCTTTTATTATTGGATATCCTCCATAAGAACAATGAAAAAGGGCAGAACATTTTTGAAACGCTTTTTAAAAACAGATCCCCGCAACTCATCTTCAAATTTTTAGATGAGGAAACCACCATTTGGGAAGATATGAAGATCATCACCGGTTGCCCGAAAAAGGAATTTATAATGGCCTTTCTCCGGAGGTATTTGTTTTAGCGTCATTTCTATTCTGTTTTTAGATTTTTTATTCCACATTCTAATTATATTCCCTGAGATGATGCAATTAACGTTCCTTCCTGTTTTGTTAAAAATGCTCAGAATCTGTACCCATTCCGTAATTATTAAAGGTAAAAGTTAACAATTACTTAAAAAAATCCTATTTTTAGCATCCTAACAACCTTAAGAACGCTACGAACATGAACTATCTAACTAAATTGCCCAAGGGCGGCATTAAGCACAGGCATGCCCTCTTCACACTTTTTTTATTTTTTACAGGAATCTTATTTTCAACTGTTTTAGCCCAGGTAACCGTTTCAGGAAACGTGACCTCGGCAGCGGACGGCGTCCCGCTTCCGGGGGTGTCAATTGTAGATGTAAATGACGCTACCAACGGGGTAGTGGCCGATTTTGACGGCAATTATTCCATCACCCTTGATGATGGTACCACCAGTTTACGCTTCAGCTCCATTGGCTATAAAGCTGTTGTGGTTGCCGTAAATAACCAAAGTACCATTGATGTCTCAATGGAAGAAGATGTTGCCAGCCTGGATGAAGTGGTCGTAGTTGGTTATGGCACTCAGAAGAAGGCCACGGTTACCGGAGCGGTGACTGCAGTGGAAGGCACCGTATTGGAAACTTCGCCGGCCATCAGTATTTCCAATTCCCTGGCAGGGCGTTTGCCTGGTGTCGTGATAATACAAACCAGCGGAGAACCCGGAAATGACGAATCTACCATTACCATCCGGGGTACGAATACCCTCGGTAACAGCCAACCACTGATCGTTATAGACGGTATTCCGGATCGCGATGGAGGAATTGGTCGGTTAAATGGTAACGATGTTGAAAATATTTCGGTTCTTAAAGATGCCTCTGCGGCAATTTATGGCGCCAGGGCAGCCAACGGTGCCATCATCGTAACTACCAAACAAGGAAAGGCTGGGAAACCCACCATCACCTATACTGCGGATTTTGGAATGAACCAGCCAACGATCATACCGGATATGTCGAACGCGGTGGAATACGCCAATATTATGAATGAGCTGCCCATCTATAATAACATTCCGGTAAACGAATGGGAGGCTGCTTCCGCGGCCATAAAGTCCACGGGCACCTATGATTCTCCTACCCCGGATATCGGAACTCTTAATGCACAGTTCAGTCCTGCAGCCGTTGAAGCTCACGGAAATGGCTCTGACCTTTATCTTTTTCCCGATACGGACTGGTTTGGAGATACCTTTAAGGAATGGGCACTGCAACAACGCCACAACTTATCCATCAGCGGGGGGAGCGAAAATATAAAGTACTATTCTTCCTTAGGGTACTCGGATCAGGACGCGTATTACAAAAATTCTGCCAACAGGTACCAGCAATATAATTTCCGGATAAATACGGATGCGAAGATCAACGACTACATCAGTGCGGAATTGGGCTTTGGATACAGAAAGGAAGACCGGGCCTTTCCCACGGAAGGTGCAGGTGCTATATTCAGGATGCTCATGCGGGGCAGGCCCACGGAACCCGCAGTATGGCCAAACGGCTTGCCAGGCCCGGATATTGAAAACGGGCAGCAACCTGTAGTGGTGACTACCAATGCAACCGGGTATGACCAGCGACCAACAGACTATCTTCAGTTCACCGGTTCCGTGGATATTGCCAATCCCTGGATAGACGGCTTAAAGTTGACGCTGTTGGCAGGTATAGACCAAAGCCAGGAACGTCTCAAGCGGTGGGAAACGCCATGGACCCTGTATTTTCTGGACAGGGAAAGGTATATTGCCACCGGTGTCCCGGTGCTGGAAGGCGCCATCCGCTCCAATTTTACCGATCCCCGATTGACCCAGGCCTCATTTAATACGTTGAATACAAACCTGACGGCCTTACTTAACTATGATCGCAATTTTGGCGACCATACGATCAACGTCCTGGCCGGCGTTACCCGGGAAGTTTTCAAAAACGAATTCTTCCTGGCGTTCCGCAGAAATTTCATTTCGCCGTCAATAGACCAGTTATTTGCCGGGGGAACCGATGGCCAGGACACCAACGGAAGTGCCTCTAACAGAACACGATTAGGCTATTACGGACGTTTTCAATATAACTTTAAAGAAAAATACCTTGCGGAATTCATCTGGAGGTATGATGGTTCCTATATTTTCCCCGGGGCGGATCGTTTTGGTTTTTTCCCGGGATTCCTTGCAGGATGGAACATTACCAGCGAAGACTGGTTTGACGTAAATGGTATTGAATATCTGAAACTCAGAGGCTCATATGGCCAGATGGGGAACGATCAGGTATTTTTTAACGGTAGCCTCCAGGAATTTGCCTACCTCTCTACCTTTGGCTTTGATGCTTTCCCCATCAACGGGGAAGTGGTGACCACCTTACGGGAAGTGCTTCTTGCAAACCCCAGCTTTACCTGGGAACGTGCAAATAACTTCAACCTTGGGCTCGATGGGATTATCCTGGATGGTAATCTCAGCTTTACCCTGGAATATTTTCTGAACAAAAGGGATCAGATCCTGATACAACAGACAGGTTCTACCCCGGGTTCCTCAGGAATAAGCACCCTGTTACCTCCAGTAAATGCGGGAAAAGTAGATAATGAAGGCTTTGAGTTTGCCTTTAATTACTACGGCGGTGATGAAGATAGTTTTAAATGGGATGCCGGTGTTAACGGAGGCTACGCCAAAAATAAAGTGGTCTTTTTTGATGAAATTCCCGGAGCTCCCGATTATCAGCTTGCCGAGGGAAAACCCATCAACGGTTATCTGGTGTATCAGTCAGATGGGGCGTTCCTGGATGAAGCAGATATTGCCAGCAATACCTTGGACTATAGCAATGTTACCCCGAATTTAAAGCCCGGGGATATGAAATTTAAGGATGTAAACGGAGACGGAATAATTGATGCCGACGACCAGGTGCGCCTGGATGAAAATAATACTCCAACCTTTAATTTTGGGGCCACTTTTAATGCTTCCTATAAAAACTTTGACCTTTCCGTCTTGTTCCAGGGAGCAACAGGATCCTCGATCCGCATCTTTACGGAATCAGGGGATATCGGGAATTTCCTGAAATACAGCCATGACAACCGCTGGAGCATTGATAATCCAAGCAGTGTACACCCCAGGCTGGCAAGCAGGGGAGACACCTACTTCACGGGCGGAAGTTTTGGGAATAACACCTATTTTTTGTTCAGTAAAGATTATATTCGCTTAAAAAACATACAGTTGGCCTATAATTTCCCTTCAGAATTGATAGAACCGTTTGGATTGTCTAACTTTAAGGTTTACGTAAGCGGACTTAATTTATTCACCTGGGCTGCCAATGACATTTTTGACCCGGAGGCTACAAATACTGCCGGAACCTACTATCCACAGGCAAGGGTGGTCAACACGGGTTTTAGTTTAACGTTTTAATAAAAAAAGTTATGAAAAAAAGAGGATTACTAATCTTATGCGCAATAGCCGTAGCTGTGATACCGCTCTCGTGCAATAAGGATTTTTTAGAGGTGCAGCCGCTCGACAAGATCTCGGCCGATGCTACCTGGGCGGATGGTGCCTTATCGCAGGCCTTTGTATTCAATGTGTATTCGTTCCTGGGATATGGTGGTTTTGAAGAAGAGGGGTTGGCGTCTATCACAGATGAAGCCATGTTTACCCACTCCGGAAGGGGGATCAATGTAATTACGGAGGGTACATTAAGCGAATCGGGCACAGGGAATGAAAGGATTGTTCCGCAATGGAATGAGTTGTTCTCGGCCATCCGGCAAGCCAATGTGGCTATTAAAGAGTTGCCCGATGCTACCTTTGAGGATGCCGATTTAAAAGAAAGGCTGTTGGGTGAATCCCACTTTTTAAGGGCCTATTATTACCACCAGGTAATGCGTTATTATGGAGGCGCCCCTCTCATTGACAGACCCTATGAACTGGATGAGGATTACTCTATAGCCAGAAATACCTACGAAGAAAATGTGAATTTCGTGGTAAGTGACCTGGATATGGCGACTGCCATGCTTGATGGAAAAGGGACAACGCCGGGCAGGGCTTCCATGCTCAGCGCTATGGCACTAAAATCCAGAGTATTGTTGTATGCAGCAAGTGACCTTCGGGACGGGCCCACGGCGAGTGCCAATTCGACCGCGCATGCCAGTTATGGCAATTTGTCCCTCGTTGCCTATTCCTCCGGCGACCGTACGGCCCGCTGGAATACGGCGAAAGCGGCGGCGAAAGCCGTTCTGGATGCAACCTCCGGATATAAATTGGATCTCTCCGCACCTGTTTCTCCTGAAGAAGGCCGGGCTAATTTTATTTCAATTTCCTTGGGAGGCGGAAGTTCGGTAGGTGATGCCTCGGCAAGGTCCGAACTTCTTTTTGAACGTACCCATTCCGCCCTCTTTACGAGGGAGGATGCCTGGCCTTTGGGAGGTATCCACCAGGGGATCAATAATGGCCCTAACGGTTATCACAACTGGGCCGGAAATACGCCGATACAACAATTAGTGGATGATTATGAAATGATGGACGGCTCAAAATTTGATTGGAACAATCCTGCTCATGCAGCAGATCCCTATGCAAACCGTGATCCGAGATTATATGGGACCATATTATACGACGGTGCGGATTGGAAACCACGACCTCCCGATGTTGCCGGGATAGATCCGGTAAACCAGATACAATCAGGCTCCTATGCAGACGGGAAAGGTGGTATCATCAACGGGGTGGATACAAGGGAATCCGCTATAGAAAACTGGAACGGCAGCAGAACATCGTACTATGTCAGGAAATTTATCGATCCGGATCCCGGGGTGGTGGATAATCAATCCAGTGCCCAGGTCATCCCCTGGCCGTTTATCCGCTTTACCGAGGTAGCCCTGAATTATGCGGAAGCCTCTCTGGAAACCGGGGATGAAGGCGAGGCCTTAAACTGGTTGAACAAAATAAGATTCAGAGTGGGTTTGCCTGCATTAACTGAATCCGGAGCAGCGCTTATGGAGCGCTATCGTAACGAACGGCGTATAGAACTGGCTTATGAGGAACATAGGTACCACGATGCCAGGCGGTGGATGATCGCTCCCGAAACCCTAGGCAGGGGCATTAAGGTGATGAGTGTTCAGGCTACCCTGAAACCCGGCGCAACTGCCCTAAGCCCATACAGGTATGATAAATCCGTATATGATTATACCTATTCTTCCGTGGATAACACTGAAAATGAGGTCAGGAGCTGGGTAGACAAAATGTATTTTATGCCCTTAAGCCGTGATGAACTTAATCGCAACGAATTGTTAGAACAGAATCCGGGATATTAGCTTGAATTAGTCCTAGTTTCATGGTTTCATGGTTTCATAAAGGTGTCTAAAAGTCCAATGCCTGGGTCATTACGAACGAAGTGAAGTAATCTTTTGCTCAACTGCCAAAGGCTACAAATTGTTTCGTTCTTCACAATGACGACGGAAACAGACCTTTTAGACACCTTTGTTTTATGCCCGTATGAAAAAGAGATCCCCTTGCCATATATTATTTTACTATGGTTTTCTGATCCTGGTATGTTCAGGTTGTAAAGAAACCGGTCCCAGGGATCCTGAGGAAAACGTAACTTCCACTCCCCCCCTCTTCACCTTGCTGTCCCCTGAGGAAACCAATGTCCATTTCCAAAATGAACTAACCGAAGGATTAAACACCAATGTCCTCATGTACGAATACCTGTATAACGGAGGCGGAGTAGCGACAGGGGATTTTAATGGGGATGATCTTATAGACATCTATTTTACTTCCAATATGGGAGATAATCGCTTCTATATAAATGAAGGGAATATGAAATTCCGGGAAGTAACTGCTGCCTCAAGGGTAGCAGGAAGACCCGGCCCCTGGAAGACAGGAATTACAGGCGCCGATGTGAATGGCGATGGCAAATTAGACCTCTATCTCTGTTATTCCGGCGCCCTTCCGCCGGAAAAGCGGAAAAATCAATTGTTCATCAACCAGGGGAATGACGACAACAATATTCCGGTCTTCGCCGAGAAGGGTGAAGAATATGGTTTGGCAAGTCCGGCTTTCAGTAATCAGATCCACTTTTTTGATTATGACCGGGATGGCGACCTGGACGCTCTTTTACTGAATCACAATCCCAAATCACTGCCCGTTCTCAACGAAGTCAGTACGGCAGAGTTCCTGAAAAAAGACGATCCGCTGCAGGGAGTACGTTTATACAGACAGGATGGAGGAAGATTTGAGGATATGACTGTAATGTCGGGCATAAGCGGGTCTGCCCTCACCTACGGACTCGGATTGTGCATAAGCGACGTTAACAATGACGGATGGATGGATTTTTACGTTTCCAACGATTATACCATTCCCGATTATCTTTATATCAATAATCAAAACGGGACCTTTACGGATGAATTAAAAAATAGCCTTGGGCATACCAGCCACTTCTCAATGGGCAACAATATCGCAGATATCAACAACGATGGATTACAGGACATTTTTACCCTGGACATGCTCCCTGAGGACAACCAAAGGCAAAAACTTTTGCTTGCTCCGGACAACTATGAAAAATTTGACCTGAATCTCAGAAGTGGTTTTCATTACCAATATATGCGTAACATGCTGCAATTGAATAATGGCAATGGTACATTCAGTGAAATAGGTCAATTGGCGGGGGTTTCCAATACGGACTGGAGTTGGGCGGCACTAC
Source organism: Flavobacteriaceae bacterium (assembly GCA_041743085.1). Classification (GTDB taxonomy): domain Bacteria; phylum Bacteroidota; class Bacteroidia; order Flavobacteriales; family Flavobacteriaceae; genus JAFMPW01. The sequence goes on from JBGTNL010000022.1 coordinate 124,641, forward strand.
TGGCGGATTACGACAATGACGGGTGGAAAGATCTTTTCGTCACAAACGGTTATTTCCGGGATTATACGAATTTGGATTTTATCAATTACATGGAGGATTATGTGGAAGGAAGGGGAAGGTTACAGCGTGAAGATGTGCTGGAGATCATCGAGCAGATGCCTTCGTCCGATCTGACGAATTACTTATTTATCAATAAAAATGGCATTGCATTTTCTAACGAAACCGGTACGGCCGGGGTGGATCAGCCCTCCAACAGCAATGGTGCGGCCTATGCGGACCTGGACAATGATGGGGATCTGGATCTCGTTGTGAATAATATCAACAAACCGGCTTTTATATACAGGAATGAATCTCAGGGAACGGGTAAAAACTACCTGCAGATACAACTTCAGGGGGAGGATTTAAACACCCAGGGTTTAGGTTCGGAGGTAACCCTGTACAGCGACGGGCAAATACAAACGGTGGAGCAGGTAACCTCCAGGGGTTATCTTTCGACGGTTTCGCCCATTCTCCATTTCGGCCTTGGGACTAAGGACAAAATTGATTCCCTGGGCATCCGCTGGAATAACGGAAAACAACAAAACCTAAATTCTGTTGAAGCAAACCAATTATTGGTTTTGAACGAAAAGAATGCAAAAGAAGTTAGTTTAAACCCCCGGGCTCTGGATCCCTTACTTAAAGAGACACCCTCTCCCATTGCCTTCGAAAATGCCGGGGTGCCGGTAAACGATTTTAAACGGCAGTCTCTTTTAATAAGTCAGTTTTCCCACATGGGTCCCTGTATGGTCAAAGGTGATCTGAATGAAGACGGCCTGGAAGATGTTTTCATTGGGGGCGGGCAGAGCCAGTCTGCTGAACTCTATATACAACAGGCAGGAGGGCATTTTAAAAGACAACCCGGTATTACTTTTGAAATTGATAAGGCCGGCCACGATGCCGACGCAGCCATCTTTGATGCGAACGGAGATAGCCACATGGACATTGTAGTGGTCTCCGGGGGATATCACAATATCACCCAAAACGATCCTCTCTTAAAAGACCGGTTATATTTGGGTGATGGCAAGGGTAGTTTTGTCAAATCCGAAAATGCCATGCCTAAATTGGCTACAAGTAGCAGTACTCTGGCGGTAAATGATGTAAACGGAGATGGGTTTCCAGATGTTTTTATCGGCAGCCGGGTAATTCCCGGAAGGTATCCTGAAACCCCGGAGAGCCATCTGCTTATTAATGATGGCAAGGGCAATTTCACGGACCGGATAGCTGAAATTGCCCCGGAACTGCAGAAATTGGGAATGGTAACAGATGCCGCCTGGGTTGATGTAAACGGTGACAAAGTCGAAGACTTACTGGTAGTGGGCGAATGGATGCCCGTTTCCATATTTATTAATACGAAAGGGAAATTGGATAATGACACAGCCTCATATTTTGAAAAACCGTTGTACGGCTGGTGGAATACCGTAGAAAGCGAAGATTTTAATAATGACGGCAGGCCAGACCTGATCGTTGGGAATATGGGAACAAATACCCAATTTAGCGTCTCCGAAAGCGAACCCGCGGAAATGTATTATGCAGACTTTGATCAAAACGGGTCTGTAGACCCCATTTTCTGTTACTATATTCAGGGCAGGAGCTTTCCTTACCTTACCCGGGATGAATTGTTGGGGCAACTTGCCGGCTTACGCTCGCGTTTCACCAGCTATAAAAATTACGCTGAAGCCACAATTGAGGACATTTTCTCGGAAAAAGAGCTGGAAAATGCCAACAGGTTGATAGCAGATCATATGGAGACTACTTTGTTTTTGAGCACGGGTACCGGTAAATTTGCAGAGGGTTCCTTACCCATCCAATCGCAATATGGGCCTGTCTATGACATCGTCATTTCAGATTATAACACGGACGGAAAAAAAGATATGATCCTTCTAGGGAACAACCACCACTTTAAATTACGCCTGGGAAAATTTGACGCCAATTACGGGACGCTTCTGGAGGGCGATGGCAGGGGAAATTTCAGGTATTTGGATCAAAAAAGTTCGGGATTAACCATATGGGGGGAGGTTAGGAGTTCTGTCCTGATTAACAATCTATTGTTACTGGGAATTAATGAAGCGGCTGTAAAGGCATATAGGATCAGACAAGCAAACGGAGATTAGACAAAAGACAACGGAAAAATTGGACCCGCGCTGTTCGGTGCCCCTTTTCGGTGACTTAAAGTTCCAGTGCGAGGTTGAATAACTCAGATTAGAAATTTATAGTTTGGAATTTATGCTATTTAGATAATACATGAGCATGATATTTATAAGTTTATTTACATGAAGAAGATATTTCCGGCTGCATTTAGTTATCTTTTACCCTTTGCCCTGGTTTTCATTTCAGGTTGTAATTCTGTCCAAAAAAAGGATTTCACGGAGCAGGACGTAGCGCTGGAGTGGGCAAAAATGACCTTATATATTACGCAGTACACCCCAGCAAATTCACCAACCTTTGCCTCCCGGGGGTTTGGTTATATAGGACTAACTATGTATGAGGCTGTTGTCAACGGTTATGATCCATATCAGTCAATGGCCGGACAATTAAACGGCCTGGAAAATCTTCCGAAGCCCGTTCCAGAAAAGTCTTATCATTGGCCCCTATCTTTGAATGCCGCCCAGGCATCCATTCTGAAGAATATTTATCTGCAGACATCGGACGAAAACAAAATGAGCATAGATTCCCTGGAAAGGGTAATCAAAAATTACTTTTCAGATAAACTAAACGATGATGCCCGGGTAGTGCGTTCTATTGCCTACGGCAAAGCTGTTGCAGAAGCCGTTTTTGAATGGTCTAAAACCGATGACGGTCATAGGGGTTATCTGAATAATTTTGATAAGCAAGCAGAATACCCGGACAGGCCGGGGTCCTGGCAACCTCCGCTGTTCGCGCAATCCTTTAGTCATTATCCGCTTCACCCCCATTGGGGGAAGAACAGGACCTTCCTGAAGCAGAATTCAGAATTGCCCATGCCTCAAATGATCCCCTACGATACCTTACCAGACTCCCCGTACTACATGGAATTTCTTAAGGTATATGAAAAGGATATGGCACTTACCCCTGAGGAAAAGGAAGCTGCCATCTGGTGGGGAGACGATCCCGACGTTACTTTTACTCCCCCGGGGCATTCCTACTACCTCGCTACCATGGCTATTGAAAAAGCCAATCCGCCGTTGATCAAATGCGCCGAAGTTTATGCCAAAACAGGAATGGCGACAGCCGATGCCTTTATCAATTGCTGGAAATGGAAGTACCATTTTTTCTCGGAAAGGCCAAATACTTTTATTCCACAGTACATTGATAAGGAATGGGAGTCATTCTGGCCAGATCCCCCATTTCCCGCTTTTCCATCCGGACACGCCATCCAGGCGGCGGCGGCGGCCACTGTTTTGGAAGACTCTTTTGGTAAATCCTTCCATTTTACAGACAAGGCTCATGAGGGCAGGGAGCGGGACGAAGTAAGGGATACCGATTTCGTTATACGCTCGTTCGACTCCTTTTGGGAGGCGGCGCAGGAGACGGCAGATTCCAGGTTCTATGGTGGCATTCACACCCCGTTAGACAATAAAGTAGGCCTGGAAGAAGGAACCAAAATAGCCCGGAATATAATTGCCCTGCATTGGGAAAAGGAGGACCAATTATGAGATTATTCGGCCATACCCTGTTCCTGTTTTGTGTTTCCTTACTCAACTCAACTGTTATGCCGGCACAAACCCCATTTACGGATGTTACCGTCGAGGCAGGGATTGCACATCAATTTAGCGTATATGAAGGCACTTTTGGTGGCGGTGCTACTGTATTTGACCTGAATAATGACGGCTTTGAAGACCTTTTCATTACGAGCGGAACCACTGAGGATGTATTGTACCTGAATAATGGCGACGGAACTTTCCAAAATATATATGATACCTCGGGCCTGGCAGTTACCAGGGATTATGTCACCCAGGGAGCCGTAAGTGCCGATGTTAACAAAGATGGGTGGCGGGATCTTTTTATAACAACAATCAACACCACGGATGGTTCCCAGATCATTCCCAGGGCTAAAAATCTCCTTTTCTTAAATAACGGAGATATGACCTTTAAGGATGTCACTGGCGCCTATAAATTGGACGAATTCAATTCCTTCAGCACCGGTCCGAGTTTTGGCGATGTGAATGCCGACGGTTATCCCGACTTATATGTTGGCAATTATTTTCTCGAATTTGAAGGTACATTGGGCGTTCTGAAAGATGCTACAATCGTCAGCGCCAACCAGACCGCTAAGGGCTACCTTCTCATCAATGAAAAAGGCAACTATTTTGAGAATGACTATGAGGCGTATGGCCTGCATCACAGAGGTTTTGGTTTTGGTGCCCTTTTCACGGATTTTGACAATGACGGTGACCAGGACCTCCTCGTAAACCAGGATTTTGGGTATAAGGCGGTACCCAATTTTTTATATGAAAATCAGTATCCCAAAAGATCATTCATTGATATCAGCAAAGCGATGGCTATGGATCTCAAAGAAAATGCCATGGGATCTGCTGTCGGTGATTACGACAACAATGGTTTGTTGGATTACTATGTAACCAATATTAAGTTTAACCTTTTAATGGACAATCAGGGGAGGGGTAAACCCTTTATCGACAGGGCAAAAGAATTGGGAGCCTATAGTTTTGCGATCAGCTGGGGCGCAAATTTTGCAGATTTTGACCATGACATGGACCTGGATCTTTACGTATCAAATGGTGACCTTAACCCCAATTGTACTCCCATGGGTAACTTCTATTATGAAAATACCGATGCAACTTTCACTGAAAAGGGGCGGATTGTCGGGGTAAACGATTATGGAATCGGAAGGGGATCAGTGGTATTTGATATGGAAAACGACGGTGACCTGGATATCCTTGTGGTAAATCAGAAGCCGGTACGGGATTATCCTGTTGGATCTACCACCAGGTTGTTGCGGAATGATGCTCCTAAAGGCAATTGGCTGAAGGTTGCCCTTAAAGGAATTGAGGCCGAGACCAATGGCATAGGTTCACGGGTTAAAGTGGTGGTTGGTGCTACTCAAATGATCCGGGAAATTGATGGTGGTGGCTCCAGCCATTTGTCCCAAAGTTCTGTGATCGCTCATTTTGGATTGGGGAAAGCAACAAAGGCAGACTCTGTGATCGTTACCTGGATTGGGGGTAAAAAGCAAATCTTGTTAGATCAAAACGCCAATCAGCTCCTGACGTTACCTGAATTGGAAGATAAAAAGTTGAATATATGGATGGTAGTACCCATCTTACTATTGGGAGGTTTAATGATCGGTTATTTTGTCCTGAAAGGAAGAAAAAGAAATCGTGCCCCTTCAAGATTTTAGGTGATCGCAATGCAATTCTATATTGGCGTCAATATGATTGCTCTTTGCTGTCAGAGGTATTAAAATCATAAAATTAAAATGGAATTGCTGTAGAAATAAGTTCTTATTTCCGGTTTACTTTCAACAGACGAAACTAAAGCCAAACTTAATTTTGATAATTAGCGACCATCCGAGCACTGCATTAAAGACATAATAGAGATGGAATATTACTCCCCCACTATCCTACCCACCAATGCCCTTACGCGATCAAAATGTTTTACCACGATTACGGTGTTATCCAAATCTTTGGCAATTTGGAGGGGAATACCGCCGAATAGTGATTTGGAGTAGACACTCGTTCCTACGGCACCGACCATAACGGCATCGTAATTATTCGCTTCTTTAATAATTCCCTCTGAAACCGAATCATTTTGTATGATACGCTGCTTCACTTTTTCCAGAACCGGAAGGTCCGGGTTGCCGTTCACACTCAAAATACGGTTTGTTGCCAATTCAAGGAGTTGCTCCATTATTTTAGTATCCTGATCTTTGGTGTTCGTCCCGGCTACCTGGCAAACCGTTATAGTTCCATCACAATTAAAAATGGGAATCACCTTGTTAACCACGGGGTTACAGTCCCAATATATAAAGACCGTCTGTCCCTTTAGCCCGGACTGGGCAATATAGCGGTACTTTAAATCTTCCGAAGGGTTTGCTTCTCTCCTGTTAATTTCCTCCCTTAACCATGTCAGCCTCCTCAACAGGATTATTTATTCCACAATTGAAATTGGGAAAATCATCGTCACCACAGGAAATTAACAGGAATGAATAAACAATAAATATAAGGTAAACGGATTTCATAGCATCCTTGTTCCACCATTTTAATTCAGATAAAAATAGGTTGAAAGGTTGCGTTTAACATAGGGTAATTTAAAAGAAAAGGTGCGTTTTGAAATAGAGCTTACAGAACTGCCAAACAGGTGGAGTATTGAGCTAGACCTCCCTCTTCATAAGGTCTTGCCCAAATTTTTGCAGAACCGATCTGTGGGCACTGTCCAGGTTTATCCGATCCAGATGCTCAGAGGCCTTCCGGGTGTACTTCTCAATTTCCTTTTTATTATCTTCTGCAGCACCACTGGCTTCAAAAAGACCTTTTACAATTCGTATTTTGGCTGTTGGATCTGTCGGTTGAATTGAAAATAGATGTGTTAATTCCTTTAACTCGTCGGAACCGCATAACTGCTGTGCTTTTAGAAAAAGAAATGTCTTTTTGTTTTCAATGATATCCCCGCCAATCTGTTTTCCAAAAGTCTCCGGATTGCCGAAAGCATCCAGGTAATCATCCTGCAGCTGAAAGGCAATACCGAGGCTTTTCCCAAATTCGTATAGCAATGCCTGATCTTTTGGTGAAGTCCCTCCCACGATGGCTCCCATCTTGAGGCATGCTGCCATGAGAACAGCCGTTTTGTATTCGATCATTTTTAAATATTCCTCAATAGTTACATCATCCCGGGTCTCAAAATCTATATCATACTGCTGGCCTTCGCAGACCTTAATGGCCGTACGGCTAAACAATTGCATCAAATCCTTAAATACATCGTCCTGATAGTTTTCCAAAAATCTGTAGGCAGTAATCAGCATGGCATCCCCGGAAAGAATACCTGTATTTACATCCCATTTCCTGTGTACGGTTTCCCTACCTCTCCTAAGGGGTGCCCCATCCATGATATCATCATGTACAAGGGAAAAATTGTGAAATAGCTCAACAGCCATGGCCGCATCCAGCGCTTCCCTGAAATTCTTGCCGAAAAGTGCCGCGGAAAACAAGGTTAAAGCCGGCCTTAACCTTTTACCTCCTAAATTCAATACGTACACCATAGGGTCGTAAAGGCGATGGGGAGGTTTACTTTTAAGGTTTTTTTCGAGGTGGGAATTGAATTCTTGGGCGTAGTAATCAACTGTTTGCATTAGCAGGGTTTTTTCCAAAAATACATTAAAACGAGAAACTCCCGGCTATTTTTTTTGGGCTGTCAACGCACATTAAAGAATTGTTAAATTTATGTAAAACTTTGGAAACTTTTATAGTTTTTTAAGTTTCCAATAGTATATTTGTCCCCGATTTATGAAAGAAAAAATTTTAGATAAGGCCATCGATCTCTTTTTGAAACTTGGATTCAAAAGCGTCACCATGGACGATCTGGCCAATGAAATGGGTATTTCGAAGAAAACCATTTATACACATTTCGAAAACAAGACAAAACTGGTTGAAGCATGTACAATGCATATGTTTCAACTTATATCTTACGGCATTGATCATATCCGTTTACTAAAGAAAAATCCAATAGAGGAACTTTATGACATAAAAAAATTTGTGATGCACCACCTAAAGGACGAAAAATCCTCCCCGTTGTATCAGCTTCAAAAATTCTACCCCAAAATCCACCAAACACTTAGAGACAAGCAATTTGAGGTTATGCAGGATTGCGTGGTAGAAAATGTTAAGAGAGGTATTGACCAGGGAATTTACCGCGAGAATCTTAATATTGATTTTGTCTCCCGGATTTATTTTTCCGGAGCCACCACTATCAAGGATCATCGGCTTTTTCCACCACAAATGTTTCCTGTCCAGGAGTTGGAAGATGATTTTTTGGAATACCACCTAAGGGGCATCGTTAATCCGAAGGGAAGAAACATACTGAACACAATCATCAATTCAAATCAGGAATAGCATGCGAAATCTGGCTTTATGCATTTTTACCCTGCTTACGGTAGGCTGGGGGTTTTCCCAGGAAGAGTCCCATAGTTTTACGTTGGATCAGGCCATTGCATTTGCACTGGAAAACAACTATAGCACTATCAATGCGAACAGGGACATCCTTGATGCCCAAAAACAAAAATGGGAGACCATTGCCGCAGGTTTGCCGCAAATAACCGGTGATGTAAGTTATCAAAATCAGCTGAAACAACCTGTTTCCCTTATCCCTGCGGAATTCTTCGGAGGGGAACCCGGTACTTTCCAACCTATTGTTTTCGGACAACAACATCAGGCCAGTGCAACCGCAACATTACGACAGCAAATTTTCGACGGTTCATACATTGTGGGTGTCCAGGCGACCAAAGCATTTCTGAGCTATAGCCAGAACAATAAGGAAAAGACGGAACAGGACGTGATAAAATCGGTTGTTGAATCTTACGGGAACGTGCTGCTTGCTGAGGAAAGCGTGGAAATTCTTGAGAAGAATAAGGCCACCCTGGAGAAAAACCTTTACGAAACGAGAAAGATCTTTGAGAATGGGCTGGGTGATGAAGAAAGCGTGGAACAGCTACAGATTACCTTATCGTCTGTTGAAAATCAACTAAAGAATTCAATTAGGCTCAGGGAGATCACCCTTCAGATGTTGAATCTGATCATGGGGATAGCGATTGACGCCCCAACCCGGCTAACAGAGGACCTGGACGATCTTACCCAGGAGCAAATAGATCTGGCTTTATTACAAACCGAGTTCAAAATCGAAAACAATGTGGACTATAAACTGGCTTTGAACTTAAATGAACAGCGGTATTTTGAATGGAAATTGGCCAAAAGTCGGGCATTGCCCACTTTGAACGCCTTTGTTAACTATGGATCCTCGGCCTTTTCGGATAGTTTTACTTTTTTCAATGGCGACCAGGAATGGTTTGATTCCTCGGTGCTTGGATTCGACTTAACCATCCCTATTTTTAGTTCTCTTAAAAGAAGTGCAAGTACCCAACGTGCCAAAATTGCCCTGGAAAAAGCTAAAACACAACTATCCGAAGCAGAGGAGCAGATACGTCTTCAGCTGGAAAGGGCAAAAAGCGATTACATCCTATCGATTGAACAGTATGAAACAGCTAAAGAAAATTTAGGATTGGCGGAACGCATAGAAAATAAAAATCAGGTTAAATATTTTGAGGGCCTTGCGAGTAGTTTTGACCTCCGCCAGGCACAAACCCAACTCTACGATGTACAACAGGAATACCTGCAATCCATGGTAGAGGTCATTAACAGTAAAACCGACCTGGAAACGATTCTTAATGAGGAATAACAAGATCCATTTAAAAAAAACAACTAAATACCTAGAGCAATGAAAAAAATACTATATGTCATCCCTGCTACACTTCTCTTTTTAGGTTGTGACGGCGGAGCGCCAAACTCGGTAGAGGATCTCATAGCCCAGGGTGACCTGGAAGCTATCAGGGCCAAAAAAAACGAAATTTCGGAAAGACAAAAGGTCCTGGATTCCGAGTTAAAGCAACTCGACTCGGTAATAGCTTCATTTGACGGTAATGTAAACCTGCCGTTGGTCACCACGATTACCGCTGAGCAAAAACAGTTTGATCATTTTCTGGAGCTGCAGGGCAATGTACAAACCAAACAAAATGTGCTTATTTATCCGGAGATGGCGGGAACCCTTCAGAGGGTCTATGTAAAGGAAGGGCAACGGGTGTCCAAGGGCCAGTTATTAGCCTCCATTGATGATGGGGGAATGGGAAGTCAAGTAGCTCAAATGAAAACCCAGGCGGCATTGGCAAAAACGACTTTTGAGAGGCAAAAAAGGCTTTGGGATCAAAAAATTGGTAGTGAAATTCAATATTTACAGGCCAAGGCAGATTATGAAGCTAAGGAAAATGCAGTCGCACAACAACAAAGTCAGCTTGGTAAGTCGACTATCAGGGCCCCCTTTTCCGGTATTATTGACGATGTTATAAAAGATCAGGGCACGGTGGTTTCGCCAGGCCCGGGTTCGGAAGTCTTTCGCATCGTAAATCTTTCGGATATGTACATAACGGTTGATGTTCCTGAAAGTTATGTAGCCGCTATAAAAGAAGGAAAAGAGGCAAAAGTATATTTTCCTGTCCTTGGGGATACGGTTACCTCCAAGATCCGGCAGACTGGCAACTTTATCAATCCGAATAACAGATCTTTCAGCGTGGAAGTCCCTGTGCCTAACATGCAAGGAAACATTAAACCCAATCTCACCGCCAAAGTGAGGCTAAATGATTATAGCAGTGAGGAAGCCATCATTATTCCTCAAAGTATAATTTCTGAAAATGCAGAAGGGCAGCAATATGTGTACGTTGCGGAACACGCGGAAGGAGAAAATGAAGCCAAAATAAAAAAGAGCATCATCACGACCGGAAAAACCCAGGGAAGTGATGTGGAAGTCCTAGACGGTGTCTCAGATGGTGACCGTCTTGTAAAAGAAGGTGCACGTATCGTTAAAGAAGGTCAAACCGTAAAAATCCTGAACAACTAAAAGCATGAGCAAACATAAGAAAAACGCCTATAAGGAGTTTCGACTATCTTCCTGGGCCATAGATAATCCATCCGTAATCTATGTAATGATCGCCATCTTTCTGTGGATAGGCCTCAAATCCTATTTTGCAATGCCCAGGGAGGATTTCCCTGAAATTGTAGAGACCAAGGTCTATATCAGCACACCCTTTCCGGGAAACACCGCGGAAGACATTGAAAGATTGATCACAGATCCTTTGGAAGACAGATTGAAGAACGTGAGCAATGTTGTGGAAATTACTTCTACTTCTCAGGAGGACTATTCGATCATTACCGTGGAATTTGATGAAGATCTCACCGTTGAGCAGGCCAAACAAAAAGTAAAGGATGAGGTAGACGGTGAAAAAGCCAGTGAAGATTGGCCTACCTTCAACGGTGCCAAGGTGGAACCGAATGTGTTCGACCTCAATCTCGCCGAATCTTTCCCGATCATGAATGTTAATTTCACCGGGGACTATCCTGTTGAAAAATTAAAGGAATATGCTGAATACCTTCAGGATGAAATAGAGGATCTTCCTGAAATTAAGGAAGTGGACATTCGTGGTGCACAGGAAAAGGAAGTGGAGGTAGCCGTGGATATCTATAAAATGATGGCTGCCCAGGTAAGTTTCCAGGATGTTATCAATAGTATCAGCGACGGAAATATGACCATGTCCGCAGGGAATATCCGGACTGATGAGCAACGGCGGACCATACGGGTCCTAGGGGAAATTCAGGATCCTCAACAATTAAACAATTTTGTAGTAAAGTCCGAGGACGGTGCCGTTTATCTGAAGGATATTGCCGAAGTTTCCTTTGACGAAGAGGATAAAACTACCTATGCACGTGAATTTGGGGAAAGCGTGGTCATGCTCGATATTAAAAAGCGTTCAGGCAAAAACACCATAGAGGCTGCCAATAAAATCAGGGAAATTGTAAAGGAAAACCAGGAGAATTATTTTCCGGCAGATCTTAATATTTCCATTGCCAACGATTCATCGAGCAGAACATTAAATCAGGTTGATGACCTTGTTAACAATATTATTTTCGGTATCATCCTGGTCGTTACTGTATTGATGTTTTTCCTTGGTTTCAGGAACGCACTTTTCGTTGGTTTTGCCATTCCCATGTCAATGTTTATGTCCTTTATGATCCTGAACAATCTGGGCTACACCCTAAATACGATGATCCTCTTTGGAATGATCATGGGACTGGGAATGATGGTGGATAACGGTATTGTTGTGGTTGAGAACGTTTACCGATTAATGTCCGAGGGGATGTCCCGTACCGAGGCCGCAAAAAAAGGAATCGGGGAAATCGCATTCCCCATTATTATTTCCACTGTCACCACGGTGGCGGCATTTGTACCCCTTGGCCTCTGGCCCGGTATATTTGGGCAGTTCATGATTTACTTTCCAATTACGCTGTCGGTGGTTTTGGGTTCCTCATTATTCGTCGCCATTTTTATGAATTCCATGTTGGTATCCCAGTTTATGGAGACTGGGGAAAAAGAGCTGACAAAGAAGCAGCTCATCCGTCTTAGTCTCATTTTAGGTGGCTTTGGCATTTTTATCCTTATAGTGGGTGGCGCCATGCGGGGATTGGGTACAGTTTTGCTACTTACGGCACTTATGTTTTGGGTGTATAAGTACGCCTTAAAAAAGTGGGCCATGAATTTTCAAAAGAAAAGCATGGTGCGGTTCGAGAATTGGTATGAGCGGCGCATACAACACGCCTTAAAAGGCAGAAACGTGTATTGGTATTTTGGTGTTACCTTCCTTTTATTAATAGCGGTTTTTATGTTATTTGGCCTTTCGGTTGGCTCCGGGCGTACTAAGATCGAGTTTTTTCCGGACAATAAGCCCAATGAGATTTATGTCTACATAGAGTATCCCGAGGGAACTTCCATAGAAAAGACAAATAAACTGACCAAGGATATTGAAGAAAGCGTATTCGCAGTCACAAAAAGGGATAAATATACCAGAGATGATTACAATTACCTGGTAGAATCCGCCGTGTCCCAGGTAGGGGAAGGTGCCGGAAATCCCCAGACCGATGGCGGTTCCGCCGCCGAAATGCCCCATAAGGGAAAGGTGACTGTGTCTATGAGAGAATTCAAATACCGCGGGGGGCGGGATACTGAAGAATTACGAAGTGCCATTCAGGATGAACTTACAGGGAAATATCCGGGGGTAGCCATTTCCGTAGAAAAGGAAGCAAACGGACCTCCTACCGGATATCCGATCAACCTTGAACTGGAAGGTAAGGATTATGATCAACTCATAACTTCCGCAGAGGATATCCGAAACTTCATAAATACCAAGAACATAGCGGGTATTGAAGAACTTAAAATTGATGTAAATAAAAATAAGCCCTCTATGCAGGTCGTGGTAGACAGGGAGAAAGCAGGGGAACTTGGGGTGGCGGTAGGCCAGGTCGGCAATCAATTGCGTCGTTCCATTTTCGGTGAAAAAGCGGGAGTATACAAATTGGAAGGTGAGGATTACGATATCAACATAAGATTCAACGAAGATATCAGGTACGATAAAGATGCCCTTTTTAACCAGAATATCATATTCAGGGATCAGGCCTCGGGGCTGATAAAGGAAGTTCCCGTATCTGCCGTCGCTTCCAGGCGTAACTCCTCTGGTTTTAGCGCAATAAAACACCGGGACGGTGAACGTGTTGTTACGGTTTATTCCGGGCTCAAGGCCGGGGGAAATGCCGCCCAGATCGTAGCGGAGATTCAGGAGGAGATGAAAGAATTCGCAGGTCTCCCACATGATATTAAAATCGATTATACCGGGGAGATCGAAGAACAGAACAAACAGCAAAACTTCTTAGTAGGAGCCTTTTTCTCCGGCCTTGGATTGATTATTCTCATTCTAGTTTTCCAGTTTGGGGGCATTTCAAAACCTCTCATCATTATGCTCGCCATATTCCTCAGTTTTATAGGCGTTTTTGGCGGATTAATGCTTACCGGCTGGTCCTTTGTGATCATGATGACAATGATGGGGATCATTTCCCTGGCCGGGATCGTAGTAAACAATGGAGTGGTATTGCTAGACTACACGCAGATCCTTATAGACCGGAAAAAGGTGGAATTGGACCTGGACGATAAAGAATTGCTTACCATGGAACAGGTGACCGAGATCATAACAAGGGGTGGTAAGGCAAGGTTACGGCCTGTGATCCTCACTGCAATTACTACCGTTTTAGGATTGATCCCCCTGGCGATAGGATTGAATATCGATTTCTTTTCCTTGTTTTCGCAATTCGACCCGAAGATCTATATCGGAGGAGATAATGTGATCTTCTGGGGACCGTTGGCCTGGACAGTGATCTTCGGATTGTTAGTGGCCACATTTCTTACCCTGATCATTGTACCGGTGTTATTTAATATCGTATACAGAATGAAGGTGTGGATACGTGGCAAGCGGAATAAACCGAAGAAGCAAAGTGAAGAACTGGATATGGCCGCTTAGGCCCAAGGCAAAATCCCTGATCCCGAAAGTATTCGGGATCAGGGATTTTTTTTAAGAATTCGGGTATAAAATGTATTCATCCTTATTGATTTTCAGTTAAAGGTATCGGGAACTGAGAAAATACGTCATCACCAGCTCTGGCCAATGGAAGTTGATCCAGTCTGTCATACCTTCTGATGTCAATCCAACGATGACCTTCGGCAAATAAAGAATATCTTCTTTGGAGCAGCATTTCATCAATCAAGGAATCAGTATCGGTTGAACCTGTATACGGGCCTAAACCGGCGCTTTCCCTAATCACGTTCAATGCATTTACGGCTTCTCCCGAATTTACCGAAATATTTGCTTCAGCGTACAAGAGAATCAACTCTTCATTGCGGATAATCGGAATTGGGTCAGAATTGGATTGATAATTAAATACGATGAAATCCCCTGTTAAGTCATCTAAAGTAATAGGGGCATCTAACTGGGCTATTTTACTTAATCTATTGTCTCCCGCAAGGGAATCGGAAACAAATGTTGGCTCCACGATACGTGCCTGAGCGGCAGAAGTTCCATTTACGGATATAAATAATGGATTCACAATACTTGTTTGATCTTCGCTAAAATTATAATATATCCCCGTATTTATATCTTCCGGGTCGAGATTAAAGAAAGAATTGTCCAGAAATGATAATACCGCGTTATCATCGCCCTGATAGGCAGCTACCCGTGCAGCAATCGCATTATTTGCCTGTAAAAATGTTGCCGGTGTATCAAATCCTGAAAATCCGGAGGGCAAAATGAACGGGAAGGCATCTCCACCATTCGCAAGATCATTAGCGCCATCTTCGAGAAAAGCCCTAATACCCGACAAAGCTTCAGACTTAGAGACAAAAGGCCCCAAATTATTTGGATCTGAGATATCCAGCCGAATTCCATTTTCATCCGTTAAATTAAGGTTTAAAAGCAATTCATAGCCGATATAGGTTTTAACCAATCCCCTGGTGGCTGCTATTTCTGCATCCGTAAACTGAGCGGACAAATCCTGCCCATCCAAGAAACCAAGGATTAAATTGCCATTCTTAACCGTTCTGTAACGTGCAGCCCAGGGATTTGTAATGTAAAAGGTGTTGTTATCCAAAACGGAATTTTCGCCTCCTAATAAATCGGATGTAAACCGTGGATCCGATCCGGAAAATCTAAAATATTCCCTTCCCACAACACCATTGTCATCTAAATACGTTCCAAGATTTACCCGGGAACTATAAAAAATTCCCCCGACAAGATCTTGTAGGTCCCCCCTGGTAAGGTTCTCCTCGAAAGCATCTACTTCCGCATTATTCAGGTCTGAAAATTCCGATACTTCACAGGAAATCAGCAACCCGATTACCGATGTACAGAATAATAGTTTATATGTGAATTTTTTCATGATATTTTATTTTTAAAAGTTAACGGCAACGTTAAATAAAAACCTTTTTGATGACGGGAAAGGGGTTACTTCAACTCCCGTAAATATGGTTCCTCCACCAAAATTTGAAATTTCGGGATCATAGCTATTATAATCAAAAAAGTTTAAAAGGTTTGTCCCGGAAAACCCAATCTTGATCGAATCGATACTTCCGCCAGCAACGCCGGATAATAGTTGTTGGGAGAGCGTGTAATATACTCCCAGTTCACGTAACCGTACATAGGAAGCATCTTCTACAAATACTTTCGCAGATGAGCCCAATTGACTTACCCTGTAAGGTCCGTTGCCAAGTACACCATCCGGATCCAGGGCAATGTCATCGTAATCATGACTGGTACCATTTAAATCTGTCAATAACGTGGTAAGATTTATATTTTCGCCTCCGTTTTTCCATTGCCATACCATAGAAAAAGAAAAATCTTTATATTTTAAACTACTGTTAAAACCCATTTGAAAATCTGGTTCTGCATCCCCAAATTGCTGAAAGCCATTTGGCCCTGGATTTGGTCCTATTCCAACAATTTGGGTGGCGCTTGAGCCTTCTTCAATTCTAAAGGTTCCCAAGGTAGCTCCAAACGCCCCAATATTAAAGGCAGGAACATCTAGTCTGGTTATTTCAGAGGTGTTTTTAAAGAAATTGACACCCAAATCCCATTGAAGGTTTTCATTTTGGAAGGGGATTGCATTTAACGTTATTTCAATACCCTTATTTTGAAGTTCTCCTGCGTTAACAAATTGTTGTGTAAATCCGGTAGATGGCTCCAAAGCCGCCTGCAAAATAAGATCATCAATTGTTTTGATGTAGTAAGTACCCGATAAACCTAATCTGCCATCAAAGAAACTTAAGTCTGTTCCAAATTCCAATTCCTTTTGTCTTTCAGATTTCAAATTGCCATCCCCTCTCAAACCAATAAGACTAATTCCCAAAATTCCGTCCGTGGAGAACGCGTTATAGGAGGTAAATAAAGCTCCGAAAGGAGGGAAGTTTCCTGCTTCCCCATAGGCAATCCTCAACTTAAATTGATCCCAGACAGATTCCTCCTTCCAAAAATCAAATTCATTTAAGCTTAAAGCAAGAGAGGCTTTAGGGTAATAAAAAAGTTCATTTGCATCCCCATTATTGGAAGATTTGTCACCTCTTACCCCAATCGTAGCAATAACCTTATCCTGAAAATTTACTTCTTCCTGTACAAAGAAACCGGAGTCTTCTTGTAACAGCCTGGTTTGGTTCACTCCCGTATTTGCCGCCTGATCCACATTTGTTTCGGATGCAACCAACCCTGTAGCTGTGATTAATTGTGTATTTTGGTCAAAATATTCCCTAGTCAAACCTGCTTGAGTCCTGAAATTAAAACCCCCTTCGGTAAAATAGTTGTGAACCAAAAAGGCAGAAAGGTTATAGTTTTTATTCTGCGTATCCCCTTGCGCAGACACTCCGTTTAATCCTCCATTGGCCAATTTTTGAAATTGCAATTCTTTTGGGAAGACAGCCCTGGTTTGTTGCCCATAAAAATCAAGTCCCCCCCTAAGTATAAGTTCTAAATTTGATCTCTCGGCTTTATAAATGTCCAGATTCATGGAACCACCCATAATAATCCTGTTTACCTTTTCATTGTTCGTAACCAAATCACGGGTTTGTAGCGGATTTGAACTATTATTTGGATGATCAGGATAGATACCGTCAGCATTGGGAAACAAGGGATCCCATGGTCTGGTTGCCGATAAGGCAATGCCAATGGTAGTCCCCGTATTGTCATTATTAAAAAATCCTCTATCGGAAGATGAGTAAATATAGTTTGAACTCAAAGAAAATTTAAGGAAATCCGTCGGGATATGGTCCAGATTTAACCGTAGTGAGGTTTTTTCATACCCGGTGTTTAAAACAATCCCCTTTTCATTATTATGGGTTACACCCGTATAAAATTTGGTTTTTTCCCCGCCCCCGCTCATGCTCAAATTCGTTATACTTATAATACCTCTCTCACCGAAGATTTCGTTTTCATAGTCCACAAGTCTTCCGGCATCTCTGGCGGCAATAAAATTGGCTACTGCGGCATCCCCAAAAGTACTTTGAACCCTTTGTTCGTTATAATCCCGTACCCCCAATAAATTAATAGCCTGCGTCCAACCTGTGGATTGGGAAAAACTAAACTTGGTTTCTCCAGACTTTCCTCTTTTAGTTGTGATAATAACAACCCCCGCAGCGGCCCTTGACCCATAGATGGCGGCGGCAGAGGCCCCTTTTAAGATTTCCACGTTTGCAATATCTTCTGGATTGATATCCGCAATACGATTGGTAGGGTTATCCTGATTGGAATCACTCCCCTGCCCTGCAGCCGCAGATACCGTATTTAGCCCCGCATTAATGGATGAATTATCAACATACACCCCATCTATAATATACAGGGGCTGTACATTACCTTGTAAAGAGGTGGCACCACGTAATTTTACAGAAATCCCACCCCCGGGAGCCCCGGAGTTCGCATTTACGATTGCTCCCGCAAACTTGCCATACAAAGCACCATCCAATGTGGGTGGGGCTGTTGTTCCCGTTAATTGTTCAGCGGAAACAGAAGCGACCGCATTGGCAGAATTACTTCTCTTAATGGAGGTTGCCAGACCTGTCACTACCACTTCATCTAAGCCTGTTGCAGAGGAGGCCATTGAAAAGCTCAAAGTAGTGGTAGGTCCCGTAACCTGCTGATTCTGGGTTTCGTAACCAAGAGAGGAAAATACCAGCGTTGCCGGAAAATTATTGATGGTAATTTCATAATATCCATCAAAATCGGTCGTAGTTCCAGATGTAGTACCTTCTATAACTACGTTTACTCCAGGCAACGGCAACCCGTTGTCAGCATCAGTAATGTTACCACTTACCGTTCCCTGCGAAAATGCAAGAAAAGGGAGCGTAAGCAGCAACCACAGGAATGTTTTTCCCAGTAGAATTTTTCTCATGTCTGTAATTTTTGAATTAGCTATTATTACTGCCAAGTTAATGAAGTATTTATGCAATTAAAATTATTTTTAAGATTTTATTAACAAGTGTTCTCTTAAATTGCACCGGTTCTTCATAAAATTTTATTTTCGTTAGATAAGTGCTTAAGGGCATTACTTCTTACATTTGCCGCCAGCAACAGAATTTTAAAAATTCTATTATTATACCTCATCCTGAACTGTCCCCGAGATGAAGGATAGGCGGACGCAGGATCGGTTTGTCAGCGAAAACCAAGCAAAAGGCGCCGGTTGGAATTATTTTGATTAAAGTAAAAACAAACACATGTACAGAAGCCATAACTGTGGTGAATTACGGGCAACGGATATAGGTGCCGAAATAGTGCTTGCCGGATGGTCCCATAAAACAAGGGACAAAGGATTTGTAGTCTGGATAGATCTGAGGGATCGCTACGGCATTACACAATTGGTTTTTGATGAGGATCGGACCTCGGCCGAGCTACTGGAAAAAGTGCGGGGTATTGGTCGTGAATTTGTGCTGCAGGTCAAAGGAACAGTTACTGAAAGATCCTCCAAAAACCCCGCTATTCCAACCGGGGACATCGAGGTATTGGTGACAGAACTTCATATTCTTAATAAAGCGCTATTGCCTCCTTTTACTATCGAAGACAAAACAGATGGCGGAGAAGACCTTCGTATGAAATATCGCTATCTGGATATCCGGAGAAACCCTGTAAAGAACAACCTCATTTTTCGAAGCAGGGTTACCATGGAGGTTAGAAAATATCTTTCGGAACAGGGATTTATTGAAGTGGAAACACCATATCTCATTAAATCAACTCCCGAGGGAGCCCGGGATTTTGTAGTACCGAGTCGCATGAACGAAGGGCAATTTTACGCACTTCCCCAATCGCCCCAAACTTTTAAACAACTGCTAATGGTTGGGGGTCTGGACAAATATTTTCAAATCGTAAAATGTTTCAGGGACGAGGATCTGCGGGCAGACAGGCAACCTGAGTTCACTCAGATAGATTGTGAAATGGCCTTTGTGGAACAGGAAGATGTTCTCAATGCTTTTGAGGGGCTTACCAAACATCTATTAAAGGAAATAAAGGGGGTAGAACTTGCAGATTTTCCAAGACTTACCTATGACGAAGCCATGCAAAAATACGGCAACGACAAACCGGATATCCGTTTCGGAATGGAATTCGGGGAACTAAATGAACTGGCCCAACACAGGGATTTTGAAGTGTTCAATTCGGCGGAAGTGGTTATTGGGTTGGCTATCCCGGGGGGTGCAAATTATACTAGAAAAGAAATAGATCAACTAGTTGATTGGCTACGCAGGCCCCAGGTGGGCGCCAAGGGAATGGTTTATGTAAAATGCAAGGAGGATGGCTCTTATAAATCTTCCGTGGATAAATTCTATGATGAAAATGATCTGTCGTCCTGGGCAAATGCAACCGGCGCTCAGAATGGAGATCTCATCTGTATCTTATCGGGTGAAAAGGACGCCACCAGGAATCGGTTAAGTGCCTTTAGGATGGAAATGGCTGAACGCTTCGGCCTGAGAAATCCTAATGAATTTGCACCACTGTGGGTGGTGGATTTCCCGTTACTTGAATTGGATGAAGAAACGGGAAATTACCATGCCATGCATCACCCCTTTACCTCTCCTAAACCCGGGCAGCTGCAACTGTTGGAAACCGATCCGGCCGCGGTTCGCGCCAATGCTTATGACCTTGTCCTTAATGGCAATGAAATAGGCGGGGGTTCTATCCGGATTCATGATCGTGACATACAGGCCACCATGTTCAGGCATTTGGGCTTTACCCCTGAGGAAGCGCAGGCTCAATTCGGATTTCTAATGGATGCCTTTCAATACGGTGCGCCCCCCCATGGGGGAATTGCTTTTGGGCTCGACAGATTGGTTGCAATCTTAGGGGGGCAGGAAACTATCCGCGATTTTATTGCCTTTCCTAAGAACAACAGCGGAAGGGATGTAATGATAGATGCCCCGTCACCCATTGATGATGACCAACTGAAGGAACTCAAATTAAAACTGGACGTGCAATCTTAAGATCAAAAAACCGTTTCATCCGTTGGTTACCTATTAGTGCACGGTAGGGAACGTAAAAGGGTTTTAGTACATCTAATTGCATAGCTTAGAAATGTCCAACCAGAACAGTTCCATTTTTACCCGGTTCCTCAAGTGGAGGTATAGGCATATTTCCAACAAGACGTTTACTCAAATCCTGAGCATTATCGTGGGATTTTTGGCAGGTTTGGCTGCCGTGGCATTAAAAAACGGCACCTATTTTATTGAGTCGCTCCTGGAAGAGGGTATTGTGTTTTCCAGCAACCAGCTCTTTTTTATACTTCCCACCATTGGCCTTACCTTAGTTTATCTCTACGTGAAATTTGTGCACAGGGAAAAACTGGAACACGCCATTTCTTCTATTCTATTTTCACTCTCAAAAAAGAAAGGCATTATCAGTTATAAAAAAATGTATACCCCATTAATCACCGCACCTCTTACTGTAGGATTTGGGGGTTCTGTGGGACTTTTAGGGCCGGCTGTGGCTTCCGGAGCTGCCATCAGTTCAAATTTCGGGCGGCTTTTACATGTAAACCCCAAAACCCGATCCTTATTAATTGCCTGTGCTTCAGCCGGCGCGATCGCCTCCATATTTCAGTCACCCATTGCGGCTATTATTTTTGCGGTAGAAGTGTTTAGTCTGGACCTGACTATGTTATCAATGCTGCCACTACTGCTGGCATCTATATCCGGGGTGCTTACCTCTTATTTTTTTCTTGGGGACGAGACCCTGTTTAATTTTACCATTACGGATAAATTTGAAATAAAAGATACGTTGTTCTACGTAATTCTGGGTGTAGGCACGGCCTTCGCTTCCATATACTTTACCAGGATGTATTTTGGAATTCTAGAATTTTTTGAACGATTTAAAAGTCCGAAGTATAAATTGTTGGTGGGCGGGTTGACGATTGGTGTAATGCTCTATTTTATTCCTCCGCTTTATGGCGAAGGTTTCGGATTTATAAATAATTTGCTTAAAGGAGATCATTTGGCTGCCTTGGGTGCTACCCCCTTTGATAGGTTTATGGATAATATATGGGTGGTTATTGCCTTGCTTTTCGGGATAACGATTTTTAAGGCGGTAGCAATGACAGCCACTTTCGCAGCCGGAGGTGCCGGAGGTATATTTATTCCAACTATGGTAATGGGAAGCGCTTTGGGAAATGTGGTTGCCAAGGTGATCAATAATTCGGGCCTTGAAGTATCCGTTAGTGAAAGTAATTTTACTTTAATAGGCATGGCGGGCCTTATTGCAGGTGTTCTGCATGCACCCCTGACGGCTATTTTCCTAATTGCCGAGATCACCGGCGGGTATGAGCTTTTTGTTCCGTTGATGATCACCGCAGCTATTTCCTACCTCATAACAAAAAACGCTATTGATTACACTATTTATACCAGGGAATTGGCAAAGATCGGTGCTTTAATCACCCATAACAAGGACCAAACCGTACTAACCCTGATGCATCTGGATGATGTTATAGAACAGGATTTTAAAGCTGTAAAACAGGACATGACCTTGGGCGAAATGTTACATAATTGCGTCGCAAAATCAACCAGGAATATTTTTCCGGTGATAGACGATGATCATATTTTAAAGGGAATTGTACTATTAGATGATATCCGCGAATTTATGTTCGACACGGTCATTTACGATAAGATTATTGTGGAAACCCTGATGCACAATGCTCCGGAACACATCTTTTACGAAACGGACAATATGCAACAGGTAATGCAAAAATTTCAGGATAGCGGGGCCTGGAACCTACCGGTGATCAAAGATGGAAAATACCATGGCTTTGTATCCAAATCAAAATTGCTGACAGCCTACAGAAGAAAGTTAATTAACTTTACGAAATAGCATGCGAATCCGGATAAACCATATTATCGTTTTAATCGTCCTTACCTCGGTATCGTCGATCGTTTATGGATTTACCCTTCAGAAAAATGACCCCGTTCTCGCTAATAAATGTATCGGCTTCGGTACGGTAGGTCTTTTCCTTATCGCCATGCCCATGTTTCTTATTAAGGAGAGCAGGGGTAAAAAAATGAAAGATTATATGCTTACCGATGAGAATATTAGAAAAATGCGGGGCAAAAATGATGAAAAATCTGAAAATCAATAATTTTGCCCAATTTTTATCTTCTCATCATATCGATCTGGACAAAAAATTATATTTTCGTATAGTAACTTTATATTATTTTAATACTTAATCAATGACTGGAACTGTAAAATTTTTCAATGAATCCAAAGGATACGGATTTATTACGAACAACGACACCGGAAAGGACATTTTTGTTCATGCCACGGCCCTGAACGGGCTGGAATTGAACGAAGGAGACAAAGTAGAATACCACGAAGAAGAAGGAAAAAAAGGCGTGGTTGCTGTACAAGTGCAAGTAATTGGATAAATTATCGTATTCGGAATTTGATCGATTCCCGCCTCCCGATAGCTATCGGGAGGCGGGACCTTTTTAGCCCCTGACCTACCTGCTGTGCGAGGTTGGGAGGCTGAAAAGGATTTAATTCAAATTTCGTTTCTGAATAAAAAACCGTTTCAGCAGATCAGAAGCATCATTTTCCATTACCCCGCCCAACACTGTTGTCTTTGGATGCAGTTTCGTCCCCATAGCCGAAAAACCCCTTTGTTTGTCATGGGCACCGAAAACAATTTTTGGTATTTGACTCCAATAGAGGGCGCCGGCGCACATCTGGCAGGGTTCCAGGGTAACATACAAGGTACAATCATATAAATACTTCCCCCCCAGAAAATTAGCCGCCGCAGTAATTGCCTGCATTTCCGCATGGGCAGTGACGTCATTCAATTGTTCTGTGAGATTATGTGCCCTGGCAATGATCCTGTCCTTAACTACAATGACCGCTCCTATGGGCACCTCTCCTTTTTCAAATGCCACTTCGGCTTCCTGAAGCGCCTTTTTCATAAAGTAGGCATCGTCCAAATTAATTTCCATATGGTCAAAAATACAATTTTCAACCAAACCAGGTAGCTATCGGAAAATGAATTGATGTACCTTTGTGCCCTGTTATGCCAAACCTTGAACACATTAATTCCCCCCGTGATCTTCGTCAGTTAACCAAGGCCCAATTGGTACCTCTGGCAAGGGACTTACGGGAATTCATCATAGATGTCGTGGCCACAAAAGAAGGACATTTGGGAGCTAGTCTGGGCGTAGTAGAACTTACCATTGCACTTCATTACGTCTTTGAAACTCCTGAAGACAAAATCATCTGGGATGTAGGTCATCAGGCCTACGGGCATAAAATACTGACGGGGCGCAGGAATAGATTTGACACCAACAGGCAGCTAGGGGGGCTTAGCGGCTTTCCGAACAGGAAAGAGAGCGAATTTGATGTTTTTGGGACAGGACACAGCTCTACCTCCATCTCAGCTATTCTCGGAATGGCCCTGGCCTCCAGAATAAAGGGAGATACCGGAAGGCAGCATATTGCCGTTATAGGCGATGCCTCCATTGCGAGCGGAATGGCCTTCGAAGGACTAAATCATGCAGGAGTAACAGACACCAATGTCCTTATCGTTTTGAATGATAACACCATCGGAATTGATCCCAGCGTGGGAGCCCTTAAAAAATACCTCACCAATGTTAAAACAGGCAATGCAAAAGACGAAAACATTTTTGAATGCCTCAATTTCAATTATACAGGCCCTTTGGACGGGCATGACCTTGAAACCCTGTTAAATGAATTGGAAAGGTTAAAGGCGTTGGAAGGCCCCAAGTTGCTTCATATAATCACTACCAAAGGGAAAGGTCTGAAGCAGGCCGAGGAGGATCAGGTAACGTACCATGCTCCAGGTAAATTCGATAAACGAACAGGGAACTTAATTTCAAAAACAGAGGGAGATGAACCTCCTAAATATCAGGATGTTTTTGGGCACACCTTAGTAGAATTGGCACTGGCCAATTCCAGCATCATTGGGATCACCCCGGCAATGCCTACTGGAAGTTCCCTTAAATATATGATGGAACAAATTCCGGAAAGGGCCTTTGATGTGGGGATAGCGGAACAGCATGCAGTGACTATGGCCGCAGGAATGGCGGCAGAGGGCCTGATCCCTTTTTGTAACATATATTCCACTTTTCTTCAAAGGGCGTACGACCAGGTGATCCACGATGTGGCACTTCAGAATTTGCCAGTCATATTTTGTCTGGACAGGGCCGGGCTTGTTGGACAGGATGGTGCCACCCATCATGGTGTTTTTGACCTGGCTTATTTACGATGTATTCCCAATCTTATTATTTTTGCGCCCATGAATGAAATTGAACTTCGGAATATGATGTATACAGCACAACTGGGCCTGCCTCAACCTATAGCAATCCGGTATCCAAGGGGAAGGGGTGTTACGCATAATTGGAGACTCCCCTTTAAAAAAATGGAATTAGGGAGATCTGAAGAGCTACGAAGAGGAACGGGGATAGTCATTCTCAGTATTGGGCATATTGGCAATATGGTTTCGGAGCTTCTGGAAGAACTAGAGTCGCCCAAAAAAATCGGGCATTGTAATATGCGGTTTGTAAAGCCCTTGGATGAAGATCGGCTTCACCATATTTTTAAAACTTATGAACACATCCTCACCATAGAAGATGGCTGTAAAATAGGAGGTTTCGGAAGTGCCGTACTGGAATTTGCAAACACCCATGGTTATTCCAAGCCCGTTAAAGTGTTTGGGGTAACAGATCATTTCATTGAGCATGGTACCATTTCAGAACTTCAAACCATCGCAGGAATAAACAAGGAACTTTTAAAAAATTACATAAACAATATACGCTATGCACCAAAATAATCTGGTGAAAAACACGCTATTGTGCATTGGGCTCCTTTTCTGCAACATTCTTTTTTCGCAAGATACTATTCCCCCGGCTTCAGACAGGGACAGTACTGATGTAGACACCATAGTGATACGGGCCGAGCAAATAAAAATCAGGAACATTCCCAGGGGAGCGCACCTTACGAATCCGGTTATCTCCTTTCACAATACCAAACCGCTGTCTAAGCCATTTGAGCGGTTCAGGATCCCTTCTTTCTGGGATAATGAAAATCTGCTGGGACTAAGCCTCAGTGAAGTTGCCTTTGTTAACTGGAATGCGGGGGGAGATAATTCCATTACAGCTCTGGGAAAGGTCAATCTCTC
Organism: Flavobacteriaceae bacterium; assembly: GCA_041743085.1. GTDB lineage: Bacteria > Bacteroidota > Bacteroidia > Flavobacteriales > Flavobacteriaceae > JAFMPW01. The sequence continues at coordinate 150,443 of JBGTNL010000022.1, forward strand.
AAGAAACTATAAATTCAGGTATATTCAATGGAACAACGATCTTGAGCTTAAATTTGGGTGGAACGCCCAGGAGGGCAGAAAATGGCGAAAAACGGATGATGTCATCCGTCTTAGTTCTACCTTCGGTTTTAGAAGGGATACGATCAGTAATTGGTATTATTCTGCCAAGGCCAGTTTTAATACACAATTTGCGGACGGATTTAAATATCCGGACAGGATCTCCCCTATCTCAAGATTTACGTCTCCGGGATATTTGTTTTTAGGAGCCGGAACCTCCTACATTACGGAAGAGGGTAAGTTTAACCTCTATATCTCGCCCTTAACTCATAAATCTACCTTTGTTTTGGACCGGGAGCTTGCGAACAACGGGGCTTTTGGCGTTAAAAAAGCAGTATTGGATACAGAAGGTAATGTTGTCCGGGAAGGAGAACATGTATTCGTTGAGCTGGGTTTCCTGATCAACACCAGATGGGAAACCCAGGTGACCAAAAATGTGCTCTTAAACAGCAGGCTTAGTTTTTACACAGATTATCTTCGGTCTTTTGGGAATATTGATGTGGACGGGGAGCTTACGTTGAACCTGACGGTTAATGACCGTATCAATGCCACAATCGGCACCCATGTTATCTATGACGATGACATCCTGTTTGAACAGCAGGAGGCTTCGGACGGAACAATTCTTGACCCCGGCGAACCCCGTATCCAGTTTAAACAGATCTTGGGAATAGGCGTTGTTTACAGTCTTTAGAGTTGCCTGCCTGTAATTTTATTGTGGATATGAACTGCAGCACTGTCGGACAGGCTTGCAACATAACAGCAGGTATTCAGCAAAATGCCGTAGAGGTTCTTGTCTGAATTTCCATGGACCTCCGGAAGGGTGCTTATTAGTAAGCGGTCGTAATTGGAGGTTTTCCCCTCTTTTTTTCTGACTAAGGCTGTGGTATACACTTCTAGGATATCTGAAATAATTCGGTACCCGGCAATTTCTTTCTCCCTTACCTCCTGCGAAAGGTATATTTTCTCTACACTCAGTTTAATGATATCATCTGTCTGTGCCCTGTATTTGCTTTTTTCCATGAGCGCCTTGTCAAAACTGCCCTCCAGAATAGCCTCCTCATTTTCTAAAAAAGTCGCGGCCGCATCGGTAATCAGTGTATTGATCGCCAATGCCCGTAGATAACTAAGTCGGTCTTCTTTATAGGACATTCCGTTGTATTTCTTTGTATTGATACTATCCTTTACCAATTTAATCAAATACTCCAAAGCGAAATCTTCCGGTATTAAGCCGAGGTGAATTCCGTCTTCAAAATCAATAATCGTATAACAGATATCGTCTGCTGCTTCGACCAGATACGTTAACGGATGCCTGGTATATGAGACCCCTCCCCCCGATCCTGTTGGGATCAATCCCAATTCTTCAGCTATTTCCTTTAAAAATTCCTTTTCTGACTGAAATACCCCGAATTTTTTATCCGCAATATGTGAAGATGGCTTTTTTGGCAGGGATTCTTTGGGGTATTTGATAAATGCCCCCAGCGTTCCATAACTTAGACGAAGTCCTCCATGTACTCCCTCACGGGATTCGGTCAATAATTTAAAACCGTTGGCGTTCCCTTCAAAATCTATGATGTCCTGGTATTCCCTCTCGGTTAGCCCCGATTTGTATTTCTGCCCGGGCCCGTTTACAAAAAACTCCCCGATTGCCTTTTCCCCGCTATGGCCAAAAGGAGGGTTCCCAATATCGTGTGCCAGTGAAGCGGCAGCCACTATTGCCCCAAAATCATTAAACCCGTATCCGTGCACCTCCGATAAATGGGGATGCTTGTCCAGCAAACTTTTACCTGCCATCCTGCCTAAACTCCGCCCCACGACCGAGACCTCAAGACTGTGTGTTAACCGGGTATGGACAAAGTCGGTCTTGGAGAGCGGTATTACCTGGGTTTTGTCTTGCAGGCTTCGGAAGGCTGACGAAAAGATCACCCTGTCGTAGTCAACTTCAAACCCCAGTCGGGTCTCATCCTGTTCGCTGCGCAGTCGCTTATAAGTATCCCCGGATCGTTTTAATGAAAGGAGTTTTTCCCAATTCATAAACCAGAATTTCGTCGCAAGATACAGCTTTTTAAGGGCAGGGAAATACAGAGGAATACTACAACTTAACAATTCTTTAAAGTCATAACCTTATGATAACCCTGAAGAAACAAATGTTTAATCTGCAGGTAACAGGACTTTTACACTTGGAAGGTTTATTTGCACTGTCTTAAGAATAAGATATTAGGAAAGGAATTATGAAAACAAAAAACCTCACGAAAATGAAAAAATTATTTTTATCCGTACTGACTCTTGCGGCCCTTACGATTACCTCTTGCGGGAGCGATGATACCCCACCCGTGATTGAGCCATTGGCCACCTGCAATGACGGTATAATGAATCAGGGCGAAACGGAGACCGATTGTGGTGGCCCTAACTGTCAGTCCTGTAACGATCCGGTAGGCGCTACCTGCAATGATGGCATCATGAATGGGGATGAGACAGATGTAGACTTTGGGGGTTCTTGTGCCGAAACCATTAATGTTTCAGGAGAGATTTCTGAAGATACTACCTGGGAAGCTAAAAATAGCTATGTTCTGAATGGCAAAGTTGTAGTAGGGCAGGGACTTACACTTACTATTGAGCCGGGAACCATCATTAAAGGAAAACCTGGTTCAGGATCTTTGGCCTCCGCACTGATCGTACAAAGGGATTCCAAAATTGAGGCTGTCGGTACAGCCGAAAAGCCGATTATATTCACCGCCGAGGCAGACAACATTGTTGTAGGCCAAACTGCCGGCACCAATCTGGGCGCAAATGACAGGGGGCTTTGGGGAGGTGTCCTGGTTTTAGGAAGAGCTGCCGCTTCCTTTAGGAATGATGTCAGCGAAGTGCAGATAGAGGGTATCCCGGCAGACGATACCTTTGGATTGTACGGCCCCGGAGATGCCCCGAACGATGCAGACGATTCGGGAACTTTGCAATATGTTTCCATCCGACACGGTGGGGCTCTGATCGGTGAAGGAAACGAAATCAATGGCCTTACTTTAGGAGCTGTTGGTTCCGGGACAACAATAGATAATATTGAAGTTGTGGCCAATGTGGATGACGGTTTTGAATTTTTTGGCGGAACCGTAAATGCAACAAATCTTTTTGTCTGGGCGCAGGGCGATGATGCCCTGGATATTGACCAGGCTTATTCCGGAACTATCGATAACGCCGTTGTAGTTGCCGGGGATATTTCTGATCATGCTTTTGAGGTCGATGGCCCTGAAGGCTCCGCTACCGGTTCGTTCACCCTGAAAAATGCCACAATTTTTGGAAGTTCGGTTGCCCCGAACGGAGAATATGCAGACTATAGAAGTAACGCCATGGGCGCCACTGAAAATATATATGCTATAGGTTTCCAGGATGGAAAAGATGTTGAGTTGGACAATAATGGAGTGGCCCAGAATTTTCTGGATGGTCTTCTTACATTTTCCGCGTGGGAAGTAGTAGGGTTTGATAACTCCATTTTTGTGGAGAAAGTAGGATGTCTTCAAAATTGTGATGACGAGGAGGACAGCAATGATGTGGTTGAAGATCCAATCATATTGAATCCAACATTTACGGAAAGGGCGGCAGCGTGGACGACCGCCGTTACTGAAGGAGCCGCAACCGTTGGCGCCGATGTAACTGTCTTCAGTTGGACATATGCAAACACAAAGGCAGGACTGGGATTCTAAGCTGTCTCATTTACACATATTACGTTTTAGCTAATTGCTCGCCCAATTTAGGGCGGGCATTTAGTTTGTAAAGGATTAAACCAGTAACACATATGAGAATTAAATTAAAATTTTTTGTTTTTACCCTCTTCATTTTCCAACTGGCCTTCTCACAGAAAGGAGAAGTTACCGGCAAAATGATCGATTCGGAATTTCAGGATCCTATTGCTTTTGCGAATATTTTGGTTAAAGGTACCACCACGGGAACTACTTCAGATTTTGACGGCAACTATACGTTGTCTTTGGATGAAGGCACCTATACGCTATCTTATTCATTTTTGGGGTACAAGACGGTGGAAATCACCGACGTGGCCGTAAAGCCCGAGGAGGTGACAACAGTGAATGTTAACATGGAAGTGCTGGCGGAAGGGCTCGATGAGGTGGTAGTCTCGGTTAGTGTGCAAAAAAATACGGAAACTGCCGTATTAGGCATTCAAAAGAAAGCGGTAAACCTTTTGGATGGACTGTCAGCGGAAACTTTCAAGAAATCCGGTTCAAGCAATGTGGCCAGTGCAATTAAAAGTGTGCCGGGGGTCTCTGTGCAGGGCGGTAAATACGTCTACGTACGCGGGCTTGGAGACCGGTATACAAAATCTATTCTCAATGGAGTGGATATACCCGGATTAGATCCGGACAGAAACACCATTCAATTAGATATCTTCCCAACAAACATTATTGATAATATCCTGGTCTTAAAGTCGGCCTCGGCTGACTATCCCGCAGACTTTACCGGCGGCATTGTCAATATTGTTACCAAAGACTATCCTACCCGGGAAGAATACAGCCTTTCTCTTAGCGGGACTTTTAATCCTGATATGCATTTTAATGGCCAATACCTGGATTATAAGGGTAGCGCCACGGACTTTTTAGGTTTTGATGATGGTACCCGGGATGTCCCCATCAATCCTAATCAGGATGTCCCCAACAGATTCGACTTTGATCCGAGGCTAACTACGATCACTAAACAGTTTAATCCCGGGCTTTCCGCTTTAAAGGAGAACAGTTTTATGGATTATAGCTTTGGATTTACGGCAGGTAACCAATACACTATCGGAGAAAGTGAAAACAACATAGGTTTCCTGGCTTCCGCTTCCTATAAAAACACCACTTCGTTTTACGAAAATGCGGAGAACAATTTTTATCGGAGAAATGCGGACAAATCGGTATTTGAACTTGCAACTGACAGAACGCAGACAGGAGATATTGGAACAAATAGCGTATTGGTCAGTGGTTTATTGGGAACGTCCTATAAATCGGCAAAATCCAAATACAAATTAAATCTTTTACATCTCCAGAATGGGGAATCTACCGCAGGAAAATTCAGTCAGACCCTGAACTTCACGGATTTTATAAATTTCTCAAAAGATAATCTGGAATACACCGAGCGATCAATTTCAAATGCGTTACTGTCCGGGACACATACTAACGAGGACGCCACATGGATAACCGAATGGGCTTTATCCCCTACCTTGTCCAAAATACGGGACAAGGATATTCGGACCACTTCTTTTCAGGTCGAAGATGGCGTGTTCTCCATCCCTCAGAACAACCAACCAAAAAGGATCTGGAGAGATCTCGAGGAAATTAATGTAGTGGGTAAATTGGATTTTATCAAAAAATACAAGCTATCTGAAAAAGATGCCAAACTTCAATTGGGAGCCTATGGCTCCTACAAAACCCGGGATTTCAGCATTCTGAATTTTGAGATCGAAAACAACACCAGCACTTCTCAATTCAATGGTGTAGCGGATAATATATTGTTAGAAGAGAATCTTTGGACAGTTGAAAATAATTCGGGCTCTTATATTGATCCGGATATCTCAATTTCGGAACCCGCCAATACCTATGATGCCACGCAGCGGAATATTGCCGGTTATGCTTCAAATGAATTCAAAATAGGAAGTAACCTTAGAACTATCCTTGGTTTGCGCGTTGAAAAATTTGAATCCCGATATACCGGTGAGGACAACAAGGATATAAATGATCCCAATAAGGTCATCTTCGAAAATGAAACCATTTTGGATAAATTTGATTTTTTCCCTACCGCGAATTTAATTTTCGAAATGACCGAGGAGATAAATCTCAGGGGTTCTTATTCCAGGACAACAGCAAGGCCCTCATTTAAAGAAGCCTCTATCGCAAAGATTTTTGATCCCCTTTCCAACAATACGTTTATTGGGAACATCAATCTTCAGCCCAGCTATATAAATAACTTCGATTTTAGGATAGAATGGTTCGGAGAAAGTGCTGAAATGATTGCTTTGAGCAGTTTTTTTAAAACATTCAAAGATCCTATCGAACTAACCTATTTTGAATCGTCTTCGGATAACTTTACGCCGCGCAATCTTGGGGATGCCGATGTCATAGGACTGGAGCTTGAATTCCGAAAAAATCTGGGTTTTATAGCAGAAACCCTTAAAAATTTAAGCGCCAATGTGAATACTTCGATCATCAAATCTACTCAGGTATTCAGCGAGCAGGAACGCAATTTAAGGGAACTTGGGTTAAGGGACGGGGAAACATTGGGCAATGCCAGGGAGCTACAAGGGCAATCCCCCTTTTTGATCAATGCCAGCCTTAGTTATCAGGGTGAAGAGAATGGGTTGCAAACCGGGCTATTTTATAATGTCCAGGGCAAAACCTTGCAGGTTGTCGGAACTGGTTTTGTTCCCGATGTATATACCATGCCGTTTCATAATCTTAATTTTAACCTGACCAAGACCTTTGGTGAAAACCAGAACCAGAGTATCAATTTTAAGATAAGTAATTTATTGGGAGATGATGTGGAAAGTGAATACCAGTCCTTTGGCGCTCAGAATCGGATCTTTTCCAAACGTATTCCCGGCAGGGATTTCTCACTGGGTTACGGTTTAAAATTCTAAAATTTATCCGGTATAAGTATTCGAAATTTTAACCTCTACCTAACTTTAACTTTACATCCAACCGTTTTCTTTGCAGTTGAAATCGAATGATGCTATGAAAAAATTAGTTCTTATTTGTTCTTTGTTGTGTGCAACCCTCATGTTCTCACAGGAATACGGCATAATTAAAGGGCAAATCACCGATCAGGAATTGAATGATGAGCCATTGTTATATGCGGATATTACAATTAAAGGCACTAAAACCACAGTTCAAACCAACCTTCACGGCAATTTTTTTATTACCGACGTAGCACCCGGAAATTATACTTTGGCCATTAGTTATCCGGGGTATGGAACGGCAGACGTTCCGATTGAAGTAAAAGTGAACGAAGCAACCATTGTACAAACCAGCCTGGCTGCTAAAACGATGAGCTTAGAGGAGCTAACCCTGGTAAGTGAAAAATCCGGTTTTAGTAGCGGCGGTTCACTCTTGGCAAAAGAAGAAAAAGATTGATTTAAGAAAGTAAGCTGCTGAACATAAAAAGCGGGTGTCAAAAAAGTAATCCCTGCATCCCTTTCGAGGTGCGGGGCAATCTGTAAATTAAAGCTAATTAAGTGACAGATTTCTTCACTTTGTTCCGAAGGACCCGGTAATTTAACTTTTCAGAAACCCTCTTTTTTAACCTGTAACTATTATTTGTTTTTTGTTATTCCCTTGGCACTTTCCTTGTGGATAACACTGGTAATAGCGTTATCATTGAATTCCACTTCCTTCATCATCCCATTATCCCAAAAAAACCACTTCCCGGATTTAACACCGCCTTCATAAGTACCTTGGGCAAGTTTTTCTCCCTCCTCATTATAGCTCATCCACTCTCCGTGTAATTTACGTTCCAGATTAAATGTGCCTTCTTGACTAATTACACCGTTCATATGATAATAAGTTGCTTCTATCAGATTGGTTTCCTCGTTCAATTTAAGTTCCTTTTCCTTTTGGGCAAAGGCAGCGGTAAAAACGAGAGTAAGGGCAAGTGTCAGAATCAGTTTTTTCATAATGAAGGGAATTGTATTTATAACAGGGATAAAGATAGTATTAATTTAATATTAAAACAACGTTTACCTAACATTAAATTAACATACAAAACCTAATTAACTCATTTTTAGTATGTTAGAAATAAGTTAATTCTCGACTAAATTTAAAGATTACTTAATATTGCCGTTACACTATACTCAAATCTATATCCAATCTTTGTTTTTGTGTTTAAACACAAAATTAGGCATTTCATTATAATCTATTAGTTTTTGTCGACTAATTATATTGAAGTCTAAGGACTGCCTTTGGCCAAGGCAGTTTTTTTCTTCTTCAACAAAGGAGGGTTTCAATTCTGAACTTATCACAACGGGTCTTCATTCACAAACCTACTTCAAAAAAAAATAACTTTACGCCAACATTAAATTAACATAAGTATTGGTTACTTTGCAGCGACAAAAACTAATACTTTTAATGAAATCCACGCTTCTCAGCCTGGGGTTGATCCTGTACGTATTTTTTACTTCTTTTTCCCAGGACCAAGATTCCCCGGAGTTTGGCAAAGGCTTATTTAATTTAGCGGGTAAAGACAGCATCTGGAGCATGAAAATAGCAGCCAGGATGCAATTTTTAGCTGTTGCAAACTGGGAAAAAGGAACAGATGGGGGCCTTGTAAGTCCGGAACAAAGTTTCCTTGTCCGCAGGGCGAGGTTAAAATTTGATGGCTTTGCTTACTCTCCGAAACTCAAATATAAATTGGAATTAGGATTATCCAACAATGATATTTCCGGAGCCTCGGATTTTACCGGCAATGTCCCCAGGTATATTCTGGATGCCGTTATTATGTGGAATTTTTACGAAAATTTTGAACTATGGGTTGGTCAGACCAAATTACCCGGAAACATTGAACGGGTAATTTCTTCGGGAAACCTGCAGCAGGTAGACAGGTCGTTGCTCAACAGCAGATTCAATATTGACAGGGATATGGGCGTACAATTATGGCATTATTTTAATGTATCGAATAATTTCCTGATCAGGGAAAAATTTGCTGTTTCTCAGGGAGAGGGAAGAAATATTACCACTGGCAATCTTGGTGGCTATCAATATACCGCCCGTTTGGAATTACTGCCTCTGGGAGTTTTTAAAGGGAATGGCGAGTACAGCGGAGGCGACCTTGCACGAGAAGAAAACCCCAGACTAATGCTTGGGGCTGCCTATGATATTAACCAGGATGCCGTGAAAAACAAAAGTAATCAGGGTTCGTACATGGAAAACGATCTAGGCTTATATGAAACCAATATAACTACGCTGTTCCTTGATGCCATGTTCAAATACAGCGGATTTTCGTTAATGGGAGAGTACGTACACAGGGATGCCAGAGATCCCATCGCCAGAAATTCTGACGGCTCGGCAACCGGGGATGTTGTGCAGGTAGGGGATGGTTTTAACCTTCAGGCAGGATATGTACTTAAGAACAACTGGGAAGTTTCGGGTAGGTACTCCAATATTAAACTCGATGAAATGATCACCGGAAGAGATCCGGAATCGCAGTACACCCTGGGACTGTCAAAATACATCGTCGGGCATAAACTAAAGGTACAAACAGATCTGAGTTACCTTACCGTTCAAAACGGAGTTGATGAGCTCATGTACAGGCTCCAGTTCGACATACATTTTTAGGAGGCAAAAAATAACCTTAAGATAACATTGTGGCCTTAGATACTACAGATATTTGCAAATTGATTTTTACTGAATATTATGGATAATATTTACCTAATTATGGTCATTGCACTGGCCGCCCTGGCTGTGGCAGACCTTGTCGTGGGCGTTAGTAATGATGCAGTGAATTTTTTGAATTCCGCAATTGGGTCAAAAGCCATATCGTTCAGGACCATAATGATCGTCGCAAGTTTGGGCATTGCCTGTGGCGCGGTATTTTCAAGTGGCATGATGGAGGTGGCACGGAAAGGTATTTTTAATCCCGGGGAGTTCTATTTCAATGAGATCATGTTCATTTTTATGGCTGTGATGATAACCGATATTTTGTTGCTCGATTTCTTCAATACTCTTGGAATGCCTACGTCGACTACCGTTTCAATCGTATTCGAACTTCTGGGGGCTGCAGTTGCCATGTCCCTTATAAAAATAGCCGCAGACGGAGGTGGTGTTGGCGAAGTAATTAATTATATTAATACTTCCAAGGCTACCGAAATTATACTTGGCATTCTATTGTCGGTTGTAGTTGCTTTCTCCATCGGAGCCTTTGTACAATGGCTGTCCCGACTCATGCTATCCTATAATTTTCAGAAAAAGGCAAAATGGGTAGGAGCTATATTCGGTGGATTTGCATTGTCTGCCATCTCTTACTTTATTTTTATGAAGGGCATTAGCGGAACTCCCTTTGCCGATCAATCCTTCGATCTTATTGGGGGAGTCAAAATATCGGATTTTCTGGAGAATCAGGTGGTCCCTATTGTTTTGTTAAGTTTTGTATTCTGGTCGCTGCTTTCTTTTGTACTTATCAATTTTGCCAAAGCGAATATTTACAAATTAATTATTGCCGTAGGAACATTCGCGCTGGCTCTTGCATTTGCGGGTAATGACCTTGTGAATTTCATTGGAGTGCCCATTGCGGCGTGGCAATCCTATGAGGCATGGTCAGTTTCGGGGGTTGCCGCTTCTGACTTCAGTATGGAAGTACTGGCAACCAAAGTACCTACGCCTACCCTCTTATTATTTCTTTCAGGTATCATAATGGTGGTTACACTATGGCTATCAAAGAAAGCCCGCTACGTGACAGACACGGAAATTAACCTGGCACGGGAAGGGGAGACCAAAGAAAGATTTGAGCCCAATTTTTTATCCAGGAGCTTGGTTCGGTTTTCCATTTTAATTGGAAATTATACTGCGACCCTTACGCCTAAATCATGGCAAAAGACGATAGACAGGCAGTTTGAAAAGTCAAAAATTCAACTGCCCAAGGGAAAAACACACGAATTACCCGCTTTTGATATGGTGAGGGCGGCCGTAAACCTTATGGTTGCCGGTATTTTGATCTCGATCGCAACATCTTATAAATTACCCCTGTCCACTACCTATGTTACGTTTATGGTAGCCATGGGCAGCTCCCTGGCAGATAGAGCCTGGGGCAGTGAGAGCGCTGTTTACAGGGTTGCAGGGGTTTTGAACGTCATCGGAGGTTGGTTTATGACAGCTATTATAGCATTTGTAGCAGCCGGTATTATACTCTCTATTATAAGTTTTGGCAAGGGGGCCGCAATAGCCATCTTATTATTCGCTGCAGTCCTTTTATTGGCAAGAAATTATATTTCATATAATAAAAAATCCAAAGAGTTAAAAGCGGAGGATAGTTTAAACAGGGCGGAAAGTAGTTCTATCAAGGGTGTTATCGAAGAAAGTGCCAAAAATATTTCCAATGTTGTAAAAAGAAGCAACAAGATCTTCACCAACTCTATTAATGGACTTGCTAAACAAGATTTGAACCTTCTGAAAAAGAACAAAAAACAAGGCGCCAAATTATCTGCGGAAATCAATGATCTGAGAGATAGTATTTTTTATTTTATCAAAAATCTGGACGAGGGCAGCGTAGGGGCAAGTAATTTTTATATTAATATTCTGGGCTATCTGCAAGATATGGCACAGTCGCTGGAGTATATTGGCAAGGTCAGCCACAAGCATGTTCACAACAATCATAAGAAATTAAAATACAATCAGATCAAAGAACTTAAGGAAATTGATCATAAATTAGAAGAAATCTTCAATAATACCAAAAAGGCGTTTGACGAACATTCCTTTGAACACATAGGAGCTGTTCTTGAAGGCAGGCAAGAACTGTTCGATCTGGTTTCTCAAAGAATAGAAAAACAGGTTAAACGCACACGGACGGAAGAATCGAGTCCTAAAAACACCACTTTATATTTCTCCTTGCTTCTGGAAACAAAAGATTTGATGACCGCTACCATGAATCTGTTAGAGGAATATCACGAGGCGTATTACGGCAGGTTGGCGACTTCAGGAATGCCAAGATAGCACCGCTACCCGGTATCAGATCGAGTAAATTAAGAAACCCCGGGCCAGTCCTTGCACAAGTGATTCTTCTATCCGGGTCTCCGTTATTTCAGCAACGAGTCAACTTAGAGTTAAAAATTAAAATGTTAATTTTTCCATTTCTTTGTAATATCTTCATTTTTGTAACGACTTTTAAAGCTTTAACACAACTTCTGTTAAAGCATGTTCCAAAGGCAAAATGGCCTAGCCGTTCTCTTATTTGCCAATTCCCCTGAAGAGGAATTAAAACACAAACCCATTCAGGGCGGTCACCAGCTATTTGATTACTTTACGGAGCGGACACTGACGGAGATCCGTAAAACCGGTCTTCCCTTTATGGTGTATTCGGAAAGGGAACAGCAGGGTGTCACCTTCGCGGAAAGGTTTTCAAATGCCATCAAGGATCTATTCAATTCGGGTTATGAAGCCGTTATAACTATAGGTAATGATAGCCCTGATCTAAAAGCTTCCGACCTTCTTGAAGCATCCCGACATCTCCTTAAAAACAATCTCGTCATTGGACCTGCACTCGATGGAGGTATTTATCTTTTGGGCATTCACAAACAGGGGTTCAATGAACAGGCTTTCCTAAACTTACCCTGGCAGACCAGGGAGCTGGCCGGGGAATTGAAAAAAAGTTCCGATAAAGGTACTATAGTAGTACAGCGAAAACTTAGAGACGTAGACGCAATACGGGATCTCAAATGGTTTCTGCAACAGGTGAGAGTGGTCACAAGAGCATTCAGGGACTTGCTCATAGCAATTTTCTTCTCCCCTTTTCAAAAATTTGTTTTTCAGGAAATACGCGCCGTTTCCTATTCATCTTCCATTCACCACAACAAAGGTTCCCCCTTGTTTTGATTTGATACCGCTTTTCAAGTTAAGATCAAATTCATCTCATTTTACTTTACACCTTTATGAAGCATTTTATGCTGGGGCTGGCACTTTGCCTGATGTCTTTTGGATATTGCCAAAATACCATTACCGGAAAGGTAATCTCTGCCAATGGCAGGCCTTTGACCAATGTGAATGTTCAAATAAAAAACACGGCAAGAGGAACTTCTACCAATGTGGATGGCAATTATGAAATTTCGGTTTCACCAGATGCCATCCTTGTTTTTTCTTCCCTCGGGTATAGAACAAAGGAAGTTCCGGCAGGAGAACTATTGGTACTCAACCTCACCCTTGAAGAAGTTTCCACCGGCCTGGATGAAGTGGTGCTTACCGCCCTTAACAGAAAACGGGAAACCCGGGAATTGGGATATGCGGTGCAAAGCATTCCGGAGGCAGCAGTGGCTGAGGTAAAAGCGGTCAACTTTCTGGATAACCTGGCAGGAAAGCTGGCAGGCGTAGCTATTTCACCCGGTGGTGCCACAGGCGTTGGCTCTTCCTCTAAAATCGTGATCCGTGGCGAACAATCCTTTGCCAATAATAATCCATTGTTTATAGTTGATGGAACCCCCATCAACAACAACACCGTATTTAACTTCACAAATGAGGCTGCGGCCGGATTTCAGGAGGTTGATTTCGGCAACGGGGCCATGGAAGTAAATCCTGACGATATAGCCTCGGTGACTGTCCTCAAAGGTCCCAGTGCCGCTGCCCTTTACGGAACCCGGGCCTCCAATGGGGTAATCATTATTAACACCAAGGACGGAACCGAAAACGAGGGACTGGGGGTAAGCATAAATTCAAGTTTGTTCATCGACCGGGCTTTTCAATTGCCGAAATTTCAAAACGAATTCGGGCAGGGGAACTCGGGGCAGTTCGAGTTTGCAGATGGCCTGGGCGGAGGCATCAACGATAATATTTCCTATAGCTGGGGACCGGGACTGGATCAAGGTACTTTGATTCCCCAATTTGACAGCCCCGTATCTTTACCCGACGGCACTATGGTAAGAGGTGGAGATACGGCCTTATACAATGGTTTGCCCATATCTCCCACTCCTTTTATCTCGCATCCCGGTAATTTGAAGGATTTTTACCGGACCGGGGTGACCACCATTCACAACATAGCCCTTTCCCAAAGTTTTGAAAAAGGACACACGCGCTTATCCCTGACCGATTTGCGAAGCGAATCTATCATTCCCGGGGTAAATCTGAATCGCAAGACGCTCGCTGCCCGACTCGGATTTACACCTTCAGAAACGACAAAGATCACCGCCAACATCAACTATGTGCATTCGGATAGCGACAACCGCCCCTCCAACGGGTACGGCTCGGAAAACGTAAATTATTCACTGGTCGCATGGGGGCCCCGCTCTCTCAACATAGATCAACTCAGGCAATTCTGGCAGCCGGGGCTGGAAGGACTACAGCAGTATTCCTTTAATTATACCTTTTTCGACAATCCCTATTTTATCCTCTTCGAGAACCGCAATTCCTTTGACCGGGACCGTCTTTTCGGGAATCTTTCCATACGTCAGGACCTGGCGCACAATCTTAGTTTTACCCTTCGCTCTGGGATGGATTATTCCAATGAAAAACGGCGATTTTTACGGAATTTCAGTTCCAACCGTTTCCAAAACGGGGCATATGCGGAACACGACGTCGGCTATCGCGAGATCAATACCGATTTCCTGCTTAACTACGCCACCCGAGCCGGCAATTTCGACGTGGATCTATCGCTGGGCGGCAGCCGTTTGGATCAAAAAGCAAAAACCGATCAAACGCAAACAACCCAGCTGGCCCAGCCCGGGATCTTTAGTTTCAACAATGCCGCATCGCCCATCGAGAGTTTTGGATTTCAATCAAAAAAACGTATCAACAGCCTTTACGGCTTACTAAAAGTGGGTTACATGGACTATTTATTTATGGATATTACGGGAAGAAATGACTGGTCCAGTGCTCTGGCGACCCCTTTTTCTGCGGACAACACTTCATTTTTTTATCCCTCGGTTTCCACCAGTTTTGTATTAAGTAATCTTTTACAACTGCCAAAAATCTTCTCTTTTGTAAAATTGAGAGCGAGTGTGGCACAGGTCGGCAACGATACCGACCCTTATCAGACATCCGGAGCTTTTGTTTCAAAAACCCCCGTAAATTCGCAACCCACCTTTAGCAACCAGGATTTTATTCCAAATCCGAATCTAAGACCAGAGCAGACCACCTCCTATGAGATAGGAACCGATATTCGGTTTTTTGGAAATCGATTGAATTTAGATGTTACCTATTATAGTGCACTAACCGAAGACCAAATTCTTTCGCTGCCAATTCCAATCTCCTCCGGATTTAATCAACAAGTCGTGAATGGTGGGGAAGTCCGGTCCAGGGGACTGGAAATTATCATCGATGCCCAGCCCGTGAAGACCTTGGATTTTCAGTGGGGAACAACCCTGAACTTTAGCAAAAATGTATCCACAGTGACCTCCTTGCCACAAGACGATGGAAGGATAACTCTTGCCTATTCCAGGGTTTACGACAATCCGGACCAGACGGTCTGGTTTCAGGTAGAGAAGGGCGGGCGCATAGGGGATTTCTACGGGACCGGGTATCTTCGCAATGCTGCCGGGGATTTTGTAATTGGCACCGACGGAAGGTTCATTGCCGAAAATACCTTAAAAAAACTGGGGAATTACAATCCGGATTTCGTGGTCGGTTTCAACAACCGCTTTCAATATAAAAACTGGGCTTTCAGTTTCTTGTTCGACTGGAGGCAGGGGGGGGAACTTGTTTCTCGTACGCTTGCGCTGGCCGCGGTGGGGGGACAATTGCAAGAGACCTCCCCAAGACCTGAAAATGGCATCATTGCCCGGGGAGTTGTAAATACAGGTACCACCGAGAATCCTGTATATGCGACCAATACCACCGCTATCTCCCCGGAAAGCTACTACCGCCAGTTCTATGATCGCAACCACGAAGAGAATAATGTTTATGATGCCTCTTATCTGAAGTTGCGACAGTTCGCCCTGGGCTATACTTTTATCCTGCAGGAGGGTGCCTTAGGATTTCTAAAGGAGGGTGCAGACGTGAATATTTCACTTATCGGCAGAAATTTATTTGCTTTTAGCGCTATTCCGCACTTTGATCCGGAGCAACTGGCAGTACAGGGACAAGGTCTTGTGAGTGGGGTGGAAGACATGTCTTATGCCACTGCAAGGAGTTTTGGGTTGAAAATTGGAATTGAATTTTAAAGAATTAAAGTATGGGAAAATCAATATATATCTTTCTGTGCTACCTGGTATTCCAGGCATGTACAAGCGATTTTGAAGGCATAAACACCAATTCCAATGCACCGGTCGATGTACAACCAGGATTACTTTTAAGGCAGGTTATTTACGATTATGGAGAACAAATGGCCTATGAAGGTTTTGTGGCCGGAAATTTATTGAGCCAGCAGCTCACGGCGTTGGATTTTAACCTCTTCGATCGCCATGCCCTTAGTTCTCCCCAATTGGGTGGCAATCCATGGTCCATATTCTATACGAATTTAAGGGACAACGAAATTATTTTAACAAAATCCCGTGAAGAGCCAACCTTTGCCATATACGAAGGCCCTTCCCTCATTTTTAAAGCCTATATAACCATGGCCCTGACCGACCTTTTTGGAGATGTTCCCTACAGGGAGGCTTTTACCGGGGATGTGGGGACCGTGACCCCGACATACGACAGGCAGGAAGATATTTACCTTGCTCAGGACGGCATTCTCGACAATTTGGAAAAGGGTATCATTGCCATCCGAAACTATGGTGGGACCATCGCTCTGGAAGGAGATGTACTCTACGATGGGGCATTGGAGAAATGGATAAAATTTGCAAATTCATTGCGCATCAAGGCACTCGTCCGAATTTCTGCCAAAGAAAATGTGGCAGGGCAATTGCAGGAAATTGTATCCGAGGGCAATTTTATTCGCACCAACCCGGAAAATGCAGTTTTTAATTTTACCGCCGGGGAGCCCAATAACTTTAGATTGGCGAGGTTAAGGGCGGGTGATTTTAATAATTTTGTGATGTCCGAAACCATAGAGAACATACTTTCCAGCCTCAATGACCCCAGAATTTCCATGCTCTTCAGACCCTTCGAAAATGCTGCAGGGAATGAATTCAACGGACTCATCAACGGGATAGACGCTTCTCAAACCACCATTTCCCTGGCGGACTATTCTTTGGCAGGAACTATTTTCAGGGAGAATACCGGGCAACTCAAAGCAAATTATATGACCGCATGGGAAACGCATTTTCTCCTTGCAGAAGCTGCGGCCAAAGGATTAATTTCTGCCGATGCCAAAACCCTTTATGATATCGGGGTCGCCCTGGCCTTTGAATATTGGCAGACCGACCTTCCTGAGAACTACCTCAGTACAGCCGCGGCCTATGGGGACCAGTCCGCAATTGAACAAATCATTACTCAAAAATGGATAGCGAATATGATCAATGGTTATGAAGGGTGGATTGAATACCGCAGGACCGGATTTCCCGAATTACAGCCGGTTTCTGCCAGTCTCAATAATGGCCTGATCCCGGTTCGCATGCCCTACCCTGCTGAGGAGGCTACCCTAAATAGCAGTAATTATGAGCTTGCCACGCAGGCTACGAACGGGAATAGTATTAATGTTGCGGTATGGTGGAATGAATAACGATTAATGGCAATGGGCTATAAATTATAGAATGGGAACAACGGAACTATGGCAATGGGGTTTAATTTTTGGGTCGAGCCTGATTTTCTTTTTATTGTCCCCGTTGGCAAGGACCAGGTCGCAGTTTTTCAAGGCCAGTACAACGCAGCGAAAACCCAGTTTATGGGTGCTCACGGGAAGTCTGGTTATTTCCTGGGTCTTTGCAAAAAGCATAACGAATGCGGCCAACCTGGGTCTTAGTTACGGACTTGTGGGCGGGGTGGCATATGCGGCATACTACCTATCCTTTGCCGTGGCAGGCGTGGTTATCTATCAGTTGCGCACCAAAGGGGGCTTCGAAAGTATTCATCAGTTCCTGGACTCAAGGTTCGGAAAAGGCGCAATTGTATTGTTTTCTATGCTAATAGGTATACGATTATTCAATGAGGTCTGGTCCAATACCATGGTGATCGGCTCATATTTTGGGGAGATGGGAAGCAGCTCTTACTACAGTGCAATAGTGGTTTTTACCCTATTTACACTAGCCTACGCCCTTAAGGGTGGGCTTAGCAGCAGTATTTTTACAGATGTCATTCAGATGGGGCTGTTTGCATTATTATTAGGTATTATTTTATGGAAAATTTTTACGGTTGAATCTTTTTCAACTACCGACGCCCTGGAATCGGGGCACTGGACCATGGCTCTTGGAGGCAATCTGTTGTTAGCAGCGGTTGTGCAATCCTTCAGTTATCCTTTTCACGATCCGGTTCTGACCGATAGAGGATTTATCTCTTCCCCCGGAACAACATTAAAGAGTTTTTTTTTGGCTGCCGTTTTGGGATTTTTCTGTATAGCCCTCTTTAGTATTATAGGTGTTTTTGCCCGGGATCAGGGGATGCAGGGACAGGCCGCCGTTGCATTTAGTAAATCATTTGGAATAGTAATTCTTTTGGTTGTTAATTTTATTATGATCACGTCGGCAGCTTCCACCCTCGATTCTACCTTCTCTTCCACTTCAAAACTATTGGCAGTAGATCTGGGACTTGGCCATAGCATAAAATTTGGGAGGAAGGCAATGATACTGGTCGCGGTGATTGGAACAATTCCAATATTCCTGGATGCTGAAATCCTATCTGCGACTACAATCAGCGGAACCATGGTAATTGGCCTTACCCCAGTATTCCTGTGCTGGAAACAAAAGGCCCCAAAAATCAGCTTTTACCTCTCCGTTGGTTGCGGACTATTATTTGGCCTGTTGCTGGTTTTTGAACTTTTCCCTAAGACTTTGATATATACTGAGGGGAGCCATGCCGATCTTTTATGGATCAATATCTGGGGATTGAGCTGTTGTTTTGTTTTATATTTCATACCAATATGGATAAAAAAATTGTAGATCTTGGCACTCTAAGCGGCAAGGTGGTGCTTTTTGGCGGTGTCTATGGAAACCTTCAGGCTTTAGAAGCGCTTATCACAGAGGCCGATAAGCGACAAATAATACCCGGGCAATGCCTGTGTACAGGGGACATTGTCGGTTATTGTGCGCAACCGGAGGAGACCGTATCACGTTTTAGGCAATGGGGTGCAAAATCGATCATTGGCAATGTAGAAGAACAATTACGCGGCAGGGCCTTGGATTGCGGCTGCGATTTTAAGATTGGGACACGGTGTGATGGATTTGCAAAGATGTGGTACCCCTATGCCCAGTCCAAACTGTCCGAAGCTTCACTTGAATGGATGAATACACTGCCACATCATCTTACATTCAGGTATGCAGATAGGACCGTTACTTTGGTCCATGGTAGTTACGACCACATTTCCGAGTTTATTTTTCAATCTACCCCCTGGAATACCAAACTGGCCTCTTTTAAGGGAGCAGAATGCACTATTATAGTGGCCGGACACTCTGGTCTTCCCTTTGCTCAAAAGAAAGACCATTTGCTATGGCTGAATCCGGGGGTTATCGGAATGCCTGCAAATGAAGGGTTGTCAAGAGTATGGTATGTTATTTTAGATGATAACGCCGGTTTTTCCATTTCGTATAACACCCTTGAATATAACTTTGAAAAGGCATACCTATTAATGATAAGAAACGGTTTACCAGGAGCATATGCCCAAACCATCGTACATGGCCTTTGGGATAATATGGAGATCCTGCCCGAGGAAGAAAAAAAATTGCGAGGAGTTAATCTGGAAAGCATTTTAAAATAGCATTTTCTCCCGAATAATTTCAATTACCGTCTATCTTAGGGCGATCAAAAAAATTAGAAAATATGCGCAATTTGCTTTTATTTTCACTAGTGTTCTTCACTATTGCCGCGCAGGGCCAGCAACTCGCTGGTAATGAACTGTTAGAAAGGGCTATAGCCTACCATGATCCTGATGGGGACTGGCCTTCCTTTCGCGGCCAACTGTCCATTACCACCAAAGCCCCGGATAAAGACGACAGGACGAGTGAGATCATTTTGGACCTTCCTTCTCAATATTTTAAATTAACAGCCATGGGAAGGACTCTTTGCTCATTCGAAATGATCAGAAGAACGTCAGAGCACAAATTTTGAAGGAGGGACAGTCTTATCCCACTTTCCCGTTTCATTAATAATAATTCAGGAGTACGGCAGAAATCTTTAAAATAGGGAAACGTGGAAAACTCATCCCCGGCTATTTTGCGGATATTATCGTGTTTGATCCGAAAACCTTCAGGGATGTAGCTTCCTATAGAAGTGCTTATGCCTGTGCAGAAGGAATACGATATAGCACGGTAAACGGTCAATTAGTCATCGAAAACGGCACATACACCAATCAACTACCTGGAAAAGAAGATGCTGGAATAACCTTTATCGGTTGATCCTGAGAAGAACTTTATCGAATATAGCTGAAGACACTTCCTATACTATTCCTCTGGAGGACGCACATGTCGCTGGTGCATTGAAGAAGCACCAATACACTGTTGTCCTTTTTGATCCTGATAATTAGTTTCTATCTCCTTTACTGCCCTTTTTTTCTTATTTTAGGATATCACAAAATACGAAGACATGACGCACTGCAATTCAGAGATATCTAAATTTACAAAAACGGTATTTTTTTTCGCTTTTCTCTGGCTTTCTCACTATTCTTCCGCCCAATCCCTGAAACCCGCCCAAATTTTTTCAGATCATATGGTACTGCAGCGGGATGTTACTGTTCCCATTTGGGGCGAAACTTCAGGAAATGAAGAGGTAACTGTGTTCTTCAATGGGGTAGCCCATAAAACGACGGCGGATACGAATGGCCATTGGGAAGTTCTGCTCCCTCAACGGTCGGCCGGGGGTCCGTTTGAAATGAGCATTGTCAGTAAATCCGGAACCATTCGATATAAAGATATCATGATCGGTGATGTTTGGCTTTGTTCGGGCCAATCCAATATGGAATGGACCGTTGTAAATTCAAATAACGCGGAGGAGGAAATTCGGAATGGGAATCATCCTGAAATTCGCCAGTTTAAAGTCCCGCGATCCTCGGCCCCTTTACCTGAAAAAACGCTTGCCGGAGGAGAATGGCAAACTGCTTCACGGGAAACGGTAGGTAATTTTACCGCTGTAGGCTACTTTTTTGCAAGACAAATTTCAGCAAGCGAAGCTACCCCTATTGGCCTGTTAAACAGTTCCTGGGGCGGCAGTCGTATTGAACCCTGGATAAGGGCTGAAGACCTGGGCTTTGAGGATGCTGAGGCAATGGCTACCAGGTTAAAAGCTAAACGAGAGGCAGAACGGGCCGAATACATTACCAGTATAAAACAGCGATTACCTGTTATTCCTGAAGAGGATTCAGGGATGAAGGAAGGAGAAGCCGTCTGGGCAAAACCCGCCTATGATGACAGTAGCTGGGAAACAATGGACCTACCAACGCTCTGGGAGCAGGCCGGTTGGGAACAAACCGACGGAATCTTCTGGTTCCGGAAAATCTTTCTTCTTACCAAGGGTATGGAAACAAAAGATGCCACCCTCAGTCTAGGACCAATCGATGACAGTGATCAGACCTGGGTAAACGGGCATTTGATAGGGAAGACAAATTCCCATAATGAAAATAGAACGTATACCGTACCTGCCAAGTATCTTAAGGAAGGTGAAAATAATATCACCGTGAGGGTAGACGATACCGGCGGGGGTGGGGGAATATACGGCGATCCGAGTCTGTTATTTTTCAAGGCCAACGGAAAAACTATTCCCCTTGTTGGAGCATGGAAGTACCGGGTAGGAATGATCCGCCTAGACGGGCCCTCGCAGGGAGATAATCAGCAGCCTACGCTCTTATACAATAAAATGATCCATCCTATCCTGAAATTTCCAATTAAAGGAGTATTGTGGTATCAGGGGGAATCCAATGCAGGGAATCCAGAAGATGCAAAAGCCTATTCGGATATTTTCAAAACCCTGATCACAAGTTGGCGCCAATTATGGGGTCTGGGCGACTTCCCTTTTCTGTATGTCCAATTAGCTAATTTTATGGCCGTAAATGAAGAACCATCTACAAGCAATTGGGCATTGTTACGAGAGTCTCAAAGCAATGCCCTGGAGCTGCCCGCTACGGGCCAGGCTGTTATAATTGATATAGGGGAAGCCAATGATATCCATCCCCGGAACAAACAGGATGTTGGGAAGCGACTCGCACTTGCGGCACAAAAGATAGCGTATGGGAAAGATGTTGTTTACTCAGGCCCGGCATATAACTCCATGACAAAAAAGGACAACAAAATAGTTTTGTCTTTTGATCATACGGGAGCAGGTCTGTTGGCAAAGAACGGCGAACCACTAAAGGGATTTTCCATCTCTGGTAAGAATCGGAAATTTGTCTGGGGAAATGCAAAAATTGTTGGAAATACCGTAGAGGTTTCATCGGAAAAAATTAAAGATCCCGTGGCAGTCCGTTACGCCTGGGCCAATAACCCTGAAGGCGCTAATCTACATAACAAGGAAGGGTTGCCGGCTTCGTCATTCAGAACAGATCATTGGGACGAGTAACAAACCCGGCCCGCCAATAAATATACAAAGCCTATGAGAAAGTTTATTAGTGTCTTCTTACTGGCAGGTACCGCCTGCCATTTGAGCTACGGTCAGGAAACCTTACTGTTAGCGGATTTTGAGCCTAAAGCTATTTATAATATCCCCAAGACCACGGTACATAAGGCCAAGTTTCCTGTAATTGATATGCATTCACATCCCTATACCGCCAATGAAGACGAATTGGAAGTATGGATAAAGACCATGGACGAACTCAATATCAAAAAGACCGTTATCCTTACCGGAAAAACCGGGAAAACTTTTGACAGCATTTTTTCCATATATAACAAATACCCGGATCGCTTTGATGTATGGTGCGGTATCGACTTTACCGGATACAATGAAAAGGGTTGGAGCCAAAAGGCCGTAAAGGAACTCGAACGGTGTTTTGCCATTGGGGCCAAGGGAGTTGGCGAAATAACGGATAAGGGAGAAGGTATTTTAAATTCCGGACCTACAAAGGCATACGGGATGCACTTTGATGACCAAAGGTTAGCACCTGTCCTGAAAAAGTGCGGAGAATTGGGAATGCCTCTCAACATCCATGTGGCGGAGCCCTATTGGATGTACCTTCCAATAGACAAACACAATGACGGCTTGATGAACGCAGCAAACTGGAAAATAGACACCTCAAAAGAAAATCTGTTGCAGCACCGGGAATTGATCAACACCCTGGAAAGCATTCTAAAAAAGCACTCTGAAACTACCTTCATCGCATGCCATGTAGCCAATTGCAGCTATGACCTCAGTATCCTGGGGAGGTTGTTGGAAACTTATGACAATTTATATGCCGATATTGCCGCACGGTATGCTGAGATGGCGCCTGTTCCGCGATACGTTAAAAAATTTTTCGAAAAACATCAGGACAAACTACTGTACGGCACAGACATGGGTTTTGATGCTGAAATGTACAGGACCACATTCCGTATCCTGGAAACACCGGATGAACACTTTTACGAAAAGGAGCTCTTCAGCTATCATTGGCCTCTCAATGGTTTTGACCTCAGCGATCCCGTTCTGGAAAAGCTTTATCACCGGAATGCGATGAAAATTCTGAAATAAGCAGGTCCGGTCCCTTCGGAAAATGCCCTGATCCATTCTGGGAATAATTTCTTTTTTTTGTATATATTTAAGGTAATTCCAAATCCCGGTAGTCAAAGAACGAGGCAATTGACCGGATGCCTTAATCCCCGTACAACTATGAAAATATCTGTGAAAAAATACGTCCTCTTCCTTTTAGTAGCTAGCGCTGCCCCCTATAACACTGAGGGCCAGGAAGATCTGCTGCTCAAGGATTTTGCGCCGGTTTCAATCTACAATACCCCTAAGACAGTCATAGAAAAGGCAAAATACCCGGTGACCGATGTGCACAGCCACCCCAATCCCAGCTCCGAGGCTGAAATTGAGGAGTGGGTAAAAATCATGGACAAAGCCGGAATCGAAAAATCTATTATTCTCACGTATAATACGGGAAAAGCCTTCGATAGCCTCTATACTATCTATTCAAAATACGGAGACCGGTTTGAGCTTTGGTGCGGCTTTGATTATACCGGCTACAACGAAGAGGGGTGGAGCAAAAAGGCAGTCAAGGAACTGGAACGCTGCTACGAAGTTGGCGCTAAAGGGGTTGGGGAACTTGGTGATAAGGGAGCCGGGCTTTTTTACTCTAAGCCTTCCGCTGCCTACGGAATGCATATTGATGACCCGAGAATGAAACCGCTTTTAAAAAAATGCGGGGAATTGGGCATGCCCATCAGCATCCACGTCGCAGATCCCTATTGGATGTACCTTCCCATGGACAAGCACAATGATGGCCTAATGAATGCCTATACCTGGAAAATTGATATTTCAAATGAAAAATTATTGCTTCATCAGGATCTTATCAATACCTTGGAAAATGCTGTAAAGGAGAATCCGAATACCACTTTTATAGCCTGTCATCTGGCCAACTGCAGCCATGATCTTAGCATTCTTGGTGGTCTTCTGGACAGTTATCCCAATCTGTATGCCGAAATAGGAGCGCGCTATGCAGAAATAGCTCCCATTCCACGCCACGTTAAGGCCTTTTTTGAAAAGTACCAGGACAGGTTGCTGTACGGCACAGATATGGGCGCTTCCTCATCAATGTATCAGGCCACCTTCAGGATCCTGGAAAGTAGTGACGAGCACTTCTATTTAAAGGAGCATTTTTCGTACCACTGGCCATTATACGGGTTAGACCTTAGTGATACCGTATTAAAAAAATTGTATCAGGACAATGCCAAAAAAATAAGGAAGTAGGGTGCTCGCAAAAAGGCATTATAGGTCTTCTTTCATTTATTGACTTCATTGAAGTGATTTAAACTTTTACAAATTGGCTAAAAATTTGTCATTGTAAATATTAATCAGGAAATTGTATCTTAACAGTAGATTATTGGAACGTTTGATACACCCCTCAACAGATTTATTGATTGCGAAGCTCGAATTGGATATAGGTACCTTCATATTCTATCCCAATCTGGTGATCTCCGAGATGAGCGAAGGTGTTACCGTAACTTTTGACAATTTGCTCCCTGTACTTCTGAAGGGTTTGGAGTGTTACAAGGTGGATACGCCGTTAATATACCTGTCCGACAGGATAAATTCGTACTCTTTTGATCCCACCTTACATCTGGAAGCTAAAGCAATATTCTCTAATCTAAAGGGATATGGGGTTATTGTTTACGACGAAATGAATTTAAGGATTGCAGAATTGGAGCAGCAATTTACGGATTGCCCCGTTACTATTTTTTACTCTCTGGAGGAAGCCAGGAAATGGGCAAAAGAAGTGCTCCAAAATACATAAATACCCCCGGAAAAAAAGGAAAATCTAATTGTTATGGCAAGCGCCGATGAAAGCCAAAGTTGGCACGGTCTGTTCAAGATCCATAACGGCTTTTTGGCCTATTCAGACATGGCGCAGCTCGACAAAAAATCCCTTGGGGTCCTGTATGAAATTGACGAGTATAAAAAAATCCGATTTAAGCGGGTGAAAATAAATCCGTAGTTATTTAGCCTGAACTTTATGGGATTGAAGCCAATTCCTCACCTGTAAAAATTCATTTCATCCATATAGGCCCAGACGGCATCAGGCAACATCGCCCTGATATTCTTGCCTGCCTTGTGATTTTTTCGGATAAAAGTGGAGGATATTTCCATAATGGGTGCGGCCACCCTGTGCAGTTTGGGATGGTCTTTAAACCGATGTTCAACCATTCCCTCCGAAATTCTCGGATATACAAAAATATCGTGATCCTCCAGGATCACTTCGTAATTCTTCCACTTGTGAAACCCCTTCAGATTATCTTCTCCCATAATAAGTGAGAACTTCCGTTTCCCCGGGTACTGTTCTCCTAAATGCGCCAAAGTATGGATGGTATAGTTGGGTTGCGGTAGTTCAAATTCTATCTTACTCGGCCTAAGGTCGGGGTAGTTCTTTACAGCTTCAAAAACCATTTGATAGCGATGGTTGTTGTCTAGCAATGTTTGCTTGGTCTTAAAGGGGCTTTTGGGAGTTATTACAAACCAAACCTCATCCAATTCAGAAAATTCTACCATATGGTTGGCAATGACCAGGTGTCCGATATGGACAGGATTAAAAGTGCCAAAGAAAAGTCCTGTTTTTTTCATGTTTCAACGGTCGGGGCGCTTATAAACTCCAATACCAATTGCCTTGATTCTTCCAAAGCGATAGCAAGGTCATAGTTTTTTATGACCTTATCAAACTGCGGCGCCGTGGCGAGTTCCACGGATGCTTTGGCGATCCGCATGTTAATTTTATCATCGTCTTCCGTACTGCGTTTTTTCAACCGTATTTTCAGTTCATCAACACTGGGAGGTTTTACAAAGACTGCGAGGGTTTCCTTTGGAAATTTCCTCTTTATCCTAAGCCCTCCCGCAACGTCAATATCAAAAATAACATTTTTGCCTCTTGCCCAAAGTCGTTCTACCTCGCTTTTCAAGGTGCCGTAAAAGTTATCCCGGTATACTTCTTCCCATTCCAGGAAATCTCCGTTTTTAATGTGATTTTTAAATTCAGAAATGGACATGAAATAATAGTGTTCCCCGTGCTTTTCCTTAACTCTTCTCGGCCTTGAAGTAGCCGATACCGAGAAGGCGAGATTCAATTCCGGTTGCTCCAGAAGGTACCGCACGATAGTAGTTTTACCGCTGCCCGATGGGGCCGAAAAGACTAGAAGTTTCCCTCCTTTCATTACAGTACATTCAGCATTTGTTCCTTAACTTTTTCCAATTCATCCTTCATCTGTACCACCAGTTGTTGCATGGGGGCATAATTGGCCTTGGAACCTATGGTATTGATCTCTCTTCCTATTTCCTGACTTATAAACCCAAGTTTTTTACCGTTCGAATCGGCCGACTTTAAGGTTTCCGCAAAATAGTCCAGATGATTTTTAAGCCGGACTTTCTCTTCGGTGATATCATATTTTTCCAGATAATAAATAAGTTCCTGCTCAAATCGGTTTGCATCTACCTCGGTTTTCAAATCGGCTACGGCCTTTTCCAAACGCTCGCGGATTGTAGCCAATCGTTCCGGGTCTATCTTGGCAACGTCATCCAGCAGTTGATGAAGCACCTTAATACGTTCCATGAAATCCTTTTCCAATACTTTTCCTTCCTCTGTTCGAAATCCGTTTATTTCTTCCAGAGCCTTTTTTAATGTCACCTGTATGGCCTTGTATTCCTCCTCGTCAATGTCCACCTTGTCCGTCTTTAGTGCCTCAGGTAAGCGCACGGCCATTTCCAGTAAGCGCAGATCATCACCATCCGCAATTGCCCGTAACTCTTTCATATATTGACGGACCACCTCTTCATTGATGCCGGCAGAAGCATCATCTCCGGTAATCTCCACATATAATCCAAAGTCTATTTTACCCCTGAGTAGGGAGCTGGCAATTTTTTTCCGTAAATCCAATTCCTTTTCCCGGTAATTTGAGGGCATACGGGCATTAATATCGAGGTTCTTACTGTTAAGGGATTTTAATTCAATGGTAATTTTCTTTGAAGGAAGCTGTACCACATGCTTCCCAAAGCCCGTCATAGATTGGATCATACTGTGATTCTAAATTTGCGCAAAGGTAAATAAAAGAATTTCTTTAATCCCACTATTTCCCGGGCAGGGGTATAAGACAAATTTCCCAAAATCCAACAATTTGATCCCAAACAGATCCCTCCCTAACCCTCCCCAAGGGGAGGGAACTTGTTTTCGTTGCAATAAAGGTGTCCATTTCTTGCTGGATCTGCTCCCCTACTCTTGCAAGGACGAGCGAAAGCGAGAGGAATGCACAGCTGGGGGAGGTCGGACTGTAAGTATATGAGGGATAAGTTGATTGTTCCCCAAGAAAGGGGAAATTTGTAGTACACCCCCCGGGCAGAGCCATAGGAATAATTAAAGCCTTCCATTTTTGTATTATTCAGAACTACTTCTGACAGCTTCTTAACACTGCATTCCTCCATTGATCTTCAGATCTTATGATCCGATGCAAAAGGAGAATTAGAATTGGGTCCCCACACAGCATTACCTGCCATGCGGAGAGGTGTTCGAAGAATTTACCCCTAAAAAATAATGCTGTTTATAAGCTATTTTCAGAGCTTACAATTCTCTTATCCAGATATTTCTGTAGCTTACCCTGCTGTCATCCCCATGATCCTGAAGTTTAAGAGGACCCTTCCCGTGAGGAGGATTCTTCGGCCATCCTATATAGGGGGTGGTGCCTTTGATCTCGACATTATCCTGGATAAGCACACCGTTGTGCATTAATGTAAGCGTTCCGGATTTTATCTTTTCCCCTTTGTCATTAAACTCCGGGGCATGATAAATAATGTCATAGGTATTCCACTCTCCCGTTGGTACCGATGCTTTTGCCAGGGGGGGGTGTTGTTTATAGATAGACCCCACCTGCCCGTTCACATAGGTCTCATTGTCATTGTTATCCAGTACCTGCACCTCATAAAGACCGGATAGAAAGATCCCGCTGTTACCACGGTTTTGGCCTTCTCTCTGGACTTTTTCGGGTGACTTCCATTCAATATGTAACTGAATATCCCCGAAATTTTGCTTCGTCTGTATGTCTCCGGTTTTATCTTTCACAGTCATGCCGCCATCCTCGTTTAAGTGCCAGACCACATCGGTACTATCATTTGTCATTACCCACTTGTCAAATCCACTGCCATCAAAAAGGACTATGGCATCACTCGGAGCTCCGTTCTGCCCGGTTGGGTCTACCACGGGGGGGACCGGTTCATAAAATTCCGTATCCTCGGGTTTCGTAGGTTCTTCCCCGGTGTACTCCTTATAAACAATGGCCTTTTCTTCCGAAGCTTCCTGTTTCATTGATGTCTCCTGAGCTTCCCCCTTACAAGAGAAGAAAATTATGGTGATAAGTGATAAAAAAATAGTATTCTTATTCATGCGAATAAACTTATATTAATAGATGGATTTTTAATTGTTTATAATAGTTCGATTCATTCTTGAGAAACAAGAACCTAGAGACAAGACCAGACTGGATTTCTCCAATTTGGGAATTTTAGTCTAGATTCTAGGCTCTTGATTCTTCTTGTTTTATTCATCTCCTTTTGTGACGGATTCCTTAAAAATTATTTTGCGGCGTCCTGGAGGTTTCATATAGTAGAGTTTAGCGATTATTTTAATTACGCTTACTGTTTTAGTGCTTACTGTTCACTGTTCACTGTTTAGCTCAATCAAAGTTCTTTAATTTTAATATTTTTATAGGCCACTTTATCACCGTGATCCTGAAGGCCAATCTTACCCGAGGTAAATTTTCCAAAACCTTCCCAATCCGCAAATTTGGATTTGGAAACCATTACATCCCACATCTCATTGCCGACGGGAAACGTCACTATCTCCTCCCCGTTCATAACAACATTGCCCTGCTTTGCATTATAATCCACGGTAATCACCGTATTGTTCCATTCCCCAACAGGTTTGGTTACATCTTCAGAAGGAGCAACCATATCGTATAAAGAACCGGTCTGATGGGTTGTGCCGTTTTTAGCATCCGGATGTTTTTCATTATCCAAAACCTGGATTTCCGGACCTGTCTCATAGGGTTGACCGTATTTTTCGTCTTCCTTTATCCCCCACAGTATACCGCTGTTACCGGCCTCAGAAATTTTCCAATCCAGGGAAAGCACAAAATTCGTATAATCCTTCACGGTTACGAGGTTATAACTTTCTCCCTTAGGCCTGTTTTTTGGCGGATAAAGTACCATAGCCCCGTCTTCCAGTTTCCAAACATCGGGCACGCTATCTTTTAGGTAACCTTTCCATCCGTTAAAGGAGGTGCCATCAAACAGTATAGTCCATTCCTTCTGTTCACTTTGGTCCCCTCCCATCTTTTCACTCATCCCGGTTTTCTCCTCAGTAGTTTTTTCGGTTTTGTCCTTGCACCCGGTTAAAACCAGGATGCAAATAAGTATTACCATTGCGTTTTTCATGTGAATAAATTCATGTTAATAATTTGATTTTCAATTATTTGCGTTTATTTGAATAATTGTAAAAAGAATCAAGAGCCAAGAGGCTAGAATCTGGACTTTTATACGCCAGTCCGATTGAAATCTGTCTTGTATCTTGGTTCTAGGCTCTAGTTTCCAAGCTTATTCATCTCCTTTGTGACGGGTTCCTTAAAATGGTTTTGCACCACCATGGGGGTTTCATTTGAATAAATCTACGTTAATATAATTATACGATTTAGGTTTGAAAAGCCAGAGTCAAGATGCCAATGCGGAGAGACCAGAATATTTTTATTTATATCTTTTCCCAGTTTGTCTTGCTTCCTGGCTCTGGTATCTTGTTTCTTATTATTGATTTCCTTTTGTGACGAATTCACTTAAAACCATTTCGCACCTTGTTGGAGTTCTCATTTTGGACTCCCACTTCCCACTTCCCACTTCGTAATTCGTACCTCTTACCTCGTACCTCATACTTCCTATGTTCCCAATATTTTTTTCAGTACCTCCTTGTCAATAGCACCTCCCGCAAAATCATCAAAGGTTTTTTCGGTAGCCTCTATAATATGATCCTTTATGAATTTAGCACCTTCCCTGGCGCCCTGCTCCGGACTCTTAATACAACATTCCCACTCCATCACCGCCCATACGTCGCATCCATATTGCGTTAACTTAGAGAAAATGGTTTTAAAGTCTATCTGGCCGTCCCCGAGAGAGCGGTATCTTCCCGCCCTGTCCCCCCAGTCATTATAACCTCCAAAAGCGCCTTTCTTGCCGGTCGGATTAAACTCGGAATCCTTCACATGGAAGGACTTTATAAACTCGTGATAATGGTCGATGTAAGCAATATAATCCAATTGTTGAAGTACGAAATGGCTTGGGTCATATAATATGTTAACCCTTTTATGGTTTCCGGTTGCCTCCAGGAAACGTTCAAAGGTATCGCCATCATGAAGGTCTTCTCCCGGATGAATTTCGTAACACACATCTACCCCCTCCTCGTCAAAATGATTTAAAATAGGCATCCACCTCTTGGCCAGTTCTTCAAAACCCATTTCAACCAAACCCGGAGGCCTTTGGGGCCAGGGATGCCATGTGTGCCAGAGCAAAGCCCCCGAGAAGGTTGCATGGGCACTTATTCCCAATCTCCTGCTCGCAGTTGCAGCTTTTTTCACTACATCCACCGCCCATCCAGTTCTGGCTTTAGGGTTGTTTTTAACGCTGTCCGGTGCAAAATTATCGAACATCAGGTCATAGGCAGGGTTTACTGCTACCAATTGACCTTGTAGATGCGTAGAAAGTTCGGTGATCTCCAAGCCATAAGAATTTACTTTTCCTTTTAGTTCATCACAATACGACTGACTTTCCGCTGCTTTGTCCACATCGATTAAAAAACTTTCCCACGTGGGAATCTGAATTCCTTTATATCCCAGATCGGCTGCCCATTTGCACATGCCGTCGAGGGAGTTAAAAGGGGCCTTGCTATCTACAAATTGTGCCAGGAAAACGGCAGGTCCTTTTATTGTCTTCATTGAAGTGTTCTCTTGTGTTAATGAAATTGCTGTATTGTTAAATTTTAATAATTAAACCCTATATTTAATGAGTAAAAAAATACTAGTGGGCTTCTCATAAAGGGAAGTTATAAATATAGGAAAATACCTTAGAAATAAAAGAA
This sequence comes from Flavobacteriaceae bacterium, assembly GCA_041743085.1. GTDB lineage: Bacteria > Bacteroidota > Bacteroidia > Flavobacteriales > Flavobacteriaceae > JAFMPW01. Next base: position 181,964 of record JBGTNL010000022.1, read on the forward strand.
TTTCTTTAAATCAACCATGATCAGATTTGGTTCATAGAAGTATTTTAATTTTGAATTCAGGATCAAAAGCAATAATTCTTTTATTTTGCCTCACCGGGAACTTCTTAAGGATAGTTCCGACAATGTGCATTCTTCTCCCCGCCACCGGCGAGTCGTCGTATGCGGGAGAAGTGGTGAAATGGAAACTCCGACGCAGTCCCGACTTTTCGGGATAGCATTTATTGATAAAAGAAAAACTGTAAAATGATTCAGAACGAGAGCTATGATGCAATAGTAGTCGGAACCGGAATTAGTGGTGGTTGGGCGGCTAAAGAACTATGTGAGAAAGGTCTAAAGACCCTGGTCCTTGAACGTGGGCGGATGGTTAAGCACATTGAAGACTATAAAACAATGAATGACGATGCCTGGGACTATCCCCTGAAAGGTGAATTGTCCAGGGAGGATAAAAAAAAGTACCACAAGCAACTCCGGGTAAATTGGGCCCCGAGGGAAGATGTGAAACACTTTTTTGTAAATGATCTGGAGCACCCCTATGTAGAAACAAAAAGATTTGACTGGATCCGTGGTTATCAGGTTGGTGGGCGCTCCCTTACCTGGGGCCGCCAGAGTTACCGATGGGGCGATATTGATTTTGAAGCCAACCTAAAAGAGAAAATAGCGGTAGACTGGCCAGTACGTTACAAAGACATTGCCCCCTGGTACGATAAGGTGGAAGAGTACATAGGTGTAAGTGGGGAAAAGCTTGGGCTAAGGCAACTTCCCGATGGCAAATTTCAACCGCCGATGGCACTGTCGTGCCCCGAAGAAGACCTGAAAAAGACTATGGCTGAAAAGTTCGATGACGGCAGATTATTGACCATAGGCAGGGTTGCTCATATTACGGATAACAATGGAAAATTTGAAGGAAGAACCCCTTGCCAATACCGAAACCGGTGCTGGCGCGGTTGCCCTTTTGGCGGATATTTTAGCAGTAACTCGTCTACACTCCCCGCTGCTGAAAGAACCGGAAATCTAACACTTCGCCCCAATAGCATTGTGCATGAAGTGATCTACGATGACAGCACTAAAAAAGCGACGGGGGTACGGGTAATTGATACCCATACTCATGAAAAACTGGAATTTAAAGCCAATGTCATTTTCCTTTGTGCATCTGCTATGGCCTCCGTGGGTATTTTATTGCAATCCAAATCGGATCGTTTCCCGGATGGAATTGGAAATGAATTTGATCAATTGGGCCGGAATATTATGGATCACCATTACAAATTAGGCGCATCGGCCAAGGTAGACGGCTATCTTGACAAATACTATAAGGGCAGGCGTCCCAATGGATTCTATATTCCGCGTTTTGTAAATCTGGATGATAAAACAAAAAAGAAAGAATACCTAAGAGGTTTTGGCTATCAGGGTAGCGCAAGCCGGGAAGACTGGCGGGCGTCCATAGCCGAAATGAGCTATGGAAAAGATCTTAAGGAAGCTATTCTTAAGCCCGGGGCATGGCAAATTGGAGTAACCGGATTCGGAGAAATGCTACCTTATCATGACAATAGGGTAACCCTCAGTGCAACCGAAAAGGATCAATGGGGACTACCCCAACTGGATTTTGATGTGGAGTTCAAGGATAATGAATACAAAATGCGGGAGGATATCATCAAACAAATAATGGCTATGTTTAAGGCAGCAGGGTTCAAAGATATTGAGTCATACAATGAGGAAACAGGGCCGGGCCTGGGGATTCATGAAATGGGGGGAGCCCGCATGGGCTGGAATCCGAGGACCTCGGTAGTCAATAATAACAATCAGGTGCATGCTGTACCTAACATATATGTGACGGATGGCGCGTTTATGACTTCCGCTAGCTGTGTTAACCCTTCACTTACTTATATGGCCTTTACAGCCAGGGCTGCCAACCATGCGGCTGAACAGTTTAAAGCGGGCAAATTCTCCTGAAAAACCAAACAACCAGTTCTATGAAGAATGCATCAGCAAGAAATATGTGGGGCGACTATTTGGATAACCATTTGGAATATGCCTTCACAGGGGAGCCGAGGGTAACACATTTATGTGATAATGAACAAGATGCCAACAAATGCCTTAAATTAGTGCTTTCCGGAAAAAAAAGGGCGACATCGCATTCTTTGCTGGGACTTCAGTACAGAAAACAAGCCCTGCCGAAAATTGGCGATTTTACTGTACTTACAGATTGGGAAGGCAATGCAAAATGCATTGTTCGGACCGTGGCTGTTCGTCTAAAACCGTTCTTTGCCATCAGATCATCTTACGCAAAACTAGAGGGAGAAGGCGACGGATCATTGGACTACTGGAAGCAAACCCACTGGGAATATTACACCAGGGAATTAGAGCCATACGGGCGGGTGCCCCGGGATAGTATGATCGTGGTATGCGAGGTTTTTGAGAAGGTGTTTGAGAGGAAATAAAAACCTCCAGGCGATGCAACCCTTAAAAAACACTATATTATTTTTTGAGTTTTACCCAAACGTTGCCTCCCTTGTGTGAAGCCACTGTTGCCTCTATAAAATCCATCCCGCGAACCCCATCGTCCATGGTAGGGAATTCACCGTCATTGTACCGCTTGCCACGGATGGCTTTAGCAACTCCCAAATAGATATTCGCCATGGAATCAAAAATGCCTTCGGGATGGCCTGCGGGGAGTTTAGTGCCATCAAGGGATAATTTTGAATTATAGGCATGGCCAGGTTTGTAGATCTGTGTAGGCTCGGTGTCGCTCAATTTGTATAAAAAGTTAGGGGTTTCCTGTTCCCAGCGGAAGGCGCCCTTTTCACCGTATATGGCGATGGCCAACCCGTTTTCCTCCCCGGTGGCAACCTGACTTCCCCGTATAACGCCTTTGATATGGTCATCCATTCGAATCAGTACCGTTCCGTCAACATCCATCTTATTGTCCTTATACAAATAGTTGAAATCACAGAGCAAAGATTTAACCTGGAGCCCGGTGGTGTACTCCACCAGGTTGAAGGCATGTACGCCAATATCTCCCATGCAGGAACTTATCCCCGCTTTCTTCGGATCCAGGCGCCAAACGGAAGAGCGCTTCTTCTTGTCGTGGATAATAGTATTGATCCATCCCTGGTAATATCTTGCATCTACCTTATGGATCTTTCCAAGTGCACCAGACTTGATCATTTCGCGCATCTGTCGCACCATGGGGTAGCCTGTGTAGGTGTGGGTCAATGCAAAAACGGCCCCGGCCTTTTTATGGGCCTTCTGCAAAATTTTCGCCTCTTCGTAGGTAGTGGTCATCGGTTTTTCACAGATGACGTGAAAACCGTTGTCCAGTAACTTTTTGGCCATCGGGAAATGCAAAAAATTAGGGGTAAGCACGGAACAAACCTGAATGCGTTCATTTTCGGGAAGTTTCATTTCTTCTTCAATAAACGTATCAAAATCTTTATAGACCCTGTTCAGGGGGATGTCGATTTCCCTGGCGAATGCTTTGTTTTCCTTAAAATCCGGGTTAAAGACCGCCCCGGTGATTTCATAGTTGTCATTGATATGAGAGGCCACTCTGTGCAGCACTCCAATAAGAGAGTCTCCTCCTCCCCCAAGTATCCCAAGTCTGATTTTTTTAGGCATATCCAATAGTTTCTTTTAAATTTTACATGAGATTATTGTTCACTGGCATGAACCTGATATTTTAATTTCTCAATTTAATAAAATATCTAGGACTTGTAGCCTATTTTTTCATTTTTGAAAAGAAGTGCGAAAAACACAAACACCAAAATCGCAAATCCGGCCGGGTAAATCCATATAGTTTCCCAGCTATGCGTACCGCCTTCCAGAAGAAAAAGGTCAGTGACCTTCCCTGCCACCCAAAAACCTATGAGCATTCCAATTCCATATGTCGCCAAAGTTATCAGCCCCTGGGCCGCACTTTTATAGGCAGGCCCTGCCTTGCTGTCCGTATAGATCTGACCCGCAACAAAGAAAAAATCATAACATATCCCATGCAGGGCAATTCCGATCAATAACATAAAAAACAGTTCATTCCCATCACCATAGGCAAATAGCAAATAGCGCAATGCCCACGCCAACATTCCTGCCAACAGTGTTTTTTTAAATCCGTACTTTTTAAAGAAAAAGGGCAAAAGCAACATAAACAATATTTCTGAAAATTGCCCCATAGAAGCCCAAGCCGTAGAATTCTCGATCTTATATTCCGTTAAAAAGGGGCTGAGGTTTTGATAGTAAAATGCCAAAGGAATGCAAATTAGAATTGAAGATATGAAGAATATCAAAAAATTCTTATCCTTTAAAAGTTTCAGGGCATCCAAACCAAGGATTTCGCTAATATTGAGTTTTGCCGTTCTGTCCACGGTAGGCGGGGTTTTGGGCAAGGTAAAACTAAAAAGCCCCAAAAGTGCCGATACGATGGCCACCATCAAAAAGGTATTGGACAGTAGTCCTCGCTCAATATTTTCTATGGCGTCCCATTTAAATCCAAAGCTAATGATCCAGCCTGCTATTATCCATCCCACGGTACCAAAAACCCTGATAAATGGAAACTCCTTGGCAGGCTCTTTCATTTGCCTGAAAGAAACAGAGTTTACCAGCGCCAGAGTAGGCATGAAGGCAATCATATAACCCAAAACATAGGGATAGAATAAAGCAAAATCCGTTGCAATTGACATTTGATACATCAGGAAAGCTCCAATTAAATGCAACACTCCTAAAATGCGTTCGGCATTAAAATACCTATCGGCTATCAACCCAATAATAAAAGGCGCTATAATGGCTCCCCAGGATTGCGTTGAAAAGGCTATTGCTATTTCCCCGCCACTGGCGCTGAGGTTATTCCCCATAAAAGTGCCTAAAGTTACAAACCAGCCTCCCCAGATAAAAAATTCCAAAAACATCATTGCGGAAAGCTGCACTCGTATCTTCTTATTCATGATGTTTTTGTTATCTTTTATAGAATATGTAGTCTAGAGGGATAGGGACCAGGCCATTGTTCCTGAAATCCAAGGAGATCTGTGACCTGTGATGTGTTGAATGATTAATTATTTGGAATAAAATATCCTGTAAGGTATTGGTGAACAAACGCCCTTCCGAATTCTCATAATCGATTCGTCTGTCAAAATCATCGGCATTACTGGTGATCTCAAAGGAACTCCGCTGATTTTCGTAGTGAATATCTCCCCAATCCATTATGGAATGAACTTGCCAAACTTTAAATTCCGATGGCCGTCCTAAGATCCTGGCATTCCACATGTGATGCGCATTCAAGAGATGGCTAAACAAGGAAATACTTTTTTCGGGAACATTTTCTAGCTTAGTGCATTCCTCAATCAGCTTTTTATTGCAATAAAAGTTGTAATCAAAAAGTTCATTAAAAAAAACTTTCATCTGTGCTGGTTTAGTTTTTGGCATTGGTTGGTGGTACCCGATATTTACCGGGCCACTTCTGAAAATTTATCCCCTATATCCGATTTATATCGCTTATCGCATTACGCCATGGGCTGCTCAATTGAGTTTTGAAGCAGCCTCAAGCATCAGTTTTTTGGTCGCCATGATGCCTTCCTCTTCCCCGAGTTCATTGCCTTCATACTCTACACCGATATAACCTTCATAACCGGCATCCTTAATCATTTGAAGCATTTTCACATAATCGATCTCTTTCTCATTGCCATTTTCGTCAAAATCATTTGACTTGGCACTTACGGCTTTGGCATAAGGCATTAATTCCTTTACCCCTTTGTAGATATCATACATATCAGCACAACCCGCATCACCCCGTTTTATACAAAAATTACCAAAATCGGGGAGGGTGCCGCAATTTGCCATATTCACAGTTTTCATTACATCAGCTACCATGGCGCCATTGGAAGACAAACCGCCGTGATTTTCCACAAGAATATTTATATTTTTATCCTTGGCATAAGTTGACAATTTGGTAAGGGCATCCACTGCATTGGCCTTCCATTCGGCAGGATCCTCACTGCCATAAAGATTTACCCGAATGGCATGGCATCCCATTGCAGCGGCCGCATCGACCCATTTGTAATGGTTCTCAACGGTCTTGTTCCGTTCGGCAGTTTCCGAGACGGCCATGCCCCCCTCATTATCAACCATGATCAAGACGTTCTTTAAGCCATATTTTTTTGCCTCCGTATTGTTTTTTTCAACAAAAGCCGCCATCGCTTCCTTAGAGTAGTTGGCATTTTCCAGTTCTTTATTGTAAAGCTGATTTACGTATTCCAAACCCGAAAATCCCCATTTTTTGGCCTTTTCTGCAAAGGTATAGGGATCTACCCCTTCTTCACGGATCATTCTGTGAATGGACCATTGCGCCAGGGAAAGATCGAAGAAAGGTTCGCTCTCCTCCATCATTGCTTCTTGTGTTTCGGTGTTATCGCCCTCTGTTTTTTTGGTTTCCTTGCATGATACTGTTATTAGCAATACCAGAATTATTGCCCATACTGCACTATTTTGAATCCTGTTTGTTTTATTCATTTTTTTCGGTTAGTTCGTAGAATTTTAATTATATTGATTTACTACAACGTTATAGTTAGATGTTCCCTTGAAGTATGGCGTTTAAATGTAGAAAATTAATTTTATATTTAATAAATTTAGAGAATAAACAATTTTATACATGAGTGAATATTATTTCAGCGAACCGCAGGATTCCTATGATGCGATCGTGGTTGGCACAGGCATCAGTGGAGGTTGGGCCGCCAAGGAATTGTGTGAGAATGGTCTTAAAACCCTTGTTCTGGAGAGGGGGCGGATGGTAAAGCACATAGAGGATTATCCAACGGCCAATAAGGACGACTGGGATTTTCCTAACCGTGGCGAGGTGCCGAGGGAGGAAAAGGCGAAGCAACTGAAACAATCCAGGACGGGCTATACTACTAAAGCCCCCAGTGCCATGTGGTTTGTCAATGATCTGGAACATCCCTACAACGAGATAAAGCGTTTTGACTGGATGCGAGGATATCACGTAGGCGGCCGATCCCTGCAGTGGGGACGGCATAGTTACCGCTGGAGTGACCTTGATTTTACGGCGAATCAAAAGGACGGTATCGCTGTGGACTGGCCCGTACGTTACAAAGATATTTCACCCTGGTATGACAAGGTTGAGACTTATATTGGGGTAACGGGGGAAACATTGGGCCTCCCGCAATTGCCGGACGGCAAGTTTGAACCCATGATGGAACTGAATTGTGTGGAACAGCATGTGAGGGAAAAAGTAGCTGAGAATTTTGACGGCCGGGTGGTTACCGCCGGCCGTGTGGCACATATTCATAGTGACAAAAAGTTTGAAGGCAGGACCCGATGCCAATTTCGTAACCGCTGTATCCGGGGGTGTCCTTTTGGCTCCTATTTCAGTAGCTTATCTTCTACCCTACCTGCTGCGGAAAGGACAGGAAACATGACGTTAAGACCGGATTCCATTGCTCATGAAGTGATCTATGATCCCGACACCAAGCGTGCTACGGGCGTTAAAGTAATTGACAGGTTAACCAAGGAAACCCACGAGTTTAAGGCTAAGGTAATATTCCTTTGTGCTTCGTCTATCGCGTCAACTTCCATTTTAATGCAATCCAAATCGGATCGTTTTCCTAATGGAATGGGGAATGATTCTGACCAGTTGGGCAGAAACATTATGGATCACCACTTAGGTGTAGGTGCCCAGGGAAAATTTGAAAGATTTGATGATAAATATTATAAAGGACGGAAACCAAATGGCATCTATATTCCGCGTTTCAGGAATTTAGGCGGCGATTCCAATAGAAAAGAATACAAAAGAGGTTTCGGGTATCAGGGAGGAGCCGGAAGAGGTAATTGGGACGATTCCATAGCAGAATTGTCCTTCGGTAAGGACTTAAAAGAGGCGGTCCTGAAACCCGGGGGCTGGACTATGGGAATGGGCGGATTTGGTGAAGTCCTTCCATATGAAGATAACAGAATGACCCTGGATTATGACAAACTGGATGGATGGGGCCTGCCTACGGTCACCTTTGACGCGGAGTTTAAGGAAAATGAATGGGAAATGCGTAAGGACATGAAAGAATCCGCCGTAGAAATGTTGACCAAAGCAGGACTACAGGATGTTCAACCTTTTGACAATCCGGGAGCACTTGGCCTGGGCATACATGAAATGGGTACCGCCCGTATGGGAAGAAATCGAAAAACATCCGTTCTCAACGGCCACAACCAGGTGCATGATGTTCCTAACGTATACGTTACCGATGGATCATTCATGACCTCGGGATCTTGCGTAAACCCTTCGTTAACATATATGGCATTTACTGCCAGAGCTGCAAACCATGCAGCCGAACAACTCAAAAAAGGACTAATATAATGGATAGAAGAATTGCACTAAAAAATATGGGGCTTGCCTTAGGTTACACGGTGGCGACTCCAACTTTGCTCAGTATTTTTCAGAGCTGCAAAAATGAAAAGGTTTTGGAATGGACCCCGGATTTCTTTAGCCCGGGAGAAGGTAATGCACTGACTCATTTGGTGGATATCATTTTACCAAAAACCGATACTCCGTCGGCGAGTGAAGTTCAGGTAAACCTGTTTATCGACAGGTTTGCGGACCAGGTGATGGAAAAGCAGCAGCAGGAGTTCTTTAAAATGTCTATGGGCAGTTTTATGAATAAAGCTCTGAAGGATTCCGATAAAGAAAAGGCAGAAGATCTGGATCCGGAAGATTTAGAGCCCGTTTTGGCAGAAGCCCTAAAAGCCACTAAAGAAGAAGAGGTGAAAATGTTCGAGGCAATTACGTCTTACCAGGAAGCCACGGCCGAGGGAAAGGAAGCCGAACTGGATGATCGCATCTCAAGGTATGCCTTTGCCAACAACTTAAGAGGAATGACCATATGGGGCTACAAAACCTCGGAATATATAGGGGAAGAGGTATTAGCCTATCTCCCTGTCCCTGGAGAATACATAGCTTGTGGCGATTTGAATGAACTTACAGGGGGCAAAGCCTGGTCCATTTAAAACCGAATTTTGAAAAGAAGAAGTTTTATACAAAAAACTGCCTTTACCGGCGGTGCAATCTCGCTGGGAGCGACCTCAGTTTACGGTGCCTTGCATCCAAAGTCGGTTGCCCAATATAAATTCAACTTAAATTACGCTCCCCATATTGGGATGTTCGAAAATCTTGCTGGAAAGGATCCCATTAGCCAACTCAATTTTATGGCCGATCAGGGATTCACTGCTTTTGAGGACAATGGTATGACCGGAAGAGATGTGGCACTGCAGGAAAAAATGGCCACAACCATGAATGATCGTGGTTTGGAAATGGGAGTCTTTGTTGCCCATAAGATCTACTGGACAGAACCCGGCCTGGCATCCGGGGACAAAGAAAAACGTGAAGAATTTTTAAGTGATATCCGTAAAGCAGTGGAAGTTGGAAAGCGGGTAGACGCAAAGTGGATGACCGTAGTTCCCGGGCATGTTGATCTTAAATTATCCATGGGTTATCAAACCGCTCACGTAATAGAATCACTGAAGCGGGCAGCCGCTATTCTTGAACCTCACAATTTGATCATGGTCCTGGAACCTCTTAATTTCAGAAACCATCCCGGTTTATTCCTTTCGGGATCCCCCCAGGCCTACGAGATCTGCAAAGCGGTGGATTCCCCTTCCTGTAAAATACTTTTTGATATCTATCATCAGCAGATCCAGGAGGGCAATTTAATCCCTAATATTGAAGCCTGCTGGGACGAAATCGCCTATTTCCAGATTGGAGATAATCCCGGACGTAAAGAACCTACCACAGGGGAGATCAATTATAAGAACGTTTTCAAGTTTATCCACGAAAAAGGATTCAGGGGCGTTATGGGCATGGAACACGGCAACTCAAGGCCAGACAAGGCGGGAGAACAGGCAGTAATTGATGCCTACAAGGAGGTGGATGCCTTTCTCTAATTCAACAGTGAACTATGCTGCATCCTTCTGATCTTCGATGGTTACTCAATTAGCAAATGGCCCGATATATGGAATTTTTACTGCATTTTCCCTTTTCCATTCAATAATACCTAAGTTTTAACGTTCTTTTTGGAAAGGTTTGCCACCCGAAAAGCGTCTAAACACACATGGACATCTACTTATACATACTTGTATTCTATTGCCTGCTGTACGTGGGGGTAAGAAGGGTATATCATCAATTTATGAAGGAATAGTATTTCATTTTACGCAATTAAGGCTTTTTCACTAAAATTTTAACATTTTTCTTTCGTTTTTCTAACGCTTTCATCATCTATCATTTCGTTTGAGACGTATATACTACTAGCTAATATCAAAAGGGGCATTGATATGGACAATTACCTCATTCTTCTATTAATCTATATTGCGGTATTTGTGATATCCCATAATGTGCTGAGGCCCTATTTCAACAAATAGGTATCAAAAGCTTTCTGCAAACTTTCAAAGTACACTCATGTCTTTGTCACTGGGTTCTGCCTTAATAATATCAAATTAACATATAGGTCATCAAACCAAAATACCCTGAAATCTACCAAAGCGGTGGGCTGGTAGTCTCAAGGTATTTATTAATGGTTATATCGCATTTCTATAAGGTTATGAACCACACATAAGGCAATCGTCATCTGCCCCGCCTTCCTTAGTCTTGGCGATCAATTCCTTCATCTCCTCGGCCGACACAGGCTCTACTACTTCTATGTCCTGTTGTTTTACGGGAGTAGGATCTACAGGTACTATCACAGAAGCCTCCGGTGCCACTGCAACAGCTTCTGCCCCTGCCGCCACACTGATCGGCACTTCCTTTTTCTTGGTATTGTCCAATGTAAACTTAATTGCATCTACCGCTGCTTTGGTACGCAGATAGTACATCCCCGTTTTCAGGCCACTTTTCCAGGCATAAAAATGCATGGAAGTAAGCTTGGCGTAGTTTGCATTCTCAAGAAACAAATTCAGCGATTGGCTTTGGTCAATAAAGTAACCCCTTTGCCTGGACATGTCTATAATATCCTTCATACTCAATTCCCACACGGTCTTGTAGAGTTCCTTTATTTCGTCAGGAATTATATCAATATGCTGAATAGAGCCGTTAGCACGCATCAATTCCTGTTTTAAGTTTTCATTCCACAAACCGAGGTTTACGAGATCTTCCAACAGATGCTTATTTACCACAATGAATTCACCGGATAATACCCTGCGGGTATAAATATTAGAGGTATACGGTTCAAAACATTCGTTGTTTCCTAAAATCTGTGAGGTAGAGGCGGTAGGCATGGGAGCAACCAACAGGGAGTTGCGAACGCCGTGTTTTTTTACGCTTTTACGTAATTTTCCCCAATCCCATCTTCCGGAAAGTTCTTCATCTTTTATTCCCCAGAGATTGTGTTGAAATTCTCCCTGAGAAATGGGGGATCCTTTATAGGAAGAATAAGCGCCTTCCTCCTTAGCAGCTTCCATCGAGGCGGTAACCGCAGCAAAATAAAGTGTTTCGAAGATATCCTGGTTGAGTTGTTTGGCCTCGTCACTCGTAAAAGGTAGTCGCAACATAATAAAAGCGTCTGCTAAACCCTGTACTCCCAAGCCAATGGGCCTGTGGCGCATATTCGAATTTTCCGCTTCTTTGACCGGGTAGTAGTTTCTATCGATCACTCTGTTCAGGTTCTTGGTCACCCGTTTGGTCACTTTAAAGAGTTCTTTGTGATCAAATGCCCCGTTCTTAATGAACATCGGAAGCGCAATGGATGCCAGGTTACAAACGGCCACCTCATCCGGGGAAGTGTATTCCAATATCTCGGTGCACAGGTTGGAAGAACGAATGGTCCCAAGGTTTTTCTGATTGCTCTTACGGTTCGCAGCATCCTTATATAACATATAGGGCGTACCAGTCTCGATCTGCGATTCCAATATTTTTTCCCAAAGTTCCCGCGCCTTTACGGTCTTCCGCCCCTTTCCTTCCACTTCATATTTCAGGTATCGTTTTTCAAATTCCTCACTGTGGCTTGTAAACAATCCCGGGCATTCATTGGGGCACATCAATGTCCATTCTTCATTACTTTCCACTCTTCTCATAAAGAGATCCGGAATCCACATCGCATAAAATAAGTCTCTGGCACGCATTTCTTCTTTTCCATGATTTTTCTTTAGATCCAGAAAATCATAGATATCGGCATGCCATGGCTCAACATATATGGCAAAACTTCCCTTGCGTTTTCCGCCACCCTGATCCACGTACCTTGCCGTATCATTGAAGACCTGTAGCATGGGTACAATCCCATTTGAAGTTCCGTTGGTCCCTGCAATGTACGAGCCGGTTGCCCGTATATTATGAATAGATAGTCCTATACCTCCTGCGGACTGAGAGATCTTCGCGGTCTGCTTCAGGGTGTCGTAAATGCCGTCAATACTATCATCTTTCATGGCCAGTAAAAAACAGGACGACATCTGTGGTTTCGGCGTACCCGAATTGAACAAGGTAGGCGTGGCGTGTGTAAAGTATTTCTTGGACATCAACTCATAGGTCTCTATGGCGGAGTCGAGATCATCCAGATGTATGCCTATGGAAACCCGCATCAGCATGTGCTGTGGTCGTTCTGCTATTTTACCATTGAGTTTTAACAGGTAGGAGCGTTCCAAAGTCTTGAAACCGAAGTAATCGTAGCCAAAATCGCGATTGTAGATGATAGTGGAATCCAATTGATCTGCATTGTCCGCAATCACCTTATGAACTTCATCAGATAATAAGGGCGCTTTTTTACCCGTTCGTGGATTTACGTATTCATACAGGTCCTTCATGGTTTCGGAGAAGGACTTTTTAGTATTCTTGTGCAGGTTGGAAACGGAGATACGGGCTGCGAGCTTCGCATAATCAGGGTGTGTCGTAGTCAAGGTGGCCGAGATCTCTGCCGCCAAATTATCCAGTTCAGAGGTAGTTACCCCATCGTATAATCCCTCTATAACACGCATGGAAACCTTAATAGGATCTACGCGCTCATTAAGGCCATAACATAATTTGCGAACCCTGGCAGTGATCTTATCGAACATTATCGGCTCTTTCCTTCCATCTCTTTTTACTACGTACATCTTGCTTTTTATTTTTTGGTTGTTAACGTTGGTTATACTATACGGTAGCCCGGCAGGCCACTCCTGATCCTGTTGGTGGCATCGTTTATAGGAAATAGCTGTTAGGTTTTGAAAACCTGACAGGACTTATTAACTATTCTAGAAATCCGCGTCGAAGCTGATCTTCTGTGAATCCGTATCTTTTTCCTTGTTCAGTACTCCGGCTTTCTGGTATTCAGACACTCTTTTTTCGAAGAAATTCGTTTTCCCCTGTAAAGAGATCATATCCATAAAGTCGAATGGATTGGTGGAATTATACACTTTCTCACACTCCAGTTCTACCAATAAACGATCCGTTACGAACTCCAGGTATTGCGTCATGAGTTTGGCATTCATACCTATAAGGCTTACAGGCAGGGACTCCGTTATAAACTCACGCTCTATATCCAGAGCATTTGTAAGTATTTGTGTGATGCGTGCTTTAGGCACTTTATTTACCAAATGTTTGTTGTGAAGGTGCACGGCATAATCACAATGCATTCCTTCGTCGCGGGAAATCAATTCATTGGAAAAGGTAAGACCGGGCATTAAGCCCCTCTTCTTCAGCCAGAATATGGAACAGAAGGCACCGGAAAAGAAAATACCTTCCACAGCGGCAAATGCAATAAGGCGTTCGGCAAAGCTTGGGGAATCTATCCATTTTAAGGCCCAGTCCGCTTTTTTCTTAATGGCCGGGAAGTTGTCAATAGCCTTGAAGAGAATGTTCTTTTCCTTTTCGTCCTTTACATATGTATCTATTAAAAGTGAATAGGTTTCGGAATGAATGTTCTCCATCATGATCTGGAACCCGTAAAAGAATTTAGCTTCGGAATACTGTACTTCACTGACAAAATTTTCTGCCAGGTTCTCATTCACTATCCCATCCGAAGCGGCAAAAAACGCAAGGATATGTTTTACAAAATAGCGCTCGTCATCATTGAGTTTGTTATTCCAATCGGTCATGTCCTGGTGCAGGTCTATTTCTTCGGCAGTCCAGAAACAGGCTTCGCATTTCTTGTACCATTCCCATAAATCGTGATGTTGGATGGGAAAAATTACAAAGCGATCTTCATTTTCCTGTAAAATGGGTTCTACCGGTGCGGACATAATTGTTAGTTTTTGATATTTAAAGAATTAATTGTGTAGGATGAAAATTTACTACGAGTTGGGACTAACAAAGATTGGAAAAAGGGATCAATATCTAAAGCCGATTTGTGGGTTTCCGTTACAAAGTTTTTAACACAGGTTGTTGACATGTAGCTTCACAAAGGATGTTTACTAGGATTTTGAAACAATAGGATTTTGAATAAAAAATCGCCTAAAGAAATAAACCAAAATGTATAAAAAAGCATACTCTTTGGTTTATTCATAATAGGGTATTGAATAAATCGCATAAATTTCCAGTGGCCGTTTTCAAAACTCAAATAGATGTGTTTAAATGTCCCCTTTCATTAATTTTTATCCATCACAAAACTGAATCCCCCATCATAGGTGATTAGACCCGGATGTCCGCTGCTACCCGTACTGAAACTCTGGGTATTAACCTGAAATTCGTCACCCCTTCGCGTTTCAATAGTGCAAAAGCCTCCAAAACCATCAACAAAGCAAATTGTCGTTAATGGAAGTGGAAAAATTAGTAACGGTTTCATCATAGCCCTCTTTTGTTTCCCTTTTATGTTACAAAGGCAAAAAAGGTTAACACGGACGGCTTATTTTCCAGAGAAATATTATCAAAAAATATTGTGATTCGCCAACGGATTCTAACGGAAATCAGTTCATTTTAGCCGGTTATGGCATAATAGTCATCGTCCCTTGTACCAGTTCCTTAAGACCGAATAAATGGCATTAAACCCCAGGGCATCCCGATAGTTATCGGGACTGGACCCAATGGAAGGAATCGACCCAAGGGTCGAGGTATTAAACCCAGACCCCACTGAAAAAGCGGGGTTAGTTCAACCATCCAATATAAAATTTCTTGAAACAGACCTTCCCTAAGGCAGGCCGTAGGTATATGCTGTTTACCTAACTTATCCGGGATCATTCTGCCCTCAATGGCAAAAGCCGTCCCGTCCTGACGTCTTCGGATCGGGATTATATTTTGCGTCCACCAGTCCCCAGACTTCAGGAACCGAAATTGACGATTCTGACCCTTTGCATAGAAGAGGAGAGGTGAATAAGGAGACCCTGCCCGACCGGCCTTCAGGCCCCACACAGAGCTTCGGGGAAACTTAGATTGAAAAGAGAAGCGGGATTTTATTGGCTACTTTTTTTATCATTGCCTACGTTGACATCCAAATAGCCGATATCGAGCATAAAATCTTTGGAGAGATCCGCTATCCATTTGTTCAAAAAATATACGGCTAAAAGGAGCCCCTCGAACACGATGAATATCCAGGTGTTTATTCCCTCTACCAAAAATGACAGAGACTCTGCAATTAATAAACTGGTGTTAAGCATCAGTGCTACGATAAGAATAAATGACGTTTTCATCTATATAAAATTTTACCGGCCATCTCCATTTCCCTTATTTATGTTGGTTGGTATTGACCATTCTTTAATTAATGCCCACCTGCCTGCCGTAGGTAGGTTATGGGCTTTCATAATATGAATTATTACGGGTTATTAAAAGCCGGTTCATTCGGATTATGACCCGAGTAAAGCTGCCAGAATCAATAAAATGTACACGAGTATTGCTTTCATTGCCTTATTTTTTTCGTTGTATCCTTTTGTCCCTTTAAATCGAAATAGGTTAACCCTATACATAGTTCGTCGTTCTTTTCGATCGGTACCCGGTGCTTCACAGCTTCCGGAGAATTATTTTAAAAGGGAACAGAAAGTCAGAGATGAAGTAAATTCTATTGTGAAGATAGTATATATTAAAACGTAACCTATTGATTTTGTATAGCTTGCAGAAAATAGTGTACGATTGGCAGAAAAAGTGCTAATAGAAGATAAGGGTCGTCTAGCTGTTCGGGCTAAGTGTTCCCGTCAGAATCCCAAGCTTAATTTACTGTTTAAATCCGATAGATGTTCCTCTAAGTGGTTAAGCGTGATTTATTATGGAAATTGGTTTGGGCAAATCCTCTGCATCTATCTTTTCCATCTTTTTTAAGGCCACAAGAATATCCGGGTTTTCTCTTTCATAGGAAATACATTCATAATCTCCTATGTAACCAGCACCGTGTTCTTTTAATGGAATTTCCTTTTCTTTATTATGAATGATCGTTCTGTTTCCAAAGACAACCTCTTTCAGAATAAAACTTTCTTCCATATCCTTACTTGTGAAGTAAGCCACTTTTGCTTTCAGATGAACGGTCGCAGCTTTTTTCGCGTGTAGCCCCAACTAATTAGCGTATTCAATGGTTAGACCGTGCCTTACATCGGATTTAAAAAAAATGGTGCCATTGCCCAGGAAGAATTAGTGAAAAACAGCCCAGTCGGTGCCAGGCATTTAGGCGGAAGTTCAAGGAAATTATTGGCGTTCCTCCCAAATACTTTTGCAAGGTAATTCAACTGAATACCATTTTTGAATTGCTCAAGTCATCGGATCCCCAAAAACTACATCATTTGGCTCTGGATTGCGGCTATTATGACCAGGCACATTTTATAAGCGACTTCAACAAACTAATTGGGGATAGTCCCAGAAGCTTCCTGCATGGAGAACATGCCTATGTGAAAGAATATCTCGGCCGCAGATTATGATGAGGCATCCTTCCACAAAAAAACCCGGCAGTCTGTTCCTGCCGGGTTTTTTTTATCAAATGATACCGCCAAACCGTACGGCTCCCGATGCGTTTTAATTCTAATCACTATAATTGGTTCTGCTGACCTAGGTAGTTCCCCCGAAACCTAAAAATCGAGCAAATACATTGACCAACTAAGTGGTCTGGTTGTCCAATAAGCAATTACATCGGCGAGACTACTTTTCAGTATTGATATGTTTTCGAAAAACATACCTCTCTGAAGCCGTACCTGTGGTCTGACAGTGTCATTATGTTAACACTAAAGATACTCTTTTTTATCTCATTACACTTCTAACGGCCTTGAAATTTCCTTTGACAATCAACCGATTGCCATTTGCATTCCTCAAGGCTATATTAAGATTTCCCCTCAGGTTATCCTTTCCGATTTCGAATACTATTATTTGGCCCCGTTCCGCAAAAAATGGTAATTCTCCCAGGACCTCAATATTTGCAAAACCAAATACCACGTCAAAATTATTCAGGAAACCATCAATATTCTTACTGATTTTATAGCTTCCGGGGTGCAACTGCCCGGAGTCGTTTTCTTTAGATATCAGGAAGCCCAGCGTGTGCGAGGGCTCACTTTTATCATTTTTTAGGCTAAGCTTAAGGGTAGATAAATGTCTTCCATCTGCCAACGTCTCCACAACTGTTTCGAACTCCGTTGTTCCCTTTAAATCCAAATTCCTGTCCCCAAAAACTTTAACCGTATAGCCACCATCGTTTATATTGTCCCCGGGTTCTGGAATACCGGTTGTAACGTTCAGTTTACCGATTGGGATGTAGGAAGTACACAACAACGGTAATGCCAGGTAAATACTTATTTGTACTATTTTCGACAGAAGGCTATGCATCGCAATTGGATATCGTGTTTAATATAAGCGCATTAATTTTGGGTATGGCCCAAATCCTCAGCTATCAAATTCTCATTTTTAACTACCTCGGTCGCAACTTCATCGTCTGCAACGGGAGGCTCCTTGACATCTGTGATTACTGCTATCCACAAAGTGATTAATAGCAGGGTGAAAAAAATCACACACTTTTTCATGACTTTGTTCTTACTTAAACCTGTTAAAATTATCTCGGTTATGGGGCAATCCACTTATGCGACCAAGGTACTTAGCCTTCCTTTAAACTCGCATCGCATTTGTATAAACGGTATAAAATTGTGTGTAAATGGCAAGATAGCGGAAGGCAATATATAATTAATTGATTAATAACCTGTTATGGCTTGGGACAAATGATAAAAATTGTAATACAATTACTATGAATCATTGAAATATTTTCTTAAAAGACCAGTCTTAATCATTTTTTTACCAACCATACGTAAAATTGATCTGTTGGTACATTTTTTAATTATCCGCAACCTTAATACTGCTATTTTTGGTTATATTACCTATATAATTATTCGATGTAATGTTAGAAGCCGTAATTGTAGACGATGAAATTAAAGCACTACAAAGTCTCTCATGGGAGTTGACCAACTTCAGTAATGAAATCAATGTAGTTGCTTCTTTCACGGATCCCTTTGAAGCCTTGGGCTATTTGGACAACCACAGTCCGGATTGCCTTTTTTTGGATATTGAAATGCCCACTATGGACGGATTTCAGTTCATTCAAAAATTGAAGAATAAAGACTTCCCTGTAGTCATTACCACCGCTTACAATCAGTACGCAATAAAAGCTTTAAAGAATGAAGCTATTGATTATCTTCTTAAGCCCATAGACACGGATGACCTTAAGGAAACCATTGTTAAAATAAAAAAATACAACTCCAAGAACTATACCGCAGAAAGGTTAGAGAAGATTTTATTAAACTTCAATGCAAGTTCCATCCACAAAAAAATAACATTCAATACGGATGGTAAATTGCTGTTTTTGGAAAGTGATGAAATTCTTTATGCCGAGTCTGACGGAAATTACAGCACTATTTATTTAGCCGACGGTCAGAAAATTGTACTCACTAAAAAATTAAAGGAAGTGAATGAATTGCTTCCTGACGATTCCTTTTTCAGGATCCATAATTCCTATATTATAAATCTGACAAAAATCAAGGAATTTCTAAAAACAGATGGTTATGTAGTGCTGCAATCGAATCATAAAATACCGGTCTCGCGCCAGAAAAAATCTGATTTCCTGGATTTGTTATAAGTTATTTATCCCATGGTCCCAAATGAAAATCCCTCTTTATCTACTTGCATTCCTCTTATTTCAAACTGGTAATTCTCAATTTATACCCGCCACCTTTAAAAAAACCGTCGATAGCCTTATAGCTGCCGCTCCTAAAACCTATGCCGAATTAGATGGGGTCTTAAGGCCCCATAGAGAAGATACTACGCTCATGAAGTTTTTTATCCGGGAGGCCATTAAGAAAAACTATATGGACGGTCCGGCCTATGCATATAATCGATTGGGAACGAAATATAGGGATATTTCTGAATTCCAGAGGGCAATAGAACTACATCAGCAAGGGCTCAACGCTGCAGACGAGGCAGATAATATTGAATTCAAAATATTGAACCTGAACATGGTGGGAGTAGTCTATCGCCGTATGAATGCTATTAAAACTGCCCTGGATTACAACCAGGAAGCCCTGGAACTTGCGGAAACGATCCAAAATCCTTCTGTTGGCATAAAGAGAAGTATAAACGTTTCCGTAAACAGTATTGGGAATATCTACAAGGATCTGGAGCAGTATGACAGGGCTATAGAAAGTTTTAGAAGATCCCTGCGGATGGAGGAGGAATTAGGCAACGTTCGCGGCATGTCGGTGAATCATCAGAATATAGGCGTATGCCTGGAAGAACAGGGAAAGTTAGAGGAGGCGCTCCAAAACTTTAGAACAGCCCTGGCTTATGATAATGAAATAGAATTAAATAGCGGTATCGCCATTTGTAAGAATAGTATCGCACAGATTTATATTAAACAGAATAAGTTGCAGGATGCCCTGAGCATTCTTGAGCCAACCCTGCTGACTTCCGAGGAAACCGGGGATAGACAGATCATTTCTGCAGTATTGATCAATCTGGGTTGGGTTTTAATGAAGCTGGAACGCTACGATGAGGCCGAAGAGAAACTTCAGGAAGGGCTTAACTTGTCTAAAGAATATGATCTTCTCAGGAATATTCTTGATAGTTATACGCTATTGTCGGCGCTTGAAGAGAAAAGATCGCAATACGCTAAATCCTTGGCATATCTGAAGAAAGCAGCTGAAATAGAGGATCAGTTGTACAATCAGGTTAACGTAAGCTATGTGAACGATGTGATCTTCAGGTATGACACCGACAAGAAGAACAATCAGATTGAAGTGCTTACAAAGGACAATGAAATCGTAAACCTGAAACTCAAAAGGCAACAAACCACATTGATGGTCAGTGCATTGCTCCTGGCCCTTTTCACATTAATTCTCTATATTCTCTATCGGCAGTACCAGCTCAAAAGCGAAAAGAAGATGCTGACCCTTGAACAGAGTATGCTGCGTAGCCAGATGAATCCTCACTTTTTATTCAATTCGCTTAACTCAATTAAATTGTATATCATCAACAATGAAAAGAAGAATGCGGTCCATTATTTAAACAAGTTTTCCAAACTGGTACGTAAAATCCTGGAAGCATCGTCTCTTAAGGAGATACCTTTGGCCGAGGAATTGGAGACGGTAGAATTGTATATGAATATCGAGAATATCCGCTTCTCGGACGAAATAAATTTTGAAATCAACGTCGACGAGGGAATTGATACCCATCTCGTTAAAATTCCATCTCTTATTCTTCAACCTTTCCTGGAGAATGCATTATGGCACGGGCTATCATCCAAGGAAGGAGAAAAGAAGATTGAATTGCAGGTGAGCACCGGCAAAAACGGATTTATTAATATTTCCATAACGGATAATGGAGTAGGCAGGGCTGTCGCCGAGAAACTAAAAGAAAGCAAGGTATTAAAACGAAAATCCGTAGGGATCGATATTACGAAAGAACGATTGGCCAATTTCTCCAAAGACTTTCAGAATTCTTTTGATATGGAAATAGTAGATCTTTTTGATGAAAGCGGCGCGGCAGCGGGCTCCACGGTTATTCTACATATTCCCACTATTTAACATATTTCCCGGCAGTCTTTTCCAATTCCCCATACCACCGTTTTCCAAATTTTCGGATCAGTGCATCCTTGACAAATCTATAAATGGGAACCTGCAATTTTTCTCCCAACGAACAGGCCGGGTCACAGATTTGCCATTGATGGTAATTCACGGCAATAAGCTCCCTGTATTCTTTTACCCTTACGGGATAGAGATGGCAGGAAATGGGTTTTTTCCATGAGGTGGCTCCCTGGTTATACGCTTCTTCCAGCCCGCATTTTGCGATTCCGGAGTCTGAAAAAATTACATAGGCGCACTCGTTATTATTTATCAGCGGTGTTTCCCATTCCCCATCTTCTCCTTTTACAAAAGCCCCCTCTTTTTCAATAACCGCTATTCCTTCCTCCCTAAGGAAAGGTTTTACCTCCCTGTAAATATCCACAAGGATCTCGGTTTCCTTCTCCTCTAAAGGCGCCCCTGCCTCTCCATCAATACAGCAAGCCCCTCTACAGGCACTCAGATTACAAATAAAATCATTTTCAAAAATCTCCTCGGAAACAATCGTTTTACCCAGTTGAAACATATCAAATTTATCTTCCGGCAAAGATACTTTTTTGAAACCATAGTGCCCTACAAATTTTACAGTTGAATTAGGTATTAACCTGTTTTAAATTGTACCTTTGCCGGCTAATTTTAAACAGCAATTCCATGCAATTAAATTTTAGGGAGATCGCCTCTGCAAGCATGATCCTTTTTGCGGTAATTGATATTGTTGGCAGTATCCCCATCATCATTAGCCTGAAAAGCAAAATGGGACAGATACAATCAGGGAAAGCCACCATAGTGGCGGCTTGCATTATGGTAGCCTTTTTATTTATTGGGGAAGAGATACTCAATTTAATTGGAATTGATGTGAATTCCTTTGCAGTTGCAGGGGCCTTTGTCCTCTTCTTTTTAGCCATTGAGATGATCCTGGGTATTACGCTTTATAAAGATGATGCACCCGGGAGCGCCTCTATTGTGCCAATTGCCTTTCCCTTAATTGCGGGTGCAGGCACAATGACCTCGCTGCTGGCCTTACGTGCAGAATATAGGGTAGAAAACATTATCGTGGCCATAATTGTCAATGTAATTTTTGTGTATCTTGTATTGAAATCCTCGGGCAAGATTGAGAAATTCCTCGGAAAAAGTGGATTGAGCGTTATCCGTAAGGTTTTCGGAGTTGTCCTGCTGGCAATTGCGGTAAAATTGTTTACCTCTAATATTAATCAATTATTTTAAAAGCGCACTAAGGACAATTCTTGTTACGTTAGGGCACCTCTAATAACTCTGTTTGGAATGGTAACGTAGGAATTTTTTTCATATACAAGGCGCCAAAAGCGGAGTTTAGTCCCGATAGCTATCGGGAAGTATTTTGGCAACGAAGTAGCTGGGAAAAAGAACAAGTTGGCAACCAAAGTAGGGTTTTTAGAGATGCCCTTTATTATAAAACAATAGTCTTTCCTACATGAATAAAACAGTTACCATCGTTCTGCTGATCTTGGCAATAGCCCTTATTGCCTATAATACCACCATAATCGATTTTCAAAACCCCCTGGAAGGAAATAGTATTATTGCCATTATCGGAATTATGGCTGCCCTTTGCGCCATAGTGCTCTTACTGATATTCCTTACTTCAAAGAAGATCCAGAAAAAAATGGACGAAGACTAGTGATTGCCGCTCTAGACAACTTCACTATATTTATTAAGCCGAGATATATAGTGGTAAGCGGCATCTGCTACACTCCACAATGCCGGCGTGGTATGATCCTGTTGAAAACCCTAATTTTCCGATTCAATTTCTTCCGCCTCCTGAGCTTGTATTGGCGGGTTCTCTAATTCCAGGATTTTTTGTAACATGGAGTCTGCTGAAGCCTTGATCTTGGCCTGAAGGTTTGCCGAAAACAATTGTTCCGCAAGGGCAGCCTTAAGATACAGTTTCAAGGTATCGTCAAAATCGTAGAAATTCATTTTAATGTTATTGGCAATGGCGTAGTCGACAAAATTTTCGAATAAAATATCATCCACCTTGAACTCCCTGAGAAATTCCCCTTTAGTTAAGTGCGCATACCTTGTTCGGTCTTCTTCCAGGTGAGTGAACATAAAACGGGATAAAAACCCAATACTCTCCAGGCTTTCAATGGCTTCTTCCTCATTGGTCCCAATGGGAACAAAAGCGTCCGGAATTATACCCCCGCCCCCATAAACGGTTTTTCCTTTCGGGGTTTTAAATTTTAAAGAATCATTGACCCTGATACTATCCACCGAAACCAATTCGCCACTATGGTACCGTTCCGTAAATTTCTGATAGTAGTCTTTAGTCCCGTTATGATAGTCTTTTTGTATAGAGCGACCGGTTGGCGTGTAGTATCTGGAAACGGTCAACCGCACTGCAGAACCATCTCCCAACTCCATTTCGCGTTGAACAAGCCCTTTTCCGAAGGATCTTCGACCCACAATCGTCCCGATGTCGTTATCCTGTAAGGCTCCAGCAATGATCTCACTGGCAGAGGCGGAACGTTCGTTTATTATTACATATACCTGCCTGTCTTCAAAACTACCTTTTTTTGAGGCATATGTTTTATCTATTTTTCCTTTCTTATTTTTTGTAAATAATATCAGCTTCCCATCTTTCAGGAATTCGTCCGCCATTTGTTCCGCTATTCCCAAATAGCCCCCCGGGTTGTCCCGAAGATCCAATGCCAGCTTTTGTGCCCCTTGCCTGCGCAAACTCCCAAGGGCTACCAAAAATTCCCTATAGGTAGATTCTGCAAAACGATTCACTTTTATGTAGCCGATCTCGGGGGTTAACATATAATAGGAGTCAACACTTTTAATGGGTATCCTGTCTCGTTTTATGGATACCGAAAACATTTTGTTTTCAGCTTTCCTGTATACTTTCAATTTTACCGAAGTTCCTATCTTCCCCTTTAACGTATTTACAACGGCGTCACTGGGCATATTTTTCCCAAAGAGCGTATCATTATCTGCAATCAGTATCCTGTCGCCCGACTTTATCCCCTTTAAATAGCTGGGGCCTTTTTCTATAGTCCGAATAACCGAAATGGTGTCATTGACCATATAAAAGCTGATCCCTATCCCAACAAAATCTCCCTTCATATTTTCTGAGACCTTCTGCATTTCACTTTTTGAAATATATACAGAATGCGGGTCCAGTTTATCCAAAATATTATTGACAGTAATATCCACGATACTATCCGTATTTATTTCGTCAACATATTCGTAGTCAATGTAATCAATGAGCCTGTTTAACTTATCTTTTTTTGAATTGGTGGTAAATAATTTTTCCGGGGTATCATTAAAGTGGAGTTTCCCCCCAACAAAAATCCCTATCGCCAGGGCAAGTGCAATTACTGTGGGCCATATATAATAATTCTTCTTCATTCAATGAGTTAACTTACGCAACGCTTTCAGTAGCAGGAAGATGCTCCAGCGCAACTCCCGCCCTGCTTAAAAATTCCAACCCCGAATTGTCCTTATACGCGGTTTGATACACTACACGTTTTATGCCAGATTGATGAATTAGTTTACTGCATTCCCTACAGGGTGATAACGTAATATATAGGGTGGCGCCTTCACAGGATTGCGTAGAGGCGGCAACCTTGGAAATGGCATTGGCCTCTGCATGCAGCACATACCATTTTGTATACCCTTCTTCATCTTCGCAGATGTTTTCAAAGCCTGTCGGGGTTCCATTATAGCCGTCAGAGATGATCATCCTCTCCTTAACAATAATGGCGCCTACCTGCCTGCGTTTGCAATAAGACAATTTGCCCCATTCATGAGCCATTCTAAGGTACGCCCTGTCGTATTTTTCTTGTTTGCTTTCCTTCACTTACGGAGTTTTACCATATGATGGTTATGACGTTGGCAAGCCACTAAGATACCCGCTTTGAAAAAGCCCTACAACCTTAAACGGTTAATTTTGTATTAAAACCGTTGTCTGGCACATAAAAACCTCTGCTTCCGCCATTTATTTGGAATCATACTGAGATTACCAAGGGAACGTTTTTATCATCATAGGTATTGTAATCAAGACAATTATTATTGAGGCCAACACTATGAAAACGGCCCGTTTTAACTTCCCGAGCGTTTCTAACGAACCTGTAAACACTAAGACAACAAGCAGGATAACAGTTGAGAAAGCTCAATACCCGCAGCAAAGCCCAGAAGCGCACCTAACTTTTCTTCTTCCCCGGCCATAATCATACAGTGTTAAAATAGTTAGAAAAGCCAAAACCATGGATCTGGCCAAAAATTGCGGTAGCCAGAAAATGCAAATACTGGCCAAGGAAAACGGAGTTTGTTCTTGTACTTAAAACATTGAAAAGCGCTGTCAGTGCAATTGTCAGGGGTATTAGAAATTCTATGAGGGCTACAGCTACGCGGATCACATCAAATACGGCCAATGCCAAAGACAAACAATGTGCCAGCGTAAAGATAGTGGCCAATAATACTACTTTTTTCCAGTTTTTAGGTGTAAAAGGGATAGCCAGGGCACATAGAAATAGAATGTGGTCATAGGCTCCGGGGTTCATTACATGATTAAAACCGAGTTTTATGTAGAACCAGAATTGCTGCATGCCGGGAGTGGGTAGATAACTAAGCCAGTGCCATGTGCTAGCTCTTTTTGAGTTAAAATTTCAAATCCCGGTTTTCAGTAACTTTTTACCCCTAACCCTAAACCGAGAACTGTTCAACGCTAAAGTCCCCGCTCCGCCTGAATTTCTTCATACGCTTTTTGCACTTGTTTAAATTTTTCTTCAGCCCCTCTTTTTATGGCTTCATTCTCCGTATTTACCCTATCCGGGTGATATTTCTTGGCCATGGTCCGATATGCTTTTTTTACCTCCTCATCAGTAGCTGCCTTTTCTATTTCCAGGATCTTATAGGAATTGTCGGCCGATTTAATGAACATAGCCTTGATGCTTTCAAAGTCGTTCCGCCCTACCCTGAGATAGCCGGCTATTTCCATAATTTTGTTGATTTCTGCAGTGCTGACAGAGCCGTCAGCCTGAGCGATCCCAAAAAGAAAATGCAACAATTGCAACCGTACCTCGTAACGGGTACGTTGATTGAGGTAAGTGCAGATCCGTTGAGCAGAGATCTCACGTTTCTTGATTACCTCGTTAAAAGTTCTGAAAATCGCATTAGCTCTTTCCTTCCCGTACGTGCTTATAAAATATTGCCTTACATAATCCAATTCCCGCTGACTAACTGTCTCATCGGCCTTAATAACCAGGGAGCACAGGGAAAGCAGGTGTAACTCAAAATCGGCAGGTGATACGGATTGCCTTGTAATATCCCTGAATACGGTTCTGGCTCCATTACCCCCACTCACATTATCAATAAAACTACCGATCAGAAATCCCACTATAGCCCCAGGAAACCGAAAGACAAAATACCCGATCATTGCCGCAAACCACTTCACCATAGTGTTTTCAAAATTTTCGCAAAGATAAGGGTTGCAACTGACATTTTATAAGATCATTGGATACCGGATAATCTTATCTTTGGTAGCACTTAGAAAAACGATCGGCAAGCAGTTGCCAGTTTTCATTCCCTGCATAGGCGTTTGGGTTGTGCGGTGTCGGAACCAATTTCAATGTATCCTGAACTGAGATACAGGATAGATTCTTATGAGGAATTAAGATCCTCTCCCGAAAAGGAACGGGAAGCCGATTGTTCACTCTTCAAAAAAAGCAACCGGATTCAGGAATACTGAAACTGAATGCTGTTTATCTGTAGAACTTATCCTTCTATTTTTGAATCATCGGTTGCCTTTCCGTCTGATAGTAAATGATCTGATAGTAAATGAAAAGTTAAGGATATGCTCAATGGCATAACTATTTACTATCTTTGAAAACTGATTAAAAAAAATAGACTATGTATCCCGCAGAATTAGTAAAACCGATGAGAGAAGATCTGGCCTCGGCCGGATTTGAAGAATTATATACGGCCGACGCTGTCGAAAAAGCAATTAACAAGGAGGGTACTACCCTGGTGGTCGTAAACTCCGTTTGTGGTTGCGCTGCCGCCAATGCCAGACCCGCAGCGAAAATGAGTTTGGATAACGATAAAATACCCGATCATCTGATCACAGTGTTTGCAGGTGTAGATACCGAAGCTGTGGATGCTGCCAGAAACCTTATGGTTCCCTTTCCCCCCTCCTCACCAAGCATGGCGCTGTTCAGGAATGGTGAATTGGTACACATGATAGAACGTCACCACATAGAGGGCAGACCCGCCGAAGTCATTGCGGAAAATTTAACGGAGGCCTATAACGAGTTTTGTTAAAATGCCTCTTTCGTAAACTCTCCGGCTACTTGCATCGGCAACGGGCGAAAAACCCTGAGAAAAGACCTGCCAGGTGTTGAAAACATGGCTGGTCTGGTTTATTTTAGCGCTATGCAAAAACTATTCGCATATCCGCTGACCGCTGTATATTTCATTTTCTTTGGGATAACGCTACTGGTTTTTCATCCCATACAATGGTTCTGTTTCAATCTTTTTGGCTACGAAGCGCATAAACGCAGTGTCAGCATTCTCAATTTGTTCTTAATGCGATGTACGCACATCCTGGGAACCAGATATACCTTTACCAATACACACAGCATTCCCCAAGACCGCCCTGTGATCATTGTGGCAAATCACCAAAGTATGAACGACATACCACCAATCATCTGGTTTATGCGGGATTATCATCCTAAATTTGTAAGCAAGAAAGAATTGGGCAGCGGTATCCCCAGTGTTTCCTATAACCTGAGACATGGGGGCTCCGTATTGATAGACCGAAAGGATAGTAAACAAGCATTGTCGGAAATCGCAAAACTTGGCACCTACATAGAAAAAAATAAACGCAGTGCCGTGATATTTCCTGAAGGGACGCGTAGCCGTACCGGGCTTCCGAAGAAGTTTCAGCCTACCGGATTGAGGTTGTTAATGCGGAAAGCACCCTCTGCCCTTCTTGTCCCGATAAGCATTAACAACTCCTGGAAAACGTTGCGTTACGGAAAATTTCCATATGGTATTGGCAACCGCATTACTTTTGAGGTACATCGGCCCATAGAAAATTCGGGCGACCCGGAAGCCCTGCTCGAAAAAATTGAAAAACAGATCATCAAAGGTGTAAGATTACTATAATGGGGGATTCGGAAATTGTAGAAAAGACCATAACTTTTGTAAAGGAAACTTTGAAAGATTCGGAAGGGGGGCACGACTGGTTTCATATTCAACGGGTGTTCAAAAACACCCTTTTGATTGCAAAGGACGAGGAGGTAAACATTCTTACGGTAAGCCTGGCCGCCCTGCTGCATGATATCGCAGATGCCAAATTTCAACATGGAGACGAGACCATTGGCCCTAAAATTGCCGGCGATTTCTTGCGGTCTCTTAAGGTAGATCGGGGAATCATTGCCCACGTAGAACAGATCGTTAAACACGTCTCCTTTAAAAATAGTCTCGACAAAAGTGAAAAACCGTTCACTTCTATAGAGTTAGAGGTGGTGCAGGATGCGGATCGATTGGATGCGATTGGCGCCATAGGAATTGCCCGAGCATTTAATTATGGTGGTTTTAAAAACAGGAAACTTTACGACCCGGAAGTAGCTCCCAATCCGAAAATGACGAAGGTGGCTTACAAAAAAGCCGACGGCCCTACGATAAATCATTTTTACGAAAAGTTGTTATTGTTAAAAGATAAAATGAATACCCGAACCGGAAGACGACTGGCGGAGCACCGCCATGAATTTATGCTGCACTACCTGAAGCAGTTTTATTCCGAATGGAATGGAAATTCCTGACATTTAAAGGAGGGTATTAAAGTGAAAAAAAGGCGTATATCCCCTAATAGTCAAGGGAATCCACGAAAAGGTCAAAGAAGGAAAAAAACAGGGGATTGGGATATCCGGGATGACGTTAACCAACGGTGCAAAGGCAATTGAATGGGGAGCAGGAAATTACGGTAAAGGCTGGAAAATTAGTTTGCTATTTTCACTGATCATCTTCTTGGAGCGCCCTCATTTTTTTAGTTAAATGTTTCTTTTCCAGTTTATTGCTCGTAAGTTGGATTGCCAGGCGCATTGCCTCAATGGCTTCCTTACTTTGTTCCAGGTCGGCTAAAAGGGTTGCTTCAATAGCATGATATAAATAACTCTTGATAAAATAAGGGCCGCTCGCAAACTTTCGGAGCTCTGCCAACGCGTCTCTGGCCCCATTCACCATATAATAAGGAACGATCCTGTTTAACTCAACAAACGGTGAATATTGCTGTTGCAACTGGAGGTCGTATAAATACAGAATACGCTTCCAGTCTGTTTCAGAAAACGATCTGGCAATACAATGATTGTATGACACGGCGGCCTCCAGATGATAGTTGGACGGCTTTTGATCTGTAGTCCCTGAGTTTTCCAGGTGAGAAATCCCGATCCTGATGAGCTCCCGACTATATTTGGTACGATCCTGGTGTTCGAGGTCCACTAATTCCAAATTTTCATCCAACCGTGCATCGAACCTGGAAACGTGAAAGCACATTAAGGCGATCAAAGCATCCAAATTAGGATGTTTGCAGTACTGATTCTCGTGGAGGAGTAACGCCAGGCGAATAGCTTCAAAACAAATATCCTTTTTAATGGCAACAGCTCCCGAAGATGGAGCGTATCCTTCTGAAAAAAGAAGATAAATTACTCGTATTACCACAAATAGCCTGGATTGCAATCCTATTTCAACGGGAATATCGAGCGTTGTTATTTCCTGTTTTAACTTCCTCTTGGCCCTGGTGAACGATTTGGCAACCGTCTCCTCTTTCTTCAAAAGTACCTTGGCGATCTCCTTATTGCTAAAACCACCAATGAGTTTTAAGCTTAATATGATCTGGTATTCAACCGATAACGCAGGGTGACAGCAGGCAAAGATCATTTTAAGCTGACTGTCTGATATGCTGTTTTGAAGCGATATTTCCTTCGGCCCACTTGCAATATCCCTGAAAGAACTTTCCTCTTCCAATACTATTTTTTTAGCTCTCCTCAGGGCATCTATAAGCGTGTTACCGGCAACTCTTAGCAACCATCCGGTAGGATTGTCGGGAACATTCTTGTATCCCCATACCTGCATGGCCTTTAGCAGGGCATCCTGAACGGCGTCCTCGATTTTTTCCAGATGAGAGGGACCAAATTTATTAACCAGAACGGCCATAATTTTTCCATATTCATATCGGAAAACACTTTCTACCAGTTCGTTCTGTTCCTGCATACCATAAAAGTAAAAAGTCCGAAGGGATCATCGGACTTTTATTTCATAACCCTGCCTGTCTTACATGTTCATCGACATAATTTCCCGCACCTCAACATTCCCATTGTGTTCAAAGATGGGGCATTCTTTCGAAATGTCAACGGCGCCCTGAAGATCATCTGCCGTTACTATCAGGTATCCCCCGACAACTTCCGCTCCCTCCGCAAAAGGTCCGTCCGTGATTACTTCGCCACCTTTCTCCACTACCTTGCCATCTTTTGCCAATGGCAGTCCGTCCACTAATTTTCCCTTCTCCTTCAGACCGCCCATCCAGGCACCCCACTTTTGCATATGCTCCTGCATTTCTTCCGGAGATTGCTCTATCCGTCTTGTGTCTCCACCTCTAAATAAAAATAAATAGTTGCTCATTGTTTTATAAATTTTAGATTGTTAAAATTAATAGCTATCCTTATGACGATTTGCAATGGCTTCCTTGGACAAAATGTCCAATTTTTTAAAACAATTTTATTTGTCCTCCTTTGTACTGTTCGTACAACTCATGGTTTAACCGAGGAAATTTCTTATCCTTAAAATAAGTCTGCCTGGCAATTTTCGCGAGATCATGAATTTGCTTTGCAATTTTTCCTTCCCCTTTATTTCGGATCCCAAATCGGCTGTCATTAAGTGTTCCTCCATGGCAGGAGGCAATCTGGTGAAGTACCTTATCTGCTTTATCGGGGAGCGTTTTCCTGATCCACTCTGTGAAGATCTGCCCTATTGCACCGTTCAGTCGGACGATCGTGAATCCGAAAGACAACGCCCCGTGATCTGCTACCTCTTTGGCGAGGTTCATTATTTCATGGCTGTTAATGCCGGGAATAATGGGTGCCAACATGGCGTTGACCGGAATATTGTTTTCTGACAGGACCTTAATGGTTTCCAGTCTTCTTTTTATGGTGGCTGTCCGGGGTTCCAAAATACGCCTTGTTTGCTCGGAAAGGGAGGTAATAGATACATTTACGGCTACTAATTGCTCAGTGGTTAAATCCCTGAGTACGTCAAGATCTCTCAGGATCAGGGAATTCTTAGTGATAATACCCACCGGATGTCTGTACTTTAAAAACACTTTTAAACACGCCCTGGTAATTTTATAGTCCTGTTCGGCAGGTTGGTAGCAATCCGTATTTCCGGAAAGCACAATGGTACAGGCCTTCCATTTGCTTGATTTCAATTTCTCTTCCAGCAGCCTGGGAGCATCTCTCTTTACAAGTATTCTCCTCTCAAAGTCTAGTCCTGCGCCATAACCCCAGAATTCATGGCTATTGCGGGCATAGCAATACACGCAGCCGTGTTCACAGCCCTGATACGGATTCATGGAATACTGCATGCCCACATCAGGACTAACTACTTTATTTACAATTGTTTTGGGAAAAATTGGGAGGTAAAGCGTTTTATTATTATCTGCAACCTCCCCTTCCAATCTGCAGAACTCCAGGAAATCCTCCCTGCTTTCATGACTGTGCTGCAGAAATTTATTTGGCACATTTGTTTGAGCCCCTCTTCCCTTAATGTATTCTTTTTCTTTCAAAATATGGATTTAATCCAAAATTATGGAAATAATCCATTTATAAAAAATGCGATATGTTAATTAACACTGTAATTAATTTCTGGTTTTTGTTGTAGTTCATAGCGGGGTGGCGATGTGATGTGAATTTTGCCTGAAGGGGTGTACCCCTCCGGTCCCTACCTGCCGGCGAATTCACTTGTGCAGTTCGTTCTTCCTCATTCTGCGGGACCATCAGCCCCAAGCGGCATGGATTAACTGTTGTCTTTAAAAAAAGTTACCGCTTATGGGGAGTACTTTCTTAAAATCGTTATAACTGTCCCTTTGAGGAGATTTGGTGGTATACCCCTCTGGGTAGAAAGCGATTTGGCAGGCCGGATCACTTCAAAGAAACATTCACCAATTGCTTTTTGCTGCCGCGTTTGGCATAAAAAAGTACCTCGTCCGTCTGGTTGTCCATGAGCGGTTTGGATACCATGAGAGGGAGACGGGCTTCCGCATTGTCGATGATCTTTTCATAACTCATTTTTCCCTGCTCATCTAACTCTATTACAAAAACATTTCTGTTTCTGCTAAGGCCTTGTTTAAAAATAAGTCGTTCATTATTTAATAACTGGGGATTCTCCGTAGCGGTGCTGATAAAAAAATAGGTCTTCCCGCCCTTGGTGTAGGAACTATAGGAGGCGTACGCGCCGTCGCCTTGGGTAACTTCGGACTTATTTATATTTCTTGCCCACACCATGTTGCCATTGGCATCTATTTTGGCGCTTACAATGTCGTTGTGATGAAAACGCTCTACCTTAACTCTTCCCCCACTCGAATTGGCCTGAACACTATTGGTCACAAAATATTCCTCGGCGTTAAAAAGAATGGCGTTGTCATCTGTAAAGCTTACGCTTTTAAAGACCAGATCCTTCACATTTTCGGCATTTTCCTTGCCATATTTATCATACATGAACTGATCGGAAAAAGCATTGTGTTTTTTAATTTGTACGGTAAGTGTTTCGGGATCCAGTTCAAAATAGACCAGGCCGTTGTACCGGTTGTCTTTCCGATCCGCATAGAATCCAACACAAATAAGTCGGTCTTTTCTTAAGATGGGCTTCAGCCCTTCGGAATATTTCCCAGCCTCATCAAAGTTTTGTGTTTTAGCCCCCTTCCCGGAAATCTTAATAATTTCATACTGAAATTTACGTTCCAATGCAGTGAACCGCTTTTTCTTATAATAGGCTTTACCGACAATATATAGGTTGTTTAGATCTTTGGAAACGGCTATATTTTCAAAAGCATAGTTCTTCTCTTCCACTTCTGAGGAGAAATCGTGTTCAATGAGTTTATTAAGAGATGCACTGAACATATAAATATGATGTTTGTTAATTTTGCTTTTCTTAAAATGGGTGCTGATCACGAAGGCCGACTTATCCTCATTGAACAAGGCAGTTGTCGTGAAGCCTGAGTTGAAATTCCTATTGTAGTAATTCTTGTCCAACGGCTGGTTCACGGGTTCTGACTGGATCGTGAGAATGGTTTGTTCTGTAAAATTGAAATCGGTGATAGGGCTTCTGTGAACCACATAATCATAGGACGCATTTATAAAGTCATAATTTAGAAAAAGTAAATATAATTGGCCGTTTTTAACATAACCTTCCACAAACTCGGGTCCCTTTAACTTATAGTTATATTCCTTTATCAGTTCCAGGTCCTTATTGTAATGTTCTATAAAATAACCCTTTGGCTTAAGGATCATTCCCGTATAGTAGGATCTTACCAGTAAATACCCACCGGTGCCATCGTCAGAAATGGTTGCCAAATTAGAATATTTATACCGGTCATTATATTTTTCTCCAAAATAGTTGTCCACAGGCATTTTCTGCCCATAATTGAAAAAGGTAGCCAAGGCCGTCAAAAGAATTATGCAACTTCTCATAGTATGATTTACCGTATTTGCCCATATTATGTTCCCGGAAAGTCTGCTTTTCGCTTCTCTAAAAAGGCGGTCGTGCCCTCCTTAAAGTCGGCCGTTCCGAAACATTTGCCAAAGGCTTCTATCTCGGTTTTATAGCCATTTGCATTATTCTTAAAACCCGCATTTATCGCTTTTATTGCATAGGCTATCGCAACGGGCGAATTATTCGTTATCTTACCCGCGATTTTTTTAGCGAACGAGAGTAATTCTTCCTGCGAAACCACATGATTCACTAAGCCATAGTCAAGCGCCCGTTCCACATCTATCATAGCTGCGGTCATAATGAGTTCCATAGCCCTACCCTTACCTATTAATTGTGGAAGGCGTTGCGTACCTCCATATCCTGGTATTACTCCCAAAGAAACCTCGGGAAGGCCCATTCTTGCATTATGACTGGCTATTCTGAAATGGCAGGCCATAGCAAGTTCCAAACCTCCTCCCAGGGCAAAACCATTGACTGCGGCGATTACGGGTGTGGATAAATTTTCAATATAATCGAATAGTATTTTTTGGCCCCGGGCCGATAGTTTTTCCCCTTCCTTAACCGAAAATCCGGCAAACTCAGAAATATCCGCTCCAGCAACAAAAGCCTTCTCCCCGCTTCCGGTAAGGATAATCGCTTTTATCCGCTTATCGCGGTCCAACAGACGGAAGGCCTCGTGTAGCTCGTTAATAGTGTCCTTGTTAAGGGCATTTAACTTATTTGGTCTGTCAATGGTAATTATGGCCAGGTCTTTTTCTTCGGCTATTAAAATGTTCTTATAAGTCATTTAAAAGTCTTATTTCGTTATTCCTTTGGCAACCGCACCGTGAAAACAGTTCCCTTAGAGGGTTGCGACGTAAATGTTATACTTCCTTTATAGGTTTCTACAATGGTTTTGACCATCCCCAAACCTAGACCCATTCCGCTTGACTTGGTTGTAAATTTTGGTTCAAACACCTTATCCTTAAATTCATCCGCTATCCCCACACCGTTATCCGCAACAGCAATCTTCACAAAACTTCCTTCGGAAGCTACCGATACCAAAATACGTGGAGACGCGACCTCTGGCACCGCTTGTATGGCATTTTTAACCAGATTGGTAACTACACGGATCAGTTGGGTGCGGTCTAGTTTGGCAATAATCTCCTTTTCGTCTGTTATAAAATGAATGTAATTTTCATTAAAGATATCCAATGCGAGCTTAACGATCTTAACCACATTCAGGGTTTCGTTTTGCTGGGCGGGCATTTCAGCGAAATTAGAGAAGGCGGAAGCGATGCTACTCATGGTATCAATCTGTTGGATCAGTGTTTTAGTGTATTCCTTCACTTTGGTTTTAATTTCCGGATCTTTAGGATCAAATTTCCTCTCAAAACTTTGTACACTTAGACGCATTGGAGTAAGCGGATTTTTAATTTCGTGGGCCACCTGTTTTGCCATTTCCCGCCATGCCTGTTCCCTTTCGCTACGGGCTAATTTTGCAGCGCTTTGCCCCAACTCATCGATCATCCCATTGTAGGCATCCACCAATTTTCCAATCTCCTCACTGGGGTCTTCGATAAAAATTTTCTCATTTCGCCTTGTAAGGTCGGTCTCTGCTAATTTATCCGATATCGTTTGCAGGGATCGGGTAATATATTTGGAAATAAAGAATGCCAGGGCGATAGCGGTAAGCAACATCAGGAAGTAAACCCCGCTCAGGCGGATCATAAACTCCTTAAGTTCCATATTGTTGAAGGAATTATCCTCGAAGTAGGGGAAATTTAATATACCTATCGGTTTATATTTAGCGTCGGTGATGTATGTGAAGGAAGCCTGGTAGTTATCCCCCGCTGCCGAATTCTCCTCAACATAACGTTTTGAAACGCTTGAAGAAAGGCTATCCAGCACCTCTGGTTTGAGGCATAATAAAATAGAATCATTATTGAAGGAGGGCCGTGAACTTTTTATCAATTGCCCTTCGAGGTCATAAAGATAAAAAGTGACATTCTGAACATCGGCAATCTGGTAAATGGCATCTTTAAAAATAAGCCCTAGGTATTCCGTAGTGGTAGGATAGGTAGTTCCCTTTAGCGTATAATCTACGCTCTGCTTTATCTGTTCCTCCTTTCGCTCTAACTTTTCCTGATGATAGTCCTTATTTTGTTCTTTGTATTGATAGATCGTAACTCCTGCGATAAGTACCGAGGCAATTACCACCAGCAAGATCATGGATATAAATATACGGGACCTGAGTGATAATTTCTTGAACAAGGAAACAGAATTTAGGTTTAAAGATAGCAATAATCAGTCCAAAATAGTAAACGGCGGGCGCTGGGCACAGAGCAGTTAAGACCTCGATAACCTTTTAACAATTATTGTTCAATTTTGTTTTCCCGTATCCTTTTGTACAAGCGTATCCCCAGCATTAAAAGGATAGTCAGGACCGCAATACCGGCGAGGCCATACATCCAATTAAAGGCATCTTTCAGGATTGCCAAAAAAACCACGGCAAACAGAATAAGCGTTGCTCCCTCGTTCCATACCCGCATAAATTTGGAGCTGTAAGGTACCTCATCGCGCTGCAATTGAAGAAACATATGATGCGTTTTCAGATGGTAGAGGATCAACAGGAAGACAAACCCTAGTTTTACATGCATCCAGGGCTGTTGCAGCCAGGCCGGCATTAATATTAACAGCCAAATGGCGAACGAAATTGCCAATATTGCGGACGGCCAGCTAATAATGTACCATAGTCTTTTGGCCATAAGTTGCAATTGAGGAATTAAGATCTCGTTCTCCGGCCAGGGTTTTTCAGCGGCTTCTATATGATAAATAAATAATCTTGGGATATAGAAGAGCCCTGCAAACCAGGTGATCACAAAAATGAGATGCAAGGCTTTTATGTAATTATAATAATCAGACATTTGTTGGCTTAACAGGGCATGGATCATGCATAAAATTCTTGAAAAGAACCGTCACATTCACTGGTGTATTAATTTATTTTTTCGACTGCTACCCAGAAAGGAAATATTCTTTTACCATTTACCGAATAAAAGGGAATAAGGTCACATTCCATATGAGGTAACGACACATTTTTCATCTCGATAATATCCGAAGCATTTCCAGTGTTCTTCATTTGATTTATTATAGTACCAGTCTCAACTAACATACGTCCCCCCGATTCTACGGGGGCTATAAATTTGAATTTTATCGTATAATTTCCCTTGGCTATACTTACCCTCCATTTTCCATAAACCTCTTCCTGATCCCAAATACCCCTGTCGCCCCCTGCATCATTTCTATTTAAAATAATCGGATTTTCTTTTTCGCTGCCAATAAGTATCCTTGGCGGATCCTTTAAATTATCAGAATGTACTAACTCATTATACCACGTATCAATTTCGGACTTCATGGATTCGGCCAGAGAGGTATTTTTCATAACGATATTGTTTTGCTCATAGGGATCAATATCAATATCAAATAATTCAAACTCGGCAATGGGCCCATTATAATCCGTATGGCCTACCAGTTTATGCCTTCCTTTTTGCAATGCCATTCCAAAGTATTTCTCCGGGTACTTCCTGCTCCAATTAAAAAACAACGGCCTGTCTTCCCATTCCACCTTATTTCCCTTTAGGAGGGGTGAAATGTCCTTACCGTCCATTATGCGGTCCCCGGGGAGGGGCACCTCACAAATCTTAGCTAAGGTAGGCATAACATCAATATGTGCGGCAGCGGTTTCTATGTCCGTGTTGCCCTTATATTTTGCCGGATATTTGAGATAAAAGGGGACACGGACACCTCCCCTGTAGACCATGGTTTTCCTGCCGCGCATCCCTGCATTGTACCGTATTTGCTGGGGTCCGTTATCCGTCATGAAGATCACCACAGTGTTTTCCGTAAGTTCCAATTCCTCGAGCCTTTGAAGCACTTTTCCAATATTGTCGTCAATGTTGCTAACCATGGCATATACCTTACGGGCATCTTCCTTGTTCTTGTCACTCATGGCTACAAATGGTCTTTCATCATTCTCAAATCCCGAGGAAGGGTCCACCTTTTTGTACATTTCGTAATACTTTTCGGGAACCTGCAAGGGAGGATGTGGTGCGTTAAAAGAAAGGTAACAGAAAAATGGATTTTTGCTGTTTTCTTCAATAAACCGTATGGCGTTCGCAGTGAAAATATCGCTGCAATACCCGTAATATGCTTGTTGTTTACCATTGTGCCATAAGACCGGGTCAAAATAACTTCGATCTTCCTGAAACCAGGTGGTAAAATCCCCCACCTGCCCCATACCGCCCGCAAGATGAATAACCGATTCATCAAACCCCTGATCCATGGGCCTTGAAGGATAGTTATCTCCCAGGTGCCACTTGCCAAAAATACCGGTTTTATAATCTGCCTCCTTTAGCATTTCCGCCAGGGTTATCTCGGTGGTGGCCATAATTGCTCCACCGTTATACGTGTCGCGGATCCCTGTCCTCAGTGAATATCTTCCTGTCATTAAACTTGCCCTTGTTGGCGCGCATACCGGGGAAACGTAAAAATTATTGAAACGTATACCCTGCTTGGCAAAATTGTTCAGCACGGGAGTTTTTATATGGGGATTCCCGTTGACACCTAAATCCCCATAGCCCTGATCGTCCGTAATGATAATGATCACATTGGGGCGGGTTTGCTTTGCGATCAGGAAAAAGGGTAGGAAAAGAAACAGCAGCAAAACCGATCTTATAACTCGGGAATTCCGCCGCGGCTTCATATAATATCCTTTTGCATTTTTTATAGTCTTAACACCTGCCTCCAGGCCTAAACCAAGATTATTTTTTTAACCTAATAGCTCCAATACCGCTCTCCCAAAGCGCTTTGTTAAAATTGGGGATATCCGTCTTCAAAAGAGTTTCTGCCTGTGTGCGCAATGATTGCCATAGGGTGTCTAACTCCTCTTTTCGCGATTTGGAAGACGCCGTAACTATTGGAATTGTGTTATTTGCATGATTGAGAAGGAAAAGGTATTCTGCGGTAAACTTATTCGGAAAATTTTCCACATCGTCATAGGCCTGGGATTTACGCTGCACCATTTCCTCATCCCAGGTCGTTAGCGCCGCGGCTAATCGCTCTCCCTTTGTCTTTACCGGCCCCTCTTCCTGCCCTTTGAGAATTTCCTTTAGTTGTTGCTGGGCGTCGTAAAGCGTATTTACTTTAGTATGCATTTCTGAAAGCTTCTGCTCCATACCGGTCATGAAGGCATCATATTCCCCGTATTGTGCCTCTGTTGTTGTAAAACCTGGCATGCGCACTATCTTTCCCGTTGTATCTACTGAATCATTGCCAGAATTCAACTTTATAGTATACGTTCCCGGGGGTACTACATGCCCTTCAAAATCGGCTTCTATATAAACATCGGGAATACCCGGCAAGATCTCGGTTTTCATGTCCCATACAAATCGGTTAAGCCCTGCCTGTTTTGATAGCACCGGCTTGGGAGGAGGCCCCCCGCCATTGTGTTTTTTATAGTTTTGATCCTTTTCGGAACCAAATGTCCTGATCAAATCTCCATTGCTATTAAGAATTTCCAGGGTAACTATTGTGGAATCTAAATTTTTGGGCAATTCATAATAAAGGACCATACCATTGGCGGGATTGACGCCGTCAAAGGGATCAGTTCCCTTAAATTTCTTTGCATCCTTGTTTAAAGGGCTTTCCCAGGAGCCATTATACGCAGCTTCGGGTTGGTATACCCTTAATTCTTTTTTATTGTTTTGATACTGTGCCAAAATCGCCAGATCATCCAATATCCAGAATGAACGGCCGGAGGTCGCCACAATTAAATCCCGCTGATGCACCATCAGATCGGTAACAGGAGTGATTGGCAAATTCAATTGAAACGGTTCCCATTGCTTGCCGCCATTCCAGGAAATATACACTCCCAATTCTGTTCCTGCATACAAAAGATCCTTGCGTAAGGCATCTTCCCGAACTACCCGGGTAAAGGCTCCATAGGGAATTCCCGCACTGATGTTGGTCCAGCCAGCCCCATAGTCCGTGGTCTTGTAAATTGCCGGACTGTAGTCGTTGAATTTATAACGTGTGGTGGCAATATATGCGGTTGCAGGATCGTGCGGAGAGACCTCCACAGCATTTACCAGACATTCCTGCAGCCCTTTGGGAGTTACATTTTTCCAGTTCTGACCCCCATCCCTTGTGATATGTACCAGGCCGTCATCGCTCCCTGTCCAGAATACCCCCTTTTCGTGCGGAGATTCCAGCAAATAGGCAATAGTTCCGTAGTTTTCAGCCCCAACAGCTTCATTAGTGTAAGGTCCACCACCTTTACCCTGTTTATCATCAATGTTCCTGGTAAGATCGGGCGAAATTTCTTCCCATGTTAGGCCGTTATCCCGGGTTCGAAGTACAAGTTGTGCGGCGTGATAGAACGTACCGGGTTCGTGTTTGGACCAGATGATCGGGGCATTCCAGTTGTACAGATATTTCATATCTCTGGCTTCCCTGCCTAAATATTGAATGGGAGCTGCCATGACCTGTGTTCCCGACTTGGTTTGCATATTGAGCAGTTCGATGGTCCCCAAATAGCTGCCGCCCATAACGTATTTGGGATCATTGGGATCGAAGGCTAAAAATGCACTTTCCCCTCCCGCAGCGTACGCCCAGTCCTGTTCCGAAATAGCGCTCCTCCCAACCGAAAGGCTTGCAATTTTGACAGAAGTGTTGTCTTGCTGTCCGCCATAGATATTGTAGGGAAACAGGTTATCGGCATTAATCCTGTAAATCTGCGCGGTAGGCATGTTATCCTGGGTTGACCATGTCTTTCCATAATCAAAACTGATGGCCGCGCCCCCGTCATCTGCCAGCACCATGTTTTTTGAATTATCCGGATTAATCCATAGATCGTGGTAGTCCCCATGCGCGTCGGGGAGTACTTCCCATGTTTTTCCCCCATCTGCCGATCGCAGGGCCGGGGCACTCATTACATAGACAGTATCTTCATCATTGGGATCCGGAAATACTTCAATATAATACCAGGCGCGTTGCACCAGTCGGTTGTCCCCACTGGCCATGTTCCATGTTTTCCCGGCATCTTCGGAAACAAAGAGGCCGCCTTTATCCGCATCGGAATCACTTTCGATCAAGGCAAATACTTTATCAGGATTTGCGCGGCTTACGGCAATGGCCATTTTTCCCTTTTCCTCGGGCAATCCCTCTTTTAGTTCCGACCAGCTTTCGCCGGCGTCAACAGATTTGTAGAGTCCGCTTCCCGCCCCTCCGCTTATGACCATATGCGGTTTGCGTTGGTGATGCCACATAGCGGCATATAGTACCTGTGGATTATGAACATCCATGGACAATTCGGAACAGCCTGTAAGGTCATTTACAAAAAGGACCTTTGCCCAGCTTTCCCCTCCATCCCTAGATTTATATATCCCCCGTTCTTCCGTTGGCCCGTAAAGTGCACCCTGGGCAGCGACAAATACAATATCCGGGTTGGCCGGATGAACAACTATTCTTGAAATATGCCGGGTCTTCTCCAGGCCCATTTTTCTCCAGGTTTTTCCGGCATTGGTCGATTTATAAACCCCGTCTCCATAGGAGGTCATTACCCCTCTGGGCGCATGCTCCCCCATACCGCAATACACAATATTGGTATTTGAAGCTGATATTGCTATGGCCCCAACGGAACCGGTTTCAAAAAACCCATCAGAAATGTTCTCCCAGCGCTGTCCCGCATCTGCAGTTTTCCAAACGCCGCCCCCCGTGGTTCCCATATAATATGTCAGAGGATCTCCAATGACCCCGGTAGCCGTTACAGAGCGGCCCCCTCTAAATGGGCCGATATTTCGGTACTTTATCGGCTCAAAATAGGTTTCGGCGGATTGGGCGAGGCCTGGTCCGCATGCCAGGAGTATTATAAATATCGGCAAAATTCGTTTCATTCTTTTCGTGTTTGTACTATTGGAAAAAATGTTGATAGCGGCTGTCAGGGCGAGCATCTCCTCAAGAGGGAATATACCAATGAAACTTTGGATGGCTCCTACTCCTTATTTCTTAACCTCTTCCACAAACAAGTAATTCAAATTCAGGTTATTAAATGCTTTATTAAAATCCTGGATCTCCTTTGCAACCATGGCATCAAATGCCGTAAGTTGTGAAGTGATTTTTGTTGTCAATTCATCCTTCACGGCGATATCCTGCGCTGTAGGGGCAAAATCATCCATAGAAACCAGGCTGTTTAAATGCGCAAGTTTGTTGGTGAGCCGGATGGGGAAATTCAACGGATCCTGATTGCTTTGGTTCTTGGTCTGATATAAGGTCTTTTCGATAGCTCCGAAATCTTCCTTCATTTTCTTTGCCTTTGCTACCAAATCCTTGGTCGCTTCATTATCCTGGTATTGTTTTGTGAAGGCGTCCAATTGTTCCATCACCCTCCTTATCTTCTTGATCGAAGCATGAGCTTTGTCTACCGTTGCATTGATGTCGCTTATAAAATCGTGCTGCTTCTGCATATCGGCTTCGGAAACTTCCGCCCTGGGATCCGGTATGACCTTAAAGGTTTGGGAGGTATTGGAGCCATTTACATTCAGATGTACCTGGTATTCCCCGGGTACGGCCTTTGGCCCCTGAAAATTGGCCCACCAGAAGATCATTCCCTTTAATTGTTCGGCCTCCTTGCCCCTCGTATCCCAAACGTGGGTATTACCGCCTTTTTTTACGGGGAGTTTTTTGTCCTTGTCTTTTGAAGAATTCTTAAAACTGCTCAATGTGTCTCCGGCCATGGTAGTGTAAGTCAGGGCAACACTATCTTTTTCGGCAAGATCTTTCAAATAGAAATGCGTTACCACCCCGTTTGGATGGTTTTGCCCTGCTGTTTTGGAAGGCTCTTCTGCTGCACTTCCCTTAGTTCGGTAGGCATCCTTGGGTTTAAACAGGACAGTGGTTGCACTTTTCTGGTTTTCTTCCAATTGATGTAGCACGCTCAAGTCATCAATGATCCATAGGCTCCTACCTTGTGTGGCAACTATAAGGTTGTTGTTTTTGATCGAGAGATCGGTAATGGGAACAATGGGCAAATTCAATTGAAAAGGCTTCCAATTAGCCCCATCATCAAAGGAAATGTACATCCCTGTTTCCGTTCCTGCATACAGCAAACCTTTCCTTTCAGGATCCTCCCGAAGCACCCTGGTAAAATGTTCATCTTCTATACCGTTCGTTATTTTTTTCCATGATTTGCCATAGTCTTCCGTCCTATAAAGATAAGGTTTAAAATCGCCCAGCTTATAGCGGGTAGCGGCCACATAGCAGGTACCTTCGTCAAAGGCCGAAGGCTCAATACTGTTGACCATGGACCATTCCGGCAGTTCAGCCGGCGTAACATTCTCCCAGTTAACACCCCCGTCCCGCGACACATGGATCAGTCCGTCGTCACTGCCTACCCACAGTAATCCCTCGGTAAGACGACTTTCGTTCGCGGCAAAAATAGTGCAGTAGTATTCTACCCCGGTATTGTCCTGGGTTATAGGCCCTCCGCTGGAAACCAGTTTGTCCGGGTCGTTGCGAGTAAGGTCCTCACTCAGCAACTTCCAGCTTTGTCCTTCATTTTCACTGAGGTGCACATGATTGGAAAAGGTATACAGTTTCTTTGGATCGTGCTTGCTGAACATAATAGGAAAATTCCATTGAAAGCGGTATTTCATGCCCTCGGCACCATAGCCCATAGGATTGTCCGGCCAAACATTCACAGCCCGTACTGTACCCGCATCATGATTCACCCGGGTTAAAAATCCACCGTAACTTCCCCCATATACAATGTCATTATTGTTGGGGTCCACAGCAATATGGGCCGATTCTCCTCCGGCGGTAGCTTCCCAATTATCTTCATCAATACTTCCTTCGTCACTTCTGTGCTCAATTCTGATAGTGGAGTTATCCTGTTGGGCGGCATAGATCCCGTAAGGATAGGCGTTGTCCGTGGTTACCCTGTAAAACTGTGCAGTAGGCTGGTTGTAGTAGGTACTCCAGGTTTCTCCCCCGTCATACGATATCTGTGCGCCGCCATCGTCCCCAATGATCATCCGTTGTGAATTTTCCGGAGCTATCCATAGGTCGTGATGGTCCCCATGTGGGGCGTTAAACGTATTAAAGGTCTTGCCACCGTCGGTCGACTTGTGATATTGCACATTCAAAACATATAC
Organism: Flavobacteriaceae bacterium; assembly: GCA_041743085.1. Classification (GTDB taxonomy): domain Bacteria; phylum Bacteroidota; class Bacteroidia; order Flavobacteriales; family Flavobacteriaceae; genus JAFMPW01. The sequence continues at coordinate 225,838 of JBGTNL010000022.1, forward strand.
CACCTCTTCATCTTCGGTGTCTGCATAAACGCGGGTATAATACCAGGCGCGCTGTCGTAATTTACGCTCGTCATTTACCATTTCCCATTTTTTACCCCCATCCTCTGAACGATACAAACCCCCCTTTTCCTTATTCTCGACAATGGCCCAGACCCGTTGTGAGTTTTTCGGGGAGACTGTAACTCCGATAATTCCCAGGGTATCTTTGGGAAAGCCTTCGTTATTTGATATCTCGGTCCAGGTTTCGCCGCTGTCAGTACTCTTCCAAAGGGCAGACCCCGGTCCGCCACTGATAAGGCTATATGGGGTACGCTGCACCCGCCAGGTTGAGGCATAGAGTATCCGTGGATTATTAGGATCCAGGGTAAGGTCCACAGCCCCGGCCTGCTCGTTAACGAACAGCGTTTTTCGCCAGTTTTTCCCACCGTCGGTGCTCTTGTAGATACCTCTGTCCTCGGTAGGTTTATAGATGTTCCCCAACACCGCGGCATAAACTATCTCGTGATTGGTAGGATGTACCCTGATCCGCGGTACATGCCTGCTGCTTTGGAGTCCGGCTGAGGTCCAGGTCTTTCCGGCATCTTCGGTTTTCCAAACACCGTATCCTGAGGATACATTGCCGCGCACCGTTTTCTCCCCGCCACCAACATACAGAACATTAGGATCGCTTTTGGCGACCTCCACGGCACCGATACTTCCGCCAAAATAACCGTCAGAGATATTTTCCCAGCTTCTCCCCCCATCCATGGTTTTCCAGACTCCTCCTCCAGTGGCACCAAAATAAAAAAGATTGGGTTTACCCGGTACCCCGGTAACTGCGGCAGATCTGCCGCCACGAAAAGGACCTATGAGCCGGTATTTCAGACTGGAATACAACTCTTCAGGAAATTGCTCCACCGTATTGGATTTTCTTTTTTGAGCTTGATTTATATTTGGTAAAAGGAAGATGACAAGCATTAAAATGCCAGTCTTAAAGCAGAAATTTTTCATCTTAAGTAACGTTCGAATTAGTCAGGCTTAAATGTACCAAAAAAGTCCTTAATCAAAAATGTATTTGCAAATACTCCGTTGGTATTTCAATTTTAATAAGCTGGGGTGTTTTTTAACGGAAGTTCCTTACATTGCATATACATCACGTTCCTGGGGACATGGAGAAAAATGCCCGAAGCGTAATAATTTTACCTTAAACCTAAAAATATGAGAACACTTTTTATCTGCCTGCCGGCTCTTTTCCTTTCATTTCAACATAGCATTGCACAGGACCGGGTAACCGGGGAGACTTTCGCCACCCGCTCAGAAGTCCTTGCCCAAAACGGTATGGTGGCCACCAGCCACCCGCTGGCGACTCAAATTGGTATCGACATCCTTAAAAAAGGCGGAAATGCAATTGATGCGGCAATTGCGGCCAACGCGGCACTGGGATTAATGGAACCAACGGGCTCTGGCATCGGCGGTGATCTGTTTGCCATAGTGTGGGATGGGAAAACCAATAAATTGTACGGCTTGAACGCCAGCGGCAGATCCCCAAAATCTCTAACCTTGGAATTTTTTGAGAAAGAAGGAATGGAAAAAATCCCTTCACATGGACCATTGCCGGTAAGTGTCCCCGGGGCCGTGGACGGGTGGTTTGAGTTGCATGAAAAATTTGGGTCCCTTCCCGTAAAGGAACTTTTGGCACCGGCAATCTCATATGCCGAAAATGGGTTTCCGCTCACGGAATTGATCGCCTGGTATATGAGTGGTATCCCTGCTATTCAAGAAGCGGGATTTGCCAATATTGAAGATACCTACCTTAAGCCCAATAATAATCATATTCCAAAGGAAGGTGAGATCTATAAAAACCCTTACCTTGCCAATACGTATAGAAAAATAGCTGAAAAAGGCAGGGACGTGTTTTATAAGGGAGAGATTGCCCGGGTAATCGCCAAATTCATAAAAGAAGAAGGCGGGTTTCTTTCAGAGGAAGATCTCGCGTCGCATCGGTCGGAATGGGTGGAGCCCGTATCGGTAAATTACAGGGGTTATGATGTTTGGGAACTACCTCCCAACGGTCAGGGCATTGCTGCCTTGCAGATGCTTCAGATCCTTGAAGGGTATGACTTTTCAAAGATTGAATTCGGCAGTGCCGAGCACCTGCACCTATTTACAGAGGCCAAAAAACTGGCCTTTGAGGACCGGGCGAAATACTACGCCGATATGGATTTTGCGAAAGTTCCGGTAGCTCAACTGCTTTCGGAAGGTTATGCGGAAAAGCGGAGAAAACAAATAGGTGAAAGGGCGGCAAACTACAACGCAGGGGAGATCAGTGCAGGGGAGACCATTTATATGACGGTGGCCGATAAAGAAGGGACAATGATTTCCCTGATCCAAAGCAATTATCGCGGGTTAGGCTCCAACATGGTGCCCCCCCAGCTGGGGTTCATGCTGCAAGACAGAGGGGAACTTTTCAGTTTAAAAAGGGGGCAGGCCAATACCTTTGAGCCTGGCAAAAGACCGTTTCATACCATCATTCCGGCATTTATCACGAAGGACGGAGCGCCTTACGTAAGTTTTGGCGTAATGGGGGGTGACTTTCAACCACAGGGCCATACTCAAATTGTTATGAACCTTATCGACTTCGGAATGAACTTACAGGAAGCCGGAGATGCGCCCCGTTGGGATCATACTGGCGGCTCCACGCCTACCGGAACGTCTCCCGAGGGTAAAGGAGAAATACGGGTGGAATCCGGTATTCCCTATAAGACCATCAGGGAGCTCATGGACAAAGGGCATAGCGTGGGCTTTGGAAGGGGAATTTACGGAGGGTATCAGGCCATACTGTGGGATTCGGAAAACAAGGTATATCACGGAGCTTCGGAAAGCAGAAAGGACGGGCAGGCGGCAGGTTATTAAGGTAAGCTGGAATTCTTTACGGTTTAATGACACTGGAACAGTTATTGGAAGATGCAAAGGAACAGTCGGTCAATTTACCCCTATGCAGTATTAAAGATTTTCCGTTACTCGCTTACAGAGCCATTCAACTCGATGTAAAACATTATCGGGAAAAAAAGGAATATTATCATGCTATTATTGATAAACTGGCACGGTATAAAAATTAAAATATTTAACCCTATGAAAAATCTGGACCGAAGGAATTTTATAAGAAAAACATCGCTCGCCGGCGCGGCCATCACCATGGCTCCGATGATAACAAGAGCTTCCGGGTCACCAACCGAAAGAGCTGCCGCCGCTAAATATATGGGAGATTTTGCAGCTCCGAAATTAGAGAACATCCGTGCTGCCTTTATTGGGGTCGGAGCAAGAGGACCCGGGCATCTCCAGTTTTTTGCCAATTTACCTGGAACCGAAGTAGTAGCGATAAGCGATCTGTATGGGGATCTGGCGAAAAAATGGGGCGCTGTTGCTACGGAAATTGGTGCGGGAAAACGCCACAAGGAGATCGCGCTCTATTACGGGGATGAAAGCAAGTGGAAAATGATGCTTGAAGAGGTTAAGCCCGACGTGGTATTTATCGCCACCAACTGGGCGAACCATGCTCCCATGGCCATAGAAACCATGAAAAAGGGAGCGCATGCCTTTGTAGAGGTTCCCATAGCCCTTACGCTCGATGAAATGTGGGCCATTGTGGATACTTCGGAACAAACACAAAAGCACTGCATGATGATGGAAAATGTTAACTATGACCGGGATGAGTTAATGTTCCTGAATATGTGCCGCAAGGGGGTCATTGGCCAATTGCTGCACGGAGAGGCTGCTTATATTCACGAGTTGCGGGGGCAGATGGAGGAGGAGGACAGGGGAACCGGATCCTGGAGAACACCTCACTATGCCCATCGAAATGGCAACTTGTACCCCACTCATGGCCTCGGACCCGTTGCTCAATATATGAACCTGGCCAGAGGGGAAGATAATTTTGGCAGCCTTGTTTCTTATTCATCTCCAGCCCTGGGACGACAGGCTTATGCCGAAAAAAATTATGCTCCGGACCACAAATGGAATCAGCTGGAATACAAGGGGGGCGATATAAACACCTCTATTATTAAAACAAATGTAGGTAGAACCATTCTTGTGCAATGGGATGAAACCAGTCCAAGACCCTATTCCCGACTTAATCTGATACAAGGAACCAAAGGCACCCTGGCCGGTTTTCCAACCAGAGTGGCACTGGAAGGCGGGGTTGAAGGGGGAACCAGGGACCATCACAGCTGGGTGCAGGGTGATCAATTGGCCGTACTTTATGAGAAATATGATCATCCGCTTTACAAACGCCTTAATGAAAAAACCAAGGACAGCGGACATGGTGGCATGGATGGTATGATGATGTACCGCATTGTAGAATGTTTGCATGAAGGGTTACCATTGGACCAAAATATGTATGAAGGTTGTTTTTGGAGTGCGGTAGGTCCTTTAAGTGAAAAATCCGTGGCGAATGGCGGAGCTCCCCAAGCCTTTCCGGATTTTACCAGGGGCAACTGGAAAACCACCGCCCCGCTGAAAATTATTAGTTAACATTTATATGGAAAGACATGTCAAAAATTACGATAGCCCTGTTGTCATTTGTAGCGGTTTTCTCTTGTAAAATGGAACCAAAGGCTGATCCCTCAGAAACAAAAACAGCAAAGGATACCGAGATCGGAGCCGACGTATGGATCCCCCTATTTAATGGCACAAGTACCGAGGGTTGGAGGGCCTATAACGGGGAGGTCCTTCCCCCGGGTTGGATTGTCAAAGACAGCGCCTTAACGTTCGATACCGCACTGGGATTGGAACAAGATTATACAGGAGGGAAAGATATCATCTATGGCGCCCAAGAATTTGATAATTTTGAGCTCTACCTGGAGTGGAAACTTTCCGAAGGCGGGAATAGCGGTATTTTCTATCACCTCAAGGAAGGCTATGACAGTCCCCCGGAGGTGTCCCGGGAATATCAATTGATAGATGATGAGAAATACGCCCGCATACACGACCTTACCGAGTATAATACCAGCCTCGGCTATACAGAGAACCCCGCCGAGCTAAAGCCGCTCCAACAAACGGCGTCGGACTACGCTATGCATCCGGCCGATCCTGAAAAGAAAATACTCAACCGGGTTGGGGAATGGAATTCCTCCAAGATTATATTCACACCGGAAAAAGTAGAACACTGGCTGAACGGAAAAAAAGTCCTATCTTTTGTGCCCTGGTCGGAAGAATGGTATAAAAAAAAGAATTCGGATAAATGGAAAAACAGCCCGGACTATGGAAAGTTTAAAACCGGTTATATTGGACTCCAGGACCATTCCAGCCCCATTTGGTTCAAAAACATTAAAATAAGGAAACTGCAAATTTAATTTCAGGAGAAATGAATAAAAGAGACTTTTTAAAGAGTGCCGCGGCACTATCATCCTTTGCATTACTGCCTTCAGGAGTATGGGCATTTTCACAGAAAAAACGCTTGCGAACGGCTCACATTGGAGTAGGTAATATGGGGGGTGAAGACCTGAACGCCATTTCATCCCATAGCTTGGTAGACGTTACTGCACTGTGCGATGTGGATGCCAATAACCTGGCAGCTGCCCAAAAATTGCATCCAAAAGCAAAAATCTATTCAGACTACAGAAAACTTCTTGAAGAAATGGGGAACGATATTGATGCCGTTATCGTTTCAACCCCAGATCATACACATGCACCGGCTTCAATGATGGCCATGAACATGGGGAAACCGGTATATTGCCAGAAACCCCTCACCCACCATGTCTCCGAGGCAAGGGCCATGAAGAAACTCGCCGCGGATAAAGGGTTGGTTACTCAAATGGGGATCCAGGTGCATTCCTTTTACGACTACAAACTGGCAACACTTCTAATCCAATCCGGCATTATCGGAAAAGTCCATACGGTGCGGGCATGGTCACCCAAAAACTGGGGGTATGACGGCCCTGAACCCGAAGGAAGCGATCCGGTTCCCGAAGATCTGGACTGGAATCTCTGGCTGGGTACTTCCGCTGAACGGCCTTATAAGGAGGGAGTTTATCATCCGGCAAACTGGAGAAAATTAGTGGACTATGGCTGTGGAACGCTAGGGGACATGGGGGTGCATATTTTTGATACCCCATACAATGCGCTGGAGTTGGATGTTCCAATGACAATTAAAACAGAGTGCAGGCCGCCCAACGGATTTAGCTATCCGGAAAATAATACAGTCACCTATGAGTTCCCCGGAACCAAACACACCACAGATACCCTAAAATGGGTTTGGTATGATGGTCCCGGAGCTCCCGAGAGCCATGATGACCTGAAATTGCCGGATGGCGAAGCGCTGCATGACCAGGGTGCTATGTTTATGGGTGAAAGAGGAAGATTGTACCTGCCCCACTTCCAGAAACTTCCGAAGCTGATCGTTGATGGGGCCTATAAGGAGATGGATATCGCCTCCTTTAATCTGGGGGAACCTGTTAGGGATTATGATTCTGAGGGCAAAAAACATTACCATCAGTTCGTGGATGCCTGCCTGGGTAAAGGGGAGTGCAGTGCCCCGTTTTCCTATGCGTCAAGATTAACGGAAACCATCCTTTTAGGGGTGATCGCCGGGCGTTTTCCAAATAAGACTTTACATTGGGATTCCGCCAACGCTGAATTTTCGGAAGAAGAAGCGAATCAATATCTGGAGTCGCCTTACAGGGATTTTTGATCAGGGGTTTGGTATAATTATAGGCAGACTTTACAATCAAATAGTTCAGATGGAATTTAGGGCCGATTCCGGGTATTTTTTTTGAAGAATACATTGCGATGTTTATTACGGAATGATGAATTTTTCAGGTCCCGGAAAGTCAGTTCTGGCGTAAAAATAATACGTTCCAAGCGATTTGATGCACGGTTTTGAAACTGTAAAAATCCGTCCTTTAAAGAGTGGATTTATTTATAAATCACCGCCGGCCGGTTACATCCTTGAACTTTTATTTCCCTTAAGACCAATGAAGCTGCTCCTGCTTCTTCGCCTCACCACCAGCTTTATGTGCGGTGTCCGCTGGTTTGTACAAATCGTGCACTATCCGTTGTTCCGGGAAATAAGACTGGAAGACTTTCCCAAATAAGAAAAGAAAAATCTTGTCAAGGGCTACGTTACCGTTCCTGTAATGAGCATTGAACTTTCTACGGGGATCTGGATTTTGTTACTTGACTATCGCTCCCTTTTTCTGGTTAATATTATTTTATTGGGGATTATCTGGTTGAGTACTTTAATTTTCCAGATGCCTTTGCATTTAAAACTTGCAAAGGTGGGAAACCATGATACAATTGCTTCATTAGTACGCTCAAACCAGATCAGGACAATTAGTTAAACCATTCGATGCGGCCTTTTGGTATATATAGTTTTGGACAACGTATGACATTTAACAATTTAGGTTTATGGTTGCCTCCGCCCAGGCCTGGGTGAGTTAGAAAAATCTGAACAAATTAATGCGTTTTTACCATTGTTGCCGGGCAAAAATCTGCTGAAATGGGCTCGCTTTAAGCCAAACTATATCCCGAAAATTTCGTATCTTTTGATCCCTTTAAACCATAACATTCAGATTTGTTAAAAAATATTCTTATCACTGATTTCAAAACAGAAATGTTATTAGAATGAAATAAAGAATACAAAAAAGGAATAATTGTTAAATCTATAGAAGATGGAAAAAGTAATAAAGTGCCGGGACGTCGGATTCGACTGTGATGGTGTTATCCGTGCCGAAACAGAGCGGGAAGCACTTCAAATGGCAGCGGCGCATGCAAAAAATGAACATGGCGTAAATCATGTTACCTCGGAGATGGTGGATAAGATCAAATCCGTGATGAAAGACGAAGGTTGAGGAATAGCGGAACTGAATTTTAATACATTCATCCCTTCTTAATGATCACCGGATCTTGCCTTGGGCAGGAGCATTTCGTTAAGTTTCGCTAACCTCCACATGTTTGACGGTTCTCCCCTTTCTAAGCAATAGGGTCAGGTCTTCAAGCACCAGATAGAGGCATGGAACGATCACTAATATAATTGCGGTGGCAAATACTATCCCAAAGCCCAGGGAAATGGCCATAGGAATAAGGTAGAACGCCTGGCTAGAAGTTTCAAGAATAATGGGTGTTAAGCCCCCGAAAGTTGTCAGTGTGGTGAGCATGATGGGTCTGAACCTCCGTAGTCCCGCTTCGTGAATAGCTTCATAAATGGTGTGGGTCATTCGTTTTTTGTTCGCATAATCGATCATTATCAGGGAATCGTTTACCACAACCCCGGAGAGTGCAATAACACCCATAAGACTTACCAGAGACAGGTCGTACCCCAACAAAATGTGCCCGAGAACCGCCCCTACGATACCAAAAGGAATAGCTGTCATCACAATAAGGGGTTGGGTATAGCTCTGAAAGGCGATCGCCAGCAAGGCATAGATGATCATCATGGCCATAGAGTACCCGCCCCAGAGGCTTTCGGTGGATTCCCGCATATCGGCCTGGCTCCCTTCAAAGCTCCAGGTAATACCGGGAAAGTCGGCCCTTAATTGTGGCAACACTTCCTCTTGCACCGACTTAAGCACCCTGGTGACCGCATTGGCCGGTTCCACATCCATTCCTACATTTACCACCCGTCTTCCGTCCCTTCTATCTATGCTTGTAAAGGCTTCGCGCTGTTCTACCCTTACTACGTCCAGTAAAGGCACTTCCACTCCGTCAGGGGTGCGAATTAAAAAATTTTCCAGGTTACGGATGTCTTTCCGCTCCTCAAGGGGTAACTTTACCCGTACTTCAATTTCGTTCATCCCCCGCAACTGCCGCATGGCCAAAGCTCCAAAAAATGCATCTCGTACCTGCCGGCCTACGTCGGAGGAGGTAAGTCCGAGGTTACGCCCCTCGGGTAACAATTTAAAATCATATTGAAGCTTTCCTTTATTGTAATTGTCATTGACGTCGCGGGTAGACTCAAAGGACTCCATCCTTTCAAAAAAAGCAGCACTCGCCCGTTCCAGGACATCGATCTCCGAATGGCTCAGATCCACACTGATATCCTGCTGAAACCCCCCTGGACCTCGCTCCGCTTCAAAGGTGATCTGGTCTACCCCCTCAATATCGCCAATCTCATCGCGCCATAGCGCTATCACCTCTCCGGCCGTCATATCACGTTCATCCGGTGGCCGTAAGACGATCTCCACGTCAATGAAATTCTGGCCTCTTACATTTGTTTTAATGCCTTCGGCTACTTCGTCCAAATTGTGCTTATCGAACATCCTTTGTGTGGCCAGAGTGATATCCTCCGCAACCTTCGCAGCCTGATCCGGGGTAGTCCCAACGGGGAGAGTGACCCCGGCTTCTATTTCGTCCGCCGCTACCTCGGGCATCATGATCATTCCCATATGATCGCTCAGACCATAGCCGCCTACCATGATAAGCAAGGCGAGGGCTGCGCATAGGGTAATATACCGGTATTTGAGGCAGCGATCCAAAAAGGGCCTGTAGTATTTGTCTATGATCCTGTTAAAGCCTTGGGCAAAGGATTTTTGCCACCGCTCCAGATGGTTTACGATCGCCAGGCCCTTCTTTTTCGAGATATGCCCTAAATGAGAGGGGAGGATAAATAAGGCTTCAAGCAGTGACACCCCTAAAATAACGATAACCACCGTCGGCAGAGGCCACCAGAATTTCCCTGTTTCCCCGGGCATAAAAAGCAGTGGTATAAAGGCGATGATAGTAGTGAGGATGCTGAAGATCACCGGTTTGGACACATCTTTGGTTCCTGCAATTGCGGCGTCCATAAACCCCACGCCCTTTTGCCTGTATTCGTAAATATTTTCACCTACTACAATTGCATCGTCTACTACGATCCCCAAGACAACCAGGAAACCAAACATGGAAATCATATTGATACTGACGCCTATCAGCGGCAGAAAGACAATACCCCCGATAAAGGAAATAGTCATCCCCATCATCACCCAGAAAGCCAGGCGGTATTCCAGAAATAACGTAAGGATGATCAAAACTATGATAATGGCCAGAATACCATTTTCGGTAAGCAGGGATAACCGTTCCCGGTAATCCTCAGCCCTATTGCTATCAATTCGGTATTCCACCCCGGGCGGTAATTGAAAATCCTCAAGAATGCCCTGTACGGTTTCCGCAATTTCCAGCGGTGATTGTTTGCCGATCCGGAAGATCTCGAGCTCCACGGAGGGGGTTTTGTTAAATTGCCCGTGAAATCCTGTTTCTTCAAAGCCATCCGTGATGACCGCTATATCGTTCAGGGATACCTTGGCTCCTGAAGGAGAGGAAACAATGGTGATATTCCCAAATTCTTCAGCCCATTGTTTGCGCTCCTGCATTCGGAGAAGGATCTCGCCCGACTGTGTTTCTACAGCCCCTGCGGGCACATCTTCACTACTCTGTGCAATGATATCGGCCACCTGGCCCAGGGTCAGGTTGTACTGCCTTAGGTTACGCCGGGAGATCTCCACATGCGTAACATATTCCGGAACGTTACCGATTTCCACCTGGGTGATCTGTGGTACGCTCAACAGCCTGTTGCGTAGGCGCTCTGCCAGTTTTCGCAGGGTCCAGATATCCACATTGCCGTAAAGCCCTAATTCCATAACGTCTTGCTGCCTGTCCTGAAGGCTCACCTCAGGTTCTTCAATATCGTCGGGAAAGGTACGTATACGGTTTACTTCCTGGTCAATATCCTGAAAGGCCTTCATGCGGTCAGCGCCGGCCACCAGTTCTATCATCACCTGCCCGGATCCCTCCCCGGCCGTGGATACAATCTCCTTGATCCCCTGGACACCCCTTACCGCCTCTTCCACTGGTAACAGGATCCCCTGCTCTACTTCGGCCGGTGCAGCACCGGGATAGACCACACTCACTTCAACGAAGTCGAGTTGAAACTGAGGGAAAACTTCTTTCTGTATATGGAACATCGTCCAAATACCACCGCCAATAAGGACAACCATCAGCAGATTGGCCGCGATCGCATTTCGTGCCATATAACCTATGGCGCCCTCTTTCTTACGCTTTTCCTCCATATAATACTACTTCTTAATTTTTCATTTCCATATTGCCTGTTGCGGAATCCGTTGCCTGGGTTCGCAGTCCTATCCCTTCGGTAACGGTACTTAAGTTGGTGGTCACCACCAGGTCCTGATCACTTAGCCCCTTGTTGATATAGGTGTATTTAGAATCATTTAGGACGATATTCACCTCGCGAATAGAGAGCTTCCCATCTTCCATGACCCATACCGTCTGGTTGCTACGCAGATAATCACGGGGAAGCCGGACTACATCTTCTAATTTATCTCCCCGCATTTGTGCGTCCACAAAGGCGCCGATCATTAACCTGGGTAATTCTTCTTTCCCTTTCTCATTTGCCAAAGGGTCCGCTACCCTTACCAATACCCGTGCAAGCCGGGTTTGATCATCCAAAGCCCCGACCTGCCTGTGTAAGTAACCTTCCCGGTAGGCATTATCTCCCCAGGCGGTGCTACTCATAATTTTTACCAGGGATCCCTTTTCCTTTTCGGTACCGGGAAAGGAGAGCCATTTCAATTTATCCACAGCTACATTCACCACCACCCAGTAATGCTCCGTGCCTACCAGACGCCCCAGGTTATCCCCCGGTGAAACCTGGGAACCTACCGTAACATTCTGACTCAGGATATGCGCATCAAAAGGTGACCTTAAGGTAGTCCGGTCAAGATTTAGTTCGGCCTGTGCCACCGAGGCCTGGCCTGCCTTCACCGTGGACTTTACCGCATCGAGCTGAGGTCGCCTTAGTACCAGCGACTTTTCAGCGTCGGAAAGCGAATCCCCGCCGATAAGGGCGAGATCCTGTTCCGCTACCTGCTGCCTGCCCATTTCCATGTTCAGGTTGGTTTGGGATTGCTGAAGCTCACTTTTTCTGAGCTCCAGTGTATTCCTATAATCCGAGGGATCTATTTGCAGCAATATTTCATTCTTCTTTACAAACCCACCGGGTGTAAAGGCCGGGGAGCGTCGGACGATCTGGCCGCCTACGAGCGGACTAAGCATTACATCCTCTACAGGTTGTACCGTGCCGGTAGCCGAAAACACCGGTTGAAAATCTCCCTGTTCTACCTCTACAACGTCTACCAGCATTGCGGTTTCCCGGGTTGCTCCTTCACGTTTCGCGGTTGGTTCCGTAAAAAATATCATCGTAGTGACCACCACTCCTGCAAGCAGTATCCCCACACAAATAATCACTATTTTCCTTTTGTTCATTTTACAATAGCTATGTTACCTCTACGGATTTATGGTTCTCCCGGTCTCAAACCCTCCTGCCAACGCCCGGTATAGACCAATACGTATTTCCAGTTGTGATCGCCTGGCATCAATTAGATCCCTGCGCAATTGCTGCTCCTGGTCCAGTCCGAGCAAGACATCGAGATAAGGGCTTAATCCATTTAAAAATTCTATCCTTAACTGTCCATTCGTTTTTTTTGCCAGTTCAAGTTGGCGTTCCAATACTTCCAACCGCTCTTTTTGTTTGAGTTCCCGAATCAGGGCATCCTCTACTTCACGAAAAGCCTCTAGTACCGTTTGCCCGTACTCGTAAAGCCGCTGTTGTTTAACGGCTTCAGAACGGTTAGTTTCGGCGCTTAGCCGGCCCCCGTATAACAGCGGTGCTACCAGGTTCCCCGTAATGGAATAAGCCCAATCCTGAAAAAGGGATTCAAAATTATTGGAGCGCAACTGGCCGGAAATCCTTAGTGACAGCCGGGGGTACTTGCTCTGTACCGCGGAAGCCCAGTCCCTGTCCGCGGCCAGCAATACGCTGTAGGCTCGTTGAATATCCGGACGCCTGCGTACCAGTTCGAGGGGAAGGCCCGTTTGGGGCATAGTCGGTAATTCGGGAAGTACTGTATTAACAATACTAACATCTTCCCGGGGTGCACGCCCTAAGAGTACGGCCAATTGATTTTCGAGTACTTGTATATTGGTTTCGAAGAATATTTTCTGACTCCTGGTCTCTTCCAGGAGTTGTATTTGGCGCAGGATATCTACTGCCCTGATCTGCCCACTTCCGAAACGGGCCCTTATCAGCTTTACGATATTTTCATTGGTGGTTATCTGCTCTTCTGCCAATATCCGTTGTTTCCGTGCTGCCAGCAATTGATACCAGGTTAGGGTGACCTCTGCGGAGAGAGACATTGCTGCTGTTTGATAATCCGCTAGGCTAGCTTCGGCCCTGAATTTTTCTGCCTGTACCGCGGTCTTTATACGGCCCCACAGATCGAGTTCATAGCTGGCCGAAAGGCCTAATTGGGTATTTTCACCACCAGCAAAGTCGGGCTCAGGGCGGCTAAAAGCGCTTTGGGCGGTAGCCTCCATCTGCGGCCATTTGTCCGCAGCTTCTCGAGCCACTACGGCTTGTGCTGCCCGGAATTGTTGCCATGTAGCTGTTAGGTCCAAGTTGGTATTGAGGGCACTGTCTACCAAAATGTTGAGGTCAGGGTCTCCGAAGGCTGTCCACCATTTTTCGGGTATCACTTCGTTCCCGGTAAAGGAGAAGTTCTCGGATGACGCTACCGGAAGATCCACACCGGATATTTTGGGAGCGCAGGCAGAGAGGACTAACAGCGCCAGAGGGAGCCACCGTCCGCGGATGGGGATCGAATTCCTGCGGGTTATCTGACGATTTCTTTTTAGCATACAATTAGTGGATCCAAAATGATATTTCCCAGTTTTATGCTGTGGTTTTGTTGACCGGACCCGCGGCACTCAAGTCATAGCAGTTAAACGGCCGGACAATTTTTATACCGGCATATACAGAAGCTGTCGTTCCAATAAAAAATTTCTCGAAACCGACCATCCCTGCCTGCCGGCAGGCAGGCTCAAGGCAGAGCCATAGGGAAATTACTTAGATTAAAGTTACATTTTTTTATGAAGTTTACAATGGAAGAGGATAAAATTAGGCTTTTATTGTTCTTTAAAAAAAGTGGTTAAAATGCTAAACAAAAAATTTCAAAAGCGAATTGGAGAGTGAATTACCTTGGTGACCGGTCTGGAGGTTTACACATTAAGATGAAGAAAGTTTAAGTGGTTGTACCGTAGCTCCAGTCGAAAAAACGGTATAACGCTAAACACAGTACGCAATGGGCTAAGATGAAAAAATGTATTTTGCTATAATTGCTGTAACAAAAGGGAGATACCCGCCACTCATTAGAGGAGCTATTGCATAAACCCTTTCATTTATGACTCAGAAAACAGCAGCGCTTTCCCCCGAAGACCTGGCCCTCCTCAAAACCGCCAAATGGCAAATGGAGGAGATCGGCTGGGCCATGAAGGGATTAAATAGAATGGGAAATATCATTGAAAGTCGCATCAAGCTCTTGCCGCAAAAACAGCAAACGTGGTTACAGCGGCTTTCCTATAAAGTGCTGCATACCGTGGTAAAAAGCAACCTGGTTTCCATGAAACAGGGCAAGGCCAATGTCGGGCCTTCAAATAAAACATATAAAGCACTGGTTACCGCTTCGGGGGCCATAGGCGGGGCTTTTGGAGCGGCGGCCTTTGCCGCGGACCTCACCCTTGCCACCAAGCTCATGATGCGTTCCATCATGGACATCGCACGTAGTGAAGGCGAAGACCTCTCTACCCTGGATACCCAGTTGGCTTGCCTACAGGTCTTTGCACTCGGCGGGAATTCCAAACACGACAATAGCCTGGAAACTGGCTATTATGCTTCACGAATTGCTATCAATTCGGCCCTTAAGGGGGGCGGTTCTCTTGCTGCCAAGACGTTGGAAGGGATAATGACCGGCAGTACCAAACCGCTGTTGCAAGCCATCGCAGCGGTAGCCGCCAGGTTTAGCGTACAGGTATCTGAAAAATTTGTGGCGCAGGCCATTCCTATTATCGGGGCTGCAGGGGGCGCTTCCATCAATCTCGCGTTTATTGATCATTTTCAGAAAATGGCGCAATCACATTTTGCCATCAGAAGGCTTGAACGAAAATACGGGGTGGAGGTTGTTAAGGAGGCGTACGAGGCTCAATAGATAGTGGGTGGCTGCAGTTGGTTGGTAGCGTATTAAATTCAAGATTTCAGGTTTCCGAGATCAACGAATTTTCAGATTGCCAAATTTTCAGATTAATACATTTTCAAAGAAATAAATTAGCTTACTTAAGGTTTGTTAGAAATTTCACGCATTGGGTTGCACAACACCTCTTCCTCCGGAAATAATTCCTATCTTAAAAAAGTTTTCAAAAGCCATAGAAAAATAGCGATAAACATCAAAAATACCCCCTATGAATACCAAAGAATTGTTTGCCATCGGTCTTTTACTTTTGTTGTCCTTCAGTTGTAAAGAAGGATCCAAAACCACTGAAATTCCTGGAGAAAATAACGCTGAACTGGTAGGCCCCGAGTCCGATACAACAGACCCTAATGAAGATTGGCAACTTATTGTGAATGCCCAACTTGATTCCTTGTATCCACTATATACCAAAGATGCATATAAAGTAGGTGATAAGGGCGAGATAGTAATGGGAGATCTGAGAATCATGGATTTGTACAAACAGAAAGGTCTGGTGATCAATAATATTAGCTCCACAGATAGGATCACTGCTGTATTAGACAGTACCATCATTTATGAGGTGGGAAAGTTTAGTACCCCGGAACGTGTCACTTACCATCATTTAATTATCTGGCGTAAACAAGGGGAACAAATAAAACGGGAACTGGAATTGATAGCTGAAGGGATCCCGGACACTCCGGTTCCCGTAGAATTAGAAGAGCGGCGCAAAAAATGGATGTCCCTTTGCAATGCCCATAAAGTAACCGATCTTGTCAATGAATTGTATACTGAAAATGCCCTGTATTATAACCACAAGCCCATGGTGGTAGGGAGAGAAGCGGTGATTAAAGAATACCAATATATGGATGATCCGAATTATCAATTGGGCCTGGAACCCTTGACGGTAGACGCTGTAAATGACAGCCTGGTCTTTGAGATAGGACGGTGTTCCGGATCCTATCGCGGAAACTATGCCCTCGTCTGGAAAAAAGGAGATGATGGAATATGGCGGATTTTGCTGGATTCGAATATCTAGCCTATCTCTCATTCTGCCGGCCTCTGCGTTTTATTGCTGCAAAAATCTATTGGCAAGGCAGCCACGCAAAGGTTCGGGATTTCAAATTTGATTTCCTGAATCTTCCGTTACCTCACTTGTCTGGCTATCGCGGAACTTATGTTGGGAGAGGGATTATAAGAGGAACTTCTTCTAAGCCTTCCCTAATTCACTCAGGATAAACGGGAAGGAGCTATCTCATCTCAAAGGCCGGCTTCTTCTTCCATTGCCTTCCAATATGCTTCCATCCGGGATGTAAATCGGCGGGGATTTTCATGGTAAATTCGGGATCCCAGGGGCCAGGCCCGTTCCTGTAATTTCGCCCGTTGTTGTGCGATCAGGCCAAGCAGGACCTGTTTTTCTTTATCATCCCGAAACCCACCGGAATTTTCGTTTAAAGAGCTTTCCAGTACGGCAAGATCGTGATCTTCTCCAAGCAGATCGGCCAGCTTTCCCAGGCTTTCCTCAAGGGATTTTAATATTTCAGGCCATATCGGCCGGAGAAATCCCAGTTGATAGAAAAGATATTTTACGCGCTTACGCCATTGATGTAAATTTTCCGAGGTTGGCTTGGACTGCGCTTTTTTCATCGCACTATGGCCCCTTAGATACACTCGCCTCAGACTACTGTAAAAGGCATCAAAATCCTCGGAATTGATCTCCCATTCCGTAATACCATCCTTTGTTGTTTTCAAAGTATCAAGGAGCTGTTCAATGGTGTTCTCCCCATCCTCCAATAACCGCTTAAGAAGTTTTGAGCGTTGTTGCTCTAAATTTGTGCGGATACTGATGAAAGCTTCCTCTGAAAGTTGCTCCGCATAATTTTCATTGAGCGAATCCAGTCTTTCCAAAAGTACGGCGCAGTCGCGGACTTCTCCCAATTGGCGACCTGCATCGCGCACAATAACATTGTTGGTTTTATAGGTGGACTCACCCAGTTCATCCCGGACCAACCGAAGCAAAGCACGGATCTTTTTAAGATCTTTCCGAGTCTCGTGTATTGCTTTGTCCGTATCTTTCAGCTTACCCAAACGTCGTTCCGCATCCCGGAAAAGTCCATTTCCCAGGCGTTTTATACCTTTCTCCGGGATTTCGTCTGGTTTTAAATGATACATTTTTTAAATAAAAAAATTCTTGAAAGTTTACCCGCCTCTGGCGGGCGACTATCCTCAAGGCAGAGCCATAGAGGTATACCTCGACAGGCTCGGCACAGGTTTCGCCGGTTTCATTTTGGCCTTGGGACCAAAAACCGAAATTTTGTATTTTACCCCGCCCGGAACTGCTTAAAAGGCAGTTCCGACCCTGTGCATTCCTCTCTCTTCGTTCGTCGGATGCAAGAGGAGAGGTAAATCGGAAACCCCTAGGCAGGGCCATAGGGGAATTACTTAGATTAAAGATACCGATTTTTTAAAGTGTGCCCACGCTGTTCTGCGTCACTATTGTAATATAATTAATCCTATTCATTCTTTCTGACAAAAACTCACGTATGGTTTTTGCAACACCAACAAAGGGGATGAAAATCGCTTCAGACTGTCACATTCCCATTTCTAAAGGTCCCGGTTTTATCGAATTATGTGTTAACTTTACTTAACGGCATATGCTTCATCGGGGAGGGAAACTAAACCACTATGGATTGAAAATCCATGCCTGTCCGTCCTATGGCGGAGGTATTGAAAAGCAATGAAATTGCGAACAGTTATTGGGTTACCAAGTTATTCGTTATTTAGTCGGAACGCTATAATAACTTAATAATCAATAACCTAATAACTATTATGGCTAAAATGTTTTTAGAAACTGAAAGTCTTGCACTAAAGTGCATACCTGCCTGCCGCAGGCAGGGTTTCAACTAA